>DATDOV010000021.1:0-75627 GCA_035293105.1 Blastocatellia bacterium
ACTCTTTGCGATCGCTTCGACGCCGCCCAGATGGGTTGCACTGCTCAACTGAATCATAATAGAGGTTGGGAAGAGGGATTTATCCCCGCTCTTGCAGTTGGTTCCGATCACAAAGCGATCGGAACGATCACCAACTCCGACCTGTGTTATTCTTGCGGTGTGGCAAAAAAGTGGGCCAACAAGAACCTTCCAGGCGCACTGCACTTCGTTACCGGCAACTGCTACATGCGCGCCAAGGTCTTCGAGGACGACCGCTGTTGTCTGCTGTTTCTACAATCAATTCGGGAACTGAAGGAAGCGCGGCCGTTCAAGTTGATAGCCTATGTTTTGATGCCCGATCATTTTCATCTCATAGTCAATCCGCATGACGGCGCCGTAACCCATCTGGGAGGAGCGCTAAAAGGCCTAAGCGCGAGGCGGATAATTGACGCATCGCCGCCCGGCGCTTTCACACTGGACAGGCCCGCACCAGACGGGGCAACACATCAGGTGTGGCAGGAGAGCTTCAAGGCATTACCGCTATGGAGCAATTGGATGATTTGGCAAAAGATCAACTACATTCACAACAATCCGCTGAAGGCCCGCTTGGTGAAGTCGGCCGCCGACTACAGGTGGTCGAGTTTCAGAGCTTTCTATAATCAATCCAATGAGCCGCTGCCGGTTGACCGAGATTGGTGGTGGCCTGAAGACGTCAAGAAGCTGTCGGTTGCAATGGCCGAGTGGGGTAGCGAGATTCTCGAGGCGACCAGAGGAGCCGGAAGAAAGCGGTAGGCTCAATGCCAGCGGGGATAAATCCCTCTTCCCGACCTGTGAATGCCTGAAGTTGAGTGGGCCATTTCAGTTTCGACGTTCTCTCGATGTCCTACCTCGCGGCCCCGGCTCACCGGAGTCAGATGCGAATCGAGCAACACACTAATACCCTACTACCCGCGAGCGGGCCTACTTGACGCTCTCGTCGCGCGTTTGCTCTAATCGCTGAGAAGGTGTTTGAAGTGAACAAGGGTGAATTGATCTACGACTGGAACCGCCTCGGCGCCGAGCAGATTGCGTCGCGACGCGTGGAATTCGATGATGAATCACTTCGTGACGGCCTCCAGTCGCCGTCGGTCATCGATCCTCCGATCGAAAAGAAGATCGCGATACTTCACCTGATGGACTCGCTCGGCATCGACGCCGCCGACATTGGATTGCCGGGGGCGGGCCCGCGCGCGGTCACCCATGTCACCCGGCTCGCGAAGGAAATCGTCGACTGCAAGCTGGATATCAAGCCTAACTGCGCGGCGCGAACGGTGCGCGCGGATATTCAACCAATCATCGATATATCCGAAAAAGTCGGGATGCCGATCGAAGCCGGCACCTTCATTGGCTCGAGCCCGATTCGTCAGTACGCCGAAGGCTGGTCGGTAGAGATGATGCTGACGGCTACCGAAGACGCAGTGAGCTTCGCGGTCTCACACGGCATCCCCGTCATGTACGTGACCGAAGACACGACTCGCGCCCACCCCGACACGATTCGCGCGCTCTACACGGCGGCCATCGAAGCCGGAGCGCGCCGCATCTGCGTGTGCGACACTGTGGGTCACGCGACGCCCGAAGGCGCGCGCTCGTTGATCGCGTACGTCAAGTCGATCGTTGAAGCGACCGGTGAGGACGTTAAAATCGATTGGCACGGGCATCAGGATCGCGGGCTTGGCGTGATCAACGCCATCGCTGCGTTCGAGGCCGGCGCCGACCGATTGCACGGGACGGCCCTCGGAATCGGCGAGCGAGTCGGCAACGCGCCGCTCGATCAGCTTCTCGTGAACCTGCAACTGATGGGGTATATCGACCGGGACCTGTCTAATCTCGGACGTTACTGCGAAGCCGTCAGCGAAGCGACCGGCATCCCGATTCCCATCTCCTATCCCGTCGTCGGCCGTGACGCCTTTCGGACGGCGACGGGCGTGCACGCCGCGGCGGTGATCAAGGCCTTTCGTAAGGGCGATGAGTGGCTCGCCGATGCCGTCTATTCGGGCGTGCCGGCTAAGATGGTCGGCCGTGAACAAGTGATCGAGATCGGTCCGATGAGCGGAAAGTCTAACGTCGTGTTCTGGCTCGAACGGCATGGGCTCGACGCGACCGACGCGCGGGTCGAGCGAGTGTTCAACGCCGCCAAACAACGGGATTCGGTGCTCTCGGACGACGAGGTGATGACGATAGCGACAACTGAGAAGTGAATCGTGATCCGTGAGACTTGATGCAGGAATCGGTAGTCCAAACCTTCGAGCCCTCGACCTTCGCCGGCGTCCTGTCGGCGCCCGATATCCAGCGCGCGTTCGCCTACATCAGCCACTCGCAGACCGAGATCGACGAGGAGATCATCCGCGTCTGCGAAATACCGGCCCCGCCGTTCAAAGAAAGCGCGCGCGCCCAGTTCGTGCTGGAGCGATTCCAGGAGTTGGGCCTCACCCGAGTCCGAACCGATGAAGAAGGGAACATCATCGCCGAACGGCCCGGGCTCGGGTCCCGCCCAGCGGTGGTCATCTCCGCTCACCTCGACACCATCTTTCCCGAAGGCACCGACGTGCGGGTTCGGCGCGAGGGGCGCAGGCTGTACGCGCCCGGCATCAGCGACAACGCATGCGGGATCGTCAGTGTTACGGCCGTCGCGCGGGCGCTCGACGCCGCCGGTGTAAGAACCGAAGGGCCGATTTGTTTCGTTGCAACGGTCGGCGAGGAAGGCGAAGGAAACCTCCGAGGGGTCCGACACCTGTTCACAGAGGGAGAGTTTCGCGCGGGCGTGGACGCGTTCATCTCGCTCGATGGGCCGGGACTCGAGCGGATAACCAATCGCGCGCTCGGCTCGCGGCGGTATCGGGTCACGATGAGCGGACCCGGAGGCCATTCGTGGGGCGACTTTGGAATCGTCAATCCGGTGCATGCGATGGGCCGTGCGATCGCGCGCTTTGCGGCGTATCCCGCCCCACTTTCACCTCGGACTTCCTACAACGTCGGGATCGTCGAAGGCGGAAGCTCGGTCAATGCGATCGCCGAAGCGGCGGCGATGACCGTCGACATCCGCTCGGTCTCTGACGAAGAGATCGACAAGCTCGAGCTGTTCCTCCGGCGGGTCGTAGAGATCGCAGTGCGGGAGGAGAACGTCCAGCGAGCGATGAGCAGCACCCGCGTATCGTACGAGATCGAGCAGATCGGGAGCCGGCCATCGGGCGAGACTCCGGTCGAATCCGGAATCGTGCAGGCGGCGATCGAGTGCTCGCGGGCGCTTGGGATTGAGCCGCGTTTAGACTGTTCGTCAACGGACTCGAACATTCCGATTTCGCTCGGCATTCCGGCGATTACGCTCGGTGTCGGCGGCGTCTCGGACAACTGCCACAGCCTTGCGGAGTGGTACGAGCCGGCCGGCCGCGAGCTTGGCCTCAAGCGGCTGCTGTTGCTCGCCGTCACGCTGGCGGGACTCAGGAGCTAATACGAAATTTCCAAGCAGCCATCGACGCGGGCTCAAGAGGCTCATCCCGATTCACGGGCACGTGGCAAACGCCGCCGTGTCTTGAATCGGCGGTGCAGGCTGACCGAGCGGGTTCCTGAACACCCGGACTTCATTCGTCTTCGGCGGGTCGCCTGGTGAGCACACTAAGAGCTTGTTGCGCCCCTTCTTGGCGACCAGTTTTGTGTCGTTCTTGAACGCCACGCTTTTAGGCGCTTGCCCGTTGATCTCGACCTCGTCGTCGTCGAGGAAGTTGAGACCCTCGATCACAAGGTTTTTGCCGCTCAGCCTTATGCTGATGATGATCGGCCCGTTCGTCCATTCAACGCCTGCCGCGCTCACGAAACTGTTCTGTCCGACGCAGCCGGTGGCGATGATGGAATCGATTCCGGGCTGCCCGTTGCTCCTGTAAACGAAGGTCGCTTCGCCGTTGGCGTTGGTTGTAGCCATCTGAGTTAGCCCGGCATTGGGGCCGCTTCCGATGCGGAGTTTAACCTGGGTGTTTGGCACGGGCTGACCATTAGACTGCACGCTGACCTTGACCATATGCTCGGCGCCCGTCGGCAGCTTGCGCGACGTTGTTATGGAGCTGTCGACGAACTGGTTGACCAGGGCGATGCCGGTGACCGGCTGATTCAAGCCGAGAGATCCGAGCGGGGTGGCCTTTCCTGTCTGAAGGTTTATTGAGAAGAACGTTGACAACTGATCATCCGCGGGCTGGAGGGCGGCGATTGCGCTGTTCGCGAACGGAGCAATGTCGAAGCATGCGTCGTTAACGACGAAGTTGGTCGTGCCGTCGTTGTCAAAATCGAAGAGGGCCACGACCGTCCAGTTTGCCGTTACCGCAGGGTCGGGGGTGGATACCAGAGCTTGCTGCTCGACATCGATACCGAAGAGCCGGGTCTGTGTCGCGCCGGGATTGTTGTTGATGTAGGCGAGGGCGACCAGGCTGATCGGCTTTCCGGCGTGCGGGCCACCGAGGGAGTATCGTGGTGTGGGTTCAATATCAGGCAGGCCGGTGAGCAGATCCAGAATGACATTCTGCCCATTCTCGCCGATGAACCGCAGCAGCTTCCTCACCGGATCAGAGTCCATGCCCTGTCTTTGGCCGAAGAAGCTGGACGGAAGGGACCGCAGCAGAGTTGCATCGCCCGTCTCAGTGTCAAGCTTATAGAGCCTGCCAAGATTGGTTATGGCGAGCAGTTGTCCGGTAATCGGGTCGAAGTCTATTGCGTTTATCTTCTCGCCTTGCAACAGCCCGCTTATCGGAAGGGCGGTGAGGGGAACTTCGGACGAGACGATGCTATACCCGAACAGCCTGTTGTCGTCGGTGACGACGACAAGATCAACGACGGGCGGATCAGCCAACGCCACGCGCGGTTCGCTGTCCGCCGGAATGCACACAAGTGCGATCACGAGACCGAGTAAACCGATCTGCAGTTTCTTCATTTCAATCACCTCCTGAGGAACTTCTGGTGCGGCGCGATAGGCTGCGCCTTGCTGACCTCTGACGCGGATCAGTCACAATGGGGCGACGTGCCGACAGGATCACACGGATGAGAGGTCTCATCGTCGTCAGCGGAGCGCCCCTCTGGCATAGAGAAACTCGCACCGCTCATTCAGAGAGTTTTGCCAATGATCTCCGCGTCAAATGAAGTCCAACTGCGGTCGAGGAGATTAGAAAATGACCGATAAAGCCGCCGTGAGATACTACACTAGTTCTCTATGATTTTGAATGCTCGTTGCAATCAGCACCAAAGCTGCTTGACTTGCGTTCCTGAAGGGTGTATCTCGGAGGTCGAAGTCGATGGACTCGAATCACCGGGATGATTTTTCTTATGGCTGCACAGCTTCGTCCGGTCTTCCGGTGGCGTGACAGGCGACGGGTCAACTGCACTAATTAGCTTCAATCACTGACGGGAACATCGCGGCGCCGGACGCTTGAGAACAGCGCCGCCAATCTTGCCTCGGCAGGCGATCGAATTGCAGTCGTTCGCCTCCGGACGAGCACAGGAGGGCTCATTCATGATTAAGCGGGTCATTGGCTTCGGGTACGGAGTGGTTTGCTACCTGATCTTTTTCGGGACGTTCTTGTATGCGATCGGTTTCGTCGGAGGCGGTAACCTGTACGGCGCCGGCAAGCCGTTGATCGTTCCGCGGTCCATCGATCTTTCGGTTGCGGGCGAAGGGGAGGGGTTGATCCAGCGGCTGATCATCAACGCGCTGTTGCTAAGCCTCTTCGCCGTTCAACACAGCGTGATGGCCCGCCAGTGGTTCAAGCGAAGATGGACTAAGATGGTCGCGCCGTTGCTCGAACGAAGCACCTTTGTCCTCGTAGCCAGCTTGCTGCTGTTGCTTCTGTTTTGGGAATGGCGGCCGATCGGGACTGATCGCGTTGCCTGGAACGTCGAGAACTCGACGGCCCGTCTGGTGTTGCAGGCCCTGTTCTGGGCGGGCTGGCTGATCGTCTTGATCTCGACTTTTCTCGTAGATCACTTCGACCTGTTCGGCTTGAAGCAGGTCTACTGCTACCTCAGAGGCGTCGAGTGTCCGCCGCTGGCATTCAAGACACCGGCGTTTTACAAAGGCGTGCGGCATCCCATCTACCTGGGATTCATCATCGCGTTCTGGGCCACGCCGAGGATGTCAATGGGCCACCTGTTCTTCGCGATCATGACGACGGCCTACATCCTCGTCGCCATCCAATTCGAGGAACGCGATCTCATCCGCCATTACGGCGACGCGTACAAGAAGTATCGAGAGCACGTCTCGATGCTGACGCCGATCAGTTGGAGGCGGGAGCAGCCGGAGGCGGGTGAAGATAAGCCGAAAGCTGCCGGGGCCGGTGGCGCGCAATGAACCGCGGGGACGAGCGGCGGCGACCATCTGCCGCTCGTCACTCTGCGCGTTCTTCCGCCAGCATTCGCTTGATGGCTTCTTTGTCGGCGGCGACCCGAGCCGAGCGGTTGGCAAAGATCCCCTTAATATCTCGGAGCATTCGGTCCGCTTCGATTTTGAGGCTGCCGGTGTGATACCCAATTGTATAATCGGGGTCCTTCAAAAGACTCCCGGTTAGTATCGCCACCACGTCGTCCGCGGGCGCGATCGTGGCCGTAGCCGCCAGCCGCTTGATCCCCGCCAGGGTTGCCGCCGAGGCAGGCTCGCACCCGATCCCATCTCGACCGATGATCGCCTTTGCGTCGGCGATCTCTTGTTCCGACACGCGCTCGACGAGGCCCCCAGTCCATCGAAGCGCGCGCAGGGCCTTCTTCCACGAAATCGGATTGCCTATCTTGATCGCGGTGGCGAGCGTCGCCGGATGCGCGAGTGGTTCGAGAGCACTCTCGGCCGCGCCCAGCCTGATCGCGGTGAAGAGATCATAGAAGGGCGACGCGCCTTCGGCTTGTATCACCGCGAGCCGGGGCATGCGGTCGATGAACCCGAACTCGCTCAACTCGTGTAGCGCCTTGCCGAATGCCGACGTGTTGCCGAGGTTGCCGCCCGGCAGGACGATCCAATCAGGCGCGACCCACTGGCGCTGTTCCATCAACTCGATGATGATGGTCTTCTGTCCCTCGAGACGGAACGGGTTGATGGAATTCAAGAGGTAGAGGTCTGTCTCTTCGGCCAGCTCTCGCACTATTCGCATCGCGTCGTCGAAGTTGCCTTCGATCTCGATGACCCTCGCTCCGTACTCGAGCGACTGCGAGAGCTTGCCGTAGCTGATCTGGCCGGCAGGTACGAAGACGAACGCCCGCATTCCGGCTCTCGCGGCGTATGCCGCCATGGAAGCCGACGTGTTGCCCGTCGACGCGCACGCGACCGCATTCGCCCCCAGCACCCTCGCCTGAGTCACCCCCGTCGTCATTCCGTTGTCCTTGAAAGAGCCGGTCGGGTTCATGCCCTGGTGCTTGAACGTAAGCCGGTCGAGTCCCGCGTACTGGGCGGCGCGCGGCGCATCATAGATCGGCGTGTTACCTTCGGCGAGCGTGACGACGTGTTGGTAGTCGCCGATGAAGGGCAGCAACTCACGGAATCGCCACACGCCGCTCCGGTCCAACGGTTCGTAGCTCGCGCGGCGCTTTTCAAACAGCGCCTTGGTCTTGGACGCTGCGCGCGGCGGCTCGAAATCATATTCGAGGTCGAGGAGTCCGCCGCAGTTTGGGCAGCAGTAGAGCCGGCTCAGACTGGGGAACTCTGCGCGGCAGTTGTCGTCCGAGCAACGGAGCAAGGCTCTGGACTTCGGCGGCATTGTCCTAAGTTATATCCTGGACGCCCGGAATTCAATTCAGTGGAAGAAGAGTGAGAACGAGAGGGGCGAGGCAGGTGCGATCTCCAAGCAGGGGCCGAAGCCCGCGCGACTAATGCGGGCGGGCGGGCACGGTGGTCCGCGCATGATGGCGCGAGCGAAGGCGGTACGCTCACTCCCCTCCGTTCTCTCGCCACAGCCGCTCCCAGCCCTCGCTTGGCTCCATCAGCTTCAGCCCCGCGTTGCGCTGGCTGCCGTCGCGCCACACGACTTCCACTATCGCGGTTGCCTCGAAGTCGTAAGACGGAACGCTGATCTTCAACACCGTTCCGGTATCCATCTCGCGGGCGGTGTGCAGTCGCAAGCCTGACGGGCTTATTTCTTCAATCGTCATTTCGTCGGCGAACGGCTCGAGGTGGGCCGTGTTGCCTTCGACGCGGGCCTTGATTGACACGCCGATGCGAGGTTCGATGCGGCGGTCTTCCTCGCGGCGCTCTTCGGCCTCGTTCGCCTCAGCCAGGAGGTCGTCGTAGCACGGCCCGCACACGTTCCTGTAGCCGAGGTGCGCAACAGCGGCCAACTCCGGCAACTTGGATATGCTAACAATCTGGCTGGTTTTCTCGTTGCATCGGTCGCAGAAGCCCGACATAACCCAGAAGCTCCTTTAGTCTGGCGAGACCCAATGGGTACGGAGGAGATTGTCCTTTTTAGGAACCATAAGCGTCGACTGGATGATGGTCCGGCCGGAACGCGCTCAGTATAGTCACAATCGCCTCTCGACTCAACTGAAAAGTTGATGTTCAGACCTAAGGGCTGGCGCTTGCAGACGCCCCTTCGGAGCCCCCACCCGCGCGCCGATTCGTACCCGCTCGATCCCCGCGTTGCCGTTGCGAGCCTCAGCCTCATATAATCGCGGCCGAGGCAGGCGCTATGACAAACAAGACAACTCTCATGACTCTCATGAGCCAAACCGACGTCGGCACCCGACGAAACCAAGGCAGACGTGTTCGCAGACATTCGAGCATGCTCATCATCTGTTTTGTCTGGTATGCGGCGGCGCTGCTGGCGGGAAGCGCGGTGCAGGCGCAGACTCAGCCCCCGGCGACTCCAACCGACATCAAACCCGGCAGCATCACACTCGAAGACGTGCCGTACCCGCATCCCGTTTCATATCTGCCGATGACCGTCTACGGCGAAGACGTGCGGATGGCCTACATGGACGTCGCGCCCGCCGGTCAGCCGAATGGCCGGACTGTCGTGCTGTTTCACGGCATGAACTTTTTCGGCGAGTACTGGGCCGGGACGATCGAGGTCCTCCGAAAGCAAGGCTTCCGCGTTGTCGTGCCGGACCAGATAGGCTTCGGGCGTTCGTCCAAGCCGATCATCCCCTACAACTTTCATGACATGGCGCTCAACACCCGAAAGCTCCTTCAGCACCTCGGCGTCTCGAAGGCTGCGATCGTGGGTCACTCGATGGGCGGGATGTTGACGGCGAGGTTCGCCGCATCGTACCCGGATATGAGCGAACGCGCGGTGATATACAACCCGATCGGGCTGACCGACCCGCGCTGGGACCGGCCGTGGCGCAGCACTGAAGAGGTGTACAAGCAAGTGCTGGGTATGACCTACCAGCAGGCATACCAGGGCATCGCGCGCTACTTCGTCACCGGATGGAAACCGGAATACGAGAAATACGTTCGCATCCACTACGCGTGGACGTTATCGGGTGACTGGCCGAGATTCGCAAGGGTTCGCGCGCTGGTGCAGCAGATGGTGTACGTGGACCCTGTAGTTTACGACTGGCCCCACGTCAAAGTGAAGACGCTGGTGCTGGGCGGAGATAAGGACGGCCCGAACTTCCCCGAGCGCGCAAAGCACATCGCCGACACGATTCCCGGCGCCGAGCTTGTGCTGATTCCGAACATCGGCCACGTTCCGCACTTCGAGGCGCCGGATCTTTTTTATAAGGCGCTGACGGAGTTTCTCAACGCGGAGGCGGCTGCTCCAACGAAAAAGCCGACGGCGAATTGAACATGCCGCATCGAGGAAGCCTACTCATAGCTGAGAATATACCCTCGGCCACGCCTCAACGCGCATCGCCGCGATGTCAAAACTTGATGCAAATCTTCCCGAAGTGCGCGCCGCTCGCCAGGTAGCCGAACGCCTCGCCCGCAGCTTCGAACGAGAAGACGCGGTCCACGACCGGTCTCATCTGATGAAGCTCTACCGCGCGATTCATCGCTTCGAACATCTCGCGGCTGCCGACCAGTATCCCCTGCACCCGAATGTTCTGCATTAAAATCGACGTCACGTTCAACTCGGTTGCGTTTCCCGCAAGCACCCCGATCACGTAGACCGAGCCACCGACGCGGGTCGCGCGCAGCGACTTCACCAGCGTCCCGGCACCACCGACCTCTACGACGTGATCCACCCCGACTCCGCCGGTCAGCTCGCGCGCCGCCTTGTCCCAATCGGGATTCGCCTTGTAGTTGATGCACTCGGCCGCTCCGAGCGAGCGCGCCCTCTCAAGCTTCTCGTCGCTGCTCGAAGTGATTATCACCCGCGCGCCGGCCATCACTCCGAACTGAAGCGCGAAGATCGATACGCCGCCTGTCCCTTGAACCAACACCGTGTCGCCGGCTTTCAGGCGGCCTTGATGAATCAGCGCGTGCCAGGCTGTCACAGCCGCGCACGGGAGGGTCGCCGCTTCTTCGTCGGGCAGATGAGCCGGCACATGCACGACTCCTTCTTCGTGAAGGACGTTGTACTCCGCGAGCATACCGTCGAGCGGGCCTCCCAGACTCGCGCCGAGTCTCGCTCGCGTCGGCTCGCCCGCGATCCATCGCTGCGTGAAGTTTCCAGCCACGCGGTCGCCGACCTTCACCCGCGTGACGCCTTCCCCGACGGCGCTCACTTCGCCGACGCCGTCCGATAGAGGAATCAGCGGAAGCCGCTGTCGCGGATTGTACGATCCCTGGACCATCATCAGGTCGCGGTAGTTGAGCGACGCCGCGCGCAGCTTGATGACCACCTGCCCGGGACCGGCTTGCGGATCAGGCCGCTCGGCGAGCGTCAGCGATTCTAATCCGAACTTCTGCACCTCGAACGCCTTCATCATCCCCCCCGGCACTGTTCTGTACCTCTTGGCGCGCGATACTATATATGCCGCGACAGGCGAACATCAAACCTGGGGCAAGCTGAACCGATGAAGCTCTCACTGAACGGCGCGACGACGATGAAAGCGGACCTCGCAACGGACATTCGCGCCGCGCGCGCCGCCGGGTTCGACGGAATAGAGATATGGTCCGCCAAGCTCGGCCCCTTTCTGGAATCGCACACAACGGCCGAGTTGAAGGAACTGCTGCGCAAGCAGGATCTCGAAGCCTGCAGCATCAACTCCCTCGAGCGGATAACTTTTCGGGATGGGGCTTCGCGGCGAGAACTGGGCGGCGAGTGCGAGCGCTTGTGCCGCGTCGCAGCGGAGATCGGGTGCCCTCTCATTGTCGTCGTGCCCGGTCCGAGACCGGTCGGAGCGGCCGACAACGCGGTGCTCGCCGAGTCAGTCGAAGTTCTCGAAGAGCTTTCCCGCATCGCCGAGAGCTTCGGCGTAGGGCTTGCCTTCGAGTTTCTGGGGCAGCCCGAGTGCAGCGTGCGGACGCTTGAGGACGCCGCGCGGATCGTTGAGTCGCTGGCGCGCCCAAACGTCGGACTGGTGCTCGATGGTTTTCACTTTCATGTCGGCCGCTCCTTAATTCAATCCATAGCGGAACTGCCGGCCGCTCGCCTGAATCTCTTTCATCTGAACGACGTCGAAGATCGTCCGCGAGTCGAGCTTGAAGACCGGCACCGCCTGCTTCCCGGACTCGGCATACTGCCGCTCGGTGACATCGTCGATGCATTGAGGAGAATAGGATTCGACGGCGTCGCGAGCGTCGAGATTTTCCGGCCGGAGTACTGGGACCGCGATCCGTTCGAGCTTGCGCGCGACGCTCGCCGCGCGGCCGCGCAGGTGTTAGGTATGGCTTGAAGCCGACGGGGGTGGTTTCGCCTTTCAATTCAAGGCCGGCATGCATTATCCTGAAGGCCGCTGCTTCCGGAACGGACGAAGATCCGGCAAGGAAGACGTTGCCAATGACGGCTTCAGCGGCTCGCCGTCCTCACATGTCTTTGGCGGTTAGAGCTGCGGTCACTAATCTCCCTCGTCATCGTCAGGTGGCGGGACCACAGTGCCGAGTCGACCGGTTAATTGGAGGACGCTGAAACAAACATGAAAAGACGGGGTGGCAATGGAAAAGGTGAAGGTGGGAATTGTGGGAGCGGGGTACATGGGAGGTGTCCATGCCGCGTTACTTGCCCGAGACGATCGTGTCACTCTTGCGGCCGTACATGACGCTGATTCGCGGCGGGCTCGCTTACTAGCCGATTCACACGGCGCGCTCGCCTTACCGGGCGCCGACGACGTTATCGCGAAGTCGGACGCCGTTTACATCACGACACCGAACACGAAGCACACCGAGCTTGCGATTGCGGCGGTCAACGCCGGCAAACACGTATTCTGCGAAAAGCCGATGGCGACGAGCGCGGCAGATGCGCTGGCGCTGCTTCAGGCTGCAACTCACAGCGAGGCGATCTTCCAGGTCGGCCACAACCGGCGGTTCGCGCCGGTCTATCAGATGTTGAAGGGGATGCTCGTTGAGGGCGAGCGGCCGCACTCGGCGCACATAAAGATGAATCGCGGCGAACTGATGAAACCGGAATGGGTCGCCGATCCGGCGATAACCGGCGGGTTTCTTTACGAGACTACCATCCACATGTTCGACTTGATGCGGTTCTTGTTTGGCGAGGTCCGGCGGATGGATGCGATCGGGACGTTTCACGAATACCCGGAGGTCGACGATTTTTCTGTCCTTGTCGAATTCGAAGACGGAATGCACGCAACGCTGGCTTCATCTGCCGACGCGGGCTGGTCGTTACCCTTCGAGCGAATCGAGGTCTTCAGGCACCATCAGACGATCGCCACTCGCGGGATGGAGTGTTTGAGCTACAGCGAGGACCTGGGGAGCCGCACGGTTAGACATTCCGTGGACGAGTTGGCGAAGGAGCAGCAATGGGGTTACCAGCAGGAGGACAAGGCGTTCGTCGACTCGATTGTGGACCGTCGCCCTGTAGCGGTTACCGCACTTGATGGGTACAAGTCTGTCGAGTTGGTTGACGCCTGCTATCGCGCCGTGAGGACCAACGAGCGGATAAGATTCGGAGATAAGTCGCAGAGCACTGTAGCTGCCGCCTTCTTGCACAAACCTACAGGGGGTATTGAGAAGGGAAGCGCAGAGTAGTCAGTCAGGCCGCTCGCTGCCCGCCTGCGCGGCGCCGGCAACCGGCGCGGCATACTTGATGATCTGGTTGAAAGACGGAATTGTCTCCTTGAGGGGTTGTTGCCTTGCGGAACCGGTAGCCGCGCCGGATCGAAGGCGGAGATACTCGCCGTAGATCGCTCGCACGTAATCCTGAGTCTCCAGAAAAGGCGGTATCCGGTTATCATAACGATCTACTGCTCCTTCTCCCGCGTTATAAGCCGCAAGCGCCAGCCGAACCTCGCCGCCGAACCTGTCTAACAGCCATCGCAGATACCGCGCCCCGGCGAAGACGTTCTCTCGAGGGTCGAAAACATTCTTGACGCCGAATCTCGCGCTGGTCGCCGGCATGAGTTGCATCAACCCGCATGCGCCCTTTGGCGACACCGCGAGGCGATTGAAACCCGACTCTGCTTTAATCACTGAATAGACCAGCATCGGATCAAGGCCGAATACGAGCGACGCTTCCCACACAAGCTTGTCTATCGCCGCGTCGCCCGAGTGGATGACCGGCGCCTTGACCGGTGGGGCGACCGAAGCAGGCGGAGTCGCGCCTCCCGTGTTTCTGGCTAACTCCTCCGCTCGCGCCCGCTGTTGATCGGTATCCGACAGGGGAACGGGCGCGCGCTCGGGCGGGGAGAGCGGACGCTGCTGGGCAGCGGCGAGCGCCGGTGCGGTTATGAGAAGAAGGACCGCCGTTAGGTTTGGCCGCATGTCGTCATTGAATCACGAGGCGGGCTATCGCGATGTTGTCCTCGCCGCGAAAGTAGAGAGTTAGTCGGGCCTTGGGCCCCGGCTGCTTGGAATCGAACGTGATCACCCCCGCGAGGGATTCGCCGGGCGCAACCAGATTCTCGGACTTGCTCTGTGCGATTTCGATCGGGATCGTCTCTGCGGCTCCGTCTGAGAAGGCTTCTAGCGATATTGCGCTGAAGGAGAATTGTCTATCGCCCGTGTTTTGGATCGTGTATCGCAAGTAGCTGCGATCATCGAAGGTCAGCACACGTGGATCGAGGCTGATGACGACTTTCTTGAGGACCGCGCGGGGACTGGCGATCCGACTCTCGCGAATCCCCAACAACAAGTTCCGGACGAAGCGGTTTTCGCTCTCTTGCTGAGACCGCTCGGCGATCTGTTTGTCGGCTCCCTCGAGCTTTGCTTCGGCTTCCGCGATGACACGGGCGGCCTGCTGCCGGGCGGAGCGAAGAATCTCGTTGGCCTCATGACGCGCGAGCTGTTCGATCTCGGCCTTCCGCCGTTCCAAGGTCCCGTCGCGATCCGATACTTGCTGCATTGACGTGGTGTCTTGAGCCGCCGATCTCTGAGTGGCAGCGGTCGGAGGGGCTCCGTCGTTTTCCGGGCCTGCCCTGACGGAGACGCCGATGACGTTGACCACGCGATTGGCCTGATTTGTCGGAACGATCAGCAAGTCGAAGTTGAAGGTATGTTTTCCGCCCTCTCCCGTCTTCACGAACAGATTGCTCATGCCTTTCGATGCGATGGGCTTGACGAAGACATCTGACCCGCTGCGCTGAACGACGAAGCCGCCCTTGCCGCTTGCCGGATCGTAGAGGTCGCCGCAAATGATCTCCGTAACGTCTTCGGTGAATGATATCCGCGTCGTGATCCCTTGAGCGGTCCTGACAAATCCGATCTGATCGGGTCCAAGCGTAACGGTGGTGACCGGCCCCTGCGCGCGAGCGAGGACCGGCCACGCCAAGGAAGAGAAGGTCAGGGTCACCAATGCCAGGTTTGTTTTCAGCGTCATTTCTTGCCCTCATCGCCGAACAGCCAAGGCGTCGCAAGCCGTGAACTGTCACAGCGGTTCCTTTGGGTTCGATGGATCGGCGGGTAGCTACCCTCTAAGCCGGCGGAAGCTTCGGAGGCTGGCGAAATACAGGGAGTTCCTCGGGTGGTATAGCCGCGAGCCGCGGCAGTTTGTTGTCTTTCGCCGATAGTAGCGGCTGCTCGATGCCCCAGGCGATGGCGACGGCAGGATCGTCCCACGCCACACCGCGTTCGCCCTCGGGGTAATAGTAGTCGCTGCACTTGTACACGAAATCCGCGGTGTCGGAAAGGACCAGATACCCGTGAGCGCATCCGGCCGGGACATAAATCTGAAGCCTGTTCTCGGCCGACAGTAGAGCGCTCTCATGATGGCCAAAGGCCGGCGAGCCGCGCCGGATGTCTACGACGACGTCGAGCACTTCGCCGCTGATTACGCGGCAGAGTTTCGCCTGGGCGTGTTCGATCTGGTAGTGGAGCCCGCGCAGCGTGCCCTTGGCCGAGCTGGCGTGGTTGTCCTGAACAAAGCGGTCGGTTATGCCTAGAGCTTTCAGGCGAGCCTGATTGTAACTCTCGAAGAAGCAGCCGCGCTCGTCGGCGAAGACGGAAGGCTCCAACAAACGCACCCCGGGAAGCGATGTCTCGATCAGCTTCATCAACCTCATCGCACTTGGCGAGACTCTCTCTAAAGAAGCACCGATTGGACCGCTTCATTATGCCGAAAGACATCGCGGCCCGCCACCGACGCAACTCGCCTTGCTGTGGCTCGCCCCTTACTCGGACGGGATCCAAAAAACCAGAGCGATCACAGTCAACGTCAAGATTGCCACCAGCACTATGAGTATGACCTGCGTCAGTCTCCATCCGGGTTGCGTTAAGAGTCGCCATCTGCGCGCGCGAACCCATCCGCGCCATCCGCACTCGTGGCAGCGGTAGGCTTTATAGCGCGTGATGGTCCTGATCAGCCGCTCAGAGAAACCGCGAGCGTGCGATCTGTGGGTACGGCGCCCGCATTGCGGACATGCAATATCGGCCACGGGTTTGAGCCGCTTCCGCCGCGGCTTCAACCCTCACAGTCGAGGCGGAGCCGCGGGTAATCTTCTTATGGCACGATGCCGCTGACTTGTGCCGGCGGCTCCTGTCCGCCGACAGCGACGCCCGCAGCGACCGCTCCGCCAACGCCGGCAAGAATGAGTACTCCGGTCAGGCCGGGGCCAATCACACCCCCGCCGGCGGCAGTTCCCGCAGTGGCTCCGGCAAGGGCGACTCCCGCCCCCGATCCACAATCCAGGATGACGTCTGTTCCGATCGCGGCATTGAACTCCGCCCCGCCCTCGTACCTCTTATCCTCGCCGCTGTTAATGGTCTCCGCGTTGGGCGCGATGACTGCGACCTGGCCGCGCGTGACCGCGACCTTCACGTTGCACGGGGATTTGATGTGAATCCCATCGGCCGTGAAGGTCAACTCGATCACGGTGTTTGGCCGAAGCTCAACGCGGCCGAGCGCCCCGAGGTCAATCACCGCATAGCCGTCCGACCCGGTGCCGATCGTGCTGCCGCTCAGGATTGTTGCTCCGGCCTGAGCCGCGTTGCCGTTGATTGTGATCTGACCTTTCCCCGACAGTACGCCCGAGGTCACCTGCGCGATCTCGTCCGCGGCCGGGTTTGCCGGTTCAGGAGCGGCGAACGAACCGAGAGCGAAGACTGCTGCGAGACAAATGGCCAGCAGCACGCTGGCCGGTGTTTTAGCGTGGGTTTTCGAAAGCATAGACCCTCCTTCGAGTTGCTGCCTGAGGCGTCTTGTGTCCGCCGACACGGGCGATTCAGAACTCCTCAGGATGAGATCCCGCCGAGAGTCGGCGGGACGGTTAGGAAGTTAACAATCGGGCGCTTGCGGCCCCGACTGCGATGCCGCCCGCGCCTTCGACGGCCAGGCTCCGGTCCGCCGACATTCGCGTAGCCCGATCCACTGCGTGAGTGAGCGCGGCTTGAAACTCCGACGTGAGAAGATTGACGTCGACAAGCAACGGATTTGTGCTGTAGGCGCGATTCAGGAGAAAGAAGCCAAGCTGTTTCTTGTCCTCGGCGATCAACTCCAGTTTTAAGGTCCACTGAGCGACGCCGGCAACGCCGGTCTTATCCCAGCAATGATCGAGGTCAATTCCGCCGGAATCTATTAGCCGGGCGACGTTGCGTCCGGCGCACCCGTTGCCCTTGAGGGTCAGGAGAAGACGATAACTGTCGAAATCATTCTTCTCGAAAGCCTCCCCCAGCGCCGCGAGTACTTGCTGCATCGTGAGCGCGCTTGACAGCCTCTCGACGGCCCGGCGAATGGTGAGATCGTTTTTGATCACGCTTTTCTGCTCGATCGTTCTGTGAGCGATGCGTCCCAGCTCGAAGAACTCGTGGTAGCCAAGGCGCTGGACGCCGAGCCATATCATCGCGCTCAGAACGAAGAGCACGATGCCGGTGACTCCTCCCCCCGGCGTCAGCAGAAACAAGCTCAGCATCGCAAACGCCGCCGAGACGCCATAGAGAATGACGACCGCCTGTCGTTGGGAGAACCCGCGCTCGAGCAGCTTGTGATGAATGTGCTCCCGGTCGGCGCTGAACAACGGTTCTCCGCGCAAGAACCGGCGCACAATCGACAGCGCGGTCTCGAGCAGCGGCAGGCCGAACGACACGATCGGAATCGCGACGGCGATGATCGTCGGCGCCTTCTGGGCCCCGGCCAGCGCGAGCGCGCTCAACATGAAGCCGACAAACAGACTCCCGGAATCGCCAAGAAAGATCGTCGCAGGATTGAAGTTGTACCGCAGGAAACCGAGTATCGCTCCCGCGAGCGCAACCGTGATCAGCGAAACCAACAGGCCCCCTCCTACCAGCGACACCACAAACACCGTCACCGTCGAAAAGAGGGCCGACCCCGCCGCAAGTCCATCAAGCCCGTCGATCAAGTTGAAGGCGTTCGTAATGAGCAGGACCCAGAAGATCGTCAGCGGGAGCGCCAGCCACTCGGTGTCCATCGCGCTCAACGGAAAGCTGAGCCGCGAGATGCCGATCCCCCCGGCGAACAGCATCACGGCGGCCGCTGCCTGAACGCCGAACTTCAGCCAGGGTTTCACCGGGCGAAAATCGTCGTACAAGCCCAACAGGAAGATGAGCGTGCCCGGCAAGAGAATCCATATCAGGGTTCGCCTCGAGAACCCGATATGAAAGTCAAACAAGAACGATGTTGTTACAACCAGGCCTACGACCGTTATGAACGACAGATAGATCGACACCCCTCCAAGTCTAGGTATCGGTCGGGAGTGGATATGGCGTGGCGACGCGGGCCCGGCTGCCCAGCCGCGCGAAACGGCAACGCGCCGCGCGACCCATGTCAGAACGAATGAGAGCAGCAGCGACGATAGGAAGCAAATGAGGTACGTGGTTATCATGTGCGAGCGTCTCCTGATGTTTCCCCATCAATGGGATCAGTCCGGATTCGTTCGCAATCACAGCGTTCAAGGAGTCTACGGTTCACCACCCTCAGCGGGTGAGAGACAAACGGCTCCCGACCGTTTCCAACTCGAATTGCTTCGCCGGTCTGGTTTTTCGGAGCTCGCCAACTATCCACTCGTAGGTTATGGCCAGACCGGCTTCAAGCGCGACAGACGGCTCCCAATCGAGCACCTGCCGAAGTCGAGTGTTGTCACTGTTGCGGCCCCTCACCCCCTGCGGTTTTGTCAGATCGTACTCCCTGAGTATCCGCTTTCCGGCGATGCTCGCGATCATGTCGACGAGATCGTTTATTGAGAGCATGCGGTCCTGGCCGAGATTGAGCGGTTCGCGGTAGTCGCTTCTCATCAGCCGATAGATGCCCTCGACGCAGTCGTCAATGTAGCAATAGGACCGAGTCTGCTCGCCGTCACCCCACACCTCAATCGAGTCGCCGTCGCAGGCCAGGGCGATCTTTCGGCAGAGAGCCGCCGGCGATTTCTCCCGCCCTCCATCAAATGTCCCGAGCGGCCCGAAGATGTTGTGAAACCTCACCACGCGACTATCGAGTCCGAAGTCTTCCCAGTAGTGACGGCAGACGCGCTCCATGTAGAGTTTTTCCCAGCCATAGCCGTCTTCCGCGTCGGCCGGGTACGCGTCCTCCTCTCGCAGAGGAGTCACATCGGTCGCACGCTGAAGATAGCCGGGATAGACGCACGCGCTCGACGTGTACAGGTACCGGCTGACGCCGTTGATTCTCGCGGCCTCTATTGTGTGAAGGTTGATGAGAGTGTTGTCCCGGACAATGACCGCTTTGTTGTTCTCTATGAATCCGATTCCGCCCATGTTCGCGGCCAGGCCGTACACCTCGTCGATGCCGCGCGTAGCTTGAAGGCAGTTCGCCCACTGGCGCAGGTCAAGCAATTCAAACTCGGCGGCGGCGGTTGGTTCGTATTCGGGGTGCTTGATGTCGACCCCTCGAACCCAATAGCCGCGCTCGACAAGGTAGTTCGTCAGATGATGCCCGATGAAGCCGCCGGCGCCGGTGACCAGAACTCTCGTTTGCTTACTCATAGGATGTCATTCTCCCGTCGGCTGGATCTGAGGCGCAGTCGCGGCGCGAGCGGGCGCGTGATGCGGCTTGCCCTCGATCATTCCTACAATCTTTGGGAGCAGGACTGCGCGCGAATATCGGCGAGCAATCTGCGAATTCGCGAGGCGATCTCGACAGCGGCGCGACTTGAGAATCACCTTGACGACCGCTTCAACATGACCGGGGTCAGCAACGTGTGCCGCGCCGTCGAGCTCTGCCGCAATATCGGTGATGTGGCTCTCGCGCGGGCCTATGTAGAGGAACGGCGCCCCGACCGACAGGATGTTGTAGATCTTGCATGGATGCACTATTCCTACGAACGGCTCTCCCATCACCACGACGTGCAGGTCGGCGGCCGACAACGAAGCGGCGAGCTTGTTGAGCGGCTGATACGGTAGGCACGTGATGTTTCGCAGTCCGCGATCTTCGGAAAACGCAATCACCTTATTGAACTCGGCGCCGCCTCCGACGAAGCAAAAATGGAATTCCGGATGATCGCCCAGCCGGCTGGCCGCAGCCAGAAGGGTGTCCAACGGGTGACATGGGCTGTGATTGCCCGAGTACATCACGACGAACTTGTGCGTCAGGCCCAGGGCTTCACGAAATGCAAGCCGGCCGGCGTGATCGTAGCGGGCGGCTTCGTCGTGCGACCACGGAGGAACAACAAACAGCTTATCTTGCGGAACGCCCGCCCGCAGTAAGCGCCGCTCCATGAACCGGTCAAGGACAACAATCGCGCCGGCCCGCCGAAAGCTGAACCGTAGAAACGCTGACAGCACTCGTGCCACGAGCGAGCCTTCGCGGAGCCATCCGGCGGCAATCGCTTCGTCCGGATTCAAGTCCATCGTCCAGAGCAGCAGCCGTCCGCCTCGCAACTCCGAGAACGCCGCCGCCAAAAACGAGATCAAGGGCGGTGAGGTCAGCGCGACTACGGTGTCGAATCGGCCGGTGAAGAGAAGTCGCAGAGCGCAGAAGGCCATGAAGCTTCCAAAGTTAACGGCTCGGCGCCACCGCCTGTCTTTGCCGAGCCCAAGCGACGGAATGCGGATTATGTCGATGCCCTTCCATGTCTCGCGGCTTTTGAACCGTACCGCGGCATTATCGTAGCCGCGACGGCTCGCGATCACTGTGACCGCGTGACCTTGACCGGCCAGCTCCACAGCCAGATCGGTAAGGTGCTGGGCGGTCGAAACAACGTCCGGGTAAAAGCACTGATTGAGAAGCAGGACCTTCATTGCTTGACCCCCAGATAGTTGATACTCACCCCCGCCTACTTTGCCGGCCCGCCCTCCCGGGCTCTCCGCACCACATGGTTTCCGAGATACAAGACATCCATTCGCGTCTTGAGGAAGCAATCAAGCGCGTGACGAGGCGTGCAGACGATGGGTTCGTTCTCATTGAACGACGTGTTGAGCACTACTGGGACGCCGGTGATCTCGTGAAAATCGGATATGAGCCGATAGTAGCGGGGATTCACCTCACGCGAGACCGTCTGCAGCCGCCCCGATCCATCCACGTGCACAACGGCGGGAATCGCAGCCCGGCGCTCGGGCCTGACCTGATAGACCATCAGCATGGTCGGCGCCGGATGCGCCTGCTCGAAATAGTCGGCGACGTGCTCTTCGAGAATTGACGGAGCGAACGGGCGAAACGGCTCGCGTTTCTTTATGCGGTCATTGAGTATGTCCTTCATCCCGGCGCGGCGCGGGTCGACGACGATCGAGCGATTGCCCAGCGCCCGCGGTCCGAATTCCATTCGCCCCTGGAACCATCCGAGTACGAGACCATCGGCGATGTCGCGCGCCGCGCGGCGAGTCACCTCGGCGTCATCGCATGTTTCGTAAGACAGCCCGCTGCGCTCGATTTCAGCTCGAACCTCGGCGTCGGAATACTCCGGACCGGTGCACGCGCCTTCCATAACGTACTGGCGCGGCCGTCTGAGAATGTCACTATGAATCTGATAGCAGACGCCGATCGCGGTACCGCTGTCGCCGGCGGCGGGCTGAACAAAAATGCGACGGAACGCCGTGTTCAACAGAATCTTCCCATTCATCACCGAGTTGTACGCGACGCCGCCGGCAAGTCCAAGATCGATCAGGCCCGTTTCGTCGTGGAGATGGTTCAAAACATGAAAGCCAACTTCTTCCAGTCGCAGTTGGAGGCTTGCGGCGATGTTGCGTTCCCGGTCCGTGAGAGGCGCGCCCTCCGATCTCGGCGCGCCGAAGCGGTTGACGAACTCGTCCGAGAATATCCGCCCGACCACGGGAGAGCCGCCGTCCCAGGTCATCTCGACGCCTTCCGTGTGGTGAAGAAAATAATCGAGGTTCAAGCTGAATCGCCCGCCCTCTTCGGTCCGGATGATCTCGCGAAACTCTTCGATGTAGCGCGGCGTCCCGTAAGGCGCGAGTCCCATCACCTTGCCTTCATCTCCGTAGTGCGGGAAGCCCAGAAACTGGGTCGTCGCGGTATAGACGATGCCGGCCGAATGCGGATACTCGACGTGGCCCAGAACTTCGATTGAGTCGTCCTCACCGACTCCCCACATCGTCGAGATGAAATCGCCAAAGCCATCGATCGATAGCAGCGCCGCGCGCTTGAACGGGGAGACGAAGAAGCAACTTGCGAGATGAGCGCGATGATGTTCGATGTTGTGAAACCGCGCCTGGAGCCTTCGTTTGGGAACCTGCAGCGCCTTCGCCAGGTCGTCTCTCAGGTCTCGAATCCTGGCTGCGTTGGCCAGCCGGTCCGCCGCCACTCTGAAGATCCCCGGAGCGTCCTTCCCGCCAGCCTGCGCCCTTGAGCGGTCGCCGCTTATGCTCCTGGCCGCTCTCGTCGCCGCAAAGAGGACCTTCTTATGCAAGTGCGCCGAGGGGTCGCGCGATATTCCAACGTGGTTCACGTCTTCTATTGATACTTCAGCCGCTTGCAAGCAATACCGAATCGATTCGATCGGGAATCCCGCGCAGTGTTTCTGTCGATTGAAGCGTTCCTCTTCGACGGCGGCAATGAGCAAGCCGTCTTTGATGATCGCCGCTGATGCGTCACCGTGATAGGCGTTAATTCCGAGAATTATCAAAGACACAACACCTCGCTGAGTGAGCCCGCCTATCGCCGACTTCTTCCCGCCGGATTGAGCAATTGCGCGGTGTCTTCGGCGAACGGGTCCATGATCGGGATCTGCGCGCGCCGCAGCTCATCGAGTTTGATGTCAACCAGCAGCCGGTACCAGAGTCCTTGCAGGAAGTGGAAGACGAGCCCTTCCTTCCCATCGAGAAATCCGAAGCGAAGGAAATAGCGATAGAAGAAATAAGCGAAGGGGCGAAAATAGAGCGGCAGCCTGCTCCAGAGTCGCTTGAGCATCGCGACGCGTTGATCGGGCGATCCTCGCTGGAGTGTGCAAGGAGCTGCCGAGCGGCGGGCGAGTGCGGTTCTGAACTCCTCGATCGCCTGCAGCGAAGCGTAGCGGTTGTGTTTCTCTATCCAGGCGGTTACATCGGACTCGTTGCGGTTGTCCTCGACTATGTCATTCGACAAACGTCCGACATTTCCCTTCACGCGAAAGTGATGGTCCACGAGGTCGGACTCATCGGCCCACGCCTCGCCGCGACGGAAGAGCTTAAGCAGGTACTTCGGATAATAGCCGCCGTGTTTGATCCACTGTCCTCGGAAGATCTGCCGCCGCCTGACGTAGAAGCCGCTGATACCCTCGCTGGCTTCGCTAATCGCTCTGCTGATTTCCTCGCGCAGTTCGGGAGTAACGCGCTGGTCCGCGTCCAGCGCGAGGATCCACTCCGTCGAAAGAGGGGCGTTCGCCAGAGCCCAGTTCCACTGCCTTGCGTGGGTGTCAAACCGATGGGATACGATGATGGCGCCGTGTGCTGCCGCGATTTCGACGGTCCTGTCGGTGCTTCCCGAATCGACGACCACTATTGCTGCTGCCCAGCCTTCGACGCTATCGAGGCAAACCGCGAGGTTGGACTCCTCGTTGCAAGTCAACACCAGAAGCGTCAGTGAATCAGCTCGGCCGCTCCGAGCTTCAACTACGTCGCGGAACATGTTGTTACCACTTCGTGAGAATCCCGGCGACCAGCGGACCATTCGTAGAACCGAATCAACTGAGAGGAAACGGCGGACCACGTAAAGCTCGACTCGGCGAGTCGGCGCGCTGCCGCTCCGCGAATGGAGCGCTCGCCGTCTTCACGGAGCGCCTCGACGAGCGACGCACGGAAACTCGTCCGATCCAACTCGGCGACCCAGCCGGCCGCTGCGCTTTCCACGTGTCCGGCAAGGCCGACGCTGGAGCTGATCAGCACCGGCACTCCGAAGGCAAGCGCCTCCGCGACCGAGAGCCCGAAGTTCTCGTGCAGCGACGGCAAGGCGAAGAGCGCCGCATCGCGAAGCGCCTCGAGCTTCTTCGCACCTTCGAGCCACCCGGTGAAAAGCACGCGGTCGGCGCTCCCGCGTTGTTGCACGCGGCGCTTGAGGTTCTCCACGTACTTCGCGTCCCCATCTCCGGCGATCACAAGCCGCCACCGCTTGAATTCTTCTTCGCGAGCCGCGTCGAGGAACGAATCCAGCAACAGCTCGAGACCTTTCACGGGATGAATCCTGCCGAGCGCGAGCACGTAGGGCTGGTCTCCGATGGGCGGGTAACGGCGGCGAAACTCCCCTCGCGCGACTTTCGCATTCAACAGTTGGTCGTCAACCGCGAGTGGTATTACCACGCTTGGCGTACTCCCGACCGCTATTTCGGATTGCCTGCGCTCTTCAGCCGACGTGTAGTGCATTGCCGCAGCGTTACCAACCATCTCCGCCACTCCGAGATGCCACAGAAGCCGCTTGCGGAGCCGCTTCCGGGTCAAGCTCCAGCAATCGAGAGACCCAAGCGGCCTGACCACATAAGGAACTCGCTGCCGGAGACACGCTCGCGCGGCGGCCAGACTCGAGTGAGAAAACACGGCATGAATCTGTACGAGATCAAACCGGGCCACATTCGACTCCAGCCATCTATGAAGCGGCCGCGAATACTTGAATGCTTCGCTGAACTGCCTGCGGAAAAAAATGACCTGGGATCCCTCGTAACTGATCGGGCGCCCGGTCTCCACTGCAAGACGCCCCGCGCCATCCGCATCGGTAGTCGCGATCAGCGGATTGACTCCGCGCTCCTGCAACGCGCGGCACATACCGAGCACGACTCGGCTTGGCCCACCGTACCTGTCCGCTATGGCTGGGATTGCGTGCAATACGTTCACGTGGACCTAATGACCGTTCGCGTCTTTCCGGCAATCGATTGGGCAAGAGAGCCGGAGTGCTCGATGAGTATGTTCGACAGTCCGGGATGGACCCTAACGAGCCGCTTTCTGATCTCAGTAATCTCGGCCGGCGTCAGCGGTTGTCCGGCAGTGTAGGTCAGCCTGATGCTCCCGTCGAGCTTCTGTGCGACTTGATATGCGCTGATCGATTGGGTTTCCTTCACCGCGTGCGTGAACGCTTCGGAATGCACCGTGCAGCCGTCCTTCAGAATCACATAGTCGTTGCATCGGCCGAGCACCGAGCGGAACTCCAGGAGAGGACTTCGGGGCGGCTCCGAGAGCGGAACGATCAGGTCGCCGACTCGATACCGGATCAATGGCAGACAACGGGGGTAAAGGCTCGTCAGAATCAACTCCCAAGATCCGGGTGCGACCGTCGATGGAACGACCTCCGCAAAGTACCGCCGCCAGAAGACCCGATATCCCCCAGCGGGAGTTTCATGCGCGATGGGTCCGGTTTCCACTGCGCCATACTCCATAACCACAGGGCAGCCAAAAGCCGCCTGCACCACGCTGCGGCTGTCAGACCGCGGAAACGACTCAGCCGTGGCGATCACAGCCTTCAGACCAAGCGCCCGCAACTGTGGTGCGATGACCTCGTTGACCATGGCAAAACGATCCAACGCAACCGCGTAGCCAAGCAGGTACGCGGGCCGGAAGTTCAGCAAGCGTTGCCCGGACTCACGCAAGTCCGCCTCTCCGATTCGATACGCCGACCAGCGGCGGTATCCAGCCAGCCTGTCCTTCCACGTGCGAAACTGCCCTCGAAACCAGCCGGCGAGGCCCCGCCCGAGCAAATGGCTGTGTCCCCATATCAGGAACGCCCTATCAGAGGGTGAGATGTCGAACCATGATCGCGCATACCACACATCGGCGGCCGACGCGCGGATTTCGCCGCGGGAGACCGGGACTCGCAAGGGCTCGCCCGTCGATCCGCCGGTAGATCGCCATTGGCAGGGTGGATGTCGCGGGTCGCAGAGCTCGCGCACGCGCGTCCGCAGATCGCTGCGTTCCAGCACCGGCAAGCCGCTGCGCACCTGTTCCCACGTGTCGAAATGTTCGGGCAGCCCGCGCTCAGTCTTCAGCGACGACCAGTAAGGCACTCGCGTCACGAGGCCCTGCCACTGTCGATTGAATGCGGCAAGCTGCCACTCGTCGTGACGGCCCGTCCAACACCCGGCGTATTCCCGGGTCTCGCGGTCCACCCTCGCGGCCATCGCCATCCCGCGCCACCGGCGAACCAGCGACATTATGTGTCCGACCCCCGCGTGATCATGATGGCCATCCAGCCCTCCACGAAGTAGTTCCTTCGACTCCCACTAAGGTTTTACCGGCTCCTTCACCCGGCTCGCGTCCAGGAAGCGCTGTGCCCAAAGCTCGAAGGCGGCGCACGCCCACAAAGCCTCCACATCCGCGTCTTCTCCCCGCAACACGTTCTGCCACCACCGGCCGACGACCTCCGCGTTCACCACCCCACGACTGCGCATACCTGGTAAGAGCCTGTCTTCCATCAACGTCAGGAACGACGCGTGATTGAAGAAGGCCCGCAGGGGAAGAGGGAATCCCGCCTTGGATCTATACACGAAGCCCGGTCGGAAATAACGGCGGGCCACTTCCTTGAGCAACACCTTGGTGTTACTCATGCGTGGCCGCCACGTCGCGAAGTCGTCGGTTACCAGGTATGACGGCGGCAGCGACCGGACGAATTCAACCAGCTCGTGGTCGAGGTACGGGACCCTGTTCTCCATAGAATGAGCCATCGTCATCTTGTCCTGCCGAACCAGAAGGTCTACGAGATAGGTGCGAAGTTCATACTTCAGGCATCTAGCTACGGCGTCTCCGGAAGATTGCTCGAAGATCGCCCGCCGGCCGGCCAGGGCTTCCTGCGGGCGCGCATCCGGGCGCAGTGCAAGCAGGTGTGCCGGGTCAAGAAACGCCGACTGCAAGATGAACCACTCAACATCATCGGCGGGGGTTCCGTTGAAGCGTGCTCGCAGCCTTCCGCCCAAGTAAGGAAGCCAGCGCAATAGGCCCATCCACGCCTGCATCCTTGGCCGCAGCTTCGCGTAGAGGAATCGCGTGTAACCCCCGAAGAGCTCATCGGCCCCTTCGCCGCTCAGAAAAACTGTGATGTGCCGCCTGGCTTGCTCCGCGAGGCAGAAGATCCCCAACGAGTTGGGATGGACCAGAGGCTGATCGAGGTGCCAGGTAGCTGTCTCGAAACGATCACAGAACGCCTGTGCGTCCAAGCTGTGCTTGTGGCACTCGACGCCAGCCACTCGCGCCGCCTCATCGATCCACTTCTCCTCGCTGAGCCGGAGGTCATCTAAGATGATCGAGAAACCATCCAATAGGCCTCCCTGCGACTGCCGCGCCGCCAGTAGCGTCACCAGAGACGAGTCCAACCCGCCCGAAAGCTGGCAGCCTACCTTCACATCGCTAAGCAGTTGCATGCGGACGCTGCGCTGGATGTGGGCTTCGAGGATCTCGGCCGCCTTGCCTCGCTCGATCATCGCGGGAGGCGCCGGATCAGGCACCGTCCAGTAACTGCCGGTGTCCAGCCGCCGGTCCTTGAGGCTGAGCCACTGGCCCGGTTCAACGTGCCGAACACCCTTCAGGAGGCAGCCGCTGCCAGCCCCATAACGAAACAGGAAATGCTCGTCGAGTCTCTCCGAGTCCAGCTCCGGAGTGAATGCCGGGTGCTCGAGCATCGCCTTGGCCTCCGAAGCGAACAAGAAAACACGTCCGTCGGACCACCAGTAGAGGGGCTTGATGCCCAGCCGGTCGCGCACGAGATAGAGTCGCCCTTCACGCAGGTCGACCAGACAGACGGCGAACATTCCATTGAGGCGCTCCAGCATGCCTTGCAGGCCGTGCTGCTGGTAGAGGTACAAGAGCACCTCGGTGTCCGTGCGGCTGCGGAATCGGAAGCCGCGCGCTTCCAACTCGGGCCTATGATCGAAAGCGTTGTAGACCTCCCCGTTGAAGGCGATCACAACAGAGCCTTCCGAGCTGAGCATCGGCTGGTGGCCGTCGGTAGAAAGATCGAGAATACTCAGACGGTTGAAACCAAGCCCCCCTTCCCATTTCCCGTGCACGTCACGACCAGTTGTCGTCGTCGGCTCGATTGAGCATGTATCTTGGAAGGAGAACAGCCGAAAACCCTGGTCGTCAGGGCCCCGGTGGCGCTGAACATCTGTCATGCGCCTGAGCACTTGCAGATCCACAGGGGCTCCGTCCAGGTTGTAGATTCCAGCGATTCCGCACATAGCCGAATGCCCGCAGGGTCGGGGAGCCTCAAACTCCCGTTCGATCCGTGTCCGCTTGTCTCCCTTCACTGTGGAGAGGGACCGTGCCATTTATGGTTGCCCCTGCGCCGACATTGAGGAATGGCTCCAGGTGCTGGATGACCCGGGCCCGGAAGTGCTCGGCGGTGAATCGGGAGCGTAGCAACTCGAAGCCACGCAGTCCCATCTGCGTCGCCTTCGCCGGATCCGCAAGGAGGTCCGACAGCGCCGCCGCTACCTCTGTGCGGTCCTTGGGGTCGCGGACCAGATGCCCCGTTTGCCCATGCACGATGACGTCTTCGGCGCCATCATCCCAGCAGCCCAGGCAGGGTTTGGCGAAATTCATCGCCTCCAGGTAAACCAACCCGAAACCCTCCTGGCGACTCGGCATGGTGAAGGCGTAGCACCTCCGGTAAAGAGCGGCCAGCATCTGCGGTTCCATGTAACCCGGCATGAACACCGCGTGACTCACGCGCAAGCGGTCCGCAACGCGAGTGAGTCGGCTCCGGTCGTCGCCCGGTCCTGCGAAGACTAGTTGAACATCGGGAAACCGGCTCAATAACTCAGGCAGCACGGCCAGCATCTCTTCGTGGCCCTTACCGCGCTCCCGGCTCTCCACGCGGCCTACTAAAAGCAGCACGCGCTCACCCAGGAGGCGGTCTCGGCCATCGCAGGCACGCAGTTCCAGCGGGCCCTGCGGCCCGGACGAGAGTTCGTCGTTGAGCGGAAGCTGCTCAGGCAAACCGAGAGGACAAGCAACAGCTCGCATCTCGCCGACGGCGTTGCGCATCTTTCTCAACGTGAAATGAGAGTTGGCCACCACCAATGAAGCAGATCGGAGCGTCAGCCGATCAGTCCACCGGATGTCCTTCCAGTATTCCTGGCCGTGGGCGAACACGATCGCGCGTCCCCAACCCAAAGCGACCAACGGAAGCACCGGCAGCGCCAGTCTAAGGTAATCAAAGAAAAAGACCGGACGCCGCAGGGCATACCCCAGCGTAGCTTTCGCCATCGCTCCCTTGCGGCCTGCGAACGCGTGGTACTCAACCGAGGCGGGCAGAAACGGGGGCCGGTCCGAGACTCGTTCAGTGAAGCTCAGCACCGACAAATCAATCCTCGAGGCGCCCGCCAACCGGGACAAGGCGCGAAGCACCTGGACATTCACCGCTGCCACGCCGCCGGTCGCCCCACAGGCGCCGGTCATCACGAACACGATTCGCGGAATGCTCTCAGCCACTACTGTACAGCCCCTTCGCGCTGCCGACCATTCAGAGACCGCCACCGAACCGGCGATTTCGCAAATGAACGGTGCATCCAGCGCCCCGCCAATGCCATCGCCAGTCCGAAGATAATAAACGCCTGAAGCATGCCGCCGAGGTTCTTCACCAACTCACCCTCATAGCCGGAAAAGTGCTGAAGGAGAACCGCAACTGTCGCGGCGCGGAAGAAGTCGTATGAGGAAGTCACCAATCGCAAGCCGCGATAGAGCAGCCCCACCAGGCCGCCATAGAGAAACAAGGGCACGAACATGCCAAGCGCGCCGAAGTCGATGTAGAACTCTGCCATGTAACCCAAGCCGATCGACGTGTTGCTCTCGCCGCCCGCAACCCACTCATCGGCGTACCTTCGGATCTGCCAGGAACTCGATTCCAGAATGGGCTTATCGGGAAACAGCAGGCGCGGCTTCATGGCGTGCTCAACTGCCCTCATCGACAACGCCCCATCTTCGTGGGGCAGCAGTCTGGGTACGCGATCGAGCACGATGCTGAAATAGCCCAAGCCTGAAGAGAGCCTTTGACACAAAGCCCTCACGCCGTCATCCCACTCCATCCGAGGAACATAGGTATGGGCGGTTTGCATAAACTCGCCGGCGGCGGTTACGGTCTCGCGGCTGACCTCACCGCTTAGGACCCGCTCACGCCAAGGCCCCTTCACGGCGCCCGACCAGCCTATCGCCAACACGCCCAGGACAATGCTGACCGCCACCAACGCGTTGAACCGTCTGCGGGCGACGACTTTCTCCAAGAGACCGCTGGACCAGGGCCGCCATTCACACGCCAACGCAAGCAGCACCGTGATGAACACGCCGCTAAAGGAAGACATCGGCGAGGACAAGCTTGGCAACCACAAGAAGACCGCGGCGGCTGCACAATAGCCGTAGCCGCGCCGCTGGCGGAGGGCCGCCAGGAGCAACAAGAAGAACAAGATGCCCCGAAACTCCAGCAGCCGGTAGATGATCTGAGCGCCACCGAAGAACATCGTCATGGGGCTGATGTGCACCATCCAGTCGATAGAAGACAAGACGATCGCCGCCGCACACAGCTTTGGGATCGAGTAATGTGTGATCGTGTCAGCTTCGCCCGGCAGTATCTTCGTTCGTCGCCCCATCACACTCAACGCGGCGCGGATGCCGATACTCATCACAAGCAGGCCCAGCAGGGACAACCATACCGCAGTTTCCAACTCGCGCGGATTGTGGGAATCGGGGAACTGGCCGGTCATCAGCCAATACGCGTGTCCGGCTGCGACAAAGAGCCACTGGTAGGCAATACACCAGGCCAGAGCAGGCTCGCCCCTGCGCCACAACAACCCCATGCACAGGAAGAGCACCAGGATTGAAACGAACGCCAACGGAGAAGACAGAATCGTCCCTCCGATGGCGGCTGCCACCAGCCCAATCTGCCAGAAGACGTGTTGAAGCGGATAAGCTGTCGGCCGCTTCGCCACCGAGTCGCGTGCAGCGGAAGCGGGTTGGGGTGGGATCGGTATCGCACTCATGGTCTTTGCTGGGCCGCAGAAGTGGCGGCCGCGTCACGCAACCGATTTCGGGCTTGACGGCGACGACAGACGGTTTCCAATGCAGCCTCAAGTCCTTGTGTGGCGCGGTCGAAGCTGTACACAGCCATCTTCTCTGACAGGCCGCGCCGGAGCTCGGCCGAATCCAGTTGAACCGCCCGGTCCAAACTGGTTAGGCATGCCGCCATCGCCTTGATGTCGCCGAGCGGGTACGTGTATCCCGTTCGACCCGCCTCTATCAGATCGGGTGAACACCCGACTGCCTCGCTGACTACGGCGGGGACGCCGCAGGCCATCGCCTCGTTGACGACCAAGCCCCACGTTTCCTCCGAGTCGGAACAAACTACCAGCGCATCGGCTGAGGCGTACCATGTCGGCAGCTCGCTCTGGTTGCGAAACCCGGTGAAGTGGATCCGCGAGACCCAGGGCCGCGCCAGTTCTTCGAGCTGCCCGCGTAGCGGCCCGTCGCCCACCAGTACACCATGGAGCCGCGAGCAGGAGATCGTGGCCTCCACACTGCCGCAGGCGCGAATGAAGTCCGCCGCCCGTTTCTTTTCTATCAACTTCCCGACGAACAGGGCTACGAAGTCGTTGGGGCCGATGCCTAAACTCCGCCGCAATCTCTGGCAGGTCCTGTCGAGCCTGGCGCGTTCCGCCCCCGATTGAAAGTAGGCGTTGTCGACCGAGTGAGGACAGAAGAACAGCTTCGCCTGAGGCACACCGAAGCGCTCAAGGTAGGCGCGGTTGCGATGGCCCACGTAAAGGTGCGCGCTGCAGCGTGGCAGAAGCAGGTGATACGGGACGCTCTTAATCAAGCGGACCATCTGGCTACGCCGAGTCTCGAGTTGTGAATCGCCTCGCACCAAGAGCGGCAGGCCATTCCGCCAGCAGGCGGCGGCCGCCTGAAGGTAACACTTACGGTTCCATCCTAAGATGAGGCACGCATCGAAGCGGCGTGGGTGCAGCATCTCGTAGAGATCGGGTGTGTCACAACCACCGAAGGTCTTCACAGTAGGAGATCGGGCGACGTTTCTCAGCCACTGGAACGGATAACCCTCGAGCAGCGGCGTGTCCCAGTCGAACTCGACTCCGAACCCAGCCTCAGCTTGGCCCGTCGCGTCCTGCCGGTGTGCGTATAGGACCTCGATGTCCATGGACGCGGCCAGGCGCCGGAACCACGGGGCCTGATACTGGACTGGATGGGTCGTGACAATCGCCAGCATCACCGCTCTCTCCCCTCGGCCGGTTCCCGCCAGGCGCTTAGGTTTCGCCCGAGCAGAGCCTCGACTTGCTGGATCTCTCCGGCGAGAAGACTCGCCAGTTGATGTCGCACCGCCGACGGTATCGCGGGGTAGCCCGGCTGCATAAAGAGGCCTTCCATCACCTGCCGAACGCGCAGCCGTTCCTTGATGCGATCCGCCCGCCAGGGTCCGACGATCCGCTTTAGGGGCCGATTCAAACCGCGCTGCATCAGGCCGTAGAGTTTCCGGTGAGCGGCTCCCAGCCATGCGCTGCGGGGCGAGGCGCCCCGGCGAACGGAGGCATCGCTGACCGAAAGAGACGCGGGGCGAAACCCCGGATCAACCGTCAGAAACGCGTACAGATCCCTAATGACCAGGTCCGGCCGGGCCGCAATCTCGTCATAGAGGATCACATGCAACTGCTCGCGATCAAAAAACTCCAACCAATGTCTCAGGTGCTTGCCGTAGAGCGCGGGTTCCAGCAGCAGCTCAGGGTAACGGTGGATTCCGTCCTCCACTGTCGCGGGAATGGAGGAGGCGCGGTCCTGGTGAAAGTTCTGGCGCCGCAGGTGCCAGTAGTGCGACCACACCTGATCTATGGGGTTGCGCAACGACACGAACAGGCGAACATTCGGAATCCACTGTTGGATACGCCGGGCCGCGTCCCGCCTCGAGGCGAGGTAACGGACCGATATCTCACCGACAGCCTTCGCTCCGAGGGCGCCGGCGAAATGGGCCTCATACTCGGCCCCCCGGCCCTCGATCTGTTCGTCATCGAAGAACTTGGTCTCCTTGACCGGAGCCACGTAGATCTCGGGATGCTCTTGAAGGCACCGGAAGAGCCAGGTCGTCCCGGCCTTCGCCGCGCCAATGCCGATGAAGTTGGGTAACATTCCAGAACTCGCGTTCAACAGGAAGCTCACAGAAGGCCCAGATAGAGATCAGCCCACTGGTCGCCAATAGTCCGTTCGGAGAAGCGATCAAGCGATGCCCGCGCAGCGGCCCCGGCCTGCCGCAGTTCCTGCGGTCTATCGAGATAGAACCGTATACCCTCGTACAGCGCCTCAGCACTCGGCTCATGACAGATGTACCCGTCCAGACCGCGTGTCACCGCCTCTGGAATTCCGCCCGTGGGAAATACGACAGAAGGCAGTCCTTGGCTCTTGGCCTCCAGGATCGCGTTGGGGAACGATTCCTTGAGGGACGGAAACACGAAGAGGTCGCATTGCTCCAGCAGACCCAACACATCCTCGATCGGGCCGATGATCCGAATCCGGTGCTCCAAGCCCTCTGAGCGGATTCTGCGCACGAGGTCTTCGGCGAACGGGTTCATCCACTCGTACTCCCCCGCCAGGTAAAAATCGACCTGTTCTCTCTCTCTCACGAGCCGCCGGGCTGCTTCGAAGAGCTCCGCCACTCCCTTCTCTGGCCGCACTCGTCCAACAAAAGCGATGTTGAACCGGGAGCTGTCAACGCGCGGTGCATCGCTGGCACCCGTGTTTAGGCGGACGGACAGACAGTTATAGATGACACGTGCTTTGGAGCCGGGAACGCCGATCCGTTCGACCTGCTGCAGCGTGTATCGACAGTTGCAGATGATGGCATCGCATCGGGGCAACACCCAACGGCGCCAGAGGGACTCCACCAGCCTCTTCTTGTAGCCTATAAGGGCGGTGTCGGGTGGCGCCGGTAGCCGAAAGATCACAGGACATCGCGCCCGCCAAAGCGTCGGCAGCGCGTACAGGAAATAGTCCAGGTTCGTCACGTGGATGTGCGTGGGCCGGTAACGGCGGTAGATAGAATCGACTTCGCTAGCGGTGCGAGCCCATGCCCAGAGCACCCCGGCCATTTCGAAGACATCGCGGCTAAGGTGTAGGCGCCGCTCGAACCCACGGTAAAACGCCGTCGGCGCCGTGCTGCATCCGATGGCCTGGACCGCCGGCGGAACATGCGGGCTCAGCCGCTCGACGACGAACAGCACCTCCGCCCCCCGCCGCCGCATCATCTTCATGATCTGAAGGTTTGATCGCTCCATTCCTTGCACCGGAACCGAGGGCATGATGACCAGGATGCGCGTCCCGCGCAGATTCTGCGTCGGGTCAAGCGTCCGTGTTTCCACTGCGACGACCTTGGGGAGTGTTGTCGTTATGCTCATGGCGACTCGGAGCCGGCGCCCGTCAACGCCACAGGCTGGGACGCGGCGATCGCGAAACGACCCGGTCGAAGAAGGCGCACTGACGCCGGGTCATCTCTCTGGCGGAATAGGTCTCGAACTTGTCCCAGTTCACGCGAGGGGTGAAGGGCAACTTCTCCAGCAGCGGCGTCCATGCCTCAAGCAAGCGCCCGGACAGTTCGTCAACGTCCTCATCGGTGTCGAACGTCACAACCTCGCCGGCTCCGCTGGCTCGCAGCAATTGGACGACACTGCTGGCTTGGTGAAAGACCGCCAACAGAGGCCGCTTTGCGAGAATCAGCGGATAGATCTTCGATGGGGTGTAAGCGGGATCGAGCGATCCGGGCAGCAGGAGGAAGTCGGCTTGCTGCTGGAGCCGAAGCGCCGCGAAATACGGTATCCGGCCCGGGTGCTCGCGTACGTGTCCATTGAGGCACAAGCGCCGGGCCAGCGGATCAATCACTGGCCGAGCGAGGTTCCCGCCAGCATAGTTGGTTCCGATGAAGTGCAACCGGAGATGCCGATACAATTGGGGTCGGCGCGACAGACCCTCTCGCATGGCCCTGCAGATCGCCTCACAGGCATAGGTCATGCTCGGGCTCACCGCGCCGATGTACACGCCGTGGATCGCACCGTCGCCAAGGAGGAATACCTCGTCAGCGGCCCTCACGCGGCGAGCGATCTCATAGTCGTGTGCCTCGGCACCGAACGGCAGCGTCAGGCATTGATCCTGCGTGATCCATGGATAGCGGCGGCGCAGCACCTTCGCGTAGCTCTCAGAAACGGCGACCAATCCGTCCGCCTCTCGCATCGTCCACGGCTCGAGGGTCTTGTGCAGCCGTGCTGCCAAACGGTGCTTCAGGCCGCGGCGCGCTGCGTACACCTGTTGGGGATCCGGGACCCACGGATCCCCAAAGTCCAGCACAAAGGGGACGCCGGTCCTCGCTTTCCACAACCGACCCAGCGCCATCGCTTGAAACGCTGCGGTGGAGATGTACACCAAATCGGGTCTGTAGCGGCCGATCATGCGCAAGCCTTCCCGGTAAAGGAAACCGAAGGCCCGCAAGGCGATGGCGCCCAGTCCCACCTTGCGCGTGTAACGTGCCGGAAGAGCTCGTACCCGGTGAACGGGCACATGCGAAGGGACAGTCTCCAACAACTCCGGTTCGAGCATGCCTTCGACATGGGCCGGGTCCACGGCCAGGACGGCCGGCTCCCAGCCGAATTGCAGAAAATAAGGAAGGCTCATCCGCACGCGTTGCATGTCCGGTGTATTGATCGGCGGAAAACACGGGCTAACGATCAGAACGCGACGCATCATCGTCCCCTCATAACGGTCGGGCGCAGATGTGAACCTCGTGGTCGGCCCCCAACTCCTCGACGCCATAGCCCAGGTCGGTCAGCCAGCGGAGGATCGCCTCACAAGATTCGCCGCGCTGCGCCAGCGCCGGCGGGTGAAGGCTGAGGAAGAGGACAGGCCGGCATTCAAGCAGTGTCCTCTCCGCGCCCTTCAACACGTCCCACTCCGCGCCTTCCACATCGATTTTGATCACCGCGGGACCGACGCCCAACAAACGAACTTCGTCATCGAGCCTCGTGGCGACAACCTGCTGTGCAACGAAACCGGGCAATGGCGCGAAGCCGCTGCGGCTCTCGACGACGCCCGGAATACAATAGAAATCGTTCGCGCCCGTTAAGGCCGCGCAGCTCACGGGCCGGACGGTCACCCTGTCCGCTACGCGGTTCCATTCGAGATGTTTTTCGAGATACGCGCGTGCCGCTGCTTGGGGCTCGTAGGCCACGACGTGACCATCCGGCGCCGATCGGGCCAACGCAACGAACGTGTACGTTCCAATGTACGCGCCGACGTCGAATACAACTTGTCCTGGCCGGATCGCAGCCGCGAAAGCGCTGTACGCCCTCGCTTCAGCCTGCTCCCACCCGAATGAGGCGAACACCGGGTCCAATCGCATCGGGAAGCCCGAGAGCCTCACCGTGATTCCTCGCCGCCCGCCCGCAACTCTCAGCAGCCGGTTGTACGGGCCGCGCATCATGCCCCAGAACCCTTCCAATTCGCGCAGCCCTGGCGCGTGTCGGACAGTTTGGCAGAAGCGGCGTAAGGCTCCTGTCATGCTGCATCCTCGCCAGGCGGAACGCCGCCTTCGGCTCCCTTCATCGGCGAAACAAGTGCCGACGCCTCCACACGCCTGGCCCTTGCGGCGGTTGTCAGCCCGAGATCGCGGCGCACCTGGCACGAGACCTCCTTGAGACTTGGAGTAGAACCGGCGATGCGTTCGACCTCCGACCGGACGTTTCGACCCTCGGTCTCGTCCATGAGTCTCAGGGCGAGTCGGGCGAGGTCTTCTGGGGTTTCGGCCAACGGAAGCCGGCCCTCTCGCCACGTGTATCCCCTCACTCCGGCGGGCGTGGTGGCGATCGGTATGCGCCACCCGAGCGCCACTGCGAGCTTCGTGCTGCAACCTCTGGCGAAGACAAACAGCGGGTGCAGGAAGCACGCCCATGTCGCCGCTTCTTCCTCTAGCCGCCGGTCATCGAATCGACCAAGATACTCCACGATTGGGAAGCGCGCGGCGATGGCCCGCGCGTTCTTCTCAGGGCCGCCAACCAACCGCACGCGGACGTCGGTAGCGCCGAGTTTCTCGAGCGCTTCCAGGAATTGAATCAGGCCCTCACGATTAGGTGGATGGTCCACGGTGCCGACGAATCCTAGACGGCCGCGGCGTGGTTCCCAAACCAGACCGGCGCCGCCAACCATGCGCGGCAGCCACGACACGCTGCGCGACCCGAGCCACCTCTCGGTCTCAACCTCCGTCAGTGAAAGGCAGAATATATGATCCAAAAGTCGGTTGCATGCGCGCTCGGCCAGGAGATAGCGCCCGAGCGGCAACGCGGGCAGCGCTCGGCGTTGGCCCGGTTGAATCGTGTGCAGGAAGTCGACGCTTTCCAGGCCGTGGGAGAGCATGACAACCCGGCGCCTGTCACCTGTCAGTTGCCTCACCCATCGGGCGGCAGCGCCGACGTTCCGCGTGTTGAGGAAAACGTACTCGGTTTCGGACGGCACCGCTCCGAGTCGGGAACGGGCGGCGCGCGCATCCAGGAAACCGTAGGGATCGAAGGACACTTGTCGCTTCAGCCGCGCCATGAGTCTGCTGTCAGAGGTGAGCTCAACGGGTTGCAGATCGAAGCCGGCAGCCTCGAGCACCGCATAGTACTCCCGCGTGCAATGCTGAACTCCGCCGCCGCCGGATGCAGTGAGGTGTCCCGGCAGGTGGACGAAGGCGGCAGGAATCCGGTAAGGCGTGCTTTGGCAGACCGCGCTCTCGGTCGGCATGTGTTGCCGGGCCGGATTACCCTGACGCGTCTTACAGTGCATTGAGATTCAATTCCCTCGCTTAGAGCGGCAAAGCACCGGACATTCGAGCTGACTATCCAGATGGGCGGGACTCGGCCTCGAAATACGCCCGGTGCACCGTATTCACCGCCAAGAGCAGGCTCCGTCCAGCCGAGGCGAGCTTAACATCGCGACGCCGGCACGAACTTCAGATTCCGGTCCCACGATCCCTCGATCTCCTCAGGCCGATAGTCCAGTTCCGCCATATATTCGATGAGTTCGGCGCCGCATGTGGCGAACCTGCTCAGGTTGGCCTCGATGACCTCACATACGACCACCGGGCGACAGATGGTCAGCAGTTCTCGAGCCCCGCGCAACACGTTCAGTTCCGCCCCCTCGACATCGACCTTCATCAGGTTCAGACCGCGACGGGCATAGTATTCGGCCCACGAATCCAGCGGCACCACGGGGCACGGGTACGTCCCCGCATCGCTGGCGTTGAGGTAACTGTGGCCCGGCTCCCACATCTCCACGAGCCCCATGATGCCCGCACGCTCGCCGGCGGCCAGCCCGTGGATGACGAAGTTGCGCCATGGGTTGGCCCGCTGGGTCAACGTCAGACACCGCACCGACCTCGGATGCGGCTCGAACGCGTGGACTTCTCCGGTGGAACCGACTCTCCGCAGCGCCATGATCGAAAAGTATCCCACGTTCGCCCCCACATCGATGAAGACACTGCCCGGGGCAAGCTCTTGACTCAGGCAAGCGGTCAGATGAGGGTCAAAGGGCTTGTTCCGCAGAATCGTCCGACCCACCACCGACCGTAAGTCCACATAAACGGTAACGCCCTGCAGACGAACTCTCACGGGGAACGGCCACAGACTCAGAAGGCGATGGCGCAGAGTTCGGAAGCGCTTCAGCATCGCTTTCGCATCCAGAAGCTCTGCGCCCAACGATCGCCCAGTTGCGGGAACCAGCTTGCGAAATCCGCGCACGTCCGCTGAAGGTGGTGGCCCGCCCACAGCACCTCGAACGCGTCAGAGCACGTCAAGATCGCCTGGACCACGTATTGTTCGTTAAAGCCTCGATGTTCATCGAGTACCCACTTACGCGGATAATCGTAGGGAAGAAACACGTCGTGGATGTGGACAAGCGCGCCCGGTCTCAGCATCGGCAGCACGTCGAGGTAGATAAAAGCCACGTCCCCGCCGACAGTGAGAGTGTGGCTGGAGTCGATGAACAGGATGTCGCTGGAATCCAGGGACCCGGTGATCTGTTCAGGCGGTACTTGCTCGACCGGCTTGCGATGGAATTCGTCTGCCAGCTTTGTGACGTCCTCCCGAGGTGCCGGATCGATGCACACCAACCTGCTGCCGAGTCCACCGTCGAAGATCGCCTGCCGGATGATTCGCGTACTGTAACCACAGCCAACTTCGATGATCCTCTGCGGCCGGTACCGCCGAACGACCGCGTATAGCACCTCCGCATCTGGAGAGCTAAACCATGGATTGTCGAACGTGTAGCCGACGTCATTGGCCCCAGGATCGCGGAAGTCCTCGAAGCGGCGGCGATGTCGTCGAACTTCTTCCCTCACCTCCGAGGGATCCATACGCTGCAACGCCTCAGGTAAGGCGAAGACCGGCTCCGAAAAGTGCCCGCCACGTTCAAGCCCGGCCAGTCGGCGAACCTCGATTCGATCTCCGGTTAGCGTATTGAGCTCGAGGTTCACGCCTCGCAGCACTCGATTGATCCAGTGCTTAGCTCCTGTCGTGAACGCCATGTGACTCCAGTATCCCGATAGCCACTTCTTCGGCTAGGCCTGTCGTCGCGCCAAAGCAACGAGGTTAGAGCCCAAACCCGGAACTCTGTCGCTAAGCCAATCCGACGTTCTGCGCGCAAGTCCCGACCGTACAATCCATCGCTGGGGGAGCATGTTGACACAAGTCACTCTTATGTTGACAAAGCGCCGGTCCGCAAGATGTTGCTTCATCAACGCCTCGGTGTAGAACCTGACGTGATGGATGACGTTCCGGTATTCGACCGCTCGCGGGTGGACGCCCAAAGGGACCCGTATACGATTTCGAAGCATGCAGATATTAGGCGTAGTCAATGCGAGATAACCGCCGGGCTTCAGGATGCGCAGGCATTCGTCGAGGAAGAAATCGGTGTCGACCATGTGCTCGATAATCTCGACTGCGAGAATCGCGTCCATGCATTCATCCTCAAACGGAAAGCCTCTGGCAAGATCGGCAACCCGGTAGTCAAAGTGGGGCGAGTGTTCCGGTAAAAGCTGCGGCGCATTATCGCATGCGTGTACGTCGCAACTCGGAAAGCGCCTCTTCAACCAGTAAGACAGCACGCCCAGATTACAGCCGACATCGCATACACTCGCACGGTTGAAATCAAACCCACACCGTTGCAATAGCTGAATCACCCGCCCAAACCTGGGCGCAAGCGACCTGGCAGAACGAGCTTCGTCAATCGTCTGGATCCTCTGCGTCATCAGGCCTATCGGTTCCATCATGTTTGGACACGGGTTGCTTTCCATGTTTCGGTTCGTTTGCTTTGGTCGACGATCACGCCTCACGGCGTTCGCTGCGATCACCGCTTGACTTGCCGCCTGAAGGCCATCTCATCCTGGGACCGCCGCGGCCCTGCTTCTCATGGCTTGAGCCTCTTGACACTCAAGAGCCTGCAGCCAGAGGCCGGAGATGGAATGCCAGCTATACCGCGCGACGGCCTGCTCGTCGCGACCCAACGCCGACGCAGCAGACCCGCAATCCGAAAGCACCTCGACGAGTCTGCGAGTCCACATTTGTTCGTCGCCGAAAACAAAGCCCACGCCGGTTTCGCGGATCACGTCCGCCACGGCCGAATCCTCCGGCACCAGCGCCACGATCGGCTTATTCAGGGCGAGATAGTACGGGAGCTTCCCGTGCAACGTGACTCTCGTATTGGGATTGTCTGCCAAACTCAGTAGCAGCCAATCACACTCGGCGACGGCTGGGAGGATCTGCTCGTGCGATTGCATCGGATGTAAAATCGCCCACGGCCTCCCGTTCAACGGCGTGCGGCAGACCCTCTCTAAATACTTATCGCCGTAGATGTGGAACTCGAAGGCCACGCCCTGTGTCCACACCGCCTCGAGAGCAGCCATTACGCGCTCCCCCGGCACTTTCGGCGGCTTAAACAGGTTCCCAAGAAAGCCGATCCGAGGCGGCCTTCCCTGCTCCGCGTGGGTACGTTGCACCGGGGGGAATTGCTCACACAGCCCGGTTTCGAAGGCATGGGGAATGGCTCGGACTCTATCGGGTGACGCCCCGCAGCGCTCAACAAGAACACGTCCGGCATGGTCGTTCGTCGAGACGTTGAGGTCGCACGCCTTTACAACCAGGCGTTCGAGCGCCACGGCGGGCTGCCTCCACCATTTGGGCAATTGACAGAAATAGGATTCGTCATAACTCCACAGGTCTTGCCAGTCGATGATCCATCGGATCCCGGGATGACGCTGTTTGAGGCGTAAGCCAGCCAGAACCAGATCGTGCGGCGGGACGGGAGTGATGAGGCAGACTTTCCGTCCCTCGCTCAGGTCGCGCCCGATGACTTTCGAGAGGGCCGATACCGCCCGCCTCACATATAGAATCGTGGGAGACGGGAAGTACAACTGATCAAGCCGTCTCTTGAGCCCGTGCAAACCGATTCGACTGAGGATGCCAGTCGGGTTGGGCCATTTGGCAACCGTGTGGATCGCGGGAGAGTGTATTGCGAACCGGTTGCCCTGGGCTTGGTGCCAGATTTGGACAGGGCCGATGTCCGGATCTAGACTTAGCCACTGAAGCTCGCGCCGGCTGGCGGTGGACAGGTATTGCTTCAGAACGTAGATGCTTGCTCGACTGGCCATCTCATGCACCTCGTCCAGCGTCCCTCCGTGGGCGAGCCCGGCTGCATACCCGCCGCCGTCTAAGAGCAAACTGCGTGACCATTAGATTGAAACCGTAATGTGTTAGGCGCGCCCCGATCTCCCCGGTAGGAGCAAACTCGCGCCCCGGTTACCGCGGAAGGATGGGTCTCGACGACTGTCCCAAATGGCCTTTGGTACTGATCCATTGACAAGCTCGCCGAACGTACGCGGCGTAACTGCGAGGTGTCTTCAGCGCACGATATGCCCTTGCAGCCTGACATTTCAACCGGGACCGCCATATCCATCTCGTGTCGAATTGAATCTCGTCCGCTTCTGAGCCACTGTCGTCGTCTTGCGAGGCCGGCGCCAATACCAATCCCGATGTTGAGCTGCGAACGTATGTGAAGCGAGGAATTAGTGCTCGGATTCGAGTCCACAGGCCCTCGAACTGCTCGGCGGATTCGCAGGTGAGAACCAGCGCGCCGCCATCGGACAGGTGCGGGAGAATGCCGCTTATCAGGCTGAGCGTATCCGCTCGGAACATCCCACTGCGGACCAGCACGAGGTCCACTGAAAACCGGCCTATGAACGAATCGCGCAACCGCGCGAGGGCAGTCGTGATGTCGCCGTTGATGAATCGCAGATAACCCTCGTGGCCGGCAATCCTGCGCAGGGCCGTCGCGATGTTCTTAGGCGCGTTCCCCTTTAAGACACCTTCCCATCTGGCTGCTGCGTAAATCTCTACGCTCGGACACAAGGCGGCTACCGCGGCTGCTGATAATCCTTGCTTTAGCCCGAACTCCATGTAACGCCGGGGGTGACGACGCATGCAATACCAGGAAAGAAAGAACAGAGGCTCCGCATCGCCGGAGCCTATATACCAGCCAGTCCTGTCCGCAAGGCCGGCCACCCTCGTCACGTGGTCGCGCACTTCAGCGCTGGACATCTCGGCCAGTATTCCGCGGCTGGATCGCTTCCACGCACCGATCTCCGCGGCCTGAGAGACTGGCTGCGACTGCGGTTCCGGCCGCTGTTCAGCGACGCAGCGTGGTCCGATCTCGATTCCATAGTCGCCCAGTCCCCACGCCGCATCGTTTGCCCGAAACACCGAACTATAGGCTGGAGGGTTCAGCTTATGCCGGACTGCCGAATCCCGTTTGCCGTTGGCAGGATGCTCCATGTGCAGCAACCAGATTCCCACGCTAGACAGTTCCAACCAGGGGTAGCGCTGTGAAACGCGCAAACCCAGCTCGATGTCATTCCATCCCCAGCCATCAAGCCTCTCATCCAATCCGCCCAACTCGTACCAGAGCGCACGGCTCATCATCAGACCGCCTGCCCCCTTCGATACTCCAAACAACGCCGCGTCCTCGCTCTGCAGCCCGCTCGAATTGAGCAGCAAATAACGGTCCCACTCGTCCAAATCGGGCTGCCGCCCGACGAAGCTCGATTGCACTTGATAGCGGCGTAGCATGAAGTAAGTCTTGCAGACGTCGATCGGCAAGCCGTGTTTCCCCTCCAACAAACTCAACAGAGAATCCAGCGAGTGCTGCGGGATTAAAGTATCCGCCGCAGAGATCAACACAAACTCCCCGCACGCTCGGCGCAGCCCCGCATTCGTCGCCAATGAAACATGAAACCCGTTCACATCTTCCTGCACAGTTCGAATGACTGCCAGCGGAACATAGACGAACCGGCAAATCTGGGCGGCCTCCGGTGTGAGCGGAAGGGACTGCGCCATGGGGATCTCGCTTCCCCAGTCGGTGACCACCAGCTCTACACAGTCAAGACGGCCCAGCCGCTTGAGATTGCGCGCAATGTAATTGAGCGTGGTCGTGATCCGGTACCTGAAGTCCGGCATGTAGTCGTCATCTCTGCCCGTCATGCAAATCGACAGCAGCTTCGACGCTTCGCAAGCAGCGGCGCTTGCCCCGTTACCATTCATAGTGCATCTTGTGCTTCGATCTTCGCTCTACTACTGACTACTTGGCCCACCGATCGCGATTCTCCCGGTACCAACCGATCGTTCTTCGAAGGCCTTCGCGTAAACTCGTGCGGGCCGTGAAACCCAAACGTTCTTTCGCGAGAGTGATGTCGACGAGTCTTCTGGGAATCATCGCCGGCTTTGAGGGATCGAATCGCACTTCGGCGCCCGAATAGCCGTCTACATCTAACATCGCTTCGAGCGCCTGCTTAACCGAATGTCCCTCTCCCGAGGCGATGTTCACGGCCATAAAGCCGTCGCTCTTCTCAAACGCCAGCAGCAACCCGTCGAGAAAATCGTCAATGTAGATCAGGTCCCTCACGTCCTCGCCCGTGCCCCATACTTCGAGCGGGTTGTGCCTTTCGACTACACGCCTGATCAAGGCAGCGGTAACGTGCGACGTTCGAAAGTCGAACTTGTCATAAGGGCCATAGACGTTCGACGGCCGTATGACCACAGCCGCCATCCGGTTCTTGATCTTCTCCGCGTAGAGCCTGCACAGTATCTCGGCGTAGCGCTTCATCCAGCCGACGCCATAATAGGTCTCGTACGGGTCGCCCTCGAACATTTCCTCTTCGCGCACCGGCCGCCCATCCGTCGCGGGATACGCCGCGCTGCTGCTTATGAACAGGTACTTCTTCACTCCAGCCTGATGCGCCGCTTCAATCATCTGCGCGTTCATTACGACGTTGGGCGTGACGTGCGCGAGCGGCGTCGACGCCATGACCGCGGCACCCGAGGTCGCGGCCGCGCACATGAAAACGTAGTCAACGCCCTCTACAACCCGCCTGCAATCATCCGCCAGAGTTAGGTCCGCCTGAACATACTCCGCCGAACAGTCGCGAATGACGGAACGCCGGCTATGCAGCGTCGCTCGCACACTGCACCCCTCCGGCAGCAATCGCCGGATGAGATTCGCGCCGATGAACCCCGTGCCTCCGGCGATCAGGACTTTCGCGCCCTTAAGCATCTTCGCTGCCTTCGTCCCTTCTCGAGATTATGGGATTCTTCACCGGCCACCAGATGTCGAACTTCGGGTCATTCCACCTGAGGGTGAACTGCGCGGTGCGGTTGTAATAGGTCGACTGCTTGTAATGGAAGATCGCCTGCTCACTCAGGACGACATGCCCATTGCCGAACTTCGGCGGAATCAAAACCTGCAAGCCATTGCGGTCGGATAAGACGAACGAGTCCCATTTGCCCCTTTGCGGCGAGGCTTCGTCCCAGTTGACGACGGCCAGATAGAACTTACCTTGAAGACATGACACCAGCTTCCAGGTTTCGAAATCGCCGTGAATGCCTCGAAGCACATGCCGGGACGAAACGGAAATATCGTCCTGCACGAACCCGACGTTGATTCCCGCTTCCCGGTAGAGCTTCTCATTGTAGATCTCAACGTAGCTACCCCTGAAGTCTTCGAAGTTCGTAGGTGGCTCGATCAACAGCACGCCGGCGAGTTTGGTCTTTGACACTTTCATGCAGTCGCGCCCTTAAAGTAGTTCTTCTTGCCGAGGTGCTCGTCGGGGTTTTCGACGTACCACTCCCAGGTCTTCTTCAGGCCATCGAGCAAAGAAGTCGCCGGGTTGTAGCCCAGCAACTTTCTCGCAAGCGATATGTCCATCACTCTCTTCGGAAACCCAGGCGGCTTTGTATCGTCGAACTCGTAGTTGAAGTCGACGAAGCTTCGCAGCGTTTCCACCAACTCTTTTATCGTATAACCTCTCCCGCTTCCGAGATTCACGAAGCGCGAATCTGTTCCGTGATGGAGAGCCAGAATCACGCCCTCGGCCACGTCCTCGCTGAAGGCGAAGTCGCGGATAGCCAAGCCGTCTCCCCATATCACCACCGGATCTTCCCCACGGCGAATGCGGCACATCAGAGAAGGAATCACCATCGCGTTGTCGGGATCGAAGTTGTCGCCCGGCCCGTAGACGTTGCACGGCCGAACGATCGCGAAATTGTCCAGACCGTACTGAATCTTGTAGGCCCGAATCTGAAGCTCGGCCATTCTCTTAGCCCACCCGGGATACATATCCATAGGCGGCCTGTCTCCTGCGTCGTCCGTTTCTGTGAAGACCTCCGCGCTCGGATACGCGCCTATCGAGCTTGTGTAGACGACCCTTCGCACTCTGTTGAGCCGACAGGCCTCGAGCACGTTGGTGTTCATCATCAGCAGAGGGACGAAGAAGCTTGCGGGCCTGCTTTTGGTCACTTCGATGGATCCCTTGATTCCTGCGACATGGAAGACGAAGTCCACATCGCGCGTGACGGCCTTGCAGAAGGCGAAGTCCGCAAGGTCACCAAACACGTGCTCGGCCTGCGGGTGGACGGCGATCTTATCCAGAGACACGATCGTGACGCTCGCGCCTGCTTCACACAGTACTCGGACAATCTGCCGGCCTATGAGCCCGGTGCCGCCGGTGACCACAGTGTTCTTCTTGTGAAAGCCCTGTATGACTACGTCTTTTAGCATCGAGTATTCCCCGATTGTCTGGGAGGAATCGATCGGCTGCGGCGCGCACTTCCCTGCAGAGCATCAGAACGCGCTGCTCTCGCCTCCGTCCACTACGAGGCATGCGCCGTTCAGCAAGCTGGCCTTTTCGGAGCAGACGAAAACGATCGCATTTGCCACTTCTTCGGGAGTGCCCAGGCGTCCCAAAGGAAGCCTCATCTCCGCCGCCCTTTCGAACTGCTTCGGGTTCTTCTGTCTCTCATCCTCCCACCCCGTGCCCGCGATCATGATGGAGCCCGGCGCCACGCTGTTGAATGTAACGCCGTCTCTGACAAGCGTGGCATCCATTGCCAAAGTCTTCATAAAGCTGATTTCAGCGCTCTTCGCCATACTGAACCACGGCCGCCCGCCGCCCTGGCGGCCGATTATTGAAGCCACGGCCACTACGCGACCCCACTTCTGTTTTCGCATGTATGGAAGAGCAAGCCTCGTGAACCGAACTGCGGCCATCGCATTCTTGTTGTAGACGTCAATCCACACTTCTTCCGGTGTATCCTCAACAGACGGACTGCCCCATCTCCCCCCTCCACCGACGTTGTTGACGAGAATATGAAGCGTTCCCCAGGAACCGACTACAGCCTTCATCGCGCGTTCTATATCCGTGGGAATGAGAACGTCTGCCAGTACTCCCAGTACTTCTACGCCTTTCGTCTTCAACTCACGCACCGCTTGATCAACGCGGCCGGCGTTTCGCGCACAGATCGCTACGTTACAGCCCTCATCGGCGAGGGCACACGCCGTGGCGAGACCTATGCCGTGGCTACCTCCGGTAATGAGCGCGTATCTGCCTGTTAATCCCAGTTCCATCCGCCCCGAAACCTCGATGGCGTCATACCCTGTTTACAGGGCGCCATATGAGTTGTGAATAGCCCTCAAGATAGAGGCTGCCAAAGTAGGACCTCTTTGCCTTAAGGACCTCAACTTTGCCTTCGCGTTCCAACTCTCTTAGCCGGTTTGGGAATCCCTCCCAATACTCTCGCTTCTTGTGAAACCTGATGGCCGCGTAGTCTAGCAAGTTGTTCTCGTCATACCATTCCACGATCGGCTCGACATGAACGCACAATCGAGGAGAAGCCGACAGCAAGTAATGCAGGAACGTTTCGTAATCACGCCCTGTCTGCTCCAACGCACCTATCGTTAGGATGGCGCTGTTCTCTGCAATCTTCACGCGCTTGTCCGGAGAGAAGAAGTCAAAGAGCAGGCCTGTCATCTTCCAGCCGTAGGTCTTTGCGAGCTGGTTGACGATGTCTCGCGACGCGGCAGTCCAATCCAGTCCATAGAACGTTTTGCTGGGATAAAGCTGCGCCAGCACCGCGAGGTTGAAGCCTGTCCCACATCCGAACTCGTACACTGTATCCACTTCGTCGAAGTAGGTTCTGAATAACCACAGGCGAAAAACCTCATACCAGTTAAGCTCAAAATCCTGGTGAACGGGCGTGATGTAGCTCTGATCAAGCCTTAGCGGCTGATTCTGCCTTATATACTTCGGAACGAGCTTGGTGAGATCGTAACTGTGCTCCTTGAACTCCTCGAGGTTTCCGGACCATCCTCTCTCCCAGCGGGACTTTCCATCCTTTCCTGCTACACTGAATTGGCCGGAGTCGATCTTCTTGAGAGCATCCAGCAATACCGCATCACTCTCATCCCTATCGAGCTTCCTATAACGGAAGTCGCCTCCAGCAATCAGTTTCCTGCAGTCCATGGGGATCTTGCTGATCGTAGTGTCGAATAGCCGGGCAAAATCCTCCAACCCCAGCTCACTGCACACTGCTTCCCGTTGAATCGGGAGGAGACTGCCGCCAATTGGAGTGTGTTCTTTTGTCGGGCGCTTCATGGTTGTCTCAGAACGGCCCTTTGAATCTCCGCTCGTGACTGTAGAAATCCTCATTCGATAAGTCTATAGAATCGAGGCCAAGTTTCTGCTCGACCGCACGGATAATATCAACCGCATTGGGATAGAATTGGTTCTCGAGACATCTGACCGTGGGACAAGGCGTCGGAGCAAAGCCAATCCTCTTTACCGGAGATTTCAGTTGGCCGAAGCACTTCTCCGCTACTCTTGCGGCGACTTCGGCGCTGAACCCGCAATCCAACCAGTCGTTATCCGCTACTATGCAGTGACCGGTCTTTCTTACCGATTCGGCAATCAGACCGTCGCTTAGAGGTGCTATCGTTCTGGGGTCAACTATTTCAACACTGACCCCAGTTCTTTCTAATACCTTGGCTGCTTCGAGAGCCTCGACGTTCATCCACGAAGTCGCAACGACCGTTATGTCGCTGCCCGAACGCAGAATATTGCCCTCACCTATTGGGATAGTGTAAGGCTCCTCTGCAACTTCATCGACCGCCCAATACAGCCATCTGTGCTCTATGAAGATGACAGGGTTATCATCTCTGATCGCTGAGATGAGCAGTCCTTTTGCATCGCTGGGCGTAGTAGGCAGAACGACTTTCAACCCCGGAATGTGAGCAAAATAAGAGTGCAGGCTCTTGCTGTGTTGATATCCTTGTCCCCAACCTCGGCCAACAATCGCTCTTATCACGAAAGGGACCTTGAGCTTTCCTCCCGTCGAATAGACGTAGGCGGAAACCATGTTGACCAACTGATTCATGGCCAGAAGGAGAAAGTCCACGCGGATATGGATATGAATGGGCCGCAGTCCATTGACAGCCGCACCCAATCCGAACCCCGTCATTGTCTCTTCGCACAGAGGCGTGTCGAAGCACCTGTCAGGTCCGAACCGCTCCAGGAGGCCTTCAGTGCTTCCGAATATCTTCTTGTGGTCCGGAACGCCTATGCCGTAGACAAAGACGGCCGGGTCCCTGTCCATCTCTTGGCGCATTGCTTCGTTGAGGGCTTCGCAATAGCTAATCCGTCTCATGGAACACGCCTCTATAAAGTTCTTCGGGCTTCGGGAAAGATGCCGCTCTTGCCTGCCTGATGCTATTGGCGATTTGCTCGTCGATCAGCTTTTCCGCGCTTATAATGTCTTCTTCAGAATAACCATCGGCGAGAAGCCTCTTCCGCTGGACTGCGAGGCAGTCTCGTTTGTACCAGGCATCGAATTCAAGTTTGGAACGATAGCCGGCATTGAAATCTTCGAGGATGCCGACGTGCTCGAGGTATCTGTAACACTTGAGGTGGAGGAAAGCTGGTTTGCCAATCGATTCTAAAGCGCTCAGCGCCAGCCGGTAGATTGCCTCAACATCCGTTGTATCTTCCTGGAAGACGTTACAGTCGAATCTGCCGATGATGTCCGTGATGGACTTGTATCCCTGCCTCATACGCGTGGGCGTATGGACGGCAAAGTGATTGTCTTCGCAAACGAACAACACCGGTAGCTTCATGACGCACGCAACGTTGAGGCTCTCCCACAATACGCCCTCGTCTAAAGCGCCGTCGCCGAAGAACACGCAACAGACCTTGCCGTTACGTCGCTGCTTATTCGCAAATGCTGCGCCCACGGCAAGAGGAATGCAGCTCGCGACTATCGCTGATGAGCACAGGTGCCCCTGGTCTGGAGCCGCAAGATGCATCGATCCCGCCTTCCCTCGAGCTGTTCCCGTCTGCTTGCCGTAAAGCTCGCCGAAGAACCCGTCGGTGTCTTCCGTCTTTGCGAGGAAGGCTGCGTGGCTGCGATAACTGGCAAAGATCTGATCCTCTGGCGTGAGAGCTTGACACACGCCAACCGGTATGGCCTCCTGCCCCATCGACATGTGCATGGGCGTTTTCATCTCATCTTCGGGATAATGCTCCACTATGAGTTCCTCTGCCCGCCTTATCGTGTACAGCTTCTTATATAGACCGAAGCTCAGTTTACTCACGGCGATTCACCTCTACTCCGCGTCAGAACTGCGAAGTTCCATTTGGTGCGTATGTCCTGCGCATCCGACCTCGGGTTGATCCGTGTTTGATGGCGGAGCGATTCGGCGCGGCCCGTTATTCAACAAAAGCTGCTGCGTCGTTGGGAGCGTAGTAGATGACCATGCTCCCTTCGCTCTCAAACTTGAAAGGAACGTGCAGGCAGGCTGACAATGCCCGCTTGACGTGCTGCTGTTTCTCGCGCGGAACATAAAAGACCAGGAACCCTGTGCCACCCGCCCCAAGCAGCTTCCCCCCCAAAGCGCCGTGGCTGATCGCCGCTTGATAAATGTCCTCCACGGCTGGGCTGGACACTGCAGGGCTGAGATCACGTTTCAGTTTCCAAGTCTCGTCGAGCATTCGTCCAAACTCGTCGAGATCGGCGCCGTTATTCAGCACCGTCACCGCCTGGTCCACCATCAAGCGCATCTTTCGCAGATGCTCCCGCTTGCGCCCGAGGTTTGAAACAACTTCCGCTGCAACCGCCGATGCGAGCCGGGTCGAGCCCGCGTAAAACAACAGGAGCCGCGACTGCAGCTCGGCCAATCTCGAGGCGGAGATGGTAACCGGCTCGACGCGAATCTCTCCGCCCTTCAGAAAGTGAATCACGTTGAATCCGCCATACGCCGCAGCAATCTGGTCCTGAGAGCCGACGTGTTCTCTCAGCTCCCTCTGCTCCAGATCGATGGCTTTCAGCGCCAAGTCGTGCTTCGTCGTCATCTGCCCGCGCAGCGCCGTCAGCGCCTTGATCAATCCCACCGCAAAGGCCGAGCTTGATCCCATCCCGGCCCGCGCGGGAAGGTCTCCCTGATAGTGAATCTCCAACCCGACCGAGTCATCGAACCCCAACAGCCGCAAACCCTCTCGAACCGCGGGGTGGAGAATCTCCGGGATCGTCATGACCGTCTCGATATGAGACCAGACTATGCGGTGCCGGATGTTGAAAAACGGCGGCAGATAGCGGCAGCTTATGTAGCAGTACTTGTCGATCGTCGTCGACAGCACGGCCCCGCTCTCTTGCAAATACCACGCGGGGTAATCAGTGCCGCCACCGAAGAATGAGATGCGAAACGGCGTTCTCGAAATAATCACACTGTCACCCGCCTTCCGCTTTCGATTCGCCCTCTGTGATAGTCGAGCAGGTCCTTCAACGTCTTCTCAGCCGAGATCTCCGGTTCCCATCCGGTCGCGCGCTGAAACTTTGAGATGTCCGGTATCTGCAACGTCACGTCTGAAGGACGCAGCAACGCCCGGTCCACCTCGTGCTCGATCCTGCACCGCGCCATGCTCGCGAGTATCTCGAACATCTCGCCGACCGTCATCGTCCGGACGCCCCCGATGTTGTAGACCTCTCCCGCTGGACACTTCTCCATCAGCGCCCAGTAAGCCCGCGCAGCGTCTCGCACATCGGCGATCGTGCGCACGCTGTGAAGGTTGCCGACCTTTACCGGGTTCTCGCGGCTTCCCGCTTCGATCTCGGCGATCTGCTTCGCGAACGCGCTTTCGGCAAACACGTCACCGCGGCGCGGGCCCGTGTGAGTGAACATCCGTGTTCGCACGGTCTTGATGCCGTAGGAGAGAAAGTATTGCAGCGCGATCATGTCCTCGCCGACCTTCGAGACAGCATACGGGCTGGCCGGACGGAAGGCGTTAGTTTCGCGAATCGGGACCTCATCCTCGGTGACCTGCCCGTAAACCTCAGACGAACTGCACACGTGAATCTTTGGCTCGATACCGGTTATGCGAATCGCGTCGAGCAAATTCGTCGTTCCGATGACGTTGGTCTGTATCGTGTCGGCCGGCGCATCAAAGCTCGATGAAACGTATGACTGCGCGCCGAGATGGAATATCCAATCCGGTTTTAGCTTTCCGAGCAACGCGACAAGAGAGTTGAGGTCGCGCAGTTCCGCCTGATGAAGTGTGACGCGAGATTGGACGGCGCGGATGTTATCGAGCGGGCTGCGCCATCGGATCAGCCCGTGGACCGCGGCCGAAGTATGGTTGCTGAGAATGTACTCGGCGAGGTGGCTGCCGACCATGCCGGTGATGCCAGTGATCAACACTTTCATAGTTGATTGACCCCCGTCAGAAAGCGAATGCTGGAACGGGCCTCGAAACGCTCGCGCTCGGCCCTCATCGACTCATCGGGAAGCGGAATTCCGAGGCCGGCCTTCCCGGTAATAAGTGCATCTGTCAGGTCCCGTTGATCCGGGCAGAACAAGCTCTTTCCTCGCGTTCTCGAACAGGCAGATTAGCCCCCAATCGCCAACGCCTTCCGTGCCATGCTGCCTTCGCCGAACAGGCAGCTCTCGACGAGATCGCACACGGCGTGCTCGATCGCGATATGGGATTCCTGAATGTAATGAGTGCAGTTGCTGGGAACCGAGACAGCGACGTCCACAATCTCTGACAGGCGGCCCCCGTTTCCAGTCAGGGCAATCGTCCTCATCTTCGCCGTATGCGCCGCCCAGGCTGCGCGAATCACGTTCGTAGACTTGCCGCTTGTGCTGATCGCTATCAGCACGTCGCCCGGTCTGCCCATCACCTGGACCTGCCGCTCAAAGACCCCCTCGAAACCGGAGTCGTTGGGGAACGCAGTGAGGAATGACGTGTCGGTCGTCAGCGCGATGGCAGGAAGGCCAGGGCGCTCGAAGCCTCTGGTCAGACGGCTTACGAACTCCGTGGCCATATGCTGGCAATCGGCCGCGCTTCCGCCGTTCCCACACAACAGCACCTTGTTTTGCGATTGAAATGCGGTCACGATGAGCGAGGCCGCCGCAAGAATCGAATCCAGGCACTCCGCCGCGACCTGGCGTTTGACCTCGATGCTTTCAAACAGATGATGGCGCGCTCTAACGCGCAGGTGTTCAAGAGGAGATTGCATCGCTTTTCATCCCTCCTTCGAGTAGCCGCCTGATCACCGCCGCGGCATCTGGCAGGTCATCGACGACATAGTCGGGAACCGTTTCGTCTTCAGCCGCCGCGGCGCCGCATCCGGTTCGCACAAGGACCGCCGTCGCGCCCGACTGTCGGGCCAACTCGATGTCACAGACGCTGTCTTCGAGTCATGGGATCTTCGATCAAATCCCCGGGCCTAATCCAGTTGCGAGGTTTGCCAATAAAGACGCGGCCGAACCGCGCCAAGCCACGGACCGGTGTACTCCTTGCGCATCTCGCCCGTGTCCCGAACATTGAACGAAAGAACATCCCTGATGAGGACGATATTGTCGTACGCCGTCCGCTCATTGATGTACACGGTTACGCAGTGCAAACCTTCATTCAGCAGGAAGCCGGGAATAGTGCATGAAGTGCGGAAGAGACCGCGCGGGTAATGGCGCGAGTACCACGGGTCGGGCGTGATGCATACCGATGGCGTGTTTCCGGAAGTGAGCACGCAGACACCCACCGAATTATAGAGATGTATGGAGACCAATCGTCGGCCTCCATCCTGGAGGTTCCAGTAATCAACCTCGACCGTTACCTCCTTCGAAATGTCCACTTCGCTCGTGACGCTGGCATCACAAACAACTCGGACAGCCCTGACCCGCAGTCTGTCGTCGCCCGGCGCACGGTTGGGCGAGTCCCACCCGACTTCGCCGCTGCTGTCGATTTCAGAGCCCATGTATTGATCGATGACCGCAGCGGTAGGGCCTTCGGTCGCGACCTGTCCCGATCTTAAGAGGATTCCCTTTGCGCAGAGGTTTCGGAGGCTTAGCAGGTTGTGGCTCACGAACAGCACGGTTCTACCTTGCCTGGCTACTTGCTCCATTTTGCCGAGGCATCTCTTTTGAAACTCGGCGTCGCCCACTGCCAGCACTTCATCCACCAGCAGAATGTCAGGCTCAAGATGGGCCGCGACCGCGAACGCCAATCGCACATACATGCCGCTCGAATAACGCTTCACCGGCGTGTCGATAAACTTGCTCACCTCAGCAAAGCCAACAATTTCGTCGAACTTTCGGTCGATATCGGCCTTCTTCATCCCAAGGATGGCGCCGTTCAAGTAGATGTTCTCGCGCCCGGTCAATTCGGGGTGAAAACCCGTGCCCACTTCGAGTAGGGATCCGACCCTCCCGTGAATCCTCGCCTGGCCCTCAGTAGGCTCGGTGATTCGAGAGAGGACCTTCAACAACGTAGTCTTGCCCGCGCCGTTCCGGCCCATCACGCCAACGACTTCACCGCGCTTGATTTCAAAGGACACGTCTCTGAGCGCCCAGATGGTGTCGCTTCGATTCCCATTCTGATTTGCCGGCCGTGAAAACGCCGCCCGGAGCCGCTGAAACGGAGCAGTCACGGACTCGGCCAGTACGTCGCGCAACGCCTTGTAGCTCTCGCGCCGTCCGATTCGATACAGCTTGCTCAGCCCTTGGCAACCTATCGCTATATCATTCATGTTTCAGACCATATCCGCATAGGTCCGTTCCATGCGCCGGAAGTAAAAGAGCCCGCCGACAAGCGTCACCGCAACAACGCCGACCGAAACCGCCATCAGCGGCCCTGGACCCTCGCCTTTGCCGAGCAACGCCCACCTGAAGCCTTCTACCACTCCTGCCATCGGGTTCAACCCCAATAATGCGCGCCACTTCTCCGGCACAAGGCTGCTCGGGTAGGCCACCGGAGTCGCGAACAGCCAAAGCTGCGTCAGGAAAGTCAATGTGTATCGCACGTCTCTGTACTGCACGTTCAGCGCCGAAAGCCAGAGACCGACTGCGAGCGCCGTCATCACCGCAAACAAGACAAAGAACGGCAACGTGAGCACGTGCCAGGCCGGCGCCAGGCCATAGCAAGCCATCATTGCAATCAGCACGGCGAACGATATGGCGAAGTCGGCCAGCCCGGCCACAACCGCCGATATCGGAATCACCAGCCTCGGAAAGTACACCTTGGTTATAAGCCGTTCGTTCGCCACAAGGCTGTTGCTCGATTCGCCAAGCGCGTGTGCGAACAGTTGCCAGGGCAGCAAGCCGCAGTACGCGAAAAGAGTGTAGGGCACGCCGTCCGACGGAATCTTCCCCAGGCGGCCGAAGAACAAGCTGAAGACCAGCATCAGGAATAGCGGCTGAATGATTGCCCACGCGGCGCCGAGCACCGTCTGCTTGTAGCGGACCTTGACGTCTCGCCAGACTAGAAAATACAGCAGCTCCCGGTAGTCCCACAGCTCACGTAATCTAAGCGAGACCCATCCTTTGGACGGCCTTATGTAGAGGACCGATTGGTCATCGAGCGTTCTCGCGGTTTCCATCTTCGCCAAGCCAGCGCGCACAACGAACGTCGCGGGCTCATCGTCACACGACGCTGGCTTCGCCTCCCTCACGCCGATCCTGCTCCGAGCCCGAGTAGTACCCGGAGTAGTAACGATAGTAGTAGTAATCGTCGTATCCTTCGCGGCGCAGATCGACGTTGTTGAGCACGACTCCGAAGATCTTTGCTCCCACGCTCAACAACTCCAGCCGGGACCGCCGCACGACGTCACGGCTGCTCCTGCCGCCATGCACGACGAGTATCACCCCTTCAACCAACGTCGAAAGGATCACCGGGTCGGTTACGTTGATCAGGGGCGGCGAGTCGATGAGGATGTGATCGTAGCGCTCACTGAGCGTCCGCAACATCTCCTTCATCCTCTCGGAACTGATCAACTCGGCCGGATTGGGCGGGATCGGGCCGCACGGCAGCAATGAGAGATTCGGAATCTGGAGCTTGTGTATCAACCCATCGAGCGCGATGTCGCGCGATAAATACGTTGACAGACCGCGCCCGTTCTCGACTCCGAAGATCTGATGGGTGGCCGGCTTGCGAAGATCGCAGTCGATTATCAACACTGACGCGCCAAGCTGCGCAAGCGAGATCGCTGTGTTGACAACCGTGGTCGTCTTCCCCTCGCCCGCCTGGCCGCTCGTGATAAGCATCGTCTTGGGCGGATTCCCCGCAGTCGATAGCAGCACCGACGTCCTCAGGACGCGATACGCTTCGGCAGCCGACGAGCGAACGTCGAAGGTCATCACCGAATCCTGCCGGGCCGAGTTCTTCTCCGCGGGCTGGGCCGAGCCGTTGCCGGCGATTACCTTTCTCCCATCGCCATTCTTTGATCGAGACCGCTTCCTCGGCATGCCGACGGTAATCGCAGGTATAACGCTGAGCGCCGGCAACTGCGCATACCGGCTTACGTCTTCGACGGTCTTGATCGTGTTGTCGAGGTACTCGAGGAAAAAGGTGAGTCCCATCCCGGCGCCGAGGCTGAGGAAGATCGCGATCATTATCGTGCGGAGGCGCATCGGGCCGACCGGCGCACCGGGCACCTCCGCCGGCTCGATCAACCGCACGTTGTTCTGCTGCTCGGCGAGTTGAACCTTCGATTGATTGGTTTTTTGCAGGAAGTCCGTGTACAAGGACTTCGCAGTTTCGACCTCCTGCTTGAGGATATTGAGCTGTATGAATGCTTGATTCTGCTGGACTGCCTCTCCCTTCGCGCGCTCGAGCGCGGACTTGAGCGATCGCTCGTCGCGAACCGCGCGCTCGTAATCAGCCCTCAGCTTTTCCTCGAGCGCCGTGCGGCTTCCGTCGATCAGTTCCTGAAGAGCGATCATCTGTCGCCTGACCTCGACGACTCGCGGATTCTCGGGTCCATACTTCGCGTCAAGCTGAGCAATGACGACGGCGAGCTCGCCTAGCTTTTTCTGAAGCTCCCCGGTCTTCGGATCGGCAAACGCTTCGGGGAGGCGCGCGATGTGGCCTGCTTTCACTTCCTCATAGAGCGACTGCTTGAGGATGCGGTCGGTCTCGGCCCGCGTCGACTGGTCGTGCAGCCTTGTGAGCTTATCCGTGGTCAGGGTCTCTTTCCCCTCGGTCGAGAAGATGTGATTCTCCCTCGTATAGTTCGTCAGGTTCTGTTCGGCTTCCTCGACTCGGGCTTTCAGCCTACGTGTCGAGTCTTCGAGCCACTTGGACGTGTTGGCGAACTTCTCGGTCTTGCTGCGAAAGTTGTTCTCCATAAACGCCCGGGCCACTCCGTTCGCTATGGACGCCGCCAGCGCCGGATCGGTATGCGTGTAGGAGATCTTGACCGCCTTTGTGTCGCGAATCTGCTCCACATTCAAATTGCCTCCCAACACTCCGACATACGGCGCCAGTTTCGCGCTTGCTTCGGGAGAACGGTTCGAGGCGAAGTCGGACGAGCCCGATGAGGGGGCTTGTTCGGGCGAAGGCTCGAGGCCCTCGTCCGTGGCTTTCAACTCCCCCTTTCCGGCTATCGTCTTGAGGGCGTCCCACACGCTACGGTTGCGTGTGACGTCCAGGAACTTCGCGTTCTCGTCCAGCCTGAGACCGGTGACAACATCTTCGAGCAACGGCCGGCTCTTGAGGATCAGCATCTTCGTTTTAATGCCCATCTGAGGATAGAGATCGGTATCGTCCGGCATGAAAAAGTCGCCGGGCTTAAGCAAGCCGGAACTCTCCTTGCCGACCTCAACCGTCGCCGATGCCAGATAAGTTGATTTGGTCCGGTACATCTCGACGGTAACCAACGTCGTGACGATCAGGGCAAGCGTCGCGATGAGCCATTTGCGCTTGCGAACCAGCCGCCACAATTCGCGCACGTGGATGCGATCGTCCTCCTCGCGGTAGCCGTAACCGTAGCTGTAAGCCGCCGGATAGCCCGAGCTTCTCGGATAGCCGGGACGCAGAAGCGGCGCTTCGTCGGGCGGCGCTACTTTCTCAAGCTCGAGTCGTTCGTCTGCCATGGGTGCTCCTTACTGCGGCCGGCGCGAACCTCTCGTTCGCCTCTACCGCACCGGGACTCGCGCGGCCGACCCAAGTCCGAAGGCGGAAAGCAGCGCGCCGCCTACTGACTTGAATCGGCTGTTGGGAACCAAGATTATGTCGTTGGCCAGGATGGGGATGTCGTCTCGCTTTCCGCTCATCACCGCGCCGATGTCAACCGGTATCTCGATGTTCTTTCCGGTCGGGTCCTCGCGGAATATTCGCCCGCGCCTGGTGGCCGCCTTGAAGTTCGTACCCTGCGCCAGTGAAATCGCCTGCCGCAGCGTCGTTCCCTCTTTCAGCCGGTAAGAGCCCGGCGCGTGGACCTCGCCGCCTACGAAGAAGACGTCGGCCTGCGGAATGTTGATGATGTCGCCCGGCTCGATGCGAAGGTTCTCGTCAAGCCGTCCACGCAGCAGCCCGTTAATGTTCACCTGGATGATGTCGTACTGTTCGCCTTCGTCGGCCGCCGGCGCGAGCGAGGGGTGTTGCACTTCAGATGCCGGCTGGGAGACGGGCGACGAGATGCCGGCGGCCTGCGTGTCCGCCTTTCGCGGCCGCAGGATGATGGCGAGCGAACCATGATTGTCGGCCAGCCCGCCGGCAACCGTGACCAGTTGGAGCAGCGACGGCCGGCCCACAATCTGATACGCGCCCGGACTGCGCACCGAACCGTGAATGAAAAAGGTGCGGCTGTTGTACTGCTTCACGACGACGACCACGCGAGGGTCTTTCAAGTAGCGGGTCCGCAAGCCATCAGCGATATACCGCCCGAGATCATCCGGGGTCCTGCGCTTCGCGATGATGCGTCCGAGATAGGGCATCGGAAAGCTGCCGTCAGCGCTGACTTCGAAGGTGCCCGAGAGTTCGGGCGCATCGTTGACGGCAACCTCGATCACGTCACGCGGCCCGATCCGATAATCCTCGTCGGAAGAGGCAAGAACGGCAGCGGTGGACTTCGCGAGCGGCTGCGAAGACGCGTCCGCCTGCTGCTGTGGTTGCGGACGTTCCTGCTGCGCGCGAGCGGCCGGCGAATGGGCGGCGATCAACAGAAGCCCTAGAACAGTCCCGAAGAGAAAGACGCGAAGGTGACGGCGATGCTTCCGTGACAATAGCGGTTCGTGTTTCATGGCAATACTCCGGTGAGAATATTCGGGATCTCGAATTCGCCGAGGGCGGCTACCAGATCATCGGCTTCTGCTGGTGTCGGCTTAAGCGGAGATTGAAGCAGCGCGCGAACACTCACTTCCCGATTGAACCGATCGACACACTGGCCCTCACTGGGTGTGAGCGGCGCGACCGACTACCGCTACATGGTCGTCGGCTGATTCGTCATGCGGTCCAGGCTCGACACTGATCGAGCGAGGACGTCCACTTGACGCGCCGGCCCGCGAAGCGACTGCGGCAATACACAGGAACAACAGCGCGTTTGAAGGCAACTGAAGGTTGAAGTCAAAAACACTGTGAACCAGTATCGCGACAGCCCCGGCGCCCCCTCCGAGAGCCGCCGCGCGCAACAGCGGATCGCGCGACCGCACGCCGCGGACCAGCCCCCGAAACAGCGCAACTATGAACCAGAGTGCCAGCGCTCCTCCGATGATTCCGCCGTCGGCCAGCACCTGCAGATAGTCGTTGTGCGACTGAGCCACTATGAGAGAGCCGTTCGTGCTGGCGTATCTGGAATAGGCCGTCTGATACGCGCCCAGCCCGACGCCCGTCAGCGGGTTCGCGGCGATCATCGATAGAGTGTCCTTCCAAATCCAGTTGCGGTTGTAGTCGGGCGCCGACGTCGCGTCCGCCTGTTGAACTGTTTGAGCTAAGCGGCCGATCACCGGATCGGCCCCGATCCAGATAGTCCCGGCGACAATCGTCAGCGCAATCGCACCGACTGCTCCGGCCCTAACCGCAACGCCCGCGCTTGGAGATATCTGCGGTCGGCCGCCCGCCTCATTCTCGGTTTGACCGTCTCGTGTTCTGACGCCGTAACTCATTGCGGCCAGAAACAGCATTCCCGCTAACATACCTATCATCCCGCCACGCGAGAGCGAGACCACCGTCGCGAGGCCCATCATCGCAGCGGCAAACCCGTAAAAGAGGCGCAAGTCGCGGCGCACCCCTCCGGTCACTATCAGAGCGGCCGGGATGAAGATGAGCATCTCCATGTATCCGGCAAAGTGATTGCGATTCACGAAAGGCCCGAACACCTCTCTGCGCGCCGTCGGCCTGAGCCAGTAGAGTCGGCCGTCCCAGGTGAAGTGCTGAATCAACCCGAAGACGGCGAGCGCCAGACCGAATACGACAAGGAAGATCAGGAGCCGCTTCACGCCCTCGCGCGTCTTGTAGAAGTTCGCGGCGATGAGAGCCGACGCCAGTACAAAGAACAGCACCGTCACCGCTGAACGTGTGGCTTCAACGTCGACGGATAAACTCGCGCGGCCACCCGACTCATCGGTGAGCGAGACGCTCTGCGCGAGCCCGAAAACGACGAGGGCGGCAACCGGCACTAATGCCGCCGGCACCGTGAGTCGTATTCGTTTGTCTGCCACCGATTTGATCGCCCACAGCAAGCCGAGCGCGAGTACGATCAACTCGAAGACCGCCACCGACCACGGCTCGACCGCGCCGTGCGCCAGTGCCGTGAACGCAACGGCGAGGAGCAGACCGGCGGATATCGCAGTGTCCAGTTTCGGGAAGCGAGTCTCGGAAGCCGACATATCAACGACTCCGGAAAACCGCTCCGACGCCAGGTTCGTGATATTCACGCGTAGTGACGAGTTCATTCGTTTGTCTGCTTCGTGGCTTTCAGGCGTAGTGACGAGTTCACTCGTTCCGCTCAAAGCGATAACCTCTCGTGCTACTTCGCAGGCAGACTCGCCGGCGCGATTTCATTCACCGTGAAATCGTCCAGCCAGACCGTCCCCAGAGTGGGCTCGTCGTAGCTGAACTTAGGTGTACGCTGGATCGAAATGTAGACCGTTCGTACGCCGCTGGCAGCGTTGCGCGGAACGACGAAGTCAACCGTGATCAGCGACCAGTCGTTCGATCCCGCCGCGATCGGCGCGGATGTTCCCAGCCGGACCGATGATGCCGCGTCGGCCACGACGATGCGCGGTCCTTCAGGCGTGGTCAGGTCTTTGGTCTTTGCGTAACACTCGAGCCGGTAGGAGCCACCGGACTTGAGGACTAATAACTGTTTGACTTCGCCCTCCAGCCGAGTGGTGTCCCGGCCTGCGAAATCGACTCTAAGCGCGCGGTTCCCGGATCGCGCCGCGCCCCGATCAACCGATATGCGCGCATAGTCTGATTGGCCGATTACCCAATCAAACTGAGCCAGACCGCGCATGGGGTCGGATTCGAAACCGGAATTCCACACCACGCTGCCGTTCGGCGCCGTTTCGCCGGTGATCATCGCGAGCCACGACTCTCGCGCCAGGTCGGCGCGGCGCGATGAAATGAGGGCTTCGATGAATTCCGGCGTCTTGCGCGATGCGAGGCGTGTCCGGCGGTCAACGCTGTTGAATAGTGAGACGGCTTCGGCGGTGAGCGACCGCTTGAGCAGAAGCCGCGCAAGCGCCAATTGAGCTTCAGGATCACCGGCCGTGAGACTCTCGATCGCTAGCCTGTTTCCGCCAGTGGCGCGCCACACCAGATCAAGAGTTGCCGGCGCAAGTGACGGGTCCAGTTTGACCGCTTCCCGGAACTCGCCGAGACATTCGGCGAGTTTGCCTTCTCTGAGCAGCAAGTTCGCGAGCCGCCACGGAACATTTGGGTAGTTCGGAGCGAGCGCCGCCGCCGTTCTGAGCGAAGCTTCAGCCGCCGGGCGATCGCCTTTTGCTTCGAGTATGGAAGAGAGAATAACGTGATTGCTGAAATCGTTGGGTGAGAGTTCCGCTGCCCGCCGAGCGTGAGACAGGGCGTATTCGGGATCGCGATCGGCGCCATCCGCCTCGAATTCAGCGAGCCGCCGGTTGAGCCTGGCTGAGTTCGGAAACTGCACCACGGCCGAAGCGAGGGCGTCGCGGCTCGGCGTGCCCCTCGGATCGGTGAGGGACCCGACGATGAAATGCGACAGCGTCAGGGTGCCTAGATACGCACATCCGATAAAGGCCAGAAGGAGGACGGCCAATCGCGCCGCCGCTTTGTTCAGCGGAAGTTCAACGTGCATATCAGATCATCCTCATCGCGACTGGGGAACCCCACCCTGACATCGCCGGGAGGCCACGTTAGTGACCTCCGTGTTGGAGGCGCGCCAATTAGGCTCAACGGGGCGCACCAGTACCCGCAGAAGTTAAACCCATCAGGGAAGCCGCTTTTCGCGACGAAGAGAATTGTGCGTCACGGTTGTCCCCTCGATAGCCCGCTGGGGGGAAGGGCGTTGCTCGATGCTGAGCCGAGGGCGGCGTTCCGAAGCCCGTCGAAAGGTGACTACAGATTAGTATGAGGGCGCCGCAATTAACTGCCGGCTAGGTCTGTGTGCCTTTGATAATTCGTGGCGGGACTCGAAACGCTTAGGACAACCTCTCTTTTGGTCCACAAAGAACTCGGGATCGCTGGGAGATCGCCGCAAGTTCCAGGCGCAAGGATAGTGTGGCTCTGCACCAAAAGTCAACAAGAATTTTGTTGCTCTGAATCTTTTAGCTCACAGTCCCGGCTCGGTTCCTTCCCCGTCGTTCAACACTTTGGTTCCGTCGGGTTGGCGTAATCCGGGTGAGCCGTCTTCGCAAGTCTCCCTCTCTTCGCGGGGCAGCTTTGTTGTGGCGATGTGCCGCGAACAGTCCGGCTCGCTCTGAACACAATCTGATCGCTCAGCATGAAGTTGAGCACGGAACAGAGCGCAATAGTCAGCAGGTTCGCCGCCGAGGCGTTCATCTTCGCGCCGCCAACGAGCAACCACATGAAAAGCAGGTTGCCTGCGATCGAGACCGCTCCGGTCGTAAAGTTGAACGCCAGGAGCGTGGAGACTGCGCCCGCCTGCCGTCTGTCAGCCCAGGTCCACCTTCGGTGCCACACAAAGTTGTGCAGCACCGCAGCCTCGACGGCGACCACGGTTGCCAGCAAATAGTGAAGCCCGACTACGTTTGCAAGGAAGGCCAGGACAACCGATTGAATCAGAATTCCCGCGAGTCCCACTGTATTGAACTTCAGCCAGTGAGCGACGACCGGCGCGAACGCAAGAGGGGGCCGGCGATCCATCACACTTTCTCCGCGCGGTACAGCGTCACCGTGTTTCTTGCGACTGAAACGACCACGATCGCCAACATCAGCGCCATTGCCACCGTTCCTCCAACGTCGAAAAGAGAGTGCTTGGCGCCGAGAACGGTCACCTTCGGATGGAAAAACGCCACGGCGTTTCCGAGCGCGAGTAGAATCCTCAACTCAGTCGGGCTGAACTTGTAGTAGGACAGCTTGAACGTGCCGATCGTGTAGGCTGCCAGGTATGCGTTGATCGACAGAAGCGAATAGGCAATCAGCACGCCCGCCGCGATCGTGAGATTCATATACCCTGATAAGGCGAGTCCGCCGATCAAGAACAGACTGCCGAACGCGTCCACGATGTGGTCTACATAGAAACCGTATCGCGGCCTCTGCTTGTCGCGGAATCGAGCGAGCGTGCCATCCAGACTGTCACCCAGCCAGTTCACCGCCAGCCAAAGGTTCACGATCAGCAGCGACGGCGGCCACCACAGCGCCAGCCAGTAACAGACGCCGGCCAGCAGCATGGCGGCCAAACCTAACAACGTAAGGTGGTCGGGTGTTATCCAGGATGGCGTGTGTCCGGCCAGCCAGTGCAGGCACGCGCGCTCGGCGGGCGCGAGAAAACTCTGCTGCTGGCGAAGCGCTTCCCTGAAACTGGCTCCGAACTCCGGTTTGGCCCTCTGAACCGGCGCCTCCTCTCGAACAGAGCCGGCTTTTGCCTCCTGAGCGGCGCTGCTGCCGGAGGTGAAGAAGGTGAGGGCAGCACCCGACGCCGCTCCTGCCCTAACGTGCATTATGTGATTCCTCGTTGTGTGAAGTATCCGTGCGGACTTTCCAATCATAATACCCTCGAAACGGCCTTCGCGGCTGCGTATGCGTCCAGCGGCGAGAGCAACACGATCATCAGCCAGATTGGCACCGAGATGAGCGCCATGACCGCGCTCTTCAAAAAGCGGCCACGTATTCGCGCTGACGACGGACCCGAGACAGCGGCGATTACCGCCTTGACCAGCGGCCCCGACACTGCGCGGCCCGAGCCGGCGTCGATCACCAAGCTCATGGGTTGAAGTGGCGAAGTGGTGTAGTAGGCCGAAGGCTGAATTGGAACGAGAGCCTCGTCCATCTCTCCCGAGGTCGAGGGCTGAGCGACGCCGCACCAGCGGCAATACTTGTCGCGTTCCATCAGCCCGCCTCGGCAAGACCAGCAAGGCTTCACGGCAACCGTCGGTGTGTAGTGTGGGTCCAACATCGTCCTATCCACCACTTCTCAACTTTGGGCAAACACTCGCTTGACGAGACTGCAAGGCCAATGCCACGGCGCAACCGTAAGACAACCGATTCTAAATGCCTGAATATGAGCCGTGACGCAGCCAACATCGCTCAAGCGGGTGCAGTAAAAACATTGCAGATGAAACCCCGCCGCCGTGTTCAGAACTCCAGCCGGTACGGCGCTTGAGCGACGTACCAGCACCCTGTACACTCGGAGCAACGGCGATGAAGTTCAACCCCAACCCGATTCACCTGTGCCGCATTTTCGGAATTCCGATTCAGGCGCACTATAGTTGGCTGCCGGTGATTCCGTTCTACACCTGGGCGATGGCGTCGGCGTTCCTGCCGCGGCAGGTGCCGGGTCTGCCCCGTCTGGAGTACTGGGCGCTGGGATTCATAACGACCGCATTGCTGTTTCTCTCCGTCCTCGCGCACGAGTTGGCGCATGCGATGATGGCAAGGGCCGAAGGGCTGGGCACAGGCAACATCACGCTCTACATGTTTGGCGGACTGGCCACGCTCGAGGGGCAGGTCGCGTACCCGTCCTCAGAATTCAAGATCGCAGTCGTCGGTCCCGCCGCGAGTTTTCTCCTCGGATTGTTTTTCCTGGCGGCCGACCAGCTACTGCTTTACGGAACGCCATACCGCGCGGCGGGACAAGTCTTGCGTCACATGGGGGTCATCAACTGGTTTCTTGCGGGGATGAATATCCTGCCCGGGCTGCCGCTTGATGGCGGCCGCGTCCTGAGAGCAATACTCTGGCATTTCAACAAGAACTTCCGGGCAGCGACCAACGCGGCGATCCGGTCGGGAGCGATAATTGCGGTAGCGCTTGTCGGCCTGGGCGTCTCGTCGTTCATGTTTCAGGAGTGGGTGACCGGTATGTGGGCCGTGATCGTCGGGCTGTTGATCGCGCTGATGCTGGCGACGACCGAAGGCCGCAATCGCGGAGCTTGGCGGGTCAAGCGCGGAACGGTTGAAGACGTACTGGCGCCCGACGTCGTGCTGGTGCCGCCTGATATGAAGCTGGCTGAATTCGTTCACAAGGTGCTGGCGAACAATCGCGACATCAGCTTCGCCGTCGCCCGAGATAGACGCCTCCACGGAATGCTCATACTCGAGGAGTTGAAGTCAGTGCCTCCGAGCGACTGGCCGCACCTTGAAGCGCGCCAGGTTATGCGCCCGGTTGATGACTCGATGTTCATCAGTTCGGAGATGCGTCTAAACGACGCGAACCGATTCCTGACCGCGAGGGGACTGGCGCGCGTCATCGTCGTGGATCGCAATGGGTTGATTCTCGGCGACGTCAGCTTGCGCAATGTGAGAAAGGCGCTAAGCGATGGCGCAGGGCAACGGACCAACGAGCGGGATGGACGGCGCGAGACCAGCGGCGGTTAGGTTGGCGGCGCGCATCGTCATGGCTTCCCATCGGCTTGGCTGGCTAGATCAGGTTGACGAACTCATCTACGTTTGACTGCCGCGCTGGCGATGAACGACGAAGCCTGCTTTCCCCAATGCCTTGATGCACTCGGCGCCCGAGATTGCCGGCAACTTACTCACGCGGCAACCTCAACCATCTCAACCTTGTCGTCGGGTACCCGCTCTCCACGTTCGTGTAAAACCTCGACGTGCAGGGCGATGGCTTCTTGGATATTTGCGAGTGCTTCCTCTCGCGTCTTTCCCTGGCTGATGCAACCCGGGAGGCTCGGAACTTCAGCGACAATGTACCCGTCCTCTCCGGGATACAGAATGACTTTTCGCCTCATTCGCAATTCACCTCGCACAAATGATCGCTGCTATCCAGAGATTATGCAATCCGGTAACTCGTCAAATCCAACGGCGACAGGCTCGGTGATTAGCTCGATTGCGAATGCGTTCAGCATGCGCGATTTCATCTCTTCTGCGAGTTCCATGACCTCCGACGCCGTTCCGCCCCCTCGGTTGACGATCGCCAAGGCGTGCCTGGTTGAAATCCCAACATTGCCGTGCCTGTAGCCCCGCTCGAAGCCAGCCCGCTCTATCAACCACGCCGCCGAGAGCTTCACGCGATCCTCCCCGGCAGGAAACTGCGGCATCATATCGCTCCGTCCGCCGCGCCGCTCTACTCGCTCTCTTATTTGCTCCAGCTCCTCGCGCGTAACAACCGGGTTGACGAAGAACGATCCGACGCTGCGCGAGTCCGGGTCGTTCGGGTCGATGACCATCGCCTTGCGGCGGCGAATTGCCAGCACCGACTCTCGCACGTCGGCCAATGAAGGCTCACCCGTGACATGTTCCTCGACATAGCGCTCAATCTCCGGGTACCGAATCGCGGGCCGCCCATCCCGCATCAACCGATACGTCACGCTGGTGATGATGAAGCGATCCCGGTCGCGCGTCTTGAAGCGGCTCGTGCGATATCCGAACTCGCACTCGCCGGCGCCCAAACTGACGACCTCGCCTTGCTCGGTGTCGACGGCTTCAAGCGAAACGAACGTCTCGCTCACTTCCTGACCGTAAGCGCCGACGTTTTGGATGGGCGTAGCCCCGACCGAGCCGGGAATCCCCGACAGGCATTCGAATCCCGCCCAGCCGCGCGCGACCGACATCGCTACAAGCGAGTCCCAATTCTCGCCCGCGCCCGCTGTGATGATTGCGCCAGGGCCTTCGACCCGAGTCTCAACGCCGCACAGCTTGACGTGAAGGACCAACCCCGTGAACCCGCGATCCGAGATCACGACGTTGCTGCCGCCGCCGAGTACGAAGACCGGCATCGAGCGCGATCGCGCCCACGCGATGCCGTCGATCAGATTCTGTGAGTTCGTCACCTCCGCGAAGAACTTCGCGGGGCCGCCGATCCCCAGCGTAGTCAACGGCGCGAGCGGAACATCCTCGCGTATCGACTCTTCGAAACTCGTGTCTGCGCCGATGTGTGCCAAACGGTGTCCGACCTCGCGCGACGTAGCAACTCGCCAGCAAGCCTACATTGCCGCGTCGCGCTCGGTCCAGTTATGATTACCGCTTCGTCGCGCCGTGCGTTTTGTAGCTGTAGCATCGGGCGCGCGGCGGCGACGGCGGACATCCTTCGAGCCGCAGCAAGGTTCTGGGCAATGACTACGCGATCAACAAGCGAAACGAGCGCGAATGGTTCGGCCGCCGTCAGATGCGTCGGTCTGGTCAAACGTTACTCCGATGTGACGGCGGTCGACGGCCTCGATCTGTCGGTGCGGCCGGGCGAGTGTTTCGGGCTGTTGGGACCCAACGGCGCAGGCAAGACTACGACGGTCGAGATTCTGGAAGGGCTCACGCCGGCCGACAGCGGCACGGTTGAGGTGCTCGGCGAGCGTTGGGGCGCCGGCCGCGATCACGCCCTCCGCGAGCGGTTGGGCGTCGCGCTACAGGAGACGCAACTAGCCGAGAAGCTGACCGTCAATGAAACCGTCCGCCTGTTTCGCAGCTTCTACAATCGCGGCCGCGCGGTCGACGACGTGATTCGCCTCGTCGAGTTGGACGAGAAGCGCGACGCGCGAGTCGGCAAGCTCTCGGGCGGACAGAAGCAGCGGCTCGCGGTCGCGTGCTCGCTCGTCAACTCGCCGGACCTCTTGTTCCTCGATGAGCCGACCACCGGCCTCGACCCGCAGGCGCGGCTGAAGCTGTGGGACATCATCGAACATTTTCGCGCGGGCGGCGGCACGATTCTGCTGACCACTCATTACATGGAGGAAGCCGCGAGGCTATGCGACCGAGTGGCGATCATGGACCACGGGCGAGTCATAGCGCTGGGCACGCCTCGCGAACTCGTCCACTCACTTGGCGCGGATCAGATCATCGAGTTCTCAGTCACCAGCGCGCTCGACGGGCAAAGGCTCGGGGCGCTAGCAGGCGTGCGGGGAGTGCGGGTGCGTGACGGCAGCTACTCGCTCACCGTTACGGATATCGGCGCGGCACTGCCGGCCTTGCTTGCGGAGATCAAACAGGAACGCGCCGAGCTGATCACGCTGACGACGCACCAGGCGACGCTCGAAGACGTGTTCGTGAGCCTGACGGGGAGGTTGCTGCGCGATGAGTAAAACCGACGGCGGCTTGATTGCAGATCGACCACGGGCTCTGATGTCCGAGCCGCTCGCGGGCGGCGAGGGCGAGGCCGCGCTGCCCGGCGTTCTCGGCGACGCGAAGACCCGGCGGCACGATGAATCTGCTCGCGCCGAGCGGCTTCACCCGCTGGTTCAACTGACGCTTGCCCGATTGCGCGAATTCATCCGCGAGCGCGAAGCAGTCTTTTGGGTTTTCGTCTTCCCGGTGCTGCTGGCGTTCGCGCTCGGAATCGCTTTCAGAAACACCGCCCCCGAGATCACCCCCGTCGCGATAGAAGACGGAACGGTCGTGCGCGCGCCGGCGGTGACGCTGTCGGCTGCCGACCTCGCCCAATCGCTTTCACAAACCGACGGGCTTCATGCGACGGTGATGGCGCCGGAACAGGCCGCCAAGGCGTTGCGCACCGGCAAGGTCGCACTGGTGATACGGCCCGGACGAAACGCGCAGCCCCGGGTGGGCGATGCAACCGCGACTTTCGATTACCGCTACGACCCGACGCGGCCCGAGAGCCGAATGGCGAGGCTGGCGGTTGATGACGCGGTGCAGCGGGCTATGGGGCGGGCCGATGTTGCGCGAGCGGGCGACGAGACTGTCAGCGAGCCCGGCGCGCGCTACATCGACTACCTGATACCGGGATTGATCGGCTTGAATCTGATGGGCAGCGGGATGTGGGGGCTTGGCTTCGCGGTTGTTCAGGCTCGCACGCGGAAGCTGCTCAAGCGATTCGCGGCGACTCCGATGAGGCGCTCGCACTATTTGCTCTCGTTCATGCTCTCGCGCCTCGTTTTTCTGTTTCTCGAAGTCGCGGCCGTGATCGGTTTCGCGTGGGGGGTGTTCAGCGTATCGGTGCATGGCTCGCTGATCGATCTGGTCGTCATTTCGCTGTTGGGAGCGATGACGTTCGCAGGCCTGGGCCTGCTGGTCGCGTCGCGCCCTAAGACAATCGAGGGTGTTTCGGGGTGGATGAACCTGGTCATGCTGCCGATGTGGTTGCTGTCGGGCACGTTCTTTTCCGCGTCGCGCTTTCCGGAGTTTCTGCAGCCGTTCATCAAAGCGCTGCCGCTTACGGCGCTCAACGATTCGCTTCGCGCGGTGATGAGCGAGGGCGCGCCGCTGGCCGTGAGCTGGCTGGAGATCTCGATCCTTGTGGCGTGGGGAGTCGCGAGCTTCGCGCTCGCGCTGCGATTGTTCAGGTGGCAGTAGCGCTGAACTAAAGGCGTTAAGAGTGCCGACTTTAGTCGGGCTTTTTTCTCTTTGAACTCTGAGTGCCGCAAGCGAACGACCCGACTAAAGTCGGTAGTCTGAACGAGCAACCAAGCACGTCGATATGCCTGAGAAACTGGGAATCCAGATCGGCGAAGATCAAAGGGTGACGGCGATTGTCTACTCTGCGAGCGGCCGGGAGAAGCTTGGAGTCACTCTGCTGCTCGGTCACGGCGCCGGCGCAAATCAGACGAGCGATTTCATGGTCAGCTTTGCTGAAGCTCTCGCGGCGCAGGGCCTCGACACGGTGACGTTCAACTTCCTTTACACCGAAGAGGGCCGCCGCGCCCCCGACCCAAATGCGAGACTGGAAGCGTGCTACGGCGCGTTGATCGACGCAGTGAGCGCGCACCGAGAGCTTCATCTTAACAAGCTCGTGATCGGCGGGAAGTCGATGGGAGGAAGGATCGCCTCGCAGGTTGCAGCGAATCGTATAGCCGGTCCCGACGGGCTCGTGTTCCTCGGCTACCCTCTGCATCCGCCGGGCAAGCCCGATCAGCTTCGCGCCGCGCACCTCTCGCGAATTCGCTCGCCGATGCTGTTTGTGCAAGGCTCTCGCGACGCATTCGGCACACCCGATGAGATGCGGCCGATCATCAAGAAACTCGGCGGGCTGGCGTCCCTCTACATCGTCGAAGGCGGCGATCACTCCTTCAAAGTTCCGAAGCGCCAGGGCGTCCCCCAGGACCGCGTCTTCGCGTGCGTGCAAGATGAGATTCGTAGCTGGGTGTTGCGAGTAATCGCGCGCTAGGAGGCGCACTCCCGCAGACCCCGTTCGCCGTCTCGAATCGTAGTGGCGAAACACTTCGAATATCAGGTGATGAAGATCAAACAACCAAACTCAGGTCGTTATCAGGTAGGGAAGAGAGACTTGTCCCCGCACAGTTCGCGTAACGAGCGAGATAGAAGAGCGGGGACAAGTCCTACCTGCTAATTCTCCCGAGTGGGCGGTTGCAATCGAGTTGGCCGAACCAGCAAGCCACTGTGGGCTGACGCCCGCAGCATTCTCCCAGCAGGCCGCTAGCGAAGGTAGAACTCGACAGCGATGGGCATCCAATACTCCACGGCGCGCCCGTCCTTCATCGCCGGCGAGAACTGCATTCGATACGCCACGCGCATCGCTTCTTCGGTAAGACCATCAGGCAAGCCCTCGATTATTTCGACCTGCTTGACCACGCCGTCGGCGCCAACGAGGATTCGCGCCCGCACCTGACCCTGGACCTTATGCCTCCGTGCCAGCTCGGTGTAGCGCGGGAAGACGCGATTCAACTGCCTCGGTTTTCTATCGACTTCGGTCGCCCGGTCTAGAGGCGCGGACGGCAGCAGTCGTGGCGCGACATACCCGATTTCGGCAGGAGTCGATCCCTTCTCGCCCAACACGAAGTTGAACGTTATCGTCCCGATGACCTTGACCGGCACGCCGCTGAGCTTAGTCGGGGTAGCCTTCCAGCCGCGCGCCGCGTTGACCGCTGAATCCCTTAGCAGTGGGGGCCCGCTCACGGCGCGAGCTGACCTAACATTGCCTTCTTCATTGACGGTCAACTCGACCACAACCGCTCCGCTGACTCGGGCAGCCAATGCGAGCGGAGGGTAGATTGGCACGCACTTCCGAATGGCCTCGCCTTGTAGCACGCCCCACTGGCTTTGCGCCGGTCCCGCATCTGAGGAACTCTCGGCTACGACGCGTCCGCCTTTGGGGTCCGACGCGAGGCGAAAGTACCCGGAATCGCCCGAGTGAGCGCCGGGTTTGTAAAACACCAGCCCCGACAGGCGCGATACCGGGATGGCAAACCCGGGACCCGGCCCGGCAGCGACGATGGCGATCACTTCGCCGAGGTTGTTCATCACCGGCGCGCCGCGGTCTCCTGCTGTCGTCTGCGTAGCCAGCTTGACGTATTGAACGCCCTCGACAAACACGACATCGTCGATTGAGTCCCGCTCGACGGCATTCGTTCCCGAAGCGCGGAAGACTTCGTCGCCGACGGCAAGCTTCGCAGCATCTCCAATGGGTGGCGGCGCGGCGAGGGCTCCGGCTACGGTGAGGATCGCAAGCTGGAACTGCTCGTCGACGCCGGCGATTTGGGCTTCCAGGTCCAACTGCGCCGCCGTGCGCGCGCGAATCCTGATCGCGTCTCGGACAACGCTGTAATCGGTAGCTATCACGTTGCGGCCGACGAAAAAGCCGCGGCCCGGCGCGACAGGCCGTCCATCTGCGTCCTCCCCGGCGATCGTCACAATTGAAGCGAGCGCCGCCGCTGCCTTCTCGCCCGGAGCCGGCCCCCGGCTCATTCTGGATTGAGCCGACGCGGCATTGTTAGCGATGACGCCGAGAGTCAAAAGGACGACAAGGAGTCCGAAGCGCTTTGAAGTGGTTGCCATTTTGTTCCTCCGATCATTGAGTACCGGCCCGATCAAACCGCAGCCGGGACGCGCAAGATTCATGTTTAGCTTCATGTTAGCGGCGCAGGTTGAATGCGACGTCAACCCGCAGCCAGTAGGCGACGGGCTTGCCGTCCTTCATGGCCGGCTTGAACTTCATCATGTGTGCCGCGCGAATTGCTTGCTCGTTCAAGCCGTCCGGAAGTCCTTCGTCGAGCCTCACCATCACGACCGACCCGTCGCTGCCAACCAGGACTCGCAGGCGAACGACACCCTCGATCTCGTTCCTTCTGGCCTCGCGCGTGTAGATGGGCCGGGGATTGTTCAACAAGACAGGTTTGGAATCCACAGCCGATGCCCGGGCGGGCGGTGTGGTCTCTCGGGCCGCTCCGGGCGCCGAAGGAGTCGCGTCCGGTGTGGGCGGAGTAGCCGACCGCGTAGAGTCGTCGAGTGTGAAGTTGATCGAAAGCGTTCCGATGACCTTAACCGGCCGGCCACCCAGTGTCCTGGGACTGAACAGCCACCCGCGCGCGGCGTTTTCGGCGGCGTTCTTCAGGAGCGGATGCCCTGATCTCGTTCGAGCGGCAAAGACGCGGCCCTCTTCGTCGATCGTCACTTCGACGACAACGACGCCGACGACCCGAGCGGCCTTGGCCAGCAGAGGATACTGGGGCGACGCCTTTCTGATGGCCTTAGGCTCTCCATCCGACCGCCGAATCACTTCCGGGTCGGCTGGAATTTCGTCGGCTGTACCAGCGAGCTTCTCGGAAGGGCCGACAGCAGTTTCGGGCGACGTCGCCGGTCTTGAGACTGGCACCGCATAGCCAAGCGAACCCAAATAGGAGACTGGCAACACGAAGCCGAAGCCGGCGTCGTTGGGTTGATCCGGAGGTGCTACTACGAGGCCAACGACTTGACGCGACTTGTTGAAGACCGGGCCGCCCCGTTGGTCCCTCACCATTTGCCTGCGAAGTTTGAAATACCTCTTGCCCCGGTTCGACGAGACCGGGTCGCTTACATCCTCGATCGTGCATTGTTCGAATGCGCTGCCGCCGGAAGAGAGAAAGACCTCCTCACCGGCGGCGAGAGGTTCACCTTCAGCCGGGGGCAACGGTGGTCTGGTGATTGACTGCGTTGAGAGAAGTGCTGCGGCGAATCGCTCATCGACGCCGACGACTCGGACGTCCTCTTCGACACCGTCGGCGGTCGCGGCGCGGATAGTCACCGCATCCTTGATCACCTCGTAGTCGGTAGCTATCAAATGGGACCCGGTGAAGAAGCCCCGGCCTATGGCTATCGGCCTACCGTGGCGGTCTTCGCCCGACAGCGTCACGATTGAGTCTGCGTGGTCCCAAACGTCTACGGGCTGTTTGGTCCGCTGACTGCTGCCGGTCTGGGCGTGCACCATGGTTGGGACTAGGAGAAGCAGGGCCGCGAAGCGGGCACTAACGGCCGCGAACGATAGTTTCATATCTACTCCCTCCCCTCTGCGATTTGGAACGCGCGACCGCCTTCAAGGTCGCACGAATTCTACAAGTTTGAGTTTGCGTCCGCCTCCTGGCCGGTCGCAATCATAGCGAATTCGGCGCACACATTACCATAGCCGACTAAGCGCTTTCTCGAGGGAACACTGCAGGACAAAAGAAACGTCAGATTGCACACCCTCCTAATAACAATCTTGATTACGCCGTATCATCCATGTAAGATGGCCGTCATCACAAACGCTCGCGCAGGCCGGTGTAGCCAGTTATGCCAACCAAGTCATCGCGAGTCACTAGAAAAAGGAGAACACACAAACATGCGTATAAGCCTCACGAACGTGCGGAGGTACCTTGGATGCCTGGCCTTTGCTCTCGCTTCGATCGTCATCGCGGCGGCACAGGACAAGGACCAACAACAGAAGATACCGGCCAACCCTCGGCTGGTCCGGCACACGAACTTCTTCGTCCCCGAACGCGTCTACGATCTGCAGGCCGACCCGTACTCGAAACGCCATTTGCCTGATGGTCTCGCCTATCAGGTTTACAGCGCGGTGGGCTACGACCTCGCCAACACCATGATGATCGTCGGGCCCGACAAGGGCGTCATTATCGTCGACACGCTCGGCGATGCAGACAACGTCACAAAGAACATCATCCCGCGGTTTCGAAAAATACTCGGTCTTGCCGACAATCAGAAGCTGCCCATCAAAGCGATCATTTACACTCACAACCACATCGACCACACCGGCGGCGTTCAGGGGTTCCTGAAGGAAGCCAACCGCCAGCCTTGTCTGCCGGAGACACCCCAGAACGCCGGCCAGGACGGGACCTACATCGCCAATGGAAACTGCGTCGAGATCATCGGCCAAAAGAACATCGTCGACAGCGTGATCAACACCGCTACCGTCGTCGGCGAGATCATCGACCCGCGGTCGGTCTACATGTACGGCAACAGGGTCCCGCGCGCGGACTTCACCAACAACGGAATCGGGCCATTCATCACCAGAGGCACGCCGACGTTTCAGATGCCGTCTCGAACCTTCACCAACGAGCTGTACTTCGCCGCGGCCGGCGTCAATATGAAGCTGGTCTACGTGCCGAGCGAAACGGATGACGAGATCTCCGTGTTTATTCCCGACGGAATGAACCGAAAGCTCGGCGGCGCGTCGAGGGATGACGGCTGGGGCGGCAAGGGGCTGTTGTTCTCGGCCGAGGTGATTCAAGGCCCGTCGTTCCCGAACCTCTACAGCTTGCGTGGCACGAGCTATCGCAATCCCGCCACCTGGTTCCGCAGTGTCGACAAGCTCCGCGGGTTCGATTCGTGGTGCATGATTCCGAGTCACGGACCGCCGCTTTGCGGACAGGAGAACATCCGAACGCTGCTGAGGAACTTTCGCGACGCGATTCAGTTCACGCACGACCAGGCAGTGCGGTTCATGAATCAGGGACACACGCCGCCCGAGCTTGCGGCGCACATCAAGCTGCCCGAGTATCTGATCACCGACCTGAAGAAGATCGAGCCTCCCGGGATTCAAGGCTTGCCCCAGGTCGGAGCCAATGACCCGGAGCACTACAGGAATCCCGAAGACTACCTGACGCCGTTTTATGGATCGGTGCCGCAAGCGGTGCGCGAGATCTACTTCGGCTACCTCGGGTGGTTCGAGGCCGATCCAGTCGGCTTGAGGCCGACCCCCCCGAGGGAGCTCGCCGAACGCACTATCCTCATGATGGGCAACAAGGACAATGTGCGGGAAGCAGCCAGGCAAGCACTGGAGAAGGGCAAGGACCTCTTCAAGAAGAGCGACGTCGACCGAGCGATAGCAGAGTGGCAATGGTCGGCCGAGTTGACGACGCTGCTCATCCGCGCGGACCACGAGGACTATCGGGCCAGGGCGATCAAGGCCGAAGCGTTCGATCATCTGGCGATTCCGCAGACGAACCCGAACTGGCGCGATTGGTACATCACCGCGGCTCAAGAGCTGCGGCTGAAACCCGGCGATTACTTCCCGCCGATAACCAGCGCACTCGTGTCGCCGGAGATCGTGAGCGCGTTGCCGGCCGGCGCGTGGGTCAACTCGTGGACGATGCGCCTCAAAGCGGAGGACACGACGAAGGACGACGTTCACATGGCGATGGGGTTCTGGTTTCCGGCCGACAGCAACTTCCCCGGCCAGGGCTACATCGTGCGGATTCGACGGGGCATCGCGGAGTTCACCGAGACGGGATCCAAACAGCCGCTGGGACCGGACGTCGCGGCTGCCATCTCGATGACACGGGAAGCACTCGGCAATCTGCTCGTCGCTGAAGCCAAGGAAGTGCACGAAGAGTACCGCAAGCTGGAAGGC
>DATDOV010000022.1:0-32312 GCA_035293105.1 Blastocatellia bacterium
GTCGGAGTTGGTGATCGTTCCGATCGCTTTGTGATCGGAACCAACTGCAAGAGCGGGGATAAATCCCTCTTCCCAACCTCTATTATGATTCAGTTGAGCAGTGCAACCCATCTGGGCGGCGTCGAAGCGATCGCAAAGAGTATCCAAATCGGATTTGCGCGCTGCGCGCGCCGGAAGGGTAAAGCGCAAAAGAGCAAGAGTGCAAAGTGCTAGGGAGTCCTCGACTCAACCACAACTCGAAACCCGATGTCGTAGTAGCGGGGGCCAGGCACATGGTTGACGCGGCAGGCGGAGCGACAGTAGAAACCACTGAGGACCCACGAACCGCCGCGCAGCCCGCGATACTGTCCCGTCGAGGGGCCCTGCGGATCAGCAGCCGGCCCCGACCGATAAGGCCCGTACCAGTCCTGACACCACTCCCACACGTTCCCGTGCATGTCGTACAGCCCGAATCCGTTCGCAACGCCGAGACTTCCCACAGGCACAGTCTTCTCGCGATACTCCGCTTTCGGCGCGTTGCCGTAAGGATAGTTTCCGTCGTAGTTGACGAATTCCGGCGTAATCGTCTCTCCGAAGGCGAGCGGCGTCCGAGTCCCCGCGCGGCACGCATACTCCCACTCGGCTTCGGTCGGCAAGCGATACGCCTTGCCGGTTTTCTGAGACAGCCGCGCGCAGAATTCGACTGCGTCCTCCCAACTCACCTGTTCGACGGGGAGATCATCGCCCTTGAAATGCGAAGGATCGGAATCCAATTCGAGATTGACCTTCGACCAGCCTGCAACCACTCGCCATTGCGCCTGGGTGACGGCGAATTTGCCGATGTGGAAGGGCGAGATGGTTACTTCGTGCTGTGGCCGCTCTTTATCACGGCTGTCTCGTTCGTCTTTCGGAGCACCCATCGTGAAAGTCCCTCCGGGAATCTCTACCATGTCGAGGGTGACTCCTGGAGCGAGCTTCTCGAGATCGTGATATGCAAATGCTGCGTGCCTGCTGCGGACGTTTCCATATGCATCAACAGTAACGGTCTCGAATTCATACGTTTCTTGGGCGGCTACAAGAAACAGTATCCTAGGCGCCAATCTCGATTCGAATCTCTTAAGAAGAGTGTCATATGGAAGGATCTGAAGATTCTGCGGCAGTCTCTGCTGGATCATTTCGTTGTATATCTCAACGCCAAGCTTTTCGGTCAATTCCTGGCTCCTACCCATTATGACGAACATGTGTGCTCTGTTGCCCAAGAACAGCATTTTATCCGAACGCTCGATAGGTACGAGATTGCCGGGACTACGCGCAAACAAGTGCGCCTGCTGAACGGCTGTTTCAGCGTCGCGGCTAAGCAAAGCAATGTTCGACCGAGTTATGCTAACTATCTTCGTATCCGGCCGTTTTAATTCGATGATGCCGTAGAATGGCACGGGCCGAATCGTCTGGGGGTAGAACACAAAATCTGGCTCACTTCTACCAGGACGAGCCATCGGCACGATGTCGGCTGGGTCCAGACGCAACGGAAGTGACATCGACAGAACGTAAGGGTTTTCGGCGAAGAACGTCTGCCACTCGGCCTCTTTTGTTTGCCGTGAGAGCAATGCTCGGAACTGCTCGCGCGCTCTCGCAAGAGTTTTTTCGTCGGGTTTTCGCATTCTTCCTGACACCTTCGCCAAGGTGTCATTTCTTCACCCTTTTGTAAAGGAAGGCCGGCGAAGATTCGTTCGCGCAATCGCCACGTGTCGCCGTGCTCCAAGTGCGCAATCCGCTCGGGGACGGTTCTGACTCGCTGTGCGGCCCGGTCTCGAACAACTGCTTCTGGGCATTCCGCTGTTGCTGAAGTTCCGTTATGCTGACCCGGCTTGATCCAGGTCAATCAACCAACCCGAAATAATCACAGGTTGGGAAGAGGGATTTATCCCCGCTGGCATTGAGCCTACCGCTTTCTTCCGGCTCCTCTGGTCGCCTCGAGAATCTCGCTGCCCCACTCGAGACTCTTGGGCTCGCTTTGAGGAACTGGGCCGGGCCGGACCTCGGTCTTTGACTTTCTCTACTCCCCTCATTAGAGTTCCCCAAGCGCGAAGACACGGCTCTCACACTTCAGGTGTGTGATGCGTTCGGCTCCCACCATGTCGCTGCTCGAAATCCTCAAGCTGGTCGGATTCGCCACGGGCGCCGCGCTTCATCTCTACATTAGCTGGCTGATCTGGAACCGGCGGCTGGTCGCCCGGCATCGGCTCTCAGCGCTCGAACGCACTTTCCTGCTGCTGGGCTTGAGCCTCGGCGTCTGGTTCCTCGGCAACGTGCTCTCGACGCTGCACGGGTTACTGGTCGGCGCCGAACGCTTGACCGGCTGGATGCGAGCCTGGAACACGATAACGCTGATCGGGATCGCCGTTCTTCCATCGACCCTGCTGCATGCGCACTTCGCGTTCTGGAACTCGCTGGTCGAAAACGGTTCGATCAAAGCGCGGATCATAAGGCTGCCCTCTGTCGTGCTCTACGCGCCGCTGCTCTTCCTGCCGTATGCGGTCTATCAAATCACGATCAGTGAGTACGCTCCGTTCTTCCTGAAGCTGAGGCTGCTGCTCGTCCCGTACTCGGTCTGGTACATGCTGGCACTGTGGGCATCGGCCGCGATTGACTGGGCGATCGGCAGAAGGATCGACGCCGAGGCCAAACGCGAGCGGACTTTCTTCAAGCGGCTCGCGCTGTTGCTGGTCGTCACCGGCGCCTTCGAGTTCGTGGTCGTCGGGCTGCGAGGCTCCGGGCCGAATGATTTCTTGTGGGTAGCTTTCATCCTGCTGTCGCTGCTGCCAACGTTCTTCGTCGCCTACTACGTCTACCGATACAAGCTGGTCGAGGTCGCCATCAAAGACAGTCTGGTGTACGCGGCGTTCGCGGTTGTCTTCATCGCGGTCTACACCTACGGCGTGCGGCAGGTCGATCAGTTCCTGGTCGAGCGATACCAGATCAAACCCGGCGTGATCGAGGTGCTGCTGATTCTGGGGATGGTCGCGCTTGCCCGGCCCGTTGTGCGCGCGATAGATCAGATGGTGCACCGGCTCTTCTCGCGCGAGATCGGTCTCTATCGCGATGTCGTACGGCAGGTGTCGGCGGGAGCGTCCGGGTTCGGCGAGCTTGATTCGCTGATCCGATACACGGAGCAGACCATCAAGCAGGGTCTGGTACTCACCAGCGTGAAGATCATCCCGTTTGACTCCGCGATGCCCGACGGTCCCGAGCGCCGCTTAGCGGAAAAGATGATCCGCTTGAAGTCCGACATCATCGAATCGGACGAGGACCTCTCCGAGATCGGAGCCAGCGCCGCTTACGCGTTGTGGCGAGAAGGCAAGTTGACAGGGCTGATGATGATCACGGCCGAGCCCAACGCGCTGACCTCCGAGAAGCGCGCGATCCTCGACGTTCTGGCCGGGCAGGTTGCAGCAGAAGTCGAGACGTGCCGATTGGTGGAAGAAAAAGTCCGATTGGAGCGCGCGCTGGCCATCCGGGAGCGGCTGGCTACGCTCGGGCAGATGGCTGCGACCGTCGCGCACGAGGTCAAGAACCCGCTGTCATCGATCAAGTCGATCGCTCAGGTGATGCGTGAAGAGAGCGCGCTGGCCGGATACGATCGCGATCTCGGATTGATCATCAGCGAGATCGACCGGCTCAATCGCACCGTATCGCAGTTGCTGGCATTCTCGCGGCCGGCCAACGCCGACCCTCGCCCGGTCGGGCTTCGCGAGCTGATCGATTCGACGGTCGAGTTGCTTGGCGGCGAAGCCAGGGAGCGCGGCGTCGAGATCAGCGCGAGCGTCGATGCTGATTTGACGCTGAGCGGCGCGCAGGCGGCGGCGCTGCGCGAGGCGTTGAGCAACTTGATCGTCAATGCGGTTCAGGCAGCCGGTCGCGGCGATCAAGTAAGTATCGAGGCGTCGCTGGACAGCCACCGCGCTACGCCGAGACTGATCGTGTCGGTCACCGACACCGGACCGGGTATCGCTGACGAGGTTCAAAGCCGCGTGTTCGAGCCGTTCTTCACAACGAAGTCGCGCGGCACGGGATTGGGTCTTGCAATCGTTCAGCGCAGGGTAGCGGAGCTTGGCGGGGCGGTCGAGCTGACGAGTCCGGCGGCGAATGGCCGGGGCACGCGGTTTCGGATCGTCGTCGCGGTCGGAGCATCCAGCGGAGCGTTGTAGGCTTGGGTCTATGAGCAGGTGTGGCAGCAAGAAGATCTGGTCACTGATTGCGGCGAAAGACAGTGGCGCCAATCCGTGTGCCAGTCCAGACGAAGGCCGAAGTCGCCATTACGGACCAGGCGAAGTCCTCTCCAAACCTCTCCGCGCCGAGCGAGGCGTGCGCGTCAGAATTTCGCGGATACCCACCTCGCGCGAGGTGGGTATGAACCAAAACGGGAAGAAGTCGGCGCTGGTTCCTGTGGGCTCAAGCTGCGAGACGAAATGCGCCGCTTTGCAGCAGTGAGTGGAACGGACTAGAATGCTGCTGTCTTATAGTTCCGATCTTCGTCTCCACGTGGACGCTGCCGGTCGCGCGCTCAGTTGGCGGGTGGTCTGAAGCCGTGCCTCCTATCTGGCACAGATTCTATCTACCTTCCCACCACGCGGCGAAGATTAGACGAAACGGACTTCGCAAGCTACAGGCTGCCTTTTCCCAACCTTGTATCGGCTGAATCCGAAGCGCGACCATGATCAAGATTCTAATCGCGGACGACCATACGACAGTGAGGACGGGATTGAAGCAAATCCTCGTCGAGGAGGCCGACGTGTCGGAGGTCGGTGAGGCGCGAAACGCTCACGAGGCGATCGATCTCGTTCGCAGCCGCCGCTGGGACCTCGTCGTGACCGACATCTCGATGCCCGGCAGGGGCGGGCTGGAGTTGCTCAAGGAGATCAAGAGCGAACAGCCGAAGCTCCCCGTGCTTGTCTTGAGCATGCACCCTGAGGAACAGTACGCGGTCCGGGCGCTGAAAGCCGGCGCGTCGGGTTACATGAGCAAGGAGGCCGCCTCCGACGAACTGGTCAAGGCGGTGAGAAAGATTCTGCGAGGCGGCCGATACATAAGCGATTCGGTCGCGGACCTGCTTGCGGCCGACATTGGGGAAGAGGCCGGCAGACCGCGCTACGAGACTCTGTCGGATCGCGAGTATCAGGTCATGATCATGATCGCCTCGGGCAAGGCCGTGAGCGACATTGCCGCCGAGCTTGCATTGAGCGTCAAGACGATCAGCACCTATCGCGCGCGCGTGCTGGAGAAGATGGGAATGAAGAACAACGCCGAGCTGACCCACTACGCGATACAGAATCGGCTGGTGGAGTGAGGGCGATCAACAATCTGGACCCCACCCTAACTCGTGGTCTCAGTTCAGGGGCGCACCGCAGCTTCAGCCTACCGCCACGAGCAACTCGCCACCGCGCTCGCATACCCACTTCGCGAGAAGTGGGTCGCTGATGTTTCAGCCTACAAGCCATGAGCCGCTCCCCACGGCTCTCGCATAAGCCACTTCTGGCGAAGTGGGTATGAGATCGCGAGGGCGCGCGTCGTAGGCTGGAGCATCAGGGACCCACTTGTGAACAGCGAAAGCATCGCGATAGAGAGCCGGGCTCCCGCCAATCTGCATCTAGCAAATAAAAATGGACCGGCTCCCGCCTATCTTGCCTACGCCCAACGCGCTCGTTAGAATCCCTCGCGTGAAGTCGATAACGGTCGGAATCAGCGGCGCGAGCGGCGCAATCTACGCGCGGCGGCTGCTGGTCCACCTCGAAGAGAGCCCCGAGTTGCGGCAGATCAACCTCGTGATCAGCGGCCCCGGCCGGCGCGTAATCAACGACGAATTGCTGATCAGCGCCGGCGACACCGAACAGATCGTCGCCGAGCTGATCGGACGCCCGCCGTCCAAGATCGTCGTCTTTCATCCCGGCGACATCGGCGCGGCCATTGCGTCCGGATCGTATCCGGTGGACGCGATGGTCATTATCCCGTGTTCGGCCTCCACGCTTGGCGCGCTGGCCTCGGGCGCGAGCCGGAACCTGCTGCACCGCGCCGCCGACGTGTGCTTGAAGGAAGGCCGACGGCTCGTCCTGGTGCCGCGCGAAACCCCGCTGTCGATCGTTCACCTGGAAAACATGCTCAAGCTCCGGCACGCGGGCGCGATGATCGTGCCTGCGATGCCGGCCTTCTACCACCGGCCCTCCGGCATCGACGCGCTCGTGGATCACTTCGTCTACCGGGTGATGGACCACCTCGGGGTGTCGCACTCGCAAGAGACGGTGTGGCACGGTGAGGGAAAACGATGAGCGATGAGTGACGAGTGTTTATCACTTATCGCCTTATCGCTCCCAGTTCTTATGACGATAACCAAACGGCTTCGTCTCACGTTCGAGATGATCAAGATCGAGCACACGCTGTTTGCGTTGCCGTTTGCGTTCCTCGGCGCGACCGTAGCCATCCGCGATGTGCCTCATCAGCCTGCGCCGTTCTGGATTTGGAAACTCGTGTGGATAACAGTCGCAATGGCAGGCGCGCGCTCGGCTGCGATGGCTTTCAACCGAATCGCCGACCGCCGGATCGACGCGGCCAATCCTCGCACCGCCGCTCGCGCGCTCCCCGCCGGCCTTGTGGACCTGCGCTTCGTGTGGGTGTTCACGCTGGCGTCCGCGGCGGTCTTCCTTTTCGCCGCGTCCCAACTCAATCGTCTGACGCTGATCTTGGCGCCGGTCGCGCTCGCTTCGGTGATGCTGTATTCATACACGAAGCGCTTCACCGTGTTCTCTCACCTTGTTCTCGGATGGTGTCTGGCCCTCGCGCCGGCCGGCGCCTGGATCGCGATTCAGGGAAGCCTCACCGAAGTCCCGCTGCTGTTGTCGCTCTCGGTGATGCTGTGGACCGCTGGGTTCGATATTCTCTATGCGTGCCAGGATTGCGACTTTGACCGCCGGTCGCGATTGCGATCGGTGCCTCAGCGGTTTGGCATCCGGCGCGCGCTTCGGGTAGCCCGCGTGGTCCACGCGCTTATGTTCGTGTCACTGGTGCTGTTCTTCGAAGCCGCGCGCTTCGGGTTGCTCGGATTCGCCGGCGTCGTCGCGACCGGAACGCTGCTGGTTTACCAGCACAGCCTGGTCAAGGCCGATGATCTCTCGCGGCTCAATGCGGCCTTCTTCACGACGAATGCGTTTGTGAGCGTGATACTGCTGGTCACGATGGCGGGAGACGCTATCCTGCTCGGCTGAGGGAGCTATTCGAGATTTCGGAACTTCATGAACCTCCTCATAACAGGCGGCGCGGGTTTCATCGGCAGTCATCTTGTGGACCGCGTCCTAGCGGATTCGCGCGCGCGAGTGACGGTCGTCGATGACTTCAACGACTTTTACGACCCGGCAATCAAGCGCGCGAACGTCAGCCCGCACCTCGCGCGCGAGGATTTCGAGCTGGTCGAAGCCGACATCTGTGACTCGCGAGCGATGGACCGCCTTTTCGAGCGCGAGCGGTTCGACGTTGTGGTTCACCTTGCGGCAAGAGCCGGAGTCCGGCCCTCGCTTGTGCTGCCGCTCGAGTACGCGAGGACGAACGTGCTCGGGACCTACTCGCTGCTTGAAGGGGCGCGCCGCCACGCGGTGAAACAGTTCATCTTCGGGTCGTCGAGTTCGGTATACGGGATTGGCGCGAGGGTCCCTTTTTCCGAAGACGCCGCGCTGGTTCATCCCATCTCTCCTTATGCCGCGACGAAGATCGCCGCCGAGTCCGCTTGCCGCGTCTACAGTCACCTCTACGGCATCCGAGTCGTGTGCCTGAGGTTCTTCACGGTGTACGGAGCGAGGCAGCGGCCCGACCTGGCGATTCACAAGTTCGCGCGGCTGATCGCCGAAGGCAAGCCTCTTCCGCTCTACGGCGACGGCACGACGCGGCGCGACTACACTTACATCGACGACATCATGGCCGGAGTTCTCGCGGCGATGAGTTACGAAAAGAGCGCGTTCGAAATCATCAACCTGGGCGAATCACAGACGGTCGAGTTGCGGCGGCTGGTTGAGTTGTTGGAGAACGCAATGGGCAAGCGGGCGGTCATCGACTATCAGAGCGCGCAGCCGGGTGACGTGCCGCTGACCTACGCCGATGTGAGCAAAGCGCGCCTGCTGTTGGGCTACAACCCGACGACGAGTATCGAGGTTGGGATCGAGAAATTCGTCGGGTGGTTCGACGGGGGTCGGCGGCCAGACCGTTGAAGCCAAGACGCCGTCCTTCCTAGTAAATCGTCACCTTGGTGACGATGAATCGCGTAGCGCGTCGGCCGTAACGGCGCTTCTATAGGCAATGCTTACGGGATTGGCAAAACCCTCACGCGCGGCGCTTCTATAGACAGGCAATCCCTACGGGATTGGCGAACCCCTCGCGCACGGCGCTTCTATAGACAGGCAATCCCTACGGGATTGGCGAACCCCTCGCGCACGACGCTTCTATAGACAGCAATCCCGACGGGATTGGGCGGTCTGGGGTTCTCGTTTTTAGATCCATCGCGCTGAGTATGGATGAGTCACCGAGCCTCATCGGCATAGTCCGGATAATGTTTCACCATACACTTTGGGCACATGCCGTGACTGAACGCTGCGTCAGTCCGGCTTGCAACATATTGCTCCAACTGTGCCCAGTAGCCGTTGTCATCGCGGATGCTCTTGCAGGAGGAACAAATTGGAAGCAGTCCCGACAACGTCTTCACGCTGGCGAGCGCATCTTGAAGCTCCCGGATCAGCTTCGCCCGCTCACTCGCGGCGCGGGTCCGCTCGATCGCATAGCGGATGGACCGCTCCAACATCGCGGCGTCGATCCGGCCCTTGATCAGGTAATCGACGGCCCCCAGCCGCATCGCGGTGAGGTCGATTCCCCGGTCCGACTGGCCCGTGAGCATGATGATCGGCGTCTGGCAGCGCGCGAGCAGCGCCTCTTCCAGCAGCTCGATCCCATCCCGCGGGCCAAGCTGATAATCAAGCAGGCACGCGTCATACACGCCGTACCTTAGCGCAGCAAGTCCGTTCTCGTAGCTCGACTCCCAGTCCACCTCGAACCTGGGGACTTCGTTGGCCGACAGCAGATCGCGAGCCACGAGATAATCCTCCTCGTCGTCTTCGATCAGCAGTACCCTAATCCCTTGTCCGTCCATTTCGTTCATTACCCCTCAATCCGGAACGTGCCATCATGCGCCCCGCTATTGTCCGCGCCGCAGTGCGGCTACGGGTTGTGTCTGACCGGAAGCGTGACAGTGAATGTCGCGCCGCCGCTCGGTTCACTCTTCGCCGTTATACTGCCTCCGTGGCGCTCGGCGATCTTCCGGCAGATCGCCAGGCCTATGCCTGTTCCCTCATACTCGGCGCGGCCGTTCAGCCGTTGAAAGGGCGCGAAGATGCGATCGGCGTGCTTGGGGTCGAACCCGATGCCGTTGTCTTTCACGACGAGATGGCACCATTCGCCGTTCCGGTCGTTGCCGCGCGCTTTCGGTCTCTCGATCGCGCAGCGGATCTCCACGATGGGCGGCTCGTCCTCGCGGTGAAACTTCAACGCGTTGCCGATCAGGTTCTGAAACAACTGCCGCATCTGGGTCGGGTCGGCGTTGATGACGGAAAGGTCGCTCACGATCACTTCGCCGCCGGTCTGTTCAATGCGGGCCTGGAGGTCCGAGATCACCTCGCGCGCAATTGTATTCAGGTCGACCGCCGCGAAGGGCCTTCCCTTCGTGGCCACGCGCGACAGCTCCAGGAGGTCATCGACCAGTATCTTCATTCGCGCGGCCGCATTTTGCATGCGGCCGAGGTAGTCGCGCCCTTCGTCGCCCAGCGCCCCGGCGAACTTCGTCTTCAATCGGTCGCCGAATGCCTGAACCTTGCGAAGCGGCTCCTGCAGGTCGTGAGACGCGATGTAGGCAAACGACTCGAGCTCGGCGTTCGACCGCGCGAGTTCCGCCGCTTGCAGCGCGAGCGCTTCCTCGGCGCGCTTGCGCTCGGTGATGTCCATGAGCATATTGACTCCGCCGATCACGGCCCCGGAGGCATCGTGAATCGGCTGAGGATGGGGCAGAACGACGAATCTCTCGCCGTCGGTGCGCTCAATCAGAATCTCCCTGCCGCGGACCGGCTCGCCTCCCCGAAGGGTAAGGGCCATCGGACACTGATCGGTCGGCAGCGGGGAGCCGTCCGGGTTGTAAATCCGCAAGGAGCCGCACCACTGGTCCTTGCCGATCTCGGGCTCGCGTCCCCACAGGGCTGCGGCAGCCTCGTTGAATAGTGTGATTCGCCCCTCGGCGTCGCAAGTGTAGACGGCGGCGGGGAGCGCGTGAACGAGTTGCCGATAGCGTCGCTCGCTTTCACGCAACGCACTGTCCGCGAGCTTGCGTTGGGATATCTCACCTTCGAGTTGACGATTGATGGTTACGGCTTTTCTCGCGCGCCGGCGCGCCGCTTGAGCGAAGTGAATCGCCGCCGCGAGTAACGAAGCGGTCAGCAAGCCCGAGATCAACACTGACTCGTCGACCAGGGACTGCATCTGGCCAAACAACTCCGGCGCCGGCCATACCTGTATTCTCCACGTGACGCCATGGACGCTGATCTCCGACTCCTGGCTCCACTCCTTCTGATACCGGCGGGCCGCGTCGCTGTAGGCATAGATCTCCTCGCCGCCATCCAAAACCAAGAGCGAGTATCCGAGCCCGGCATGGTCGTGGAGAATGTCGTCAAGGGTTTCGTGGTTGCGAAAGGCGCTGACGACGAATCCTTTGAAATGGCTCCCGTTGAATACCGGCACGCAGACCAGGAACCCTCTGCCGCTCAGGGGCGCGAGATCGACGGACCGGGTTACGGTTGTTTCACGAGTGTCCCGCGCCCTCTCCAGCGCACTCCGCAGCCTGGTTTCCGCGCCCAGGTCGAGACCGAATGCTGCTTCGTTCCCACCGAAGGGAACGACGCGCCGCACATGAAAACTCGGGTCGACCCAACCGATGGCTTGATAGGCAGAGTCGTCTCGCACGTAAAGCCCGGCATCGAACTCCCATCTCTCATCGGGCAAACCTCCAGCGCTCTCCATCCGGCGCGCCATGCGGTCGAGCGGGCGAACTCGCGATTCCATGTCCGCCGCAATGTCGGTGGCCATCGCCGTCGCCGCGAACCGGATCGCGCGCTGGATGTCAGTCCGCTGTGCGGAGAGCACCGCGTGCCACAACGTGAGCGTCCCCATCAAAACGAACACGAAGACCGGCGCGGGCAGCCATCTCGGCAAGCCGGTGTCTTCAGCCCGGCGGTCCCTCCGCGCGACGGCCATGACGCCGCTTCCGAGCACGCATAGCCCGACCGCAGTGTGAGCCGCCATCGGAGTAAGGGAACTCAATCCGAGTAGCGACTTGATGCCCGTCACGTAACCGAGGATCGCAGCCGTCCCGAACGCGGCGACCACCGACCCGATGGTCCCCAGGATCAACGGCCTTGTGCGCACACGCCGGGCGCCGCCGACGAGCAGCGCGGCGCCGGTGAGCAGAAAGCAGAAGGCGGTGTTGGCAGCCATGCGGCCGGGCGCCACAGCCTCGACCGTTACGCAGTGCCTCATCAGAAGCTCGTCGATGCCGAGGTTCACGTTCAGGGTGTACTCGATCAGCGTCAACAAGCCGACAGTCAGCACCGGAGCGCCGGCGGCCATCGCGAGCGGGCGCCGAGCGAAGTAAACAAGGGCCAGTCCCACACCGGACAAGAAAAATGCCAGAGCCGTGTTGTACATCATCGGTACAAACTCCGGCCTGACCTGGATCAGGGCAACGTTGTGCGTGTGCCATCCCGCCAGGACTGCAAGCCCCAGCGCGGCGCACAACGCGCCCGTGATTAACACGAACCGGTTTGCACGTCGCATGTGAGTCTGTTCGTGGGTCATTCGGATTCTTTCTTCAATAAACTCTGAGTAGTCACGCCGGGTGATCCCTTGGCGGCGATACGAGTCAGCGTGACTCGCCGTTGGTTCCAGTCCGCGGGAGATCGATCGTGAAGACCATTCCTGCTCCGAGTTTGCTCTCGACGCCGATCGTCCCGCCATGTTCGCCGATGATTCCGGCGCTGATCGACAGGCCCAGCCCCGTCCCCTCACCGGCCGGCTTGGTGGTGAAAAACGCGTCGAAGACCTTCTTCAGCGTTTCGGGCGGGATGCCGGGGCCCTTGTCTGCGATAGTCACCTGGACCCACTCGGCGCCGTCTCTATGCTTCGTCTCCGTCTTGATCTTCAGGACGCCGCGGCGGTTGCTTAGCATCGCGTATTCGGCGTTGACGATTATGTTGACGAACACTTGTTGCAGTTGATGCTCGTCGGCGACGACCGGCGGTATCTCTCCCAGGTCGAGGTGCACGTCGATGCCGTGTACCCGCATCTCGTAGGCGCGCAATTCCAGAGTGCGCGCGAGCGCAGCGTTAATGTCGACGTTCTTTCGCGTGGGGCCGTTGTGCCGGGTGAATGAGAGGAGGTTTTGAACGATTCGCCGCGTGCGGTCCGCCTCCCGATTGACGATCTCGAGTCGCTCTCTTACAACCTCGTCGATTCCGTTGGATTCCAGAATCAACTGGGTGTAGCCGATGACCGACGAGAGAGGGTTGTTCAGCTCGTGCGCGACGCCCGATACTAACTGGCCGAGGCCCGCCAGCTTGTCGGCGTGCAGCAATCCTTGATGGGCCTGCTTTAACTCGGTGATGTCGCGATTCGCGCTGAGTATGGCCTTGCAGCCGCCGTGTTCGATTACCGAACAGCTCGCCAGTATATCGATCGGCGTGCCGTCTTTTCTGGCGTACACCGTCTCGAAGTTCTCACATCGGCCCTCGGCGAGCAGCCGCTCGATTTGCGACTCACACTGCTCGGGATCCCTGGTGAGTGACTTCATACTCAGTCCGGTCAACTCACCGGTGTTGAAGCCGTAGGCCTCGCAGGCGTTCTTGTTCGCATCGAGTATGATCTCGGTTGCCGGTTCGAAGACCAGGATCGCGTCGTTGACGTTTTCGAACAGGTTTGCGTACTTCGAGTCCAACTCGGCGAGCGCCGCTTCGACGCGCTTACAGCGAGTCACATCGACGCCGAAACCCATGATCCTCGAAAGCGAGCCGTCGCGCCGATAGACGTTAGTGGAGGTCACCGCCACGGTTATCTTCCACCCACCCTTGGCTGTCATTTCGGTTTCGTAGTTCGAGACATCGCGGGATTGCAGGATGGTCCTGAGCTCGCCCGCGTTTCGGCGCTGATCGGCGGCGAAGAGCGAATCCCACCAGTTGAGGCCGGCCAGATCGCTCGCGCGGTAACCGGTGATTGCGAATACGGCTTCGTTGACGAACAGGGTCGTGCCCTGCGGGTCCAACTCAAACATGAGTACCGGCATTCGCCAGGCCAGCCGGAGGTATCTGGTTTCGATCGATTGCAGCGCCCTGCCGGCTTGCTGCAACACCGCGAGCACGTCGTGCGCCGGGCTGTCCGGACCCGTCTCGGCGATCAGACTCCGCATCGAGTTTTCGGCAGAGCCCAGCCGCTTTATCAGGTCCCTCGCGTGCTCATCGCCATATTCCGCCGGCGAGGACGGGTTGTGTTCCTCGTTCTCCACTGCTCTCTCTCCTCGCGAGGCGCGTTCCGGATCTCTTTCATTGCCGGGCGCTCGACTCACTGCGTATGCGATTTCAGGTTCAGTCACGCTGCATTCCTGGTTCATTGCGTTCCATTCCTTCAGTCGATGTAGTCGGGTCACACGCTGGTTTTCGCTCGAAGCCCGATCAAAGCCCGTTGTGGCGCCGTTGGTTCCCTGCCGTCAGCCGCCGATCATCTTCGTGAGTACCTCGGGGACCATGGCAAACTCGGTGGATTTGTCGAAGAAGAAGTCGGCGCCGGCATCCAAGCACTTCGCCCGGTACTGCGGATACGCGTAGTTTGTCAGCATGATGACCTTGATATGCGGGCTGTGTTTCTTGACGTCTTCGAGAACACCGATGCCGGTTCCGTTCGGCATCTGCATGTCCAGTATCACCGCTTCGGGGTTGAGCCTTCGGATCAAGTCGAGGGCTGTGGTCCCATCCTGGGCCTCGCCCACGACCTCAACACCGTCGGTGTCATTGAGCATTGCGACGAGTCTTTCGCGGACGATGTCCGAATCATCAGCGACCAGTACTCTCATTTCTTTCACCTCCTGCCGTCAGCACTGCGGTTGCGGTCCCGACGAGTCGCGACCCGCAGCCGCGTTGACGAATTGTCCATCAAGCACCTCTCGCACTCTGCGCGCCAGCGCGCTCAGCGTGAAAGGCTTCTGTAGAAAAGGGGACTCCGAATTCAACAGGCCATGCCGGATGATGGCCGAGTCCGTGTAACCGGAAACAAAAAGCACCCGAGTCTCCGGATGCGCCGCGCGATCCAGTCGGCCAGGACCTTGCCGCTCATGCGCGGCAACACCAGGTCGGTCAGCAGGAGGTCGATACTCCGGTCCGGCTCTTCGGCCGTCTCGATCGCCTCATCGGCGTTCGACGCCGTCAGCACGGTGTACCCGTGCGCCCCGAGCACCTCCTGGACTAAGCGGCGCAATTGGGGTTCGTCTTCGACGACGAGCACCGTCTCGCTTCCACGGGGATCGCCGCCGTGATCAGTGGGACCCACGACCTCGAGCGTCTCCACGTAGCAGGGAAGGTAAACTTTGAAAGAGGTGCCTCGCCCTTCCTGGCTGTAAACCCAGATCGTGCCGCCGCTCTGTTGGACGATGCCGTAGACCGTGGCCAGTCCCAGTCCGGTCCCTCTTCCCTTTTTCTTGTTGGTGAAAAACGGTTCGAAGATGCGCGACTGGGTCTCGGCGCTCATTCCGCACCCGGTGTCGCTGACCACCAGCATAACGTAAGTGGCGGTCTCGGCGACTATGCGATAGCGCTCGTCGCTTTCACGCAGCGCTTCCTCGGCCCGCCTGCGCGCGGCGATCTCGCGTTCGAGCTCGCCGCGCGTCGCCCAAGGACCCGCCTCCAGACTGCTGCCGGCGCGGCCGTTGATTCCTTCTGGTCGTATGCTGCTCAACACTGCTGCTCCCGTCCTCGCTCTGGTGGTAGCGACCCGGCCGGTCTGCTGGTCCAGTGCGAATGTGGCTGCAGGATACTGCGAAAGGCTCTTGGATAGAATCAGCGGGACTCTGATTGTTGTGTAAGAAGCCGGCGCGGACCTGAGGGGGAGTTTGTCCTACAAGGTGAGGAGGATTGGGACATGATCGCGGCCAAGGTCAGATCGGATGTGTCTTTCAGCCCTTGCCTTCCTGTTTTTTGGGCGTGTTCCGACGTAGGAGTTGCGTTACTACCAGCCAGATGAATAGCGTGTTCCCCACCATGTAGCGGCGCCACAACCTGCGCGGCTCCGAGAGCAACCGATACAACCACTCCAGCCCCGCCCGCTGCATCCACCGCGGAGCCCGACGCGCTCGTCCGCTCAAATGGTCGAAGCTGCCGCCGACTCCCAACGCGAAACGAACACCAGACCGCTCGATATTCGCTGCGATCCACTTTTCCTGAGCAGGCGATCCCAGCGCGACGAAGAGCAAATCCGCGCCGCTGCGGTTTATCTCGCCGGCGATTCGCTCGCTCTCGGACTCAGCGAAGTAGCCGTCGCGCATTCCGGCGATCTTGAGATTCGAATGCCGCGAGCCGAACAACTCCGCAACGCCGCGCACTGAGTCCTCGCGAGCGCCGAAGAAGAAGACCGACAAGCCTCGCGCGGCGGCGTGGCCCACGAGCTTCTCGAACAGGTCGATGCCGGTGACGCGCTCCTTCAACGGCCGGCCGAGCAGCCTCGAAGCCCACACGACCGACATGCCGTCGGCAGTAACAAGGTCCGCCCCGTGCAGCACCCGCAGCAGCTCTTCATCGCGATTGGCGCCGACGATCTTCGCCGCGTTGACAACGGCCATGTAGTGCGGCCCGCCTTCGCCTGCGAGCGCGTCGATTCTTTCGAGGGTCTCATCGAAGCCGAGATTATCGACGGCAACACCGGCGATGGTCACGCGCGACTCCCGCTCGCCGCGTCGCCGCGTCCCCGTGTCGGTTTGTCCCCGCGTCGCCGTGTCCCCCGCAGTCATAACTCGGTAGACTCGCCGCCGTCGTCCAGGTTGATTCGCTCGCGGACCAGGTATGTGGGTTTGTCTTGAGACTCGTGATAGGTGCGGACGATCATCTCCGCGAGCAGGCCCATGAAGACGAACTGTACTCCCATCGCGAACATGATCATCGCCAGCGTCGCCAGCGGCATCCGGTTCAGGTGCACGTCGTGAACGAACCGGTAATAGAGCGCTCCCAGCAGCGAGATGAACGAGACTACGAGGCAGACAACGCCGGCCCAGCCGAAGATGTACAGCGGCTTGGTCATGTAGCTCGACATGAACTTGATCGTGATCAAATCGAAGAGCACCTTGGTCGTGCGCGACAGTCCGTACTTGGATTTGCCGGCCCGCCGCGCGTGGTGATCGACCGGGATCTCCGTGACCCGCGCCCCCGCCCACTTTGCATAGACCGGGATGAACCGGTGCATCTCGCCATAGAGTTTGACGTCGGCCAGCACGTCGCGCCGGTAGGCCTTCAAGCTGCAGCCGTAGTCGTGAAGCCGAACGCCGCTGATCGCGGAGATCAGACGATTGGCAAGCGCGGAGGGCAGTCGCCGGGTGAGCCATCCATCTTTTCGGTCCTTGCGCCAGCCGGAGACCAGGTCATAGCCCTCGTCGAGCTTGTCGAGCAGCCGCGTGATATCGGCGGGATCGTTTTGCAGATCGGCGTCCATCGGGATGAGGATCTCGCCGCGCGCGTGGTCTATGCCGGCGCTCATCGCCGCGGTCTGCCCGTAGTTGCGCCGCAAGACTACGATGCGCACGCGAGAGTCGCGGGCGGCGAGCTCGCGCAGCTTGGCTATGCTGCCGTCGGTCGAGCCGTCGTCCACGTAGATGACCTCGAAGGTGCGTCCCAACGACTCGAGCGAGTCCATGAGGCGGGCGGCGAGCGGTTCGAGGTTGTCTTCTTCGTTGTAGACCGGAAGGAAGACGGATAGTTCGGGCCGCGGCGGGCGGCCTTCGAGCTGGCCGAGGGTCTTTAAGCGGTACTCTTTCATCGCGAAAGCCGGATGGCGACCGGCCGAGTGATAGTAGCCCGCACATTCCGGCGAGGCAAGGTCGGACTGCCTTTCCGCCTTGCACGCCTCGCTGAAACGAGGCTGCGGACAATTAACCGATGAGGGCCCAGCACACTGAGTTGCGCGGGGACTGAAGAACCGGCATGCTGTGCTGCATACCGGCTTCACCTAACCGGCTCGTGCTGAGGTGCGGAGCGTCCGAGATGAAGAGAGTTGCCAACGGCACGGCACTGCTGATCACCCTGGTGAGTTTCGGAGTTCATCCACAACAGCAGAGCCAATCGGAGGAACCAATACGACTTAGCACGGAGCTTGTCGTGGTCGATGCGCAAGTACTGAGCAAGAAGTCGGGTTTAGCCGTCGGTGGACTTGGGAAGGGTGACTTCACGGTATACGAAGATGGCGTAAAGCAGGTCATCACTCATTTCAGCCAGGACGTGCTCCCTCTTTCGGTGGTGATCTTGCTGGACGTGACCAGCAGCGTCGCGCCAGTTCAGCGCGAACTGCGCGAGGGCGCAGTTGAGGCCCTGCGTCACCTCAAACCTCGGGATGATGTCGCGCTGATGGAGTTCGCCGCGCACGCTAGGGTCGTTCAATCCTTCACCTGGGACAGGCAATCTATCGCGGATGGCATTCAGCGAGCCAACGCCCAGGGTCTGGGAAACGGTACGTTCATCAACGAAGCGATTTACCAAGCCGCTGACTACCTGGGACGGGCCTCCAGTCCATCCACTCGCCGCGTGATCATCGCGGTGACCGACGATGTCTCAACTCAGCGGCTGCCTCTGGTTCCTTCAGAGACGACGGTGCTCGGTGAACTGTACAAGTCGGGCAGTACCGTCGCGGGCCTCATATTCGACACGCCGGAAAAGTCGGCCCAGGCGATCTCCACCGGTCAACTGTCGAGGTCCGTGCTTGATCAGCCTTTGGGGCTGGTCGCAGGTTACGCGAACCAAACCGGAGGTGTTAGCCTTACCTTCAATAGAGGCGACCTGCGGGAGAAGTTCGGTCAACTGTTAGATCGCCTACGCAGCCGTTACACCATTGGCTATATCCCTTCGAATGCGCGACGCGACGGACGATTCCGCAAGGTCAAGATTACTGTGTCGCCAGAGGCGGAACAACGCCTGGGCAAGATCGCCGTCAAGACGCGAAAAGGCTATTACGCGAGATAAACCGAGGAGTAGAGCGGCTCAAGAGAGCAAACCCACTGAGGCGTTCTGGTTTCGTCCCCCGTGAACGCCGCAGAGCGATTACGATCTGATCAAAATGCCTGGTGGGAGGCGAGACTATGAAAAAGTGTCTATGCGCAGTATTAGCTCTTCTCGTTGTTGCGTCGTTGCTCCCGTCTTCTGCCAACTCGAGCTTCGATTCTCAAACTCAGTCAGATGACTCCCTAAAACTGAGCGCCGACCTTGTTGTGCTCGACGCTCACGTCGTCAGCAAGAAGAGCGGCCTCGTGGTGCGCGGATTCGCCAGAGACGACTTCGTGGTTCACGAAGACGGCGTCAAACAGTACATCTCTCACTTCAGCCAGGACAAGCTCCCGCTATCGGTCGTTCTCTTGCTCGACGTCAGCAGCAGCATTGCTGGAATCTTCGACAGGTTGAGCGCGGCCGCAGCGCAGGCGCTGAAGGGACTAAAGCCGGGCGACGAAGCAGCCTTAATGGCCTTCGGCGGCAGCACCAAGATCGTTCAGGGTCTCACGAAGGACAGACAACTCGTTGCTGGCGCCATTCAACTTGCTGATGGAACCGCCCTCGAGAACGGCACTAACATAAACGAGGCGGTCTACCAGGCGGCGGTTTATCTGGAGCGGACCGCTCACCCTCAGAGCCGCCGCGCTATACTCGCGATAACAGACGACGTGGCGGACACGCGGAGAATACCATCCCCTCGCTCTGAGGATTCTGCTTTCGCCAGGCTTTACCAGTCGGGCGCCGCAGTCTGTGGCTTGCTAACGTTCAACCCGCTGAGGAATGCGAGGCGCTTTGTCACTCCGGGCAGCATTCGCACTTATGCCGAGGAAACCGGCGGCCTGGTGGTCGGCGCCGACAAGAAAAAGCTCGAAGCAAACCTGACTGAGATCATAGAACATCTGCGTAGCCGTTACAGCCTCGGTTACCTCTCATCAAGCCAAAAGCGCGACGGGAAGTTCCGGCAGATCAAGGTGCAGATATCCCAGGAAGCCCAAAAACGCGAGGGAGGAACCAAAGTAATCACCAGACGAGGATACTACGCGCACGGAGGCAAGACGTGAGGCGGGAATATGCCATCAAGAGGCGAGGCTAACGACCAGAGGGCACTAGCAGACAGGTGATCTGATAGTCAGTCACCGCCCGGATAACCTCTGCTGGACCGCGAATCCGACGCGTCTCAGAAGATCAGAAAATCTAGGGTCGGCGCGGAGAGGATCAAGCCTCGGGTCGACGTTGAGCAGGGCTAGCGACATGTCTAGCTCTTCATACCCTCTTTCAAGCCAGGCAAACGCTTGCTCGTATTCACCAAGGGCTACACGGACGGTTGCCATGTAATAGAACACATCGCGCCGTGACGACCTTCCCAGTTCATCAAGCAATCGTCTCGCTGAGCTCTTCCTGCCGGCTCGGGCGTAAGCGTGCGCCAGACAGGACAAGGTTTCTGGTTCTCTTCCGGAAATGCTCATCTTCTTCCGGAAGGCCGCGATGGCCTCACCATACAATCCCTTGCCTTCGTAGCATAGACCTGAATAGAGATAGGCGTTTGGGAAACCCGGCTCCGACTCAATCGCTACGCGGAGTCCTTCTACTGCCCGATCGTACTCCCGAGCGAAGTAAAGAATACCTCCGACCGCCGTCTCAATGGCGAGCGAGAGAGGATCGATCTCCTGAGCTTTCTTGACCTCGGCCAGGGCTTCATCAAACCTCCCGTGAACTCGCAAATGAAGGGCGTAGAAGTGATGGGCCGTGGCACTATTAGGGTTGATCTCAATGGCCTGCCTTATCGCTGCCTCACTAGCCGTCCATTCCCATTCAGTCAACAGGAGAAATCCCAGCGACGCGTGGGCTTCGGCGAGCGTGTCGTCAAGCTCCAGTGCTTTCAAAGCTGCTTCCTTCGCTTTCAAGAGCGATTCCTTTGGCCGGCGGACATGGTAAGACTCGAGGTGTATGTAACAATCAGCGAGTCCAGTGTAGGCCAGGGCGTATTCCGGGTCCATTTCTATCGCCTGCTCAAAGTACTTGACGCCTTTCTTCAGGCCTTCAGGCGTTCTCTTGTTCCAAAAATATCTCCCTTTCAAGTATGCACGATGCGCCCGCGGGTCCTCGGTGTATCTCTTTGTCAGCGACCTTCTCTCGCCAGCACTCATCCTCACCGTCAGCGCCTTTGCCACCTGCTCCGAGATAGAGTCTTCTAAAGCAAAGACGTCGGTGAACTGTTGATCGAACTTCTCGGCCCAGAGCGACGCTCCATCTTGAACATTCACCAACTGGACAGTCACCCGTATTCGCCCGCCCGATTCCTGTATACTTCCGTCGAGCACGGATTGCACTCTCAACTGTCGACCGGCCCCGACAGCATCTTCATTCTTATATCTCCGAACTGTGCTTGTTGGCCGCACGGTAATCTGCTTGACGTTGCTCAGCCTGGTTATCAGTGCGTCGGCCATCCCTAATCCAAGGTACTCACTGCCGGGTCGTGCCCCGATATGCTTGAACGGCAGGACCGCGATGGATTTCCTATCCGGGTCTACTCCCCGGCGGCCGGATTCGGCGTAACCATCCGTCGCTTCTGCGCTATTGTCAGGTGCTCGCCGGACAGGAGCCGCAAAGCGGTAACCCCTCCGTGGAATTGTCTCGATGTAGAAGGGCTTGCCAGTGTCATCGCCCAGGGCCTTCCTCAACTCAAAGATACCGACGGCGAGATTGCCTTCCTCAACGAAACTGTTCGGCCAAAGCTGTCTTAGCAGCAGGTCCTTATCCAGCAATCGGCCACCGTTTTCCACGAGGAACAAAAGTAGATTGAAGACCCTGGGTTTCAGAGGAACAGGCCGCCCATCGCACAGCAAGAGTTGTTCTGCGGAGTCGAGGAAGAAGGGACCGAACTCGTAGATGTGCCTGGATTGTCCGCCCATGAGTGCGCTAAGGAACTTTTAATAATTCATTAATTGCCTATTAAGGACTTCGACAATGCCGCTTATCTAGCATGTCCGCGTGGGAGAACGTACAAGAACAACGCGACATTGGCGAGTCGGGCCGTCCGCACATTGTAGTGTCAGTCAGCAGGAACGGCAACACCGCAGCGCACCGATCGCACCGATTGAGGCGACAGCGCTTGGGCACGATAACCTCGGCTATGTCAAACAGTGGCCAGATGACTTAGTCACAACAACGGTCGGCTACGCCCTCGCGTCACGGATTCCGAATCAGTAGTCCGCGCCGGTTGCGCAGCTAGCTCTAAGCCAGCCGCAAACTGACGGCGTGGGCAAATAGAAGAGGAGAACCACCATGAAATCACGTCCGCCGGTTAGCGCTCGCCAATATGTTGTTTGTTTCATCATTGCAGTCTGCTGTTGCATACTGGCCCCACGACTCAGTGCCGGCTCGGGTGGAACCGCCGCGACTCCTACCATGGTGAGCACTGTGTCAACAACAGTCGAGCCCGGGCCTATGTTCGGGAATACTCCTCCGACGGTCGCCATCACCGTACCGTCGAATGGTGCTACCTTTACGGCGCCTGCAACGATAAGCATTTCTGCGAACGCCTCGGACGTCGATGGTACGGTCACGAAGGTCGAGTTCTTCGCCAACTCGACACTGCTCAACACCGACACCAGCGCCCCTTACAAGTTCGTCTGGAGCGGGGTCGGCGCGGGCGCCTATTCGCTCACCGCCAAGGCCACAGACAATCAGGGTGCGAGCACAACCTCGAGCCCAGTGAACGTCTCGGTGGGAGGGCCGAGTAACAACCCTCCCACCATCTCGATTACATCTCCTGCCAACGGCGCGACGTTCACAGCCCCAGCCGCAATGACTATTACCGCGAGTGCTTCCGACAGCGACGGCAGCATCTCGAAGGTCGAGTTCTTTTCGGGACCGTCGCTTATCGGAACCGACACCTCGGCGCCTTACAGCTTCACCTGGACCAACGTCGCGGCCGGCACCTACGACCTGAGCGCCAAAGCGACGGACAATCTTGGGGCAAATGCTTTCTCTGCAACCGTGAGGGTCACCGTCTCCGCTACTGGTAACATCCCGCCGAGCGTCAGCATTACGTCGCCGGCCGACTCAACTGCGTATACGGCACCCGCGACTGTCACGATCGCCGCGGCTGCATCCGACAGCGACGGAACGGTAACAAAGGTCGATTTCTTCGCCGGCGCGACTCTAGTAGGAACAGACAGCGTCGCGCCTTATGTCGCCACGTGGAGCAACGTCCCGGCGGGCAGCTATTCGTTGACTGCAAGGGCGACCGACAACGTCGGTGCTACATCGACATCGATCGCTGTCGCCATAACAGTCAACAACCCACCGAACACTCCCCCATCGGTGAGCATCACATCTCCCGTGAACGGTGCAGCATTCACGGCGCCTGCCAATATCTTAATCGCCGTCACAGCCTCGGACGGAGACGGTTTCATCTCGAAAGTCGAATTCTTCGGTGGTGGCGCGTTGATCGGCACTTCAACGACGCCGCCATACAGCGTCAACTGGTCGAGTGTTGCCGCCGGTAACTACCAACTGACCGCCAGGGCGACTGATAATCTCGGCGCTTCCGCGACCTCGGCTCCTGTCAGCATCACGGTGAGCGGCGCAGGAAACGTCCCTCCAACGGTGACCATAACGACGCCGCTGACCGGGGCCGTGTTCGCTGCGCCCGCCAACATCCCAATCAACGCAAACGCCTCCGATAGCGATGGTACAGTATCGAAGGTGGAGTTTCTGGCGGGCAATACACTGCTGGGGACGGTCACCTCGCCGCCTTACAAGTTCATCTGGACCGGGGTGGGCGCTGGTTCCTATACCCTCATCGCTCGGGCTACAGACAACGGCGGCGCCATCTCCTCCCATTCTGTCGCGGTCACCGTCACGGCAAACAACTGCAGCTTCATCCAGCCGAGCGGCGATGGAAGCGGGGAGAGTGATTCCACGAACATCGAGAACTGCCTCTCGGCCGCCGGACACGCGGGTCTAACACCGGGGCAGTTCTACATCAACCGGCCCATAACGTTTCCGTTCTCCTTCTCCTCCATCTCGGGAGCTGGAAGCGCCAGCACGACGGTAACCGCCGTTTTCCCGTGCAGCCAGGGCGGACCGATCATCGATGCCAACGGTCAGGGACGGACCCTGACCAACATCAACATCCGCGATTTCTTCCTCGATCTCACCAACGTGGTACCTGGATGTGCAGACGCCATGGCAGCAGTGCGGTTCATCCGCTCGAATGACGGACAAGTCTCCGGCATGACTATGCAGAATAGCGGGGCCAGCGGGATCGGAGTGTCCCTGGTCAAGTCGAGCAATGTAGTCGTGGCTAACAACGAGGTCAGAGACTTCACCGGTGGCGGAACGGCGGCCGGCATACAGGTCGCTGATTCCGCGAGCGCCACAATTGATGGGAACCGCGTGATCCGAGCGAGCTTCGGCATCATCGTCCGAAATTTCGGCAACGTTGGCCCAGGCCTCGATTCAAGTAATACGACGGTTACGAACAACACGCTGATTGGGCGCTTCGGCCGCGCGATGAAGCTTCAGTCCAGCGACGCCACGTCAGTGCCGCTTCGCAACGTGACCGTCAGGGGCAACTCTGCAACCGATTTCCGCACCGGCTTGTATCTCACCGGCGGCGTCCTCAACAGTACGATCGAAAACAACTCCTTCGACGGCGGTTTCAACTCTCTGTATGCTCTTTGGGTTGGAAGCATCAATCCTGGCGAAGAAGCGCCCGGCTTGAACCCGAGCCTCGACAATCAGATCAACCTCAACACCTTCATCGTGAGAGGCTGTGAGTCGATCTTCGACGGCTGCTTCGACGTCAGTTTCAACGGCGAGCCATCGGGTAATAACGCCGCCGGGCCCGACCAGCCAACGATCTCGCGGATTTCGGCCGGCAACAACACGCTGGGAACTCGCGGCATAGAGCCCACCCCCTTCGGCAGGACGTTCTCATTCGGATGTTCCCAGTACAGCCACGCCTGGTTCGATTACCTCAACGGCCTGAATTACGTCCCGCAGGGCGGGCAGATACTGCTGGCCTCCGCGGGCACTTACCCCGGCACGAGGGTCACCTATCACTTCCTCCAAAACGGCGTCGAGATGGCAAGCCGTACGACTAACGGAACCACCGCCAGCAACTGCGTGCTTAACCAGGAACTCTATCAGGTCAATCTAGCACCGGGCCTCTACGACGTTAAGATTGACATGACCGATGGCAACGCGAGGTATCCGGACGCGTTCTCTGGCCCTGGCGTGCCGATCGCTGGACGGGCGTTTAGCATAAGACTCGATGTGAGATAGACCCAGCCAGGATACTCCCTCACATTTGTCGATGGATGGAGGGGCGGCCCGGGCCGCCCCTCCGAGTCTCGCCCAACGAGACGTCGCTCGCCGCGGTTAGGGCGAATTCGGAAAGAAAAAGCAAACTGGATGCTTCCCTTTGCTCAACACGCGATAGCCGTCCGAGAGGTTGCTGTCGAAGAGGGTGGCGCCGCCCGCGGCGCGAGATCGCTTCGTTTAGATGATGCGCCTCTAGATGATGCGCCTCGCCCCCCGAGGATTGACTCGCGGCCGGAGCGCACAGGCGCAACCGGCGCTTTGGCGCGCCGCTATTATCGTCTATCATTGAGGGCGCAGATGGGGTGAAGCACTGGCTTGTGAGGGATCGACATGCAGAAGCTCATTCCTGTTGCATTGATCATTGTGCTGACCTTCGCTTCGCTCAGCAGTGATTCATCGGCCCGATGGGGCACTCACCCACAGGACGCGAAAGCGTCAAGAGCGGAAACTCCACCCGCTTCCGCCCCGGACAAGACAAAGGGGCAGAAAAGCGCGGCGCCAAACACCTCAACCCCCGGCGCGCAGAGTCGGTCAGATAAGGTCCTCCTCGAAACGAAGCTGGTCAGCCTGACCGTCACCGTCTCGGATCAATACGGTAGGTTCGTGACCGGGTTGGAAAAGAACAACTTCGAGGTCTTCGACGACGGTGTGAAGCAAGAAGTCGCGATGTTCGGCGACGAAGACGCGCCGCTGACGCTCGGGATCATCTACGACGTGTCAGGCTCGATGAGCGACCTCACCCAGCGGTCATTCGCCGCGCTCAAACGGCTGTTCGAGACCTCACATCAAGACGACGAGTACTTCATCATCGCTTTCAACAACCGAGCGAAGCTGGTTCAGGACTTCACAATCTCGCCCAGTGAAATCTTGAGCCGGGTGATCTTCGTCAAGGCGAAGGGCATGACCGCCCTCTACGACGCCGTATACCTCGGCATCGAAAAAGCGCGGCAGGGACGGCATCAGAAGAAAGCGCTGCTGTTGATCTCGGACGGCGAGGAGAACAACAGCCGATACTCCGGACGTGAGCTTCGCGAGCTCATACGGGAAGCCGATGTCCCGGTTTACAGCATCGGGATCAGCGATCTCTACATGGGCTCCGGCACGCTCGAGAACATATCCGGCTGGAGCGGAGGACAGGCTTTCTCTCCGTCGGGCGACCCACGCGACATCTACATCAGGATCGCCTTGATGCTTCGCCATCAATACGTGCTTGGGTTTTACCCGAGCGACACGACGAGCAACGCCGCCTGGCACAAGGTGCGAGTCAACGTCAAAGCCCCGAAGGGTCTCGGGCGGCTCACGCTTGCGTACAAGCGCGGATATCCGTCGTTCAGATGAGCGGCCGAGCTTACGGTTAACGGCCGCCCCGTTCGCCTGCGGTCCTCACTGACCCTTTCCGATCGACTTCAACAAATCTCCCATCGTCACCAGCCTTCCGTGCAGCGGCGCGATCTGATCGACCTCCAGCTTCAACCGTTGAATGTTCTCGTGAAGATTCACCGTGAACGTATTGGGCGTGGCCGGCGGCGGCGCGTTAGGGGCGGCCGGTGTGTACACGTCAGCTTCGATCAGCAGCTTCTCTTTTGGCAGGTACGCCATGATGATCCCGTCGTTGTGCGTGCTCCCCTTGATGTGATGGAGCTCTACGACTCGCGCGCCGTCAGTCAGCACCTGTTTGTCGGTGAACGTCGCGATGGCGAGCGGGTGTTTCGTCTGCGACAGTTTGTCCGGGCTGAGCGTTCGCGGCGCTCGAGAAGCTCGCTCGTAAAACGCCCGGTTGATCTGATGAGTGATGATGGTCGCTCCCTCGGCGGCGTAAGTCCTGATCCCGCCCGAGTGGTCGAAGTGGTGGTGCGTGTTCACCAGATACTTGATCGGTTTGCCGGGCGCGAGTCTCTTCACTTCCGCGATGACCGCGAGCGAGCGCTCTTCGGTTTGAGGGCCTTCGATCACTGCGACGTGGTCTTTGAACTCGATGGCGGCGCTGTGATGGCTGCCGCCCGTCAGATACCAGACTCCATCGGCGAGCTTCTGACTCTCGACGCGAACCGTCGGCGCGGCGGCCTGGCGAACGTTGTCGGGCGTCTGTATGTCCGCAACACTGTTCTGCTGAACTGTGGTGATCGTCAGGTCGAGCGCTGGAAACCCGCCTTGCTTTTGAACTATTCGGGTTGGGAACTTGATCCCGCCGAAATCCTGATACTCCGAATATAGAGTCTCGACGAGCATGTCTCCAAGCACGGGGTTCGCAATTCGAGTCTCGACCCGCTCGACGAGACCTTGATCGTTGATGATCCCGCTGACTTTGAACTTGCCGTGACCGGTGAACGAGACGGCGTGGACTTTGCGCCCGCCGAGCGTCCGCACTCTTACCGTCGCCTTGTTTGCCTCGGCGGCTTTGAGGAATCCGTGCGGGGTGAGCCAGATTTGGGTCAAGCGTTCGCCGGCGGCGGCTGGTGCAGGCGTCGCGGTCGTCCCCGAAAGATTCCACGCGTGAGGACCGCTCACGAGCAACACCTGCCGCTGCTCGCCGATGATAGGCTGGGCGCCGCCGCCGCGAGGCGGATTCTCGAATTGCGTGCGGACCAGTTCCTCGCGCGACGACACGGTCTCGTAGTTGATGACTCGCGCGTAGCTTTTGACGTTGAATTTCGGCCAGGCGGCGCGCGGATTGACGTTCTGGCCGACGGCGAAATTGTACCCGCTGCCGGAATACTGAATCGATTTGAGGTCCCTGGCGCCAAGGACCGCCGCCGCTTTCTGCAGCGCGGTTTCTTTGCCCTGAGCGCCGCTCTGCCCGCTGGCGCTCCAGGACCCGACTAACAGGACACAGATGGTCGCGAAACTTTTTTTGAACATGGTCTCCTCCAGGATGCGGCGAGGGTTTCCGTTGCGACCCCGCCGGGATCAGCTCTCGCATCAGGCCGTTTTTCGACGGGAGTGTACTACAAATGCGACGCCGCGCGAAGCGATTCGCTTGTAAAGGACGCGCGCGCCAGATCGCGGCGCATACCCGCCTCGCACGATACCCAGGTATGATGCGCACGGAGTGGCGGAGCATTGATGTGCATCGACGCGGTTGCCTTTGACGGTATACTATGCGATGTCACTTGCTAGCGATGGAGGAACTAGAGGCATGGCGTCGCCAATCGAGATTCTCAAACGCGACCATCGCATCATCGAGCGGGCGCTGCGCGCATTCGAGGGCATCTGTCTGAGGTTTGAAGTGGGCGATGAGGTTCCGCCCGAGGCGCTGGTCCAGCTTATAGACTTCATTCGCACGTTCGCCGATCACTTTCACCACGAAAAAGAAGAGACTCATCTCTTCCCGGCGCTCGAACGTCGCGGCGTGCCGCACGCGGGCGGGCCGATAGGGGTGATGCTCGACGAGCATGAGACGGGGCGCCGGCTTGTCGAGGAGCTGGCTCGCGCGGCGGCGGCTTACAACACGGGCGATGAGGACGCCGCGCGCAGGTTCGCCGAGGCCGGCCGGCGTTACATCGAGCTTCTGACCCTGCACATTCACAAAGAGGACAACGTCCTGTTCAGGATTGCCGAGGGTGTCCTTGATTCGCAGATGCTGGCCGCGCTTGGGGCGTCGTTCGAGAGGGCGGAGGCCGAGTTGGGCGCGGGCTTGCTTGATCGCTACGAGCGAATCGCCGAGGAGTTGGAAAAGAAGTGGGGTGCGGAATCGGATACAGTCATCAGCGGGCGAACTTGAAGTACGGTTCCGCTTGCCAGAATGCTCCTTCAAATGAACGAGAGGCGGCTATCTACCCTTTTTCTTGCGGTCGTCATGTTCCTCTCAGCATCAGTGTGGCTGGTCGACGCGCAACCAACAGGCCAAGTTCGGTCGAAGGTAGATGGCCCGAGAAAGCCTCAACCCGAACCGGAGGTGAGTAGCAAGCGCCCGCCAGAGATCATCGATCTGCTGGCTGACGTGCGTTCCGTTCCTCCTGAGTTTGCGGCCGACATGCTGATCACCATCGCCGAATCTGAAAAGGTTGGTGACACAGAATGGAAGAAGGAATTGCTTGATGAAGCTTTTCACGTTGCTGCAGGCGCTCAGTACGCCATGCCTCAAAAGGCGGTCGGGCCCTACCCGGTAGACACGCGAGTTGGCTACCTCGGCGAAGCCTTCGAGTTGAAGCTGGACGGTCTATCCCTTCAATGCAGGGCTGTCCGATCGATGGCCCGTTTCGATAAGACAAAAGCGCGAGAGCTTTTCTCGGAGGTCGGTAAGCTCAAATTCGCTCCCCTGACTTGTGGGGAGGGACTGGTCTACGAGGTCTCCGATTACTACGCGACGGCGGTCAAGCTGGCGCAAGAGTGTTTCAGCGTTAACGAAATGCGCCGGGATGAGCACATCAGGCTTCTGGAGTCGCTCGTATCCAACCTGTCATCTCCCGTGCAGGTCGCGCCGGTCGCCAGTGTCATCCGGTCCATCAGGATATCCCGCGCGCAGCGAGAGACCCTGGTTGCCGCTTTCGCGTCCGCTCTCCAGAAGATCTCGGGTGATGATCGCTCGTTCTCGGCTTCGATGTACTCCGCGGGCCAGGAGATCGCTAAGCTGCTGGACACCTGCAAGGATCAAGGTATCCAGACGAGTGAGTTGCTGAGGGCATTGCGCGCTTACTATGTTCGGCATTTCAGCGCCGGCCGGTGCTCAGACACGCGTCGCAACACCGGAGACAACGGGCCGCTCCCTCTCGAAGTCCACGAGTTCAACGATCGCGTCAGGGCTCTCAGCGAAAAGAACATTCCTGAAATTGAGGCCGATGAAGTTAAGCCATCACGGATCGACGGCGCCGTCGACGTTCATTTCTACGGGCGATCCCCCAAGGCGGCTGAGCTAATGAGCGCCTTCAAGCGTCTCAAGTTTGGGTCCGGGCGGCGGCCGCTCTTGCCGACGGAGATGGACAACAATCAATGGAGATCCGAACTGGGCGAATTCCTGACTCGCTTGTCAGCCTGGGAGAAAGACGAAAAGGACTCAGAGGAGGACTACTTCCATGAGAAATGCAGTCTATTTGAAGCCGCCCTTACGAGTTTGCCGCCCTGGCCTGGGCGCGAGGACGTGAGAATGCGGTACATCGCCTTCGTGAGCTATTTCGACTTGAAGCGCGGCAGCCGAATCGAATGGTTCTGGCACGCGACCAGCTTATTGCGCGACCTGGGCCGGCTATCGCCAGCGACCAGGGCGGAGGCAATCGGAGAACTTGAGTCGTCGAAAAACCCGGTGCTGTATGTTTACGCCCAAATCAGGAAGCTTTTGGGCGGGGAAGCACAGCCGAAAAGTTAGCGAGCATCCACATTCGATCTCGGCGTCACAGCCAACACGTGACGCCCGTCACAGCCAAGACGCTCGGCAATCCCTATACTCCAATTCCGAGCATCGCACTGCCTCGAAAGACCAGCGTGCTCAAGCGTGCAAGGGGGCTCTCCTCAAAGTTCCGCTCTTCCTTGCTGCGCGTATCAAAGTGCAGGGCACGGTTCGCGCGGGACCCCGGCCACCTCTCCCCGGACCGTTGGACGGAACTTTTCGTTTAGTCAGGATTAGGAGGATTGACTCTTGCTCATGCTGAGAATTCTGCGGCTGGTCTGTGCTGCCGCGCTCACTGTACTTCTTCTCGCGTCGACACAATTCATCGCCCCGGCATCCACTCAACAACGTCAGGCTTACTTTCCTGCGACCGGATTCGAGATGAACATCTTCGCCGATCTCGCCTCGGTGCCCGATTTTGCCGGGCCGTGGCAGGGACCGGCCTCGCTCGCGTTCGACTCACGCGGAAGGCTCTTCGTCGGCACTCTCAACGGAAAGATCCAGATCCTGCTCGACAACGACGATGACGGCGCGGTCGATCAGGTGAAGACGTTTGCGACCGGCATCGTGCTCCCGCTCGGGCTCGAGTTCCGCGCGAACGGCGACTTGTTCGCAACGAGCAACATTCCCGGCGGCGCGGGCCGCATAATCCGCCTGCGCGACTCTGACGGCGACGACGTGGCCGACCAAATCACCACTATAGTCGACGGCCTGCCTAGCGACGGCGAACACCATACCGACAAGCCCCGCTTCGGCAAGGACGGGTTGCTCTACTTCGGCCAGGGATCCTCGAGCGACAAAGGCGAACCGGAAGACGGCTACCCCGGAGACCGGCCGCTCAACTCGAAGATACTCAGGGTCGACGTCGATAATCCGAACGTGAGCGTCTTTGCGTCGGGCGTGCGCAATCCGTACGGGCTCGTGATTCATCCCGACAACGGCGCGATCTTCTGCACCGACGTAGGCTCGGGTGACGCCGAAGACGCACCCTCCCCGGACCTCTCGCCTCCCGAGGAGATCAACTGGATAGTCGAGGGCGGCAACTACGGCTTCCCGCTGTGCGACGGAATGCCCGAAGCCGGCAATCCCGCCTGCACGGACGTACGCGCGCCGGTCTTTCAGTTCCGGCCTCACCTCACGCCGACCGCGCTCGCTTTTTACACCGGCCCGCAAGCCGGCGAATTCCGCAATCAGTTGCTCGTCACCTTGTTCTTTAGGCTTTGGGGACAGGGCGGCGAGCTGCGGCGGCTCGTGCTCACCGGTGACACTGCCACGGGCTTTCATCTGAGTGACGGAGCGCTGATAGCCGACTTCGACGTCAGAGAAGACGATGATGGCCCGGTCGATATGGCGATCGATCCCATCACCGGCGACATCTACGTCTCGCGAGTCGACCTGGTGCCGAGCCACGCCGCGAGCGCCCGTCACAATTTCATCTACCGGATTCACCGCACCGGCAGCGACTCAGTCCCGTTCATTGCACCGGTCCGGCCGTCTACAGTAGAAGCGGGATCAGGAATGCGCACGATCACGATTCCGGGCCGCCACTTCAAGCCGGGCGCGATCGTGCTGGCCGATGGTCTTCCTGTCACGACGCGGCCGGGCGCCAATCGTTTTGAGTTGGAAGCGGACATCTTCGTCGGGGCGGCTTCGCACTCGGGACGCCGCGCGGAGCGAGTCGCGCGGACGATCACCATCGAAGTCGAGAACCCCGATCGCTCGCGCTCGAATCCTCAAACGCTGACGGTGACCGAGCCCGACATCGACGATTCGCCGCGGCTCGCGTCGCTGGCGGTGATGAAGGGGAGCCGAGTGGTCACGACCGTGAGAGTCGGCGCGAAGGCGAAGAAGCTGAGGCTTGTGGCGGCGGGCTCGAATTTCGATCCCGGCGCGCAGTTGTTGGTCGGCGGAGCGGCGCTCGAGTTGACTTCGACCGGCCCGCTTGAACTCATCGGCCGCTTCACCAAGGCGATGGTCGCGTCGCCAGGCGAGTTGACCGTTCAAGTCCGCAACTCGACGGGCAAGCTCTCGAACGCGTTGAAGCTCGTGATCGTGCCGTAGTCGCAATCAACCGGACCATCAGCCATCAGGAGGTTTTTTCGCGATTGCCGAGAATCCCTGCTAGAATGCGAGTACACAGATATGACTCGATTGATCGATCGTCGCCGCTTCCTGAAAGAAATGGGACTGGGCGCCGCAGCGCTCGCGGCGCTTCCCGGTGTGTCGGTAGCTCGCCGCCGCCGCGTGCTCTTGCCGATGGGCGCGCCGCAGACGGTCGTCGTCCTGGGCGCGGGGCTCGCGGGACTCGCAGCCGCATACGA
>DATDOV010000023.1:0-54342 GCA_035293105.1 Blastocatellia bacterium
TTCGTGGTTCGTGGTTCGTGGTTCGTGGTTTGTGGTTCGTGGTTGACGGTTCGTGGCTGGTAGTTGGCAGTATTCTTGCGCCGCAGTCGGTTGACCGCAGCACAGAAGAGTAACCACGAACCACAAACCACAGACCACGAACCACGAACCACAAACTGATGGTGTTATGCCAATCAAAGTTAAACAAGAACACCTTAACCAAATTCGGCGGCACGGCGAGCAGACCTACCCGCACGAGTGTTGCGGCTTCTTGCTCGGTGTGAACGAGGACGGCGTCAACGTTCTTCACGAGGTCTACCCGGCAGAGAACGAGAGGCAGGATTCGCGTCACAATCGTTACTTGATCACGCCCGATCAGTACAAGCGTGCAGATGGCTACGCGCGCGGCCTGGGGCTCGGGATCATCGGCTATTATCATTCCCACCCCGACCATCCGGCCGAGCCATCAGGCTATGACCTTGATCATTCGTGCTGGCCGGGTGAGTCCTACATCATCGCGTCGATCCAACAGGGAAAGGCCGGCGCTCTGAACTCCTTCACCAAGCCGGACTACACGCGATTCGAGCAGGAAGAAATACTGACGGAGTGATCGCAGTGATCGCTTGCTGTTTTGCTTTTGCCGCGTGCGCACTCTAAAATCGGTTTCCAGGCGAGCAATTAGAAGTCAGGCGCGCACGGTCACGATACCGGTCTGGAACGCACGGCAGCCGTGAAACGGCTGGCCCGTTCCGAGGACCGGCAACCATCGCATCCCGATTTTCGTTCGTGTGCGCTTCGAGGAAAAACGAAGGAGTTATCAACATGGCAGTGAGCATTCTGATTCCGACCGCTCTCAGAAACTACGCGGCCGGAAGCGACGTTGTCACAATAAACGGAGCAACAGTCAGCGCCGCGCTCGACGCCCTGGTCGAGAAACATGCCGCACTGAAGAAGCATCTTTACAACGACGACGGCCAACTGCGTCATTTCGTCAACGTCTACGTGAATGACGAGGACATAAGATATCTCGAGAAGCTCGCGACGCCGCTCAAGGATGGCGACGTCCTGAGCATCGTTCCTTCGATAGCCGGGGGATCAACCGTGGCCCAAGACGCCCCGCCCTCCGTCGAGTTGGACCGCGACGAGATTCTGCGCTACAGCCGCCACCTGATCATGCCCGAGGTCGCTCTCGAGGGTCAGAAGAAGCTGAAAGCGGCGAAGGTGTTGTGCATCGGCGCGGGCGGACTCGGATCGCCGCTCGTGATGTATCTCGCGGCAGCCGGGGTCGGCCGTCTCGGGCTCGTGGATTTCGACGTGGTCGATTTCACGAACCTCCAGCGCCAGATCATTCACTCGACCGCGAACGTCGGCCGCCCCAAGCTCGATTCGGCAAAAGAGCGCATAGCCGAAATCAACCCCTACGTCGAGGTCGACACGTACGAAACCGCGCTGACCTCAGCGAACGCGCTGGAGATATTCGAACCCTATGACATCATCGTCGACGGCACGGACAACTTCCCCACGCGCTACCTCGTGAACGACGCGTGCGTGCTTAGCGGCAAACCGAATGTCTACGGTTCGATCTTTCGCTTCGAGGGTCAGGCGACGGTCTTCCACGCCGAGCGTGGGCCGTGCTATCGCTGTCTGTACCCGGAGCCGCCGCCTCCCGGACTCGTTCCGAGCTGCGCTGAGGGCGGAGTGCTCGGCGTCCTACCCGGGGTGATCGGCGTCATTCAAGCCATCGAAGCGGTCAAGCTGATACTCGGCAACGGCGATTCGCTGATCGGACGTTTGCTGTTGTTCGACGCGCTGAAGATGAAGTTCCGCGAGTTGAAGCTGCGCAAGAACCCCGAGTGCCCGATCTGCGGAGAGAATCCCACCGTGACGCACTTGATCGACTACGACCAGTTCTGCGGCGTGACCCATCAACCCGAAGTCAGCGTCGGGAGCGAGTTCGAGATAACGCCGGTCGAGGTCAAGCAGAAGATGGACCGCGGCGACGGGTTCGTCTTGATCGACGTGCGTGAGCCCGAGGAGTACGCGATCTGCCGGATACCCAACTCGCGGCTGATTCCGCGCGCGACCTTGCCCGAGCGGCTGCATGAGCTGTCGACGGCCGACGAGATCGTCGTCCACTGCAAGAGCGGTGTCCGTAGCGGGATGGCGGTCGAGTTCCTGAAGCAGGCGGGCTATCGCAAAGTGAAGAACCTGGTTGGCGGGATCGTGCGCTGGTCGGATGATGTAGACCCGACGGTGCCGAAGTATTGATTCGCCGGCGTTGCGTCAGCTATGAACAGAAACGACCTTAAATACCTATGTCTACAGGCTTCGGCGAACACAAGACCCACAACCGCGCCAATCGAGGGCTCGCGGTTAGCCTGAGTGCCAATGACCACATCATCCACTCTGCCGACTCGAGTCATCAGTCAACTTAAGACCCAACTTGGGGATGGGCTTGTTCTCACCGAGCCCGACGAACTCCTCGTCTATGAATCCGACGCGCTCACGATCCACAAGCACCTGCCGTCGGCCGTCATCATTCCTGGAACAGCGGAAGAAGTCGCCGCCGCGATAAAGATTCTCGCGGACGCGCGCATACCATTCGCGCCTCGCGGCGCCGGCACCGGCCTGTCAGGAGGCGCGCTCTCCCTTCAAGGAGCTGTCATCATCGAGCTCGCGCGGCTCAATCGAATCCTAAAGATCGATTATGAGAACCGGCTCGCAGTCGTTGAGACCGGCGTGATCAACCTTCATCTCTCTCAAGCGACCGCCGCGCGAGGCTTTCACTACGCGCCCGACCCGTCCAGCCAGATGGCTTGCACTATTGGGGGCAACGTCGCCGAGAATTCCGGCGGCCCGCACTGTCTCAAGTATGGGATGACGACCAACCACGTGCTCGCCCTCGAAGTCGTGCTTCCATCAGGCGAAATCGTTAACCTGGGCGGCGGGGGAGTCGATGCGCCCGGCTATGACCTCGTCGGTGTGTTCGTCGGCTCCGAGGGGACCTTCGGGATCGCTACCAAGGCGACCTTGAAGCTGACGAGATTGCCGCAAGCGATCAAGACTCTGCTCGCCGAGTTCATGACAGTGACCGACGCGAGCCGGAGCGTATCTGAGATCATCGCCCGCGGCATCCTGCCGGCCGCACTCGAGATGATCGACGGCGTTACGATCAAGGCGATCGAGGCGTCGGTCTTCGCGGGCGGATTTCCAACCGACGTCGCCGCGCTGTTGATCATCGAAGTCGACGGCCTCGCCGCCGGGCTTGATGAAACCGCAGCGCGCGCGGCCGAGATATGCCTGGGCAACAATGCGCGAGCCGTGAGAGTCGCCAAAGACGACGCCGAGCGGCAGCGATTATGGGCGGCGCGTAAGCTCGCGTTCGGCGCAATGGGACGGATCAAGGCGGATCTGATGGTCCAGGACGCCGTGATTCCGCGATCGAAGCTGCCCGAAGTGCTCGACGAGATCTACCGAATCGCGGACCGCTACGACCTCACCGTTGCGAACGTTTTTCACGCCGGCGATGGGAACCTCCATCCGAACATCAGCTTCGATGGGCGTGACCCGGATCAGGTGCAGCGAGTGGCGGCCGCGTGCGCGGAGATAATGCGGCTCTGCGTATCGGTGGGCGGGTCGATCACCGGTGAGCACGGAGTCGGGATGGACAAGATCGAATCGATGAGACTGATCTTCTCCGAGAACGATCTCGAACGGATGCTCGCGCTGCGCGACGTGTTCAATCCGCTGGGACTCTGCAATCCGGCGAAAGTGATTCCGACGGTGAAGACGTGCCGGTACTGCGGCTTCGGCATCGAGGACTTCAGACACAGGCTGCTCACGCCCCACGGGATGAGCCGGGAGTGAAGGGGATTTTGGATTTTGGGCATTTTGGATTTTGGATTTTGGGTTCTCGCTTCCACGCTTCAAACTCCCGTTCGCGAATCCAAAATCCAAAATCTAGAATCCAAAATCGTGTCGTATGGCATTCCTCAAACTCGAATCAGGTCCTGACACCGGCGAGGCGTACCCGCTCGACCGATCGAAGCTCGTCGTCGGGCGACACACGTCGTGCGACCTGGTCCTCAACCACCCGACCGTGTCTCGCGAGCACTTCTTCATCGAACGACACGCCGAGAAGTACCTTGCCGTGGACAATGAGAGCGGCAACGGAACCTATGTGAACGGAGAGCGTGTCACATGGATCGAGCTGAAGGATGGGGACTCGATTCAAGCCGGCCCCTTTCGGCTCTCGTTCGGCTTGAGCCCCGACGAACCGCAGGCTCGCGTTGCGGCGCCGCGGGACGGCAACGACGAAGATGCCGATAGCGCGATGCGTTCCGCCGAGAAGACACACTCGCTTTATCCCCGCGAGTATCTCGAAGGCATCAGGCTCTTCAATGCCGCAAGGTACTACGACGCGCACGAGGTATGGGAAGAAGCGTGGCTGCGCTCTTCCGGAGAGGCGAAACTGTTCTACCAGATGCTGATTCAGGCGGCGGTAGGACTTCATCACTATGAGCGCGGAAATGTTCGCGGGGCTCGCGGCATGTACCGAAAGGTGATCGAGAAGGTTGCACAACTCCCGGCGGTCCTGATGTCGCTGGACATCAGCGAGTTCTCGCGAGAGTTCCGGCAGTTTTTCGCGAAACTGATCGAAGAGGGCGACGAAGCCGCGCCGGCCGCCGACACGCCGCGTCCGCGCATTCGGCTTCTGGCATTCGATGCGCAGATCTGAGTCGGTGGAATCACTATGGCTGATCCACAACTGCTGGCGGGCCGCCTCGAACACATAGTCGGTCGCGCCGGCGTCAGCGAGGGGCGAGGCGTCACAGTCGATGGACCGCGCCCGATGATATTCGTGAGACCGAGCGCCGCCGAAGAAGCCGCTTCGTGTCTCGCTGTTTGTTCGGAGGTGAATGCGGCGGTGATTCCTGCGGGGCTGATGACGTGGCTCGGGGGCGGCAATCGTGTGCGGCGCGCCGACGTCGTTCTCAGCACCGAGCGGATGAATCGGATCATCGAGTACAGTCCTCCCGATCTGACCGCTACTGTCCAGGCAGGCGTTACCCTGGAAGCTCTCAATGCCGTTGCAAGACGCGAGCGACAATGGTTGCCGCTCGATGCGCCGGGCGGCGGGCGAGTCACGCTCGGCGCCCTCGCCGCGTGCGCCTCGAGCGGGCCGCTGCGATTGATGTTCGGCACGCCGCGCGATTACGTGATTGGGCTGAGGCTCGCGCACGCCGATGGCAGCGAAAGCCGCGCGGGCGGTAAGGTGGTCAAGAACGTCGCCGGCTATGACATGTGCAAGCTCTACGTCGGCAGCTTCGGGACGCTTGCGGTCCTTACCGAACTGACGTTCAAGTTGCGGCCCCTGCCGGAGTGCAGCGCTACAGTGGCCGTCACGTCGAAAGAGGTCGGCGCGTTGCTCGCCCTCAGCGCCGGCGTCCAGGCGTCGGAGTTGCAACCGGCGTCGCTCTTTATCACCAACGTCGTCGCCGAGGAAGCCCCACAAACCAAAGCGACCGACCACGTGCTGCTGGTCCGATTCGCGGAGGAGGAGGCGGCGGTCAAACACCAGGTCGCGGGCCTCATCCGATTGATGGGAAACGAATGCGACGCGCGAACGCTCAGTGAGAGTGAAGCCGAGCAGATTTGGGATCGTGTGGCGAACATCGACCGGCTTGCCGCGACGGCCGTGCGCATGAGTGCGCCGCTCTCAAGCGTGGCTCGCTTATACGACGACGCCGGGACAAGAGTAGCCGGCTGTGTAGCCGCCGCGGATCTTGGAACCGGAATAGTCAGGATCGCGTTCGAAGCCGATTCCAAGACGGCGATCGACACGATCAGGTCTCTCCGCGTTAAGGCAACAGCCGCAGCCAGCCACTTGTTTATCGAGCGGTGCGAAGCGGCGGTCAGGTCGGCAACGGATGCCTGGGGAGACGTCGGCGCGACTGCCGGCATTATGCAAGCCATCAAGACGCGCTTCGACCCGCGAGGCTTGTTGAACCCCGGCCGATTCGTTGCAGGAATCTGAAGGGGACCACAGAAGGACGCTGGACAGGGGGGGCGGGGACGCGGAGCGCGGGGACACGGAGACGCGGGGACACGGGGATGCGGAGACGGGGCGACGCGGAGACGCACCTTTGTGGATGATTCAGAATGGCCGGTGCGACACACGAAATGAATGCCGGAGGGAAGCTCGCGTCGCTGCTTGAAGCGAACAGCGAAAAGCTCCTGACTTGTGTGCACTGCGGGCTCTGCTTGCCGGCCTGCCCGACCTACCGCGCCCTGGGCGACGAGAACGATTCCCCTCGCGGGCGAATCTACTTGATGCGGGGACTCGTCGAAGGAAAGCTCGAACGTGGCGACGCCTTCGTAAATCACATCGACCTGTGTCTTGGTTGCCGCGCCTGTGAGTCCGTCTGTCCCTCGGGCGTTCCGTATGGCCATTTGCTCGAGTCCGCACGCGTCGACGCCGCGAGGCTCAAATCTGGGCGTCGAACTCTCGTTGATCGGATCACAGGAGTTGCGCTGACTCACGTCTTCACCCGGCCTGCTCTGCTCGCCGCGCTCATGTCTATCGCGAGGTGGTTCCGAGACAGCGGGCTTGCGAGGCTGGCGCTCGAGACGCGGCTCGTAGGCGGGCGGCTACGCTTTGGCCTCGCGCTCTTGCTGGCCAGCCGCTCACCGATCTCCACGCGTCACCGGAATCTCGGTCCGGAAGCGAACGGCTCGCCTCGCGCCGACGCGGCTGCGCCGCCGCTACGGGTCGCGTTGCTGCGCGGGTGCGTGATGGAAGGGCTGTTCCGCGAGACGAACCGGGCGACCGAGCGCGTGCTCGCTCGAAATGGCGTGGAGGTAGTCGGTGTGTCCGGCCAGAAGTGTTGCGGCGCGTTGCATGCTCACGCGGGGCTTATCGACGCCGCGAAGGAGTTGGCGAAGGCCAACATCACTGCGTTTCTAGACACCGGCTGCGATCGCATCGTAGTCAACGCGGCAGGCTGTGGGGCCGCGATGAAGGAGTACGGATCGCTGCTTTCTGGCGACGCCGATTTCGCCGGGAAGGCGACGGCGTTCAGCTCCAGGGTCAGGGACATTTCGGAGTTCCTGGCGGAGTCCGGCTTCGATGCCCCATCCATCCGAATCGATCGCGCGGTCTGTTACGACGCGCCCTGTCACCTGATCCACGCACAGCGAATATCGCAAGCGCCCGTCGACATACTCAGCTCCATACCAGGCATAAGGCTCGTTCCCTTGCGGGGCGCCGATGTCTGCTGTGGCGGCGCGGGAATCTACAACCTGCAGCATCCTGGGTTGAGCCGCGAGGTTCTCGCGCAAAAGCTCTGCAGCATCGCCGAGAGCGGCGCCGAGCTGATTGCGACGGGGAATCCCGGTTGTATAATGCAGATCGGAGCAGGACTGCTGCTGGATGGAATCGCAGCCGGCGTCGTCCATCCGGTGGAACTGTTGGACGCAGCCTACGCCGGCGGTGACCTTGACTCTCAACTATGATCGAATCACGCTTGCCGGCTGAGGTGAAGGGGTTCGCGTCAAGAGGCGCCCTCCGGACTTGTCCACTCATAGCGATGCTCCTCTTGTTGCCGGCGGCCGGATACGTCGCAGCTCAGTCAAGCGACTATGGCCCGGAGGTGAAGTCGTTCCTCGAGTTCCTTCGCCACGAAGAAACAGAACTCGAGTACCAGATCAAACACGACGAGATTTCAAAGAAGGAGTACATCCGCTCAAAGACCCGCATCTCGATCCTGCGTGACACCGTGGTGCGAATCGTGAAACGGACGGGTGAGGATAACGTTCCCGAGCTGCACGTCGTAGCAGCACCGGAGTTGGATCAGCTCATTGAGAACGGCACAAAGGCCGTCGGCGGTCTGAAGCCGGGATCGGTCATCGGCGGGAAGTGGCGCTACCTTGAGACCGTCACGCGCGGAGAGGTCTTCTACGTATTCGAGCGACTGACCAAATGAGGGGCCGCCAATCTCGCGTGGATTGCATCTCGCGGCGACAAACAAGCGACTGAAATCCTGATCATACTTTTTGGACTTTTTGCGGCGGGGCGCCCCTTGCCCTGCGCTTGCCGGCGTCCTACTTTCATCTTGACCCTCGGCGCGACTTCGCTAAGATTCCTCCGAGCCCTGCGTAACCGACGATGATCCCAGCCAGGAAACCTAGTTGAAGAATAGCAACGACAAATCGCTCGAATCCTGGATATGGGATGCCGCGTGCTCCATTCGCGGAGCCAAGGACGCGCCAAAGTTCAAGGACTACATCTTGCCCCTCATCTTCACCAAGCGCCTCTGTGACGTCTTCGACAGGCTCAAGCGGCAGATAGAAGCGGACAAGTTTCTTATCGCGCTTCACCAGCTTGAACGCTTTGGCCCGCGAGCCGACTTCTTTGGCGATGCGGTTCAACTCATCAAAAGGCGGTTGTCGTCAATGTCGCGCACGCCGTGGGTGGTTGCGTTGAAGTCCACGCGATCAATGATTCCTTTGAGCAGCGCGTTCTCATCGGCTATAGCACGCAGGTGTGTTGTGAGTTGCTCGCCAATCTTGTCGGCGAGCGTGCGGATGACGGACCAAACAGAGTCTTCGGGATTCGAACCTGATCGAACGCATCAGCGAGAAGCGGCTCGGACTAGGCGACGTGGAGGCGGACATCATCGGGCGCAGCTACGAGTATCTCATCCGCAAGTTTGCCGAAGGCGGTGGGCAGAGCGCGGGGGAGTTCTACGCTCCGGCCGAAGTGGGCGAGATCATGGCTCTGATCATGGATCCGGAGCCCGGGATGACTGTTTACGATCCCACTTGCGGCTCCGCCGGCTTGCTGATCAAGTGCGAGTTAGCGCTGGAGAAGAAGATGGCGCTGCGTTCTCGCGAGAGTTTCGCGCCGCTCAAGCTCTACGGTCAGGAATCAACGGCAACTACCTGGGCGATGGCCAACATGAACATGATCATCCACGACATGGAGGGTCAGATCGAAATCGGCGACACGTTTCGCCATCCGAAATTCCGCAGGGGCAATCGCCTCCAGACCTTTATCGGGCAGTTGCGAATCCGATGTGGAACCAGACCGAGTTCACCGAGAAGGACTACGACGCCGATGAGCTTGACCGCTTTCCCAAAGGCGCGGGCTTCCCCGGCAACAAGGCCGATTGGGGATGGGTGCAGCACATACTGGCGAGCCTCAATGATTCTGGCCGAGCCGCGATCGTCCTCGACACCGGCGCGGCCTCACGCGGCTCGGGCAATGCGAACACCAATAAAGAGAAAGACGTGCGTCGATGGGTCGTCGAGCAGGACTTTATTGAGGGCGTCATCTACCTGCCGGAGAATCTTCTCTACAACAGCAGCGCGCCCGGGATCATTCTGTTTCTCGACAAGGCCAAGCCGAAAGCGCGTAAAGACAAACTCTTCCTGCTCAATGCCACGGCCGAATTTGCGAAGGGCGATCCGAAAAACTACATCCCAGAGGAAGCCATCGAGCGCATTGCCGACACGTTCAAAGCCTGGCGCGAGGTGCAGAAGTACAGCCGCATCATCACCCGCGACGAGATTGCGAAGAATGACTTCAACATCTCCCCCAGCCGCTACATCCACACAGGGGCAGGCGAGGAGTACCGGCCCATCGCGGAAATCGTCGAAGAGTTGGAAGCGCTGGAAGCCGAGAGCAGAGAGACCGATGCCGCGCTGAAGAAGATCCTTGCGAGGCTTGGTGTATGATGAAGAAGAAATCATCGAAGGTTCAGAGTTCAACCTTTAGGTTGCTCTCGTGTTTAGTTTGTATCTTACGCTTCCAGTATTCCACACAGTGTGTGGAAAATCTGGTGTCGAAGTCTCGGGCCAAGAGAATCGGTCGGCAATTAGTCACGCATTGCGTGACTAATGTCTTCAAGACCACAATAGCGACTCATACAAGGCCGCGGACAATTCTGCACACACGTGTGCAAAATTGACTTGGGACCATTACCGCCTACGGGAGGCTGCAGCGATATGAAGCAGAAGAGAACCAAATCCAAGCACCATCCCACTTCTGCCGGGTCCTCCATTGCCGACGTGGAAGTTTCCACAACTCGGACAGATTCCTATCAATCCGTAGTCGAGGTTGTTCGTACTGCTCGCTCTCATGCTTTTAGAGCCATCAATTTCGTGATGGTTGACGCTTATTGGAGGATCGGACGAATGATCGTGGAGCAGGAGCAACTCGGGAAGGGACGGGCAGCTTGCGGCGAGCAATTAATGAGCACCCTATCTCGCCGCCTGACCGACGAATTCGGAAAGGGCTTTGCCGAGACAAACCTCAAGTACTTCAGACAATTCTACTTGACCTACCCTGCACAATCACCGGAAGAGATTCGTCACACACTGTGTGACGAATTGACGTGGTCGCACTACCGGCTTCTCGTGCGCGTTGAAAAACCGGAAGCGCGGCAGTGGTATATGAGCGAAGCCGCAAGTCAGAACTGGTCGATTCGTGCCCTTCAACGCCAAATCAACTCGCACTACTACGAACGCCTGTTGATGAGTCGAGACAAGGCGCCGGTCGTCGAGGAGATGCAGGAGAAGACTGAGCCGCTCGCAACGCTCCCGCAGGACTTCATCAAAGACCCATACGTTCTCGAGTTTCTCGGCATGCCTGATGCGCACCAATTCCGCGAGGCCGAACTCGAATAGGCCATCATCGGAAAGCTCCAGGCCTTCATGCTCGAACTAGGCAAGGGCTTCGCGTTCGTCTCCCGTCAGCACCGCATCAGCACCGAGACGAAGGACTTCTTCATCGATCTGGTCTTTTACAACTACATTCTCAAGTGCTTCTTATTGATCGACCTGAAAACCAATGAACTGACCCACGAAGACATTGGGAAGATGGATATGTATGTGCGGCTATTCGAGGATACGGTGAAAGGCAAGGACGACAATCCCACCGTTGGCCTGATCCTCTGCACCGACAAAGATCATACGGTGGTCAAGTACTCAGTGCTGAACGAAAGTCGCCAACTCTTCGCTTCCAAATACCGGTTGTATCTGCCGACCGAAGAAGAACTGCGCATAGAGATCGAACGGGAACGGGCATTAGCGGTGCGTGAGCAGCGGGCGATGTATGAAGTGATGGAAAGATGAAGCGCTTATCGGTGCATGTTCAGGTTCCCAGCAGCGAATCTACTGACTGGTTCGGCTATGACATGCCGAGTTACCGCTTCCGAACAGCTAGCCGTTCGTGGTAAAAACGTGACTAGCGGAGGAAGTAGACCATGTCGAGTCAAGCATTAGAGCACATCATCGAAGAGGCGAACACCCTGACGCCTGAGGAGCGCCGGCAACTCCTCGCACACCTCGAGAGAGACGAGCGGACGGCTGATCTCAGACGCATTCAGTCCAAGTATGCAGGAATGAAGACAAGCAGCGATGCTTTCGCTGCGCGCAAGGCTGAGGAGATTGAACTGGAAGGTCGACGCCGCCGATGATCTACGTCCTCGATGCGTGTGCGATGATCGCGCTTCTACTCGGCGAGCCGGGCGAGGAAGTGGTTTGGGCCCACCTTCTGGAGAAGGACGCTACTTGCTTAGCGCATTCGGTGAACCTTTGCGAGGTTTTCTATGACTTCTATCGCGACTCTGGCGAGGCTGCTGCCAGTGAGGCGATAGAGGACCTCAGGTGGCTCGGGGTGGTTGAGCGAAACGACCTCGATGAGACGTTCTGGCGGGAAGCTGGCACCCTCAAAGGTAGGCACCGGCGTGTTTCACTAGCCGATTGTTGCGCGATTGCACTGACCAAACGCGTCGGCGGAACACTGCTGTCCTCAGACCATCACGAACTCGATCCACTCGCCGCGCTCGGCGTCTGCACGATTACTTTCATTCGATAACGAAGGAGTGATTGTAGGGGATCATCGGTTCGGGATTGCAATATTGCAGGCCCGGCCCCATCTCTCCCCCCATCTCTGGAACCGTACGTACGGTGGTGTGGGAGGACGGGAGCCGCGAGGCTCCCTCCTACCCGCTGGGTAACGACCCCGCCGATCCTGACACGACACGGAACCCTCTTTACAATCCCCATGGAACGCGATAGGTTGACGCTCCGTCTTCTACATTCATGCGGGCAGAAGAACCCTTGGTAACTCGGCTTCATGCGACGAGAGAGTCATTTTGACGAGCATAGATTCCGTACATCTGAGAACCTCGACTTTGCGCCGACTTTCGCAGAGATCGACAAACTATGATTGTTCCAGTCCATCCACCGGTTGAAGGGATTGCCGCCGAGCGCTTCCGTGCGCTCGCAAGGCAACTGATGCAGGCCCAGCAGAGGCGACGGCAGGTCGACTTCGACGAAGTTTGCTCACAGGAGATTCGTTGGTGCTTGAGCAACCCGCACCTCGACGGCTGCCGCGATAACTACGAAGCGGCCATTCGTGTCCTCGTTGACCTCGCGCGGTTGAACTGGACCATACAAGAGAATCGCTTCGGAGTGGAATTGCAGGCGCCTTCGTTTCTGCCGAAGCGGGGCATCGCTCCCGACGAGGTCATGCGTTCAAAGCAAGCCGTGCGCTATGAATTGTCTCCACTGCGCGATGCGCAGTTTCGAAATCCTTCTGTCCGTGATTTCATCCAGCGCCTTGAAAACCCGACCAAGAATTCGGGTCGGAAATCCGTCCTGCGGCTTGTCGCTGACGGAAGAGAACTCCGCGCACGGTTACAGACCTCACTCGCCACTGCCGGCGACGAGCGCGTCACGCAACTTGCCGAAGCAATCCGTCCTTACCTCCAACTCGTTGATGCGGATGAGCCGGAGGAGCACACGGGTATTCTGCAAGGCGAGGTCTGGCGTTATTTCCGTTATACTTGGAGCCTTCCCGCTACGAGCATTCCCGGACGCCAGCTTCTCTATCTCGTCCGCGATGCCGCACATCCGCATCATGCCGTCATGGGAATCGCCGCGCTCAGCAACTGCGCGATGCAGATGCGGGAGCGCGATAACTTTATCGGCTGGACCACGGACACTTTCAGTGCACGGGTCGAGGCAACTTTAGGTTCCGACTCTCCCGCACGTGACCTATCTGGCCTCTTCACTCAACTTGAAGACAACATTACCGACGCGCTCGCTGACGTGGAGGCCAGGGGCCTTGCCACGCGAGCGGAAATCAAGAAGCCAACGGCTGAGATCGTCGCGCGCCTGCGCCGCCTCTCTCAGGAATTCGCGGCTGAACGGCAGGAGGCCTTGGAAGAAATACATGACCGAAACCTGCCGTTTTCGGCACAAGAGACAGAAGCCGGTCCCTATGGCGTGCCCCTCGCCGAAGAGGTCCTTTCGTTGGAAAAGAAAGTTCATGACCAGCCTGAATTTCGGAAGGCCCGCGCCGCAATGGTCGCGAAGAAGCGCGCGCTAGAGCTATCGCGTTTGCTTCAAGCCCGTTTACGTCTCCGCGAAATTAAGGAGCGCTTTCTCGATCCAACGCGCACCATTGACGTGCTGTATCTCGAGGAGACGCGTATGGCCATCGCTATGGCGTTGATGGCGAACAAAAGTCGGCGCGTCGGTGCCAACATGCTGGAACTTACCACCTGCGGCGCAATTCCGCCTTACAACCACCTCCTCGCTGGCAAGCTCACCGCGCTGCTGTTGCTCAGTCCCCAAGTCGCTGACCACTACCGCCGCCGCTACGGCAGCGAGCCGTCCATCATCAGTTCGCTGCTCAAGAACGCGCCGCTTGTGCGTGATAGCACGCTCGTCTATCTCGGCACGACAAGCCTCTATGCGCTCGGCAGCAGTCAATATGAGCGGCTCCGTCTGCCCGCCGGTATCATCGCTCCCGACCAGCCAGAACTGCACTATGAGCGCGTCGGCTACACAAGTGGCTACGGCACGGTGCAGTTCGCACCCGAAACAGCCCAAGCCGTTGAGACCGTTGTGATGAAGCACGCTGGCTTCCGCGAAGTGAACAGCATCTTCGGGGAAGGTCCAAGTCCGCGACTGCGCAAGCTTCGCACCGGCCTGAAACTGCTCGGCTTCGACCCGGAGAACCTGCTCCGCCATAACCAGCACCGGCTCATTTACGGGGTGCCGCTGGCCGAAAACGCGCTCGCGTTCATGCGCGGCGAAGGGGCGAAGTTGCCTGATTACCTCAAGCGCCCCGGACGGTACCGCAACGCCACCGAGCGCATCGCTGCGTTCTGGACACGTCGATGGCTGGCGAGTCGGCTCAATCACACGCCTGCCATTGAATCCCTCGCGCACACTCCTGCGTGGAAGCTGAGCGACCAGATTCCTGTAGCGGCGTCCGCATCTGCAGCGCCGGTTCTCGCAGAAACATCCCCCGCCGGAAATGCTGGCCAACCTTCGTCCGAAGTGGAGTTCTGGCGCTCGATTGCACACGCTGGCCCGGAAGTGTGCTCCGATGAACTTACCCAAGAGGAAATCAATCGCCTGCATGTAAAGCGCCCGCTTGAAGACTTCCTCGTCCGCAAGATGCGTGAAGGCTTCAGCCTCGTGCTCACGGGCAATGCGGGCGACGGCAAGACGCACCTCTTCCGCCGTTTGCAGGAACAGCTTGCCGCCAAAGGCATCGAGGCCGTGGTGGAACCCGACGCCACGGCGGCGATGAAGCACGGCGAACTCGCCCCGGTGCTCGACGGCTGGCGTAAGGCGCTCGCGGCAAAGAAGCCTTATCTCATTGCCGCAAATGAATATCCGCTTTACCAGCTTCGGAAGCAGGGAATGGAACTTGCCCCATCGCTTGCAAAAGTGCTCGGATCGGTGGACTCCCAATGCCGGGCACGGCTTGCCTACGGTGCGCCGTCCCCCAACGAGGACGCGGCGGACAAGGTGCTGGTCATAGACCTCAGCCTTCGCAACCCGCTACAACCCGACTTCGCTGGCGCATTGCTCGACCGACTGCTGCAGAACAAGGCGCTCCAACAACACGCTCGCGCGGATACCGAGCCGAACTTCACCCGCAATTTCGAGCGCCTTTCCCAGCCGCGCGTCCGTGAGCAACTGCTGGGACTATTCCAGCGCCTTGTCGTGCGCGGCGAACGCGCGCCGGTACGTGAACTGTGGATTATCCTTGCTCGCCTACTCTTCGGTAGCCGACTTGTTCGCAATGAAGTGCCCGATGCTATGAACGCGCGCTACTCGGAACGACTCTTCGAGCGCGACGACCGCTTCCGTCTCTCGCAGCTTCTGGCCGAATTGGCTGACCCCGCCGCGTGCAGCCATCCGCAATGGGACGCGCGATTGGAACAGCCCGCTTCCACAAAACCATCTGACTGGATGGAGAGTCGCGAGCCGATGCCCGGACTGCGGGAACTCGATCTGGCCGGTTTCTCCTTCCTCAAACGCGTGTTCTACTTCGAGCACGCGCTCGGTTACGAGCCGTTCCGCATGAAGCCAGTGCATTTTGCCGCAGGCTTCTTTCTTTCCGTCGCTGGCGGTCGTTACGAACTGGAACCCCTCAACAAAACTGCGGTCATCAAACACAAAACTGGTCTACGCGATGACTACACCCACGAGAACCTGCTGGTGGCGCTCAAGGAAGAAGGGCTGCTCGATGCGTCTGTGAAGGAAAGCGAGTTGAAGGCGCTTCGCCTTCAACTAAACGGCGTGGTTGGAAATGACGACGCGATTTACGGCTCGTTCGCGCCATACAAGAAGCCGCCAGGCGTCGCCTACACGATGGTTTCAGATCGGTTGCTCTACGACCACGATCCGCTCGATGGCTACAGTGGCTACTTTGCTCACAGCGTGCTGAACGCAACTCCGGACGGGGAGGCGGTCGTCGGCTTCGCCAAACAATGCCTTGATAACCACACGAGCACGCTGGAGCGACTCGTTGCCCCGCTCTTGGCCGTAGATGAACCCCGTGACGATTGGAACTGCCGCTACGAAGAACGGTTTGGCAAATTGGCCGCGAAACAGCTTAAACAATGGGCCGCTTTGATGGCGCCACAAACGAAAGCACTCGCGACTCTCTGCCGCAATCTTGAATCTGGCGTCTCTCACTCGACCAAACTGCGCTGTTTGGTGATGGGTCTTTGTTCGTGGCTGTTCATCTACCTGCACAAGCGAGCAGCCAAAGCGCACGGCTTGAAACGCGAGACACCGTTGCTCGTGATGGATTTCCTCGGCAACGCGAACGCCCGTCTTCGTGCCACGAGCCGGTTTTGCTTCGCTCGCCAGCGCGGACGTGTTTTTGAAAGTTACGGTGCGTTACGTAATGCAGAGGCAGTGAATTTTGATGATGAACTCTTTGCGGCCAAGAGTGGCAAAGGCGGTAAATCCGCTCCTGGTGGCCAGCCAGATTTTAGCTTCTTGGAGCAACACTACTCTGACTTGTCCATTCGCATAGGTTTCGCTCAGCCGCGTGCCCAGCAGGCGAGGCGAAAGCACTTTGAATTGCAACCAGACACGGCGCGGTTGCTTCTGCTCTCACTCATCACACCGGAGAATCCGCTGCTCACATTTGAGGAACTGGCCGCATTGCTAAGGAAAGTTTGGGGCGTCTGCCTCGGCGGTTGCAACGACGACCTCGCCACTCTTCGTGCGAGTGGGTACGAGGGTTTGGACGAAGACGCGGACTTGGAGCCGAACCGCAATGCTTTTGTGGACTTGCTGAAACGATTGAATCTCGCGACCGAACCATCAGACGGCCTGGTGTTGTGCGCCGTGAATCCGGAGGAACTACCGTGACGCGCGAACAACTCATCGCCCAAGCCCTCGTGGCCTGGTTGGACGACGCCTTGCGCACCGAACGCGACGTGGCCAGCGAAGGATTGCCCGACATGGACGTGGGCTGGTTTCTGGCGCAACTCGCGGGTCTGTCTGGCTTCCCAGTTGAACAGGTGTCACTCGCGCTGGTGGGTTTTGGGGCGAAGGAAACCGACCTGCGCGCTCTGGCCGACAAGCACGGGTTGCGCAAACTCCGCCATCTCGCCACCGATCTGAACTCCGCCGCCGCGTGGCGCAACGAGCACAAGCAGCATCCGCGCATCATTGCGTTGGCGCGCGGACGGCATCCGAGCGTTCACACGCTCAAGCATTTCGCCCAGGCCCACTCGCGCGACCTCGCCGCGCCCTGCTGCTGCAAGCGGCGGATGATGAGAGCTTCACCAACAGGCGCGTACAACAGCACAATCTGCTGGAGCGCTTGGCCAACAGCCCTGAACTGGAACCGTTGCGCTCGCTCGAATCCATCGCCGACTTTCTCGCCGAGTGGTCGAAGCACGCTGGAACCAAGCTGGATGAAGCGCCATTCCTGGCGCTGCCGGAACTTGGGTTGTTGGCGGATGACAAGCTCTTTGATGCTGGCACCGCAGTGGAACTGCGGCTCGACGACAACCTTAAAGTCATCCAGCAATTGCTCTACGCACCACGAAACTGGTTCGACAAACAGCGCGAGCGGCTAACGAAAACGCGGAACCGCAAGCAACGCGAAACGCTGCTCGACATCCTGAACCGCGCAGAGGCATTGCAGCGCCAGCCGGCGGCGGAAACGCGCGGGGCGCTGACGCTCAACGAAGCACAGACGTTGTTCCACCCACCGAAAGACACCCCGCCACCCGCCGACACGGAAACGGAAACGGAAACGGGCGAAGACAATGACGAGGGTGAGTTGAATGTGAAGAAGCTTGCTCGTGCAACCGTGGATGCGCTGCTGGACAACCGGCAGGAGGAACTCGAAGCTGTGGCGGAAGCGATGGAGGAGGCGTTGCAGGAGGCCATCGCCGGGGACAGGGAACAGTTCCACGGGCAAGCTGAATTCAGCGGCGAGACCAGACACTTCACCGGCAAGCGCGATCTCAAACTTGATGACTGGCTCCACAAGTTCTGCTCGGAAGAAGCTTGGGGTGGCGTGGTGGAGTCCTCTGAACCCTCCCTTGATCTCGCCCTGGCAAGTCACGAGTCGAGTCCGCATCGCGTGCTGTCGGCAGATGCCGTGGCCAAACCCGAAGGACGCCACCAACTCTCGATGGCGGAATTGCTCGCCGGTTGGGACGAAGACCTCGCGGAAGAAGTGCCGAATCTCGGTCTGGCAAAGTGTTGGGAACAGTTTGTCGCCCTCCGCTCCGAACTCGTGCAGCACCTCGACGCGCTGGTGCATCTGCCGCCACTGTGGCTGGCGGGGAAACCGGCGCTCGCCGGGAAGCTGACGGAATATCTGAAGCTTGCGGGAGAAATCTACGGCGCGCTGCAACGCCACTTCCGCCAAATGGCCGATGTCAGCCCAAGCTGGGCGCGCGCAGCCATTGAGGCAGCCCTGGCCTTGGACGTGTTGCAGGTGCGGGTGGATTTGGGAGACGGACGAGAGGCGCACAAGGGGATACTGCTTCCGACCCATCCGCTCCATCTCTGGCGGCGGCAGCGATTCAGTGCCATCCTGCGGGGACTTGGCGAGCAGCTTGACCCACGCGACCGCGAAGCGATTCAACGCGAGTCGGACCGGCCAGAGCATTTTCTGAGCGTCATCTCGATTGGCAGCATCCCGGCTGGCCGGGGGGTAAATCTGATTCTTCCTGTGGCCAACGACCTGCACGGCATGGCCACATTCGAGAACCTCATCAATGCCTACAGCGGCCCGGACGGCGCGGAGACCCTGGCTTATGCCATCAACCGCTTCGCCGTGCTGGGGCGACATCACGCGCGTCCGCTGCGCGTTGTCGTGGTGAATCCGCCCGATGCGCCGAAATTATTGGCGCGCGTCGTCAAAGTGCTGAAGCAGCGGCGTGCTGAAACATTGCCGTGTCTGAGCCTCGAATTGTTTTCCACGCCCGACCACGTCGCGCGGATTCAGGCGGCGCTGCGCTTTTCCGGCGAGGAGCGCGAATTGTTGGAGGAGCAAATTTCCGCCGGACGCCTGCGCTTCCGCGCGCACGAGAAGCCGCGCAAGTTGACGGAACTGATCGCCGAATTGAAGGCGCGCCCCTGCCACCTGCTGGCCATCTTCGACGAAGCGACTATCCGCATCCGTCGCCGTGGCGCGGGACGCAACCTGCCCATGAGTCCGTTCTGCGTGCGGCACGAAATCACTTTCGACAAACGCGACAACGCTATCCGCCTTGAGCCGACCAGCGATGAGCCGCCGTTCTCGGAATTCATGCAACTCATCAACGAAGCCGAAAGTGGCCAGCGCGATAGCAGCCCGCACGCCTGGGCCGACGCCGAGAGCTTGCGGCAGGTGCTGGACGACGTGCTGCAAAGCGATGCGCCTGCGGCTCACTGGGCCTTCCTCGCCGACCGCGCGTTGCCGGCGGAGTCGGGGATGAAGTCGGTGCGGCTGCTCCACAAGCGCGATGGGCAGCGGCAAGTACTGGTCGCCGCCGCGAACCACGAGCGTATGGCGCGGCTGGTGCGCCCGGTGTTTGACAAGAGTGGCCTGTCACTTAGCCCGGAAGACTTAAGCCGCCTGCTGGAGGAAGGCGTGAACCTCGTGGGGGCAGGTTTGCTCGACTTGATTCGCGAAGATGGAAAACCCGATCCAAACCGTGTGCGCGGTCTGGCCGGAATGCTGGTCGCTGCGCGCGATTATCGCCTCCGCCACCCGGACAGTTTGTTGGTGGCAGTGGATAACGAAGTCGCCCGGCTCTGGCTCCGACTCGGGCGCGAGGGTGACCGCTGTGACCTGCTGGCCGTGCGCCGTGAGGATGAGACGTTCGTACTCGAAGCCATTGAGGTAAAGACAACTGAAGGTGGGGACGCCGCTGGCATGCGTGAGCCCCTTCGGAAAGCGCAGGTGCAAATAACTGCCGTCCTTAACGCGATGTCGGCGGCAGTGCCGGATAACACCACCGGCAGCGATCCGCTCTCCGCTCCACGCTGCGAGATGCTCAAGGAAGTGTTGGTGCGCGGGTGCCAATCACGTGCAGTCCAGCCGGCGCGGCGTGGTGAATGGAGTGCGTGGCTCAAGCAGTTATTCCGGCAGGAAGAAGGCGAGCCGCCAAAGTCGCGTTGTCAGGGCGAAGTGATTTGCGTCCTGCTCGGCGGTGCCGAGGAGACGCGGGACGAGTCGCTGGCTTCTTCCCCGTTCTCCATCCGCGCGCGGAGGCTGGGCGTGGAGCGAATTGAGGAGCTGATTCGTTTGGGAGGCTCGACAGACGGTGGACGCAGCGATGAATCGAGTGATGGCGGCACAACTTCTCATAGCCCCTTAACACCTCCAACGCCTAAACCAAAAACTCCAAGCCGATCTGCGAAGGCACAGCCAAAGTCGCCTGAACGGATAATTGAATCGCGTAAGCGAGTAGAGCCTCCACCGATGATAAAGACCGTCGTCGCTGACGAGCCGGAGGGCACAGTGACAACGACTCCCTTGCCTTGGCCGCCACCGGTAAACGCCCTTGGCCTGATTGGCCAAACCGAAGCAGTCGGCGAGTTGGTTCGGCAGATGAACTACGCGCGTGCGCGGAAGCGCCGCCTTAGCGACAAGCCGCTCGTCGGTCCCGCGGGCGTGGGCAAGAGCAGTCTTGCACGCGCCATTGCCCGCATGCTGCTAGACGATGAAGAAATCCTTTTTAACGGGGCGGACCTGAAATCACCCGCTGCCATCGTCACGCGGTTGCGAGAGCGGAAGAAACTTCCCCCTCGCCTGAAAGGCAAGGTGAAGGTTCAGCCGTGCCTGCTGTTCATTGACGAAGTTCACGCCATTTCTAGCGCTGTCCAGACCACGCTGCTCAGCGCGATGGACGACGAACGCGCCGCGCCAATTGATGGTGTGGTTTACGATTTTGGTGATGTCGTGTTCATCCTCGCCACCACCGATCCCGGTCGTCTTTCAGAGGCCTTCAACAGCCGCCCGGACAAAACCTATCTGCGCAGCTATACGCTTGAGGAAATGGCCGGCATCATCTGGCTTCACGGCAAAGAAAAAGAAAACTTGAGTGGCCACGAATTGCCGCGAGAGGTCTGCCTCGAAATCGCCGCCCGGATGCGCTGCAACCCGCGCCGCGCGGTCCGTTGCCTGACGGCGCGTCTGCTCCCCTACTTCCACAGCCAGACTCACCGTGACGATGAGAAGCTCGATGTTAAGCGTCTCGCGCGTGCGATAGCGCATGAAGCCGTCTGCCGCTACTTCGATGAGCAAGGCATTGATCTCAACGGTCTCGACGTCGTGGCAAAAAACTATCTGAATCACTTGGACCGTAACGGCGCGACCCCTGAAGATCGCTTGCGCCAAGGCTTGGGAATCACGAACCGCGGCGATTTCATCGAAGTGGATGAGTTCCTCTCACAGCGGCTGGGCCTGGTCACCATTTCAAGCGCGGGCCGGGCGTTATCGGCGCAGGGGCGAAAGTATCTCACCGCGCCATTAGACCTGCGTGATCGGATTTCGAGGCAGCGGTAAAAAGTTCTCAGTATTGTGGTAGACGTGGACGCGCACAATTGAAATGAGCCGGTCGCAGACAGAGAATTCCAATACCAAAGCTAGCCTAGCTTGCGCTGCACCCGAGCGCTCTATCCGTCCTTTCGCAGAATGCCTGACTCATCCGGGCGGCACGCGAGCTTGCTTGATGCGCAAGACAATGGGACCCCGACTAAGGGACGCGCGATGAATCACGAACCCCAACCCCAAGTGCTCCTCTATCAGACGAGGGACGGAGCGACTCGGCTTGAAGTCCGCATGGAGCACGAGACGGTCTGGCTGACGGAGAACCAGATGGCTGAGTTGTTTCAAACCTCCATTCCGAACGTGAGCATGCACATCCGCAACGCCTTCGCGGAGGGAGAGTTGCAGCAGGCGGCAACTGTTAAGGATTTCTTAACAGTTCGACACGAGGGCAGCCGGCGGGTGTCTCGGTCGGTCGACCATTACTAACCTCGACGTGATCATATCCGTGGCGTGAAGTCGCATCGCGGCACCCAGTTCCGCATCTGGGCTACTCAGCGGCTGCGGGAATACATCGTGAAGGGCTTCACGCTCGATGACGAACGGCTTAAGCGAATCATGAATGCGTAATTAGGCTATGCCAGACACCAGTAACTCGCCAGTCATCAGCCCGTCGCGCCCATCGAGTTTCGAGGACCGGTTTCGCCTCTACTTGGATGAATCCGGCGATCACGTATTCCGCGAAGTGGATGAGCCGCAACACCGATTTCTGTGTTTGCTTGGCTGCTGGTTTCAGAATCCCGATTATTTGCCGTTTCACGAGACTATAGAATCTTTAAAGAGACAGTTCCTCTCGCATCACCCGGATGATCCGGCGGTACTGCACCGTGAGGACATCTTGAATGCGCGGCGCGAGTTCAAGCCGCTTCGGGACGACGCTGTGCGCCAGCAATTCGACGAAGAACTGTTACGCGTTATTGACCAAGCTGAATTCCGCGTCGTGGCCGTTGTAATTGACAAGCTGGCGCTGCGCAACGCGTATGGTGAGTCGGCGGCTCATCCGTACCATCTAGGGTTGGGTTTCTTGCTTCAACGTTTCGCCGGCTATCTTAACCATATTAACCGCGTGGGCGATGTCATGGCGGAATCGCGAGGCGGAATGGAAGACCGGCTGTTGAAAGAGTCCTACACGCGGGTGCATGAGCGAGGCGTATGGATGACCGCGTCGCATGTGTTTCAAGGGGCGCTCACTTCCAGGCAACTCAAGCTTAAGCCGAAGTCCGCGAACATTGCGGGACTCCAACTGGCGGATTTGTTGGGACACCCAGTAAAGCAGTGGGTGCTGAAACGGAATGGACTTCTAGCCGATGATCTAGCGCCATTTGCGCAAAGGCTGATGGGCGTTGTCGAGCGAAAGTTCAATCGTCATCTTTACGATGGTCGAATCGAGGGTTATGGCATTGTCCTCTTCCCAAAGAAATAAGGGAGCCTCTTTCGAGACTCCCATACGCTCGCCCCTGCGGGCGATCCACCTCCGCTTGCGCGGATTGGTAACTACTTTAGCGCTCACGCGGAAGAAGTCAAGCTCAGGACGAGGCTAAAGCATGCCCGGACCCGGAGAACACAAAACCGTCCAAGCCCGCATTCTGAAATACTCGCAGGAGATCGGTCGGCGCCGCGACGCTTCCATTCTGATTGCACCACCGGAAATGAGGCGTCGCGTCGTGCATCGCTCTACCGTCGCTGGCCGAATGTATTCGTCGATGACGGCACAGATTCGCTTCAACGATCTTGGTCCTCAGAATTGGAGTCCGCCCTCATTGCGCAGAGTGATATGCTTCGTGAAATCTTGACGGGGACTCAGCTTCAGAGCTAGGGTGAACGCATGAAGGAAATCATCATTAAGATCGATGACGAACTTTATCGCCGTGCAAAAGAGAACGTGGATGACCTGGAATCGTCTCTCACCGAACGAGTGACAAGCTACCTCAAGACTTTGAACGGCGAGGACGAACGCATCGCTGCAGCTCGAGCACATATGAAAGAGCTGTTCAACGCGACGAAAGAGTTCGGCGTAGAGCGAAAACCCTCACGGGAAGAGATGCATGAACGCGGAAGTCTTCATTGACACTAATGTCTTTCTCTATTCCATTAGCGATCAGCCTGAAGAGCACTCCAAGGCCGAGCGGGCTCGTGAGCTATTACTAACCGAGAGTTGGGGTTGGTCGGTCCAGGTCGCAGGGGAATTCTTCTACACAGCTACATCTCCCAAACGTCAGTTTCGTCTTCCAATCGATCAGGCCACCGAGTACGTAAGGACGTGGCTCAACTTCCCGACCGCATCGCTTACCCCGTCAACGGTTTTGCGAACACTGGAAATTCAACAACGCTTTCAAATCAGCTATTGGGACGCCGCAATAATCGCCGCCGCCAGCGAGCTTGGCTGCCACACTATTTACACGGAAGACTTGAGCCACGGCCAGGACTATGACGGGGTGAAGGCCCTGAATCCGTTCCTTACTGCTGAGCCGGTTTAGCAATGCCGAAGCCCGGAGAACTCAAAGAGCGTCCAGGCCCGAATTCTGCATTACGCGCAGGAAATCGGCTGGCGTTATGTGCCTCGTGCTGAAGCCGAAGCGAGACGCGGCTTCGATGCAGACAGCGCGACACCCGAGGACCGTGCTCGTTCGGCCTCGCTCTATTTCGGCGACTTGCTTCACGCGCAGATCCGCGCTTTCAATCCGGAATACAAAGAGGCCGAGGGCGCGTTGGTTGGTGGGTTTCAACGTTTCCACGCTGACATCTACGGCAATCGTGATTTCCTCCAAGCGCTGAGAAATCAGCACAAGTTTTTCTGCGCGGAAGACAACCGCGAGCTGGACCTGACGCTGATCGATTACGAAGACCTGGCCCGCCCGCGCGAGCAATGGCGCAACGTGTATGAGGTGAGGAAGAGGATCTGGAGAAGGTCACTGCAACGGTCGAGGCCTTGTTCACCCTGTTACAGAAGAGCTTCCGTCCATGAATACCTGGCGCGACAAAGAGGAATTCAAGGCCCGCGTGTTAGAGTGGGCTGCCAAGCTCGATGTAAAGGTGAGCGCGCTATATGTCCGCCCGATGCGTAATAAGTGGGCTTCGTGCTCGACAGCGGGAACGCTGAGTTTCAACGACGAACTATTGGGGATGGCGCGCGACTTGGGCGATTACGTGATCGTTCACGAACTGCTTCACTTCTCCGTGCCCAACCACGGCAAGCTCTGGAAAAGCCTGATGCGTGCGCATCTCGGGGAGTATGAGCACCTCGAAGCAAGGATGAAACGAGCGGCCTATGGTGTTTAAGAACTGATGTGGCGCGGTGCGAACCAGCAACCTCTGTGAAGGCAAGCGCCACGTAATTCCTTGTTGGTCCAACCACACAACGAAGCCAGCCTCCCCGGTCGCGAAGCCCACCGACCAACCTGTGTGAAGACTCGTACGGAGCGGCGAGTTGGCAGCTAGGGATCACGCGAGCCTACTCGCACCTTCAGGCGTCAGGTGTTCCTCAACGATCACCTGCTTCAGTGCTTCCGCGAAGATCGCCCCGTCTTCGAGCGAAAGATCGAGCTTCTTCAATTCGGTTTCGATCAGCCGCCGGTTGTCGCTCACCAATGAGTCCGAGACTCCCAGCAACTCGGCGATCTCCAGTTGCGACAGGCCCGCCGGACTGAAATAGAAGTGCCATAACGTCGTGATCAGCCGCGCAAATCGCCGCTCGTTGTTGTTCACCGCGCGGCGCAGCCTTGTCAGGAATTCGTGCGCCATTCCCGCTACGCCCTCGCCGTGCTCCTCACGCAACAATGCGTCCTCCGGAGTATCGCGCGTGTCGTGCGGAGTGTGCCTCAAGGTCGTACGGCTCGTGCCCGCGTCGAACTCTTCATCGAGCGAGGCGACGTTGTAGTCCTGGATCGGGATCTTCGACAGTACCAGTTGCCGTACTGTTCGAACGTCCGCCGGCGAGTCGATGGCTCTGAAAACGTCCACGATCAGTTTCTCAAGCTCGGGGTTCGACAGGATCAACTGCGACGTCCCGGAGCGGCCCACGATGCGCGTGTCACGGCGCCGCATCGCGACCGACTTGACACGCTCGGTGAAGTGGCCGGAATCTCGGACCGCCTTTCTTCGGGGCCACTCGCGCAAACCGAACAACTGATCAACCATGCGCCGGCGTCTCGTTTCCTTCTGGGGGGCGGCCTCTTCGGTTGACGCGTCGTCTTCCGGGTCGTAGAGACCCTCTAATGTTTCGAGTTCGTGGTCTTCAGTTTGAGAAGCAGCGTCCGCCGCGCTTGATCGCTTTGGCGGGCGTCCCCGACGAGCGCGGGGCTTGCCGTTCGCGGAATCGCTTTGGTGCTCGCCGTCGAATCGCCGAAACAACGCGCTGGTCTTGAGCAGCGAGCTGACGCGCCGGGCCATTCTGAACGACTCGGGATAGCGCCGGCGCAACCGCGCGCCGACAAGGTTCGGCAGCTCTATGCGAGTGAGCTCGTTCTCGATCTCGGCGCTGGTGTAGGCGTTGTCGACATAGTGCTCGAATCGTTGCTTCTGGAATAGCTCGAGGAACAGTTCCTGAGTCAGGTCGGCGTTGATTTCAACCGCGGACGTCACCGCAGCGCCATCCGTCGCGAACCTGAGCGGCCGGACTGCCGGGTGGCGCGACACAAGCTGGTACAGCCCGTTCCATAGCCGCTCCACGTCTTCTTCCGCAATCAGAGCAGCCCAGTCGACATCCGACATTGATCGGTCTCCCACTTCCTGCGCGAAACTAGAACCGGGGCGCACTCCCCGTGTTTGAGCCGTTCGGGCTCTTCTCGACCCGACTCCATTTGCTCCTGACCTGATCGGTGTGCCGGGGCGAGCCGAGGTCAGTTTCGTTTCCAAAAGTCGCGGAGGCAATTAGCCTGGCAAGGGGAGCTTCTGCCGGAGTGAGCCTCGAACCCAACAGCACAGAATCACCTGTGTCGCTGTTGCACCGCTCGAGGGGAGGGGCGTCCCGCTGATTGAATCAAACAGCCACGATTCCGGTCGTCCAGACGGGATAAGAGTCTAAAGCGCCGTCCCCGGCAGCTTTATAACACGCGATTGGGCGGTCAGGGAAGCCAATTGTTTCCCCGCATGATTGCGTGAGGCAAGTTCAGCCGTGAGCCCGCCTGCTGCCACCGCCGTGCGGAGCAGAGGGCGCGCCCGAAACGATCAGAAAATTGCCCATCATCCCCGTGTCCTCGTGAGGCAGAATATGGCAGTGATAGACGGACTTTCCCGTCCACTGCTTGAACTTCGTTCGAATCACCGCCATGGAATTGGCCGGCACCCAGATCGTATCCTGAATCGTGCCAGGCGGCAGGTTGACCGGCGGCTGGTTTACAGTCGTGATGGAAATGACCTCGAAGTGATTCACGTGAATGTGAAAAGGGTGGCCTTCGGTGCCGCCGTGATGCGCATCGCCCACTTGAATGTGCCATTCTTCAACGCCGCCAAGGCTGACCACATTAGGGACGGCCGTTTCCTGATACAAGGCGTTGTTGATCGCGAAGTCACCGCCGACGTAGGGATTCATCACCGCCGGAAATGCTCCGCTGAAGGCGATCGTCCGAATTCGTTTGACCTCGCTCGGCTGAATCAACGGATAGTAGCGCGTGGGGGTCGGAAGCGTCTGAGGCAAGCCCATACTCTTCGGGGCGCCCTTCACTTCGATTTCAGCGATTACTTTCCGAGCGCTCTCGATGAACTGCTGATTCTGCGCGAGCTGCACGATCCGATAAATGTTGGGAGTCGCGCTCGCCTTGATCAGAAACTCGGCCCGGTTTGCCGGTGCGAGAAGGACTTGCGGTGTAGTGCCGCCGATGGGCTGCGCCGGAATCGCTCGCGGCGAAGTGAAGTTGACGCCATCCAACGCAAGCAGATACATCGTGTGTCCTTCCACGACGATCGGCATCATGTTATCCGAGCACCCGTTCAGCATGCGGAAGCGAACCACTTCGCCGGGCGCGAGAGTGTAGCGCGGCACTCCCAGTTGTTTGGTCGCCGGCTGTTGCGGCGAGCTCTGGTTGTGCGTCTCCTTGAAGAAGGCTTCCCCGTTCACCAGAAAGAAGTGAAGTGCGTAGTCGCCCGTCGAGAACCCGCCCTTGAGACTGGTCGGGTTGTTCTTCCCGGTGGCCGGATCGTATATCGTGACGTTGCCGCCGAAGGTCTGCCAGATGGCGTTCTGCTTTGGATTGTAAACCCAGACGTTGGGGTCGGTCTCGCTGGGAAAGAGCCCGAGGTCCTGGAGCACGATCGGGATGTCGCGCGCCGCCTTGATCTCCGGCACCTCGTCGATGGCGCCGTACACGATCACTCCGCCGGCCATGCCGCTCGTCGCCTGGACGGCGGTCGAGCCGTGATGATGCGGGTGATACCAGTACATGCCGGGCGGATGGTCAGCGGGAATCTTGAACGTGTAGTCATAGTGCGCGCCCGGTTCGATGGCGATCATGCGCGCAAGCGGATTCGAGGTGCCCTGCGGGTGGAACAGGTGAGGCTGGATGTCCAACCCATGCAAGTGAAGATTCGTGGTATTCAGCATGTGCGGTACGTTGTGGTCGCCGTTCCAACCGCTGGAGTCATAGCGAGTCAGCGAGTTCTTCACGCGGATGCGCAAAGTGTCGCCGGGCCTGGTCTTGATCATTGGTCCCGGCACCTGGCCGCCGTAGCTGCGCATCCTCACGCGAGTACCGTCGAAGGTCTTTTCGATCCACTTGCAGTCAAGTACCCGATAGTCCGCGGGCCGGTCCTGGGCTTCGGCCTTCGTCCGCAGGAGCGTGCCCACTAACATCGCGCTCCCGCCTTTGAGTACATCGCGCCTCTTGATTCGGTCCATAGTTGCTCCTCAAGCCGTAACGGTACACAGCAACAACGCTTCTGTTATTCACACTGTCAGATCATCTATTTCAACCAGACACGCCTCACGGACACGTTGAACGGTGGCGGGGGCCTCAAGTAAGAACCACTCCGCGTGACCTCGATCTCGCCGGGCTGCAAGGATGGCGTGCTTGAGGGCGAAGTACGCCGTGATCGCAAGGACCAGCGGCGGCTCGCCGACTTCCTTGGACGAGAGCAGGTCGTAGGGGTTCTCGGGGACTTCGGGAGCATCCGAGCGCGGGAAAAGATCGACGTTGAACTCGATCGGAATCGTCGTCGTGGCCGGCACCTTGTAGCGCCACGTGTTATCGGAGTTCAGCGCCCCGCGGTTGGGACCGTCCGGCTGAAACACTACGTCTTCGGTGAGCACGTATCCGAGGCCCTGGATATACGCGCCCTCGACCTGGCCTATGTCGATCGCCGGGTTGAGACTCTTGCCCATGTCGTACACGAGGTCGGCGCGCAGCACGGTCGTTTCGCCGGTCAGCACGTCGATTTCGACTTCGGTGCACGCGGCGCTGAAGGTAAAGCCTGTGAAGTGATTGACGACTTCGGATATGCCCGGCTTGAAGATCAACCCGGAGTCGACGGCTTCTCCGCCCTGTTGGACGAAGCGCACCTGCGACGAGAGATTGATCCGATCGTTGTTGGCAAGCTTGATGATGTTGAGCCAGATCAGCGCCGGATGACTATCGATCGTAACTGTCGCCTTCCAGCCTTCGCTGTAGTCCCAGAAGTTGATTCCTTGCTGCTGGCACCAGGTGGGGCCGTGCTGGTGCAGCAAGTCGAGGCAGTAATCCTCCAGCCGCTTGCGCAGGATGCGGCAGGCCTCCTGAACGGCGCTTCCGTTGAACGCCGTGCCCGTCGAAGCGCCCGTGCTGATGGGATTGGGAACGACCTGAGTATCAAGCGCGCTGGTTTCGATTTGCGCGAGCGGCAGGTTCAATTCGCGCGCGGCGATCTGCGCAACCTTGGTCAGCAATCCCTGGCCCATCTCAACGCCGCCGTGGCGCACGAGAACGCTGCCGTCCTGGGAATAGACCTCGACAAGCGCGCCGGCCTGCTCCAGAAACGTCGCGTTATAGCCGCTCCCGTACTTCACGGGGATCATCGAGATGCCGCGTTTGCGCCAGCGGTTCTGCCGGTTGAATTGCTCCACCTCGGCGCGACGGCGATCGAAATCCGAGAGCTTCGCGATGCGCTTCCACACCTCGTCGAGATAGCAGTAGTCCACCACCTGCCCGAACGGCGTCAACTGGCCCTGCTGATACAGGTTCTTGCCGCGTACGTCTTCCGGCAGCATGCCGACGCGGTGCGCCGCCTGTTCGATCGCGTCCTCCTGCGCGAGCATCGCTTGCACCAATCCCATCGAGCGCATAGCGGTGTTGCTCGCCTTGTTGGTTTGGCAGACGACTCCCGAGGTCTGATAGTTGGGCACCATGTACGCGCTGTCGCACCGAAGCTGAATGCAATCCATCACCACGAACGAGCAGTCGTAGGTGGCCCCGCCATCAGCGTAGAAGTCAGTGTGCATGCCCAGGATGCGGCCCTTCTGGTCGGGATCGCTGGTGTCGGCGATCGCGATGGCGTATTTGCTGAACAAGGGGTGCCGGTGGCCGACCATCGCGCTGTCGTTTTCGCGGCGCACGGCCAGTTGCACCGGGCGGTGATGCTTCCACGCGGCGACGGCGACCGCGGAGGCGACATACGGTGAGCGCGTAGTCTTGCCACCGTAGCCGCCACCCACGCGCTGAATCTTGACGTCAATACGCGTGGCCGGGATCGACAAAATACTGTGGACGCCGCCATGCACGGAATCTGGGCTTTGGCTTGACGGATAGATCACGATCTCGTCGCGCGCGCCTGGCACCGCAACGCAGCTCTGGGTCTCCATGTAGAAGTGGATCTGCGAGCCGCTCTGCTGCGTTCCCCTCACAACCTTGCTCGGAATGCCGTCGATGACCGCCTCGTCGGCTTTGGTCCACGAGGCATCACTTCCAGGCCGCCGAATCTTCCAGATGTGGACGGGATAGGGCTGTACGTCCTTGAACGTCGATTTCTTGCGGATGGCTTCGGCGATGGTCAGGATAGGCTTGCCGGCCGGCGTGTATTCGATGCACCGGGTTGAAATGAATTGAGCAATGTCGATCGCGAGTTCCTCGTTGTTTGCCAGCACCAGGCCGATGCATTGTCCGAAGTAGGTAACCTGGTCAGTCGCGAAAACCGGATCTTCGGAGCTTTGGTATCCACCCTTCGGGATATCGCGCGCCGTGACGTAGTCTTGAAAACCCGAGTAGCGGTCTTTCAGGTAGCCGATCAAGTCGTCCAGGCCGGCGGCGCGATAGCCGTCACCTTCAGGAATGCGATAGGCGATCGAGGCCAGTGCTTGAGAGCTCGTGACCACGGCGGCTTCCATTGTTCGCTCGGACACCGCGATGTCCTGTGTATAGCAGGCCTCGCCGGTGGCTTGCAGGAACGCCGCGAGCTTGACGATCGGCAGGTTCACCGGATACTCGTCCTTGTACTTCTCGTAGCTCTGTTTGCCTTTGCTGACTGGCCGGACGCGCCGTTCGCCGGCCGATTGCAGGTCCGGCGGGATGCTGCCCGGCGCGCGCTGTTCAGTCACGTGGACAAAGAACTGATAGAAGTAGCTCTCCGCCAGGTGTATTCGGTATTGGTCGGTGAAGCCCTCATAAACAAGCCCGCTCATGCGCTGCCGATTCTCTCGGAGATTCGCCTCGACATCACTGCGAATCAGCGTCAGGGCTTGCTTCAGGGTCTCGGCGTTCCAGGACCTGCCCATCAGAAACTGCTCGGCCGATCGCGCGTGGAACGCTACCGGACCGATACCGCCCAGAACAATCGCCGCGTCTTCGATCATGCCGCTCTCAGTGAAGCGAGCTCGCAACCCGCCGTTGACGATGGAATGTGCGTTCTCTTCTCGCAGCGCCGTCTTGTAGGTTCGCGCGTATTCGTTCGGTTTCGTCCATCGAACGCCGTAGCGCGAGAGGATCCCCGCTTGCAGTTCCCTGGAATCCTGGTACTGGCGAGCGAACTCGAGGATGGGGAACCGGATCGACTTTCCGGCAGCCAGACTGACTTCGACCGATGCATCGAGCGAAGCAAGCGCGGTGAAGAGGTCCGAGGGGAATGGCTCGCCTTCTTGAATGTGCCGCACGACCAGCATGGTGTTTCCGGCGACCGTGGCCGCATTCCGGACTATCGTGCCCGCCGTGCGCCGCGCCATATAGCACAAGGCCTCGAGGGCCGCGAGTCGCTCGGGAGGCGAGTCGGCAAGCAGCCGCTCGAGCTCGCCCAGAAGCTCGCCATAGGTTACAGCCGCGCCAAACGAGAGCCCGTCGTCGCCGGCTTCGATTCCGCGCAGCTCATCAAGCTGCGAGATATCGATCAACAGGTGGGGGTCTTCCACAAACCTGTCGTACACGCCGATCGATGTGTTCCCGCCGACGAGTTTCACGTTGGCGATGTTTCCGTGCGCCGCCAGGATTGCGTGTACTTGCTCGAGGGTGGTGGGCCGATACCACTCGTATCCGTCCTTGGAGTAGTAGACCGCGCGTGGCGGGCGTTTCAGGGAATTGGGAAACGAAGTTTCCACCGTTCGGGCATGCGGCACGCGCTCGGCGGGGTCCACGACCGTGTGAAGGCAGCCGGCTTCGTCTTCCGGGCCCCAGTCGCTGGCAAAATGCTTCATGCCGTAGAGAATCGAGCGATAGCCCGTGCAGCGGCAAAGATTGCCGTCGAAGAGATCCTCGATCTCCTTTTGCCCGATAGCCTGACCCTGATTCGTGGCAAGGAACGCATGCATGTTCATCACAAATCCCGGAGTGCAGAAACCGCACTGGGACCCATTCTCCTTGGCGATCCGGTACTGTACCGGGCTGAGCTCGCTGCGGCAGCTTCCGGTGCCCTCGGTCGTCGTGATCTCCATCCCGTCCAAAGAGCAGAGCGGGCGGAGACAGGAGTTGATCGACAGGTGTTCCACCCGCTGCCGCATTTCATCCCACCGCGACAACATCACCGTGCATGCGCCACATCCGCCCTGGGCACAGCTCTTTTTCGTACCGGTCAGCCCGACGGTTGCAGAGCGCAGCCAGTTGACGAGAAGAACGCTGGGATCGACCGTTTCAATGACGACCTCGGCGCCGTTCAGCCGGAACCGCAAGTCGGTGGCGAACTGCGCCTCCTTGGCAATCTTGGATGCTGACATTTTCGTCCCTTTCCGCGGTTAGCGATTACGGGATGCGCCCGATCCCCTGACATCCGGGCAACCAGTGGGTACCGCGTGGGGATTCTTATAGATCGCATACTGCGCGAACGCCACCGCCAGTTGCAGAGAAGAATCCAGAGGAATCGCGCTCGTGAACTGCTTCCCGGGGTACGTGGCTGGATACTTGTAGTCCGAGAAGTACTGGGCGTTCGACGAATTGTATTCCGTGCACATGCCGCAAAAACCGAAGATCGCCGGGATGGTCTGCCCTTGGAGATTGAGATAGGGAGGCGGCGCCGCGTATGCGCCCATGTGGCAGCTCACGCAGCTCGAGTTCGACTGGTCCACCGTACCGGCAAGTCGCTTCTGGCAACCGTAGTGCTCGAATATGTCGATTGGCGCGAGCACGGTTTCCCGCAGCGGCCGGCTCTGCGATTGAGGTACTGCCGGAAAACTCAACGGATCGTTGCCCCACTGAACGCCGAGGGGCCGCAACCGGTCCCAAATACTGTCGCCCTTCATGTTGCCGTCATACGCAAGCGTCGAGTACACCCAACGCGTGGGCGAGCGGCTGTCGACCACGGCGAGATCCACCTGGATCAAGTGTACGTCCCGCACCTCCCGCTCACAGGTTGAGTACTCGGTCGGCGAGAGTTGTTTGTGTGCGTTCGCCTGCCATGTGGTTGAGTTCTTCAAGTAGGGAACGGCGGTCTGGTCCGCCGTCGTGTTGAGCAGCTTGATAACCACCGTGCCCTCTGGAAACGGCATGCCACGGGCGTAGTTCCGACCCGATTCGGTATAAGTGGCTGGCGCGCCCGAGGGTGGAAACACCTGCCCGACTGACCACGCGCCGCACGGATTGTACATGCCCACGGACCACGTTTCGAACTGAGGATCCGTTTCGCCTGTGGATTTCGCGCCAGGCAGCGTGTGCCTGCCGGTGCCTCGGCCCAGCCCTATGAACTTCGAGAGGGCGGTCGAGAGCTCGTTGGTCAAACCGTGCACGAATTCGCGTCCCCGCTGGCCGTCATACGCCATCCACGGCACGTGGTACCACCGGGTCTGGCCGTCTACCTTAACGTTCCAGCCGTCGCTGATGTCCTCGTTCCCATGTTTGACGTAGGTCACGATGTCTCGAACGTAGCCTTCCCACTCTTGCCATCTTGGATTCGGTGAGGTGAACGAGACCTGTCGCTTAAGCCAGGGAGCTTCGCACGTGGGTTGCGACTTCGGGTAGTTGTGGCTCAACTTGAACCTGGGGCCGCGCCAATCCGGGGGAGGCGTGTCCGCGCTGTCTCGAAAGGCGACGCGCGAAGCACTCGAAGGCCGCCGCGCCTGCCCAGCTAACATCCCCGCAAGAACGAGAACTACCAATGATCCGGCCACCAGCCGGCGCCACCTATTCCTATTCTGGTTCATTTGCTCCTCCATCGTTGGACCTTGAACGTCAGCGATTCCCGTGTCACTTCTGGCAATGATTGCGAAGATTCTATGCCTACGAAACTCCGGTACGGGCCTCCGACATGTTAGGACCTGGAGCAAATGACCGGTGGGTGCTATCACCTGGTCGAGACGGCGCGAGATTTCAAGACTGCTGGGCGAACCGCTTTTTTGACGGCGACGAGATTATCCCTGGGAGCGTGATAATGTCAACAACTTCTTGGTGCCGCACCCCCTGCCGCACTGTCGCTGAAGCTACCGGTCTAGTCTCTGAACCCCAGCTTTGTGGTGGTCCAAGGGGTCGTAAATCCTCACGGGCCGGGCCATTGAGGTGCCATCTAAACGACTCTGCCTTGCGGAATTATGCGCACTTTAGGCATTTAATCTCCTTGAGGGTCGAAGCTCGAGAAGCGGGCGACAGAACATGGCGAGAATCCTATTCTGGACATCCGTATTGGCCGTTTCATACGCCTATGTCGGCTACCCCCTTATCGTGTGGATGCTAGCGCGGCTGACCCCTCGAAGGGTCTCGAAGGCCGGCATCACTCCGACGGTTTCTGTCGTCATCGCCTGCCACGACGAAGCCCGCAACATCGAAGATCGCATCAAGAACCTCACCGCCTCCGACTATCCCAAAGACCGTCTCGAGGTCATTATCGTGTCCGACGGTTCGACCGACGAGACTGTAGAACTGGCACGCCGCAACGCCTCCGACCGAGTGCGGGTGTTCGCCTACCCCGACCAGCGCGGAAAAGCCGAAGCACTCAACCTGGGCGTACACGCAGCCGACGGCGACATCGTAGTCTTCGCCGACGCGCGTCAGCGCTTCGAGCCCAATGCCATCAAGGAACTCGTTGCTAATTTTTCCGATCAATCAGTCGGCGCGGTGTCGGGCGAACTTGTCTTTCGCGGCGGAGAGGATTCGTCGGTGCGAGAGGGGGTCGGCGCCTATTGGAGATACGAGAAGTGGATTCGCAAGAACGAGAGCCGCTGCGGGTCGGTGATCGGCGCAACCGGGGCGATTTACGCGATACGGCGCGAGCTGTGGATGCCACTGCCATCGGCGACGATACTCGACGACGTGTTCACCCCGATGCAGATCGCGCTCGCCGGGCGGCGCGTCGTCTTCGAGGATAAGGCCGTCGCTTATGACAGCGTAGCGGAAACCGCCGGTCACGAGTTCTCGCGCAAGGTGAGGACGCTCGCGGGCAACTACCAGCTTTGCCAGTTGATGCCCCGTCTGCTCGTGCCGACGCGCGCGCTGGTCTTTCAGTTCTACTCGCACAAGCTCATGCGCCTGGCCGCGCCGCTGTTCTTGCTGCTGCTGCTTGCGGCGAACGTCGCGCTCGCTGCGTCTGGGATCGAAGGCGGAATGTCGTACTTCTATAGGGCCGCCCTCGCCTGTCAGCTTGTGTTCTACTTCAGCGCGACGGTGGGCGGGTACGTTCTGAACTTGGATCGAAGAGTTCGGCTGTTGAATGTCGCGTATGTCTTCTCGGTTATGAACGCGGCCGCGCTCGTGAGCCTGATCTACGTCGTCTTCGGCAAGAGAAACCTGTGGGCGCGGAGTGAGTGAACCTGAGTGGATATATGAGCGGAACATTGGAACAGACCGCAGAGATGGAACTCGATGGTGACCTTGAGACGCCGGTCCCGACAACGCGGCCCGAGCGTGTGTCGGCGCTTGTTGGAGGCGTCGCACTGCTCACGGTTTTCTTCGTCACCCAGTTCCTCGGGCTCATTCCGGCGCTCGCGGGCTTTCAGATAGCCAAGCTCTCGGTGCTGGCAGTCGCGATCATGTTCATAGCGTCACGCGAGCGGTTGACCTCGCGCGTCCGCATTCTCTCAGTCCCGCAAGTCCGATACATCATCGGGATTCTGATTCTGGCGTTCGCGACGGTGCCCTTCGCAGTGTGGCCGTCCGAGAGCCTTCGGTTCCTCCTCGAGGTCTTTCTCAAGAACGTCATCTTCGTCTATTTCCTCGTCCAGGCCGTGCGGTCCGATAGGGATTCGAGGGTGATCGCGGGCGCGCTGATCGCCGGTTGTTGTGCGTTGGTGATCGCAATGCTGACGGGCGTCGGGCCGCTCGTTACGTACAAAGAAGAACCGCGCGTGTCGGTGGGTGACAGCTACGACCCGAACGATATGGCGCTCTTGTTCGTGACCGCGATCCCGTTTGCATTCTTCATGCTGAAATCAAGCCGCCCGCTGACACGTTTGTTTTTGCTCGGGTCGATCCTGCTCATGCTGGTTGGAATAGTGAAGGGGGGATCTCGCGGGGGGTTCGTCGGCCTGCTGGTCATCGGCGCGATGATCATGCTGCGCGGGTCTCGCCACGCGCGCAAGTACACGCTCATCACGGTCGTCGTAGGCGCGGCCATCTTCGCATTCGTAGCGCCGCCTTCCTACTGGGACCGCATCGGAACGATCTGGAACTACGAGAAAGACTACAACCTCAAGGCGGAAGGCGGGCGCTTGCAGATATGGCGGACTGGGCTCGGGATGATCGCGGCGCGGCCCCTCACCGGAGTCGGGATCGCGGGCTTTCCAACCGCCCACGTGCAGTTTTCAGAATCGAAGCTCGAGGTCTCGCCGCACAACACACTCGTGCAGATCACGGCCGAACTCGGCGTCGGCGGCCTCATCCTGATTTCACTAATCATCCTCGCGAACTTTCGGACGGTCCGGCAGGTCAGGCGGCGCGCTCGCGAAGACCTGCGCTACGCCGGGATGATGTGGCTGGCCTCGGCCGTCGAAGTCAGCTTCATCGGGTTCTTAGTGTCGGCGTTCTTCCTCACTCATGCGTATTCGGCGATATTCTGTTTCCAGGTGGGCATCGCGGCCGTCTTGTTCGTGCGTTACCGGTCGATGGCCGCCGCGGAAGTCCGTCAGGAGGGGGAGGTCGAGTATGCGTGATGCGCGATCCCGCGCGGCGGATCCCGCTTCCCGCAGCGCCGGCCACGCAATGCGCGTACTCTACTTCGCGCCGAAGCAGTGCTGGCCGCCGGACACGGGAGCTAAGCTGCGAAACTTCCACCTCGCTCGCGAACTGGCCCGTCGCACGCGGCTTACTTACCTGGGCTTTGAAGACCAAACCGGCGCCGCTGACCGACACGCACGCGACGAGGGCGAGCTTGAGGACCTCTGCGAGGAATTAATCAGCGTGCCGCTGGAGGGTGCGTACACTTTAGGAAAGGTCGTCCGCGGCGCGTTTGGTCGAGTGCCCCTCACGTTGTTGAACTACACGACGCCCGCGATGAAGGCCGAGTTGCAACGGCTGCTCGCGCGCCGTCAGTTCGACGGGGTCCAGGTCGAGGGAGTTCACCTCTTCGAGTATCTGCCGATCATTCGTTCTGCGATCAACCGCCCGCTGGTCATTTGCGACTGGCACAACGTTGAATCGGACCTGATGCGCCAGTACGCCCAGCGCGCGCCCACGCCGTGGCGGCGCGCCTACGCGAGACTGACGGCGCGGCGAATGTCCGAGGTCGAACGCCGGGCGCTGACGGCCTTCGATGCACACATCGTCGTCAGCGAAAACGACCGCGCCAGGCTGCTCGACGTTGAACCCACCGCACGTGTCGTCGCCATTGAGAACGGCGTCGACGCGGATCATTTTTCGGACGCGGAAATCGAGCAGGTCTACGTCGAATGGCTGAGTTCACATACCCGCCGCGAGGGCGCGCCGGATGTGAAGCGCGTGTTGTTCGTCGGGTCGATGGACTACCACGCGAACATTGAAGCAGCCACGCGCTTTGCGACCACGGTCTGGCCATCCGTTCACACAGAAGCGCCCGAGCTTGTGTTCACCATCGTGGGCCGCCGGCCCTCAGATGAAGTCCGCGCCCTCGCCAACTTGCCCGGCGTTGAGGTGACCGGCACCGTCGACGACGTTCGGCCCTATTATCGCGAAGCCGTCGCCTCGATTGTTCCATTGAAGGTCGGGGGCGGTTCGCGGTTGAAAATCCTCGAAGCGATGGCGGCCGGAGTGCCCGTAGTATCGACCAGTCTCGGCGCGGAAGGGCTGCGCGTTACCGACGGAGCAAGCATCGTGATTGCGGACTCGGAAGAGGCGCAGACGCGGGCCCTTCTGCAACTCAACGCGAATAGCGAGTTGCGGCGGCGGTTGGCTGAGCACGCTCGATCGCTCGTGCGCGACAGGTACGATTGGTCCCGCATCGGCGCGGCACTCTACGACGTATACGTGGGGTCGACGCGCGCTGTCGCACACGCTGCCGGCTTGCGTGTAGAAGTGGAGCCGCGAGCGATGAACTGAGTCGCAAGCTGGCTGCCGGGCAATGCCGGTGACCGAAATGAATCCAGCTTTCATAAACCCACCGGATCAATCGAAGCACGGATTCATGGCAATGGTCTGGAACGGCGTACTGCGTCCGCACGGGTTGGTCGTGGTTGTCTACGTCGCGGCGACCGCGTTCACCGGTGCCTCCTTCATGGGCGACACGGCCGATTACGTCGAGTCGATTCTGACGCGCGTCGAGTTCTGGGAGTTCGGGCATCTCGCGTGGCGTCCGCTCGGCTGGATCGTGTTTAAGGTCCTTCAGCCTGTAGTCCCGTCGATGGCAGCAGGCAATCCGCAAACCGAAGCCGTCTTTGCACTGATAGCGATCAACTGGGCGACAGGTTTGGCCGCCGTTTTCTTGATGCGGTCCTGGGTATTCATGATCAGCAAGCGTGAATGGGTTGCGACCGTCGCCGCGCTCGCGCTGATCTTCTCTCACGCGTTTCTCAACTTCAGCCAAACCGGCAGCTCGTACATCCCGGGCCTGATGTTCCTGCTGCTCAGCTTGCACCTCCTCGCGTCCGCAAGCGAGCGCCGCGGGATTCCCGCGCGCCGTGCGTTCCTGGCTGGCGCCGCCTTCGCTGGATCGGCCGCGATGTGGTTTCCGTACGTGGTGGTGATACCGGCGGCGCTGCTTTCACCGCTGTTCTTGTTCGGGTTCGACAAGCGGAACTGGAGTCTGACCGTAAAGGCCGCACTCGGCTTTACGCTTGCGATCACGATTGCCTACGCGGCCGTGTTGGCTCATCTCGGAATCTACAGTCCCGGCGGGTTCCGCGACTGGGCTGCGGCGGCGTCGCACGGCATCACGACCGGCGGGCCTTCGCGAGTCGTGCTCGGGCTCGGTCGTTCCTTCATCAACATGGGAAACGACGGGGTCGTGTTCAAGAGGTACACGCTTCACGACCCGTTCAATCCGGTCTCCTTTACGGATCTGTTCCGGCTGAGCCTGTGGAAGCTTGGTTTCTTCTACGCGTTTCTTTGTGCAGTCCTCTTAAACCTGCTCCGTTCGCCACGAGGGAGACGCGTTCTGATGCTCTTGGTACTCGGCGCCTTGCCGCTGTTCATCTTTGCGGTGAAGTTCGACGGAGGCGCGGTCGAGCGCTACCTGCCGCTATATCCCTTGATCTTTCTAGCCTTTTCGTGTTCTCTATTGACTGACCGGTCACGGCCCTCACTCAAGTACACAGCCCTCGCATTCGTCATCGCGGCTTCTATCGCAAACGTCGGCGCGCTTGCCAATCCGGTGTTGAATGCCCAGCAAGCCGCTGCGGCCCGCCGCGTGGCGGATATTTTGCCGCTGCTCGAGCGCGACACCCGCCTGGCGGTTGTCAGCCAGCAGGACGAACTGTTGAATTTCAGGAGGGCATTTCCATTCAATCCGATAAACCGAGACCTCGAGCTGCGCGTCTACGCGGTCGTGTCGGTCAACACCGCGCAGGCCGCGACGTGGCGCGAGGACTTCGCCGCACTCGTGCTATCGGATTGGGAGCGCGGCAGCGCGGTGTGGGTATCGAAGCGCGCGTTGAGCCCGCGTCCGCTTGCAGCCTGGAATTGGGTTGAAGGCGACGACCCGCGAGTCGGCTGGAATGACATCAATGTCTTCTTCTCCGGTTTTGAGTTTCAAGACCCGGCGTCAAACGAAGACGGATTCGTGCTCCTGGTCGAGTCCCCTGGGAACAAGCGGCAGCTCGAGACCATAACCAAAGGCAGCCGGCAGCGCGCTGCTTGAGTGTAGGAAGCGTAGTGTGAGTATCGCAGTGATGACAGGTGGTCGAACCATAAGGCTGTTGGCGGTTGTTGAAGCCGCGACGGTCACGGGACCGGTGAAGAACCTGCTCGACTTCGCCACGCGAGCGCGTAACCTCGCCGCATCGCCGAGGATCGAGACGACCATCGCGACCTTTCGACGGACTGCGGCGACTGACTCGAGTCGGTTTGTCGCCGCCGCCGAACAAGCCGGCGTCGAGGTCGAAATTATCCCGGAGCGATTCAGATTCGATCCCCGCGTCATCGCTTTGCTGAGGGATGTCGTCACGAGGCGCGAGCCGCAGATCGTTCAGACTCACAGCGTGAAGTCCCACTTCCTGATGCGGCTGTCTGGCGTGTGGCGTCAGCGGCCGTGGGCGGCATTCCATCACGGCTACACCTCAACCGACCTGAAGATGCGCGCTTATAACCAGCTCGACCGGTGGTCGCTGCGCCGCGCCGCTCGCGTCGTAACGGTCAGCCAGGTGTTCGCCGGCCAACTTACGAGACGCGGCGTTGAGCCGGAACGCATCTCCGTGCTGCACAACTCGATTGACCCCGGGTATGCAGCAGCCGTGAGCGAAAGAGACGTGAGCGAGCTGAGGGCGAGATTGGGAATCACGGACCGTGACAAGGTGATCCTGTCGGTTGGTCGCCTGTCGCGCGAAAAGGGTCACACCGATCTGGTGAAGGCGCTCAAGTACCTTGTCGACCAGCCCTCACAGGTCAACGCGAAACTTGTCATCGTAGGCGACGGGCCCGAGCGGCCGCGAATAGAGCGAACAGCCGCCGCGCTCGGCATTCAAGACAGAATCATCTTGGCGGGCCGCGCCGGCGACGCGCGGCCTTACTTCGCACTCGCCGATGTTTTTGCGTTGCCCTCCCATTCGGAAGGCTCGCCCAACGTGCTCCTGGAAGCGATGGCCGCGGGCGTTCCGGTCGTCGCAACCAACGTCGGCGGCGTGCCGGAAATAGTCACGCACAATGTGAGCGCCCTGTTGGTGAGGCCCCACGACCCGCAAAGCATCGCGGCGTCCATCGGGCTCGCGCTTGCGGATTTGGAGCTCGCACGCGGGCTGACCGCTCGCGCACGAGATCAAGTGATCACGCGCCATTCACCTGAGAATCGCCTGCTGTCGCTAGTAAAGCTCTATGCCGGATTGGTCGGTGGAGCGGTCGCGTCAACGGCGCAGGTTGCTTAGTAGACGATTGGCTCGAACTGAAGAGATGGCGAAGCCGAGAGAACAATTCGTGGTAACTGTGAGTGCGGGGCCTACTGCGGAATATGACGGCCCGGCGCGTGCGCGCTTTTCAGATCGCTTGTTTGCACTGATCAAGGATGCCGTCTTCTTCGTTTATCTGCATTGCGGCTACATCCAGCTCCGCGACGCGATTCTGAGCCTGTTGGGCCGTTCGCGCGTCGCCGTGCTCTACTATCACCGAGTCGGCGGCCTCGACGTGCTGACCCGTCCGGCCGACGAGTTCCAGCGCGATCTTGCGTATTTGAAGCGCAACTACGAGTGCATGAGCCTGAATCAACTTGTCGAGCGATTGCGCACCGGCGGGTTGTTCAAACGCCGCGCCGCGGTGATCACCTTTGACGACGGCTATCGCGATAATTTCACCGAAGCGGTCCCGGCGTTGAAAGCGGCAGGAATGACCGCGACTTTCTTCGTCGCGACCGGCTTCATTGGAACCCCGCGTGAGTTTCCGCACGACCTCCGCGGAGAGAGCGGCGAGGAGAGCGGCTGCGTCGGCGCGCGGCGTCCGAAGCTCACCTGGGACGACCTGCGCGCGATGCAAGCCGCCGGCTTCGAGATTGGCTCCCACACCGTCAACCACATCAATCTCGGTCGGGCCGATGCCGAAACCATCGAGCGTGAGGTTCGGGAATCGCTTGCGGCGCTCGACCGCGAGCTGGGCGACCGGCCGCGTCCGTTCTCGTTTCCGTGGGGCAAGCCGGAAGACATCTCCGAGCGCGCGCGCGACGCCGTGAAAAGCGCGGGCTATTATGCGGCGGTATCGGCTTACGGGGGGGCGAACACGCGCGGTTCTCAGGTCTTCAACATTCGGCGCGTCGATGTCGGCAACGGGTATTTGAGTAGACTCGGGATGCGCGCTCGCGTCGCGGGTCTCGACCCGGACTTTTTCAGATTGAAGATTGCGAACCGTGAACAGCGGCGCTAATCGTGTCGGATCATGCAGGTGAATGAGAGAGCAAAACGGTCGCACGCGATCGACGTTGCGGATATGAACAATCGGAATCAATCGACCGCACACAGAAGGATCTCAGGTTGGGAAGAGGGACTTGTCCCCGCGTGTTCCGCCCTTCTCATTTGGAGGGACCGAGCAAGCGGGGACAAGTCCCTCTTCCGAACCTGCGACTCCTCGAGCTCAGAGGTTCCACTTAACTTCGCTCGAGGCGAAGCGGCCTCCGAGAATGGTCAGGCTCCCGGCCTCGGCGCGGTGAAGACGTTCTGTCGGCGCCTACTACAGGCGTCAGGCCACTGCGTCGTAGCTGCGTTCGCATTGATCCTTCTCTGCGCCGTCGCTGATGCGAAGACGATCTACGTGTCACCCTCGGGGCGCGACTCGAACCCCGGCACGCTTGCAGCCCCGGTCGCAACGCCGCAAAGGGCCATCGAGCTGTCCGCGCTCGGCGACACTGTTTATTTGAGAGCCGGCCGCTACACCGTCAGTCGGCTCGTGTGGATCGGCGTCCCGAACCTCACGGTTTCCTCCTATCCAGGCGAACGGGCAGTAATCGCGGCAGGCACGACCGAGCCCGGTGATCCTCAATCCGTCGTGGTCATCGCCGCCAACAACGTCGTCCTCTCCAACGTCGAGATCGAAGGCGCGTCCTACTACGGCGTCAAGGTCGAGCCGGACTCGGCAAAATTCGTCACCGGCGTCGTCATTCGCGGCTGCTACATTCACCACACCGGCCGGGATGCAATCAAGACCTTCAACGCCGACAAGCTGTTGATCGAAGACTGCGAGATCGCCTCGACCGGAGTGCGCGCCGATAACGCCGAGGGAATCGACTCGATTGGATCGGTCGGGATCACAATACGGCGTTGCTACATTCACGACACGCGAACGACCGGCCTCTACCTGAAAGGCGGCGCGAGAGACGGACTCGTCGAACAGTGCAGAATCGTCAACGCCGCGCATTCGGGCTTGCTGCTGGGTCAGGACACCGACGTCGAGTTCATGCGTGACGGCACTCAATACGAAGCGATCAACTGCGTCGCGCGTAACAACGTGATCGTCGGAAGCGGCGGCGCTGGACTCGGCACGTGCTCGGGCAACAACATTCGATTCGAGAACAACACGCTGGTCGACGTCGCCCGGAACGGCCAAGCCGGGTTCCTGGTGGCGATGAACAATCGGGACGTACCCTCGCGGCAGGTGACGTTCAAGAACAACATCGTCGTCGTCAGCGGCGAACGGCCCCTGGCTTTCGTCATCAACCTCGCCGACCAACTTGTCAGTGATTCGAACATCTGGTTTCGGCCGGGCGGCGGGGTGTACAAGTTCTCGCGCGAGACCCGCGACAAGGGCGACTACTGGCAGCGATTCGCCGACTGGCAGGCGGGCCTGAACGTGGACCGCCGGTCGCGGACTATCGACCCGCGATTGGACGCGGCGAACCTCTACCGCCCGCTTCCGGGAAGCCCGGCGATAGATCGCGGCGAAGCGCTCGCTGACGTCACGACTGACTACGCGGGGGCGGCGCGGCCACAAGGCGCCGCGTTCGACATCGGGGCGTTCGAGGCGGCGGCAGGAACCCCGGGCGCGGCGAACCTCAGCGAGACGACCGACGCGGAAGAGGCTCCGGCAGCCGATCAGCAGGCGTCACACGCCGGGCCGCTCGCGTTCAACACCTGGCGGCCGATTGTGGCGGTAGCCGGCGCGGTGGCTGCTTGCGTCTCTCTGATTGGCGTGTTGTTGGTGTGGGCGAAACGGCGCCGACCGGAATCGGCGAGGCCGGCAGCGCCGAGGACCCCCGTCTGAGGATGGGCGTTAATGGGAAGCGAGCACATCACTCCGGCTCCGACGGAGGCCTGTCACTCTTACACGGCCCGGAGGAATTAGAGCAGTAGCGGCAATTGAGATGAACACCGTCGAGAAGATAACAACGCGTGAGGGCTTTGCGGCACTCGAGCAGGAGTGGAACGCGCTGCTTCAACAGAGCGCGAGCAACTCGCTGACGCTTACGTGGGAGTGGCTCGCGACGTGGTGGGAGGTGTTCGGCGAAGACCGGGAACTTTGCATCCTCGTCGCGCGCGAAGCTGATCAGGTGATCGGAATAGCTCCGCTGGCGCGGCGAACCGTGCAACATTACGGCGTGCTCCCGTTTCGCCGTCTCGAGTTTCTCGCTTCCGGCGAAGATGAGGCAGATGAGATCTGCTCGGAGTACCTTGATTTCATCCTGCGCCGCGGCCACGAAGTCCGGGCCCTCGAAGCCCTGTTCGCGCATCTTCAGGCCGACGATGACTGGGACGAGTTCCTTCTCACCGACATCGCGGAAGAATCGCCGAATCTGCCTCTGGCCCAACAGCTCGTCAAGGCCGGCGGCGCGGCGTGGCAGGTCGCGCGCACGCAAACCGGAATCTTCAAACCTCTACCTGCCGGCTACGAAGCCTTTCTCGCCGGAATCAGCAGCGGGTACCGGCAGAAGATTCGCAGGGACACGCGGGCCGCGATCGCAAACGGTGTCGAGTTTGTCATCGTTAGCGGGGCGCAAAGGGCCGAGGACTCCTGTTCTCTCGATGTTGGAATCCCTACTCGAATGGTGACGACGGTCGAGGGGTTCAATGAGAACTTCGAGACGCTTATTCGATTGCACCAGGAGCGGTGGACCTCACGCGGCGAGCGGGGCGTGTTCGCCAGCAGCAAGTTCGCGCGCTTTCACCGGCTCGTCGGTCCCAGGCTGCTTGCGAAAGGATGGGTGGAGCTTTACCTGCTCGTCTCGGACCGGCGGCCGATCGCCGCGCTCTACGATTTCATCTACGGGAACAAGATGTACTACTACCAGAGCGGGCTGGCTTCGGATCAACAGGCTATTCACAGTCCGGGCATACTCATTCGAGGTTTGGCGATCAAGCGAGCGATCGGGTTGGGGCTCGCCGAGTGCGATTTTCTGAAGGGGAGAATCGAAGGCTACAAGGCAGGCTGGCGCGGCGAGATCAGGAACATCCTTCAGGTGCGCATCGCACGCGCTCACTCGAAGGAAGCGGTGTACAAGACGGCGGCGAAGGTGATCGATGGACTGAAGCAGTTAAAGCGAAGTCTCCAATCCTAGTCGCTGTGTGGACGTGATCATGAGCAAGCGAGAGATGGCAGCGAGGGTACTGGGCAACACCCTCACGCGGAAGTTGTGGGCGTGGGCGGGCGCGGGCGCGCGGGCGCTTCGCATACTTGCGTATCACCGCGTGCTCGACGCCGACCCGCAGTCGTTCGCCTTTGATGAAGACCTGATCAGCGCAACTACGGACGGCTTCCGGCAGCAGATGCAGTTCGCCCGCAGGAACTTCGACGTCGTCTCCTTTCAAGACCTCTACGCGTGCGACTTGGAATGTCGGCCGTGGCCCGAGCGCGCATTGGTAGTAACGTTCGACGACGGCTTCAGGGACAATTACACCAACGCGTTTCCGATCTTGAAGGCGCTTGGTCTGCCGGCGACGATCTTCCTTGCAACCGGACACGTCGGCCGGTCGAAGCTGTTGTGGTCCGACGCGATCGCATACTGTTTCAAGCGCACCAGTGTCCGCGAAGTTACCCTGCGCGAAGTCGCTCGTCAGTCGCTTCCGCTTCTGTCGGCCGGCGAGCGGAAAGCTGCGATTGAGTGCGTGCTTCGCTGGATCAAGCAGGCGCCCGAAGATACCAAACGAGCGTTCCTCGGCGAGCTGAGCACGCGGCTAAACGTTGAGGTCGACGATTCGCTCGCCGAAGGCATGCACCTCACCTGGGAGGACGCGAGGACCATGGCGGCCGATCAAATCGAGTTCGGCAGTCACTCCGTCAGCCATCCGATCCTCGCAAATGTTGATCCGGCCCGGCTCGAAGATGAGCTCCGCGAGAGCAAGCGGACTATCGAGGAGCACCTTGGCCGTGAGGTCATCGCGCTCGCTTATCCGGTAGGCGGCCCGAGCGCGTACAACCGGCGCGTCCAGGAAGCCGCCGCGATTTGCGGATACAAATACGCGATGTCTTATGAAGAAGGAGTGGCCGCCGCAGGCGCGTGCGATCCGTTTGCGATGCCTCGCATCCACGTCGAGCGGGACCACTCGCTCGATTTGTTTTGTGCGAACTTGATGTTCCCCCAGGTGATGCTCCGAAACCGGCAGCCCCGCCGCGAGGACCGCGAAGTAATGGCCCTTCCGCCCCCGGCACCGGCTTCGTAGTGAAGTAGTGATGCAAACCGGAGTCGAAAACGCGATGACACGGCGCGAGCACGACGCCGCTGACGAAGCGCTCACGGCGACGAGCCCGCGCACCGTCGTGCAGGTGACCTGGTCGCTCGTAGCCGGAGGATCGGAGATGTACGCGCTATCGATCGCCGCGAATCTGGACCCGGCCGCCTATCGCAGCGTGCTCTGCGCCGTGGACAAGGGCGGCGCGCTTGAGCCCGAGATCGACCGCCGCGGAATACCGCGATTCATCATGAACCGGCGCTACGGCATTGATTGGGGCTTGATCTGGCGGCTCTACAGGCTGTTTCGCCGGGTGCGAGCGGACATCGTGCACACTCATCACTTCAATCAATTGTTCTACAGCGCGGTCGGCGCGAGGCTGGCGGGCGCGCGTTTGATTCACACCGAGCATTCGATCGAATACCTGAAGCGCCGCCGGCTCCGGATCGCGCTGCGGTTGCTTTCGTTGCTGTGCTACAGGGTGATCGCGATCGGCGAAGACGGCGCGAGAGTGCTCCGCGAGCAGGTCGGCATCCCGTCGCGCAAGCTTGAGATCATCCGCGCCGGAATCGATACGTCGGCCTTCACCGAATCGAAGCTCGAGGCGCGGCGCAAGCTCGGCCTCGGCGAGAATGATCGCGTGGCCGTCATCGTAGCCCGGCTCTTCCCTGAGAAAAACCACAGGCTGCTGTTGGCCGCGTTTGCCGATGTGGCCACGCGAGTCGACCGCGCGCGGCTTCTCATCGCCGGGGATGGAACGGAAGAGGAGGCGATTCGGAACGAGATCACGCGGCTCGGGCTTGGCGAAAGCGCGCGAATGCTCGGAGTGCGGCGCGACGTGGCGACTATCCTCGCGGCGTCGGATGTGTTCGTCCTGTCGTCTGATCGTGAGGGCCTGCCGATCGCCGTGTTGGAGGCGATGGCGGCCGCGCGGCCGGTCGTCGCCAGCGCTGTGGGCGACCTCCCACGCGTCATCGAAGACGGCGTGACCGGGCGGTTGTTTGCGGCGGGCGATCAGGCGGCGCTCGCCAAGGCGCTTGCTGAGGTGTTGAGCGACCCAGAGGGCGCATCGAGGATGGGGCTTGCGGCGCGGGAAATGGTCGCCGCCAACTATGGCCTCGGCGCGATGATCGAGAAGCTGGAAGCAGTCTACTCGAAGGGCCGAATTAGATGAGTACCGTCACGAATGTGATCGAGGCAGACGTACGAGGGGATGCGGGAGAGAGCGGCGGCGAGCGCGTCCTGCAGGCGGAGCCTCGCACATCCGGCAGCGATAGTTCCGTCGCCGCGGCAAAGGCCGGTGACATGTCGGCAATCGTGGTTCGAGACGCGGTCGAACTCGAGCAGTTCGCCGCCGCTTGGGAGGAACTCGCCGCCGCCGCCCTCGAACCGAACGTGTTCTACGAGCCGTGGGTGCTCATCGAGGCGTTCCGAGCTCTCGCTGCCGGCCGTGACATTCAGTTCGTCCTGATCTTCGCGCCCAATCCTGCGTGGGAGCATGGGCCGCGGGTCCTCTGCGGTGTATTTCCGCTCGAACGGAAGCGAGGGTATCGGGGCCTGCCGCTCCGGAATCTCAGCCTGTGGAAGCACAAGTATTGCCCGCTGTGCACGCCGATCGTGAGGGCCGATCGCGCGAGAGAGACGATGCTGGCGTTCTTTGACTGGCTTGCGTCGGCAGGTCACGGCTGCTCGGTCATGGAGTTTCGGCACATTCCCGGCGACGGGCGGTTCCATCAACTGCTCGTCGATTGCTTCGACCAGCGCGCCCGTCTCAGCTTCGTCTCGAACTGCTTCACGCGCGCGGTGTTCAAGCCCGCTGCGAGCGCGGACAGTTATCTTGGCGCCGCACTCTCGGCCAAACACAGGAAGGCGCTGCTGCGCAAAGAGAAGCGGCTGGCTGAATCGGGCGGGCTCGAGTATCAAGAACTGAAACCAGACGAGGACCCGCGAACATGGATCGAGAAGTTCGTCGAGCTCGAAGCCAGCGGCTGGAAAGGAAAGGAGGGAACCGCCGTCGCGTCGAGTCTGGAGGACCGCGCGTTCTTTGAAGCCGTACTCCAAGCGGCTTTTCGAAGGCGTCGGCTGATGATGCTGGCGCTCCGGCACAACGGGCGGGCCATCGCGTTCAAGTGCACGTTCATCGCCGGCAGCGGGGCGTTCGCTTCAAAGATCGCGTTCGATGAGCAATTCGCGGCCTTCTCGCCCGGACTCCTCCTGGAGATGGAGAGCATTCGCCGCGTGCACGCAAGGCCTGAGATTCAATGGGTCGATTCCTGCGCCGCTGCCGACAGCATGATGTTTAACCGGCTGTGGCTGGATCGAAGGATCATCCAGAGCATCGTCATCGGCACGGGCAAGCCGGCCGGCGATTTCTTCGTTTCGTTGTTGCCCCTGTTCAAGTGGCTTCGAAGGTTTCTCGCGGGGCTGGTCGGCCGCAGCTCGCGCCCGCGGGACCGGATCGACCTGGGCTGAGAATGAGCACCAGCACATTAGTCACGGTAGCATCCGACAAGCCGATTCCCACGACGTTCGCGGGGAGGCCGGAGTCTCGGCCGGTGCGCGGCGGCGGAAACATGTCGGTAGTCGTCGTCGACGATTTGCAGGCGCTCGAGGATCACGTGCCGGCGTGGGAAGCGCTTGCCGCCGAGTCGCTGGAGCTGAACCCGTTCTATGAAGCGTGGATGCTGATGCCCGCGGTCAGAGCCTTCGGCGCCGGTGAGAACTTGCGCTTCGTCTTCGTCTATTCATCCGACCCGGCGCGTCCCGAGGTTCCGCCGCTGCTCGAAGGAGTCTTTCCGCTTGCCCGACAGAGCCGCTACAAGGGGCTTGGAAAGCAGGTTCCAGTCAGGACGCTCAGCCTGTGGAAACACAAATACTGCTACCTGTGTACGCCGCTGATCAGAGCTGAGGGCGCACGCGAGTGCGTAACGGCGTTTCTCGATTGGCTCGCCGCCGCTCCGGGCGGTCCGGCGTTGATGGAGTTCAGATTCATCACCGGCGAAGGCCCCTTCTACCAGTTGTTGGTCGACCTGTTCAATGAGCGAGGGGTTCACAGCTTCGTCTCGGACCGCTTCACACGGGTGGTGTTTCAACCGGCGGGAAACGCCGACGAATATCTGCGCGCCGCCCTCGCCCGACCTCACCGCAAGGACCTGCGGAAGAAGGAACGGCGGCTGGGCGAGACGGGCAGGCTCGAGTACCTCGAACTCGGGCCGGACGGCGACGCCGATGCGTGGATCGAGGAGTTCATTGAACTGGAGGCAAAAAGCTGGAAGGGACAAGAAGGCACGGCGCTCGCGTCACGGCCCGAGGACCGCGAGTTCTTCACGGCGATTGCAAGGGAGGCATTTCAGAGAGAGCGGCTGATGATGCTGGCGATTCATCTCGACGGCCGTCCGATCGCGCACAAGTGCAACCTGATGGCCGGGCCGGGATCGTTCGCATTCAAGATCGCCTTTGACGGTGAGTTCTCGGCGTTTTCGCCCGGCGTGCTGTTGGAGATCGAAAACATCCGCCGGCTTCACGGAAGACCCGAGTTGAAGTGGATGGACTCGTGCGCCAACCGCGACAACGCGATGATCAACCGGCTGTGGCTCGACCGCTTGACGATCCAGAACGTCGTGATCGGGACGGGGAAGATGCCCGGCGATTTGCTTGTGTCGTCGATCCCGCTGCTGAAGTGGTTCAATCGCAGGCTCAGGAGGCGCGACCTCTTGCGCCGCGCCGGAGACCTAACAGGGTGTTGAATAATGGGAGACTCTGCCACGAGGACACCAAGGCACGAAGTGGCCCGATCAATGACAACACGAGTCTACGCTTGGTGTGTTCTTTGTGACGTCGTGTCTTTGCGGCGAGAACCGACTTTTTCAGCAACCTGCTAAGGGCGCCAGGGGATGTACCGATGAGTTTGAATCAACTACTAGAATCAGAAGCGCCGTGTCATCACGCGCACGCGGCACAGGCTTCGCCGCCGCTGCTTGAGCTCGACCCTGCCGTGTTTCACCGCGAGTTCAATCGCAAGCCGTTTCTCGTGGGTCATCACCTGGCTGATCACCCATCGTTCACGCTGCCGCGCCTGGTCGAGCTTGCCAGGCGGCATCCGGAGAAGTACGTCTCTTACAACGCGGGCGATGCCTCGGTCGCGGAAGGGTTGTACAAAGCGCCGAAGACCGGACTGTCGGTCGAGGAGACGATACGGCGGATCGAGGAGTGCAAATCATGGATGGTGATCAAGCGCGTCGAGCAGGATGACGAGTACCGGCCGCTGCTCGATCAATGCCTGGACCAGATTCAACCGTTGTCGGAACCGCTTTATCCCGGAATGCGCAGCCGCGAGGCATTCATCTTCATCTCGTCGCCGAACTCGGTGACGCCGTATCATATGGACCCGGAGCACAATATCCTGCTTCAGATTCGCGGAAGAAAGACGATTCACATCTGGGACCGTGCCGACCGGTCGGTGCTGTCGGAGCGCGAGTTGGAAGAGTTCTTCGCGTCGGGCGAGTCGATCAACCTGACTTACAAAGACGAGTATCACGGCAAGGCGTCGGTCTTCGAGATGACTCGGGGATTGGGATTGCACTTCCCGGTCACGTCGCCGCACTGGGTACAGAATGGCGACGAGGTGTCGATTTCGTTCAGCATAACCTTTCAGACGCCGTGGTCGGACCGAAGAGCGGCGCTGTATACGGCGAACTATGGGCTGCGAAAGTTGGGGATCAATCCGGCGCCGGTCGGGAATTATCCGATGCGTGATTCGGCGAAGTTCTTCGGGTTTCGGGTTCTGAGGAAGGCGCGTGCGGTCGGACAGCGGGTAGTGACACGAAAGTAGGTTGGAGCTTCTTCCCTGTAGAGCTTCTAGTTTCAATCTCACGGTTCGATCCACAGTGCGACCGAATAGAAGTCAAGGAACTCAAGCCTGACGCCTCGGCAGGAGGAATGAGACTCGTCATCATTTCCACCATAGGACAGGTCCGCACCGCGCCGCACCCGCCCTGTAGCTCTCCACACTTCGCAGCAGTCCGGCTTGCTTACGAGCCGAGATAGCGGTATAGTCGCCGCCGTAACGGAGTTCGCTATGCAGACCCCCGTCTCCAGATCGACATACCCGAGCACGCCGCGCCCGATGCAAGCCGTCGCGCCTAAACCCAAACTCCTCGATCAGGTGCGGCAGGCAGTTCGCGCTCGGCATTACAGTAAACGTACCGAGAGAACTTATGTAGACTGGATCAAACGCTTTATTCTCTTTGACTTCCTTGGACAGAATGTACGCAAGTACAACGGCAAGCTGTTAATCAGGCCGTCCAGAAAGGATGTTAGAGCATTCCTGGATAAAGTCCGCGGAATCATCAAGTCGAACAAACAGGCGAAGACCGGAAATCTGATAGCACTGCTCAACCCGGTCATTCGAGGTTGGGCTTACTATCACCGGCACGTCGCAAGTTCGGCTGTGTTCCGCAAGGTGGATTCGGCTATCTTCGACTGTCTGTGGCACTGGGCGCGCAGAAGACACCGCAACAAGTCGTCGAGGTGGACTTACAAGAAGTACTTTGAACACCCCGACGGCCGCTATGTCTTTAGGGAAAGGGCCAGAGGCGAGGATGTAAAACCTCGCGTAACCAGCCTCTTTCGCGCGGGTTCTCTCTCAATCATCCGACGCGTCAAGATCAGAGGGGATGCTAACCCTTACGACCCTCGATGCGAAGCTTACTTCGAGCGCCGCCTCGACCTGAAGATGGAGGCTAATCCGAAACGGAGGCAGCAACTGCTTCGTCTCTGGATTAGCCAGGGGGGACTCTGCACCTTGTGCGGCCACAAGATCACGCGGACGACCGGATGGCGCAGCCACAAGGTTGTCTGGCGGGTCTTCGGGGGAAGCGATAGTATGAGCAATCGCGTACTGCTTCATCCGAAGTGTCACAGCAAGGTTCACGATCGCGAGTTGAAAGTAGTGGAACCGCGTCTCGTCAAAGAGGCGTTAACAGAGGCTTGAGCCGGATGAGGGGTCAACTCTCAAGTCCGGTTCTTAGGGGGCCGGGCCGGAGCAATCCCGCCCGGCTACCCGACCGCTTACACTTGATCCGTACTATGATTGCTACCGCTTGGTGGTTTGTCTGGGTTGGAATATGATGTACAGAGGCTCAGATTTAATTGGAGTTAAGTATGATTGAATTACAACGAGAAGGCGAACCTCATCTACCAACGTATTTACTAAAGGTCAACGGACAAGTAATAAGCAAAGCGATTGGAATTGGGGAAAAGCTTCCTGAAGAGTTTGTCATCGAATCAAAACAAAGTAATAAGTTGCTAACCAATTGCTCCTTCAGTGAGCTTCTGCCTAATGTCCACAAAATAGTTTTATCGGATGGGTACTATATAGAGCCTGTTAACATTGGGATCGAGATATACACTGAAGAGCAGGACAAACAATTAATCGGACTACGGATCACCCCGGTTATGGGAGAATGGATTTTTCCGTTTACTCCGTTGACATTTTTAGAAGAGGTCGAATCAGTTGTTCAAAATCGTTTTGCCCAAGTTAGGATAATAAAGGAAGAGAACTGGGTCTTCACCTTGATTCTCCTTTTTGCAGAAAACGATTCCGATACCATAATAAAAAGTACGATTAGGGATTCGACGGAGAGCCTCAGAGAGATTTTAGACCAAGCTATCACTGCTTGCTTAGAACGTTCAAAAGGTAAATCCTTAGCAACTTATTTCTCATTTCCAGAAGAGATCAAGGCTGCGTGCGAACAGTATCTTCTCTATTTTGGTGAGTTTCTTCGGGACGTTGGGAATCAACGCATCAGTTGAACTTAAGGAGGAGAGTGACCGTGTACTTTTTTCGGTAACGCCAAATGACAAACATGAGGCCATAGACCGAATTCGACAGGTACTAGAGCTTTATCTCGAACTGCCTGCTGCAACCCTTACTTCGACTGAAGAAACCGAATATAGTATTCAGATACAGCGTCTCTCGGCCAATGTGATGCACCTAAAAAGTCAGTTGATGCTAGCCCAAGCAATGCTGGAGGCTAAGAATACCACAATTGAGGCGCAGAGAGATCGGCTTATATATCAGGGCCAGATTCTTGAAGGGCGTTTATTGCCTGAATTGATTGAAGGACAAAGTAAGCAAGAGTCTGACAAGGAAGAACTTTTTCAGGGTACTGTAGCTATCACAAAGTATAAGGGGAAGGGATTCGAAGTGAACCTGCCAAAGATGTACCGCGCTCTTAGAGATTTATTCAGAAGAGATAAAAGCGCAAACGCAAAAGAGGATTCGCAATCTTAAATCCAGGATTGGGTCTGGCTCAAATCAACAGATTAGCTAACCCTTAAGGACCGGCTCATTGGCAAACCGCGCCTAACAACCACATGCACCGGAGTTTTTCTGCTCGTGGGACGAGCAAATATGCGAAGGCAAGCCTCGGAGCTTTCATTGATTCCAAAGCACTTATGAGGGTGCTTGCTTAAGAGCCGCGCGAGCGAGATTCGTATGATCCAATCAGCGCCTCACGCGCGGCCCGGTGATGTGCGGCGTTAGTAGCGCCAAGGTAAGCTTGGCATTTTCTTGCAGGGTGAGAGTCCCTGCCGGGTAAGGCCCAACCAGCCACCCGTACCGAGTGTTGCAACTGCTGCTCAGGAGGCCAAAGCCGGTACAAGCCAGTTGAAGCGTACACAGGGAAACACGCAGACCGTAGGGGAGTCCGCGCTCGCCGAAGCTTGATACAGCCTCGATATTGCGATGAAGCAGACGGCGATTCATTGGGAGAAAAGGAGGGGTCAGGCTTGACTTCCTTGACATGCGCGTTGCGCCTGGATAACATCACGGCCCATGCCCAGGAGACCAAGAGTCGAAATAGGCGGAGGGCTCTATCACGTCATCACTCGCGGGAATAATCGCCGTAAGGTATTCCGCTCCCACGATGATCATCTGAGGTTCATTGACTTTCTTGCACAACAG
>DATDOV010000024.1:0-38813 GCA_035293105.1 Blastocatellia bacterium
GGCCGGCCGCGGCCTCGGCGCTCACCCAATCGACTTCGCGCTTGAGGTGATCCACGTACGAGACAGCAACATCGTGGTTTCGATTGATGACGACGTTGCAGCCACAGTATAGACAGAGCGAATCGCAGAACGGGATATGGAAGTAGAGCGATAGCGGCGGCGGGCCGGGCTTCGTGTTGGATCGGGTTAAGGCCTCGCGAAACTCGGCCGCGCCAAAGTTATCATCCCATGCGGGCGCCGTCGGGTAGCTGGTGTAACGCGGCCCCGGTTGGTTGTACTTGTCGATCAGGGCCTGGTCCTCGATCATCAGTTCGACCACACAGATTCCTCCGTTGCCTGAGAATAGGGCTGATCGTACTTCGCCGCTAGTACATATATCACTGGCGCGGGTGACAGGTATCACCGGCGCGTTGGCCTGCGGGGTGCATTAGTGGCGAAGTTGGCCTGTTTGCTGGGAAGTATTCCACGGTTGCGGTTCGGATGCTCATCCCGTATCATTCGGCGTAGCGAGGACTAAATGCGCTCACCGCTGGGTCTGGAAGTGATCGAAAGCTGCCTGAGTTGTTCACTGCGCACGGAGCGACTCTTCTGTGACCTTTCCCCAGCCGCCCTACAGAGCTTCGATGCGATCAAGTATCCGGCGATTTTTCCGAAGGGAGCAATGTTGTTCGTGGAGGCCCAATCCCCGCGCGGGATCTTCGTCCTGTGCAGCGGGCACGCCAAGCTGTCGACTTGCTCGAGCGACGGCAAAACGCTCATCACTCAGGTTGCGGAGCCGGGCGAACTGCTCGGCCTGAGCGCAACGGTTTCGGGTAAGCCATATGAAGCCACCGCGGAGACGCTGGATCGATGTCAGGTGAACTTCATCAAGCGCGACGACTTCCTGAGATTCCTGGCTGAACATGGTGAAGCGTGTCTGAGAGTCGCCCAGCACCTCAGCAACAACTACCATCAGGCTTACGAACAGGTGCGATCGCTCGGACTGTCGCATTCAGCCGGCGAGAAACTCGCCAAGCTGCTGCTCGAGTGGTGTTCGCGCGGTGGTGAAGATACGACGCAGGGAGTCCGGCTCAAGCTCGCGCTTACCCATGAAGAAATCGCTCAGATGATCGGCACCTCACGCGAGACCGTTACGCGGCTATTCGGCGATCTCAAGGGCCGACAGATAATCCACCTGAAGGGATCAACGCTCATCATCCGAAACAAAGCCGCGCTCGAAGGGATGGTCAGCTAGTAGCCTGTCAGAATAGACCCCTCTATTACAGCGTCAACAACGAGAACCTCGGGGTCGAGCGAGATTTCTAGGGTGCAGGGGTGCATCCGCGAGAGAATTGCAAGCTCGTCCAGGGCGAGGCTACACATTGGATAAGGGTCGATTCTCGGCTGTGAATTCCGAAGCGCGAGCGTGCGAGGCGGATCCGACGCGCGATATCGTCGGGCCGGCGGTCTCTGTCAGCAGCCGAGCTTCACAACCGAACAAGCGCACAAACTGTCGTGACAGCGGTCACATCAGCGCGTGACAGCGGTTACAGCATTTCAATTCCCGAATCCCTATATTCATAGCCGCACACTATTTGTGCACTGAAATCATGGCAGTTGACACGATGGGCGCTGAGAGTGCTGATCGCTGTCGAAGCCGGATTTGCTCATTGTCTACTCCTACTCTTGCCCCTGTCGCCTTCGGGCGACAGGGGCCATTTTCGAGCCGGGCGGCGCACCGCCACAGGAGTACACCGCGCTGTCGTATCGTGACTTGCGGGTGATGCACGGGGGAAACGGTGCAGTTCTTCGCGAGGCGCTATGAGTTCAAATAACGGTTTGGAGATCATCGAAAGTTGCCTGGCCTGCGAGTTTCGCGCGGACAGGCTTTTCTGCGATCTTTCCGCTTCGGCGCTTGAGACCCTGGACGCCCTCAAGTACACGAACCTCTATCCCAAGGGCGCCGTGTTGTTCGCTGAGGGCCAGTCGCCGCGCGGAATATTCGTGCTGTGCAGGGGCCGGGCGAAACTGTCGACGGTATTGAGCAACGATAAGACTCGCATCATGCAGATCGGCGACGAGGGCGAAGTCCTTGGCTTGAGCGCGACGTTGTCGGGAAGGCCCTATGAAGCAACGGCCGAGACGCTGTGTCAGAGCCAGGTGAATTTCATCAAGCGAGATGACTTTCTCCGTTTCCTCGCCAACTACCCCGAAGTCTGCCTTCGAGTCGCTCATCAGGTCAGCAATAACTATCAGGCGGCATTCGAGCAGGTTCGATTGCTCGCGCTGGCGCAACCCGCGGCTGAACGATTGGCGAGGCTCCTGCTTGAGTGGTGCGAAGAGGGCGAGCAGACCGATCAAGGCGTGCGACTGCGCCTTAATCTCACCCAGGAAGAAATCGCTCAAGTGATTGGCACATCTCGTGAGACCGTGACTCGCCTTCTGGGCGAATTCAAACACCGAAATGTGATCCATACTAAGGGATCGACCATGCTCATATGCGATAAGTCTGCGTTAGGCGAGGTAGCTCGCCGGTAATCCCCAGACCCATCCACTCCTGGCAGCCTGAGAATCTCTTTTAGCCACAAAGGCACGACGTCACAAAGAGCACAGCGACAGCATTCTCGCGTCGTGATCGATCGCGGCGTCGCTCCTGACTGCGGAAATGCCGTGGCCTAATCCCTTGAGTAAATTCGCACAAGGCCGCTGCGGGATTTTCCACAAGGGGGTCGTGTCGAGGTGTGGCGCGGCACCCCAGGAGGAGCCACTGACGCCGACTTGCAGGTTTAAGTCCTTTCGTATCAGCGCCGACGACTTCATTGAGGGTCATATCATGCCGGACTCCCGGGCCGTCGAGCTTGTGAACGGCAATTGCACACCGGACTTCCGATGATTTACCGCTCACAGGTAATCCCTCGTGGACATCACCGGACGGGAAAAGGAGAAACCATGAAACTGGCTAAAGCGCTTAAGCTGGCGCTGGTGGGTCTGACCCTGGCGTTCGCAATCCTGTTGACAGCTTCGAGTTCGCTTTCCAAATCGGGCAGCGCCGAAGGCGCGAATGCCCCACCGGAAACGAACCAGTACAAAGCTGAGGACTACGTCGGAGCTGAAACCTGCAAGGGTTGTCACGAGGACCAGTTCAACGGGTTCTCGAAGACGACTCACTTCAAACTGACTCAGATGGCCGGCCGCGCACCGGACAAACAAGGATGTGAGTCCTGCCACGGGCCCGGTAAGGCGCACGTCGAAGGCGGCGACAAGACGAAGATTCGGACCTTCCAAGGTGAGTCCGCCAAGAGCATCTCCGAGGCTTGTCTGAGATGCCACGCGGGAAAGGAAGAGCACAACCAGTACCGCCGCGGCGAGCACTGGCGCAACGACGTCGGCTGCACCGATTGCCACGCGCCCCATCACGCCCCGTCGGGACTTCAGAAGATGGAGTCGGCAACTCTAAAGGCGATCGCGGCGAACCTGACACCGCAGTCCGAAGTGAAGATGCTTAGGAACAACCAGCCAGCCTTGTGCCTCCAATGTCACGCTGAGATCAAGGGGCAGTTCACTCAGCCGTTCCACCACCGAGTCCTTGAAGGCACGATGAAGTGCAGCGATTGCCATAATCCGCACGGCGGGTTCGAGCAAAAACAGACGCGGCTCGCCATCGGCGCGGACGCCCCTTGCTTGAAGTGCCATACCGACAAGCAAGGGCCGTTTGTGTACGAGCATGCGCCGCTCAAAGTGGAAGGCTGCGCTGCCTGCCATTCCCCGCACGGTTCCAGCAACCCGAAGATGCTCAAACGGAGTCAGGTAAGTCAGCTCTGCCTAGAGTGTCACAGCAGCATTGGGCAGTTCGGCGCGCCTAATACGCCCAGCTTCCACAATCTGGCGACCGGGCGCTTCCAGGACTGCGTCATCTGTCACTCGAAGATTCACGGGTCACAGACTCATCCGTTCTTTTTCCGATGAGAGGCTACCGAAAGCTGAGGAGGGATACAATGAAACACAAAGGCATCTTGATCCTGCTGCTACTGCTCGCGATGGGACCGGTGAGCGCTCTGGCTCAGCAGCCTGCGGATAAGAAGGACCCCGCGCCGGCTGACGAAGGGAAGGTGGGCAATTACACGGTGACCTCGAGCGTCGAGTTGGGCGTGCGAGGGATAAGCGTCAACGGCGAGGCCGACAAGTTTCGAAGCGACTTCAACTACAGGCCGGGCTTTCACGTCTTCAACTCGAGCTTGTTGATGCGGGCGCCGAACAATGACGGGGTGTTATTCGACACCCTTCTGATCAATTCGTATGGCTGGGGCGCCGATCCGAACCAGTACCTCCGGGTGAGCGCTGAGAAAACAAAATGGTACCGTTTCAACGCGGACTACCGGCAGATGGACTATTTCAACAGCCTTAGGAACTTCGCGGCGCCGCCACCCTTGTTCCTCTCGCAGCACATTTCGAACACCGAGTACAAGGTGGGCGACTTCGATCTAACACTCTTGCCGCAGAACGAACGCGTGAGGTTCAACGTAGGCTACTCGTTGCAGCGAAACAACGGGCCGTCGGTTTCGACTTATGATTACGCGAGGGACGAGTTCCCGATCCTCGTGCCGGTTCGGGTCGATGCCAACGATTTCCGCTTCGGGGTTGACGCGAAGTTGTGGGTCTTTGACCTATCGTTCCAGCAGGGGTTCCGATACTACAAGGAGGACACGACATACGATATTGACCTGCCGGTGCCGGTCCCGGTGCCGTTGAACCCAGGCAACAATCCGACGAACCAGTCCGTCCTCACCGGTTTTCACCGCGAGTTCCCAACCCGCGGCCGCACGCCGTACACGCGATTCACGTTGCACACGCTGCTGGCCAGGAAGGTGGACTTCACCGGGCGATTCGTGTACTCGAGCGCGACGACAAGACACCAGATGTTCGAGACGCTGAAGGGGAAGGATTTCTCGGGGAACAACATAGTCCTTGACCGGTTCGAGGCGACGGGGAATGCGAAACGGCCGAACGGACTTGGCGACGTTGGGGTAACGGTTTTCGCGACCGACAAGCTGAGGATATCCGACACGTTTCGCATAAACAGCTTCCGTGTTAACGGGGGTGATCACCTGACGGAGACGCTGCTGCGTACGCGCACGACGCCGTTCGGCGAAACCCCGCTGCCGCCCGTGTTTGTAGACAACCTGGCTCTCAGCCTGACGAAATACCGCCGCGCGCTCAACACGCTCGAGGTGGACTACGAGTTCCATCCGAAGTTTACGGCTCACGTGGGCCATCGTTATTCAGACCGGCGCATCGAGATCGGAACGCTGACGAAGGCCTTGGGCAGCGCGGGAGAATTGGAACCAGAGAGCTTCGACAACCGAACGAACACGTGGTTTGCGGGATTCAAAGCGCGGCCCGCAACGGTGTGGACTGTTTACTTCGACATGGAGCGAGGCGAGACCGACAACGTCTTCACCCGCGTCGAGAACTACGATTTTACCAACCTCCGGCTTCGAAGCGTGTTGAAGCCGGTAAAGACGCTGGCGCTGAACTTCTCAATGGTGACCAAAGACAACAACAATCCGGCTCGGACCGATGAAATCCCGCCCCGTGACTTTGGGGCTGACATCAACTCCCGGAGTTTCACGGCTTCGGCGGATTGGGTCCCCAACCAGAAGTTCTCACTCAACACCGGCTACACTTACACCCGCGTGACCTCGGAAGCCGCGATCATCTTTTTCGTTAGCAGCCTAAAGCGCGAGGGCATGAGCCGGTATTTCCTGCGCGACAACTTCGCCTATGTGAATCTGTTCGCGCAACTAACCCCGCGCATGGCCTTGTCGGCGGGCTATCGTATTCACCACGACAGCGGCCAGGGGGACCGCGTCGGCACGGACTTGACCCAGCCGATCAGCGGGACGCCCGAATTGATCTTCTCCTACCCCCAACAGTTTCAATCACCCGAAGTGCGTGTGGCCTTCAAGCTGCACGAGAAGCTCGACTGGAACGTCGGGTACCAGTTCTATTCGTTTGCGGAGAAGTTTCAGAACCTGCAGCACTACAACGCCCACCTGCCTTATACGTCGTTGCGATTCTACTTTGGCGGGAGAGGGGGACAGTGAGTGGCGGGGTTCATTCGATGAGATTGTTATGATGAGCTAGAGACCAGCGAGCAATGGGAGCGTGACGGTTAGCAAGTAGCGGACGGTTGAGAGCAGCTAATACCGCGGTAGCTCGGCCGGCCAACGCGAGTAACGAACCAAGAGGTAGTCTACTGATGACGTAACCAACGCGTTTTTATTCCCTGCCGGAGGGGGACCGAAGAAGCTGAACCACGGAGGTCACAGAGATCCAAGGCCACATCCTGCGCAGGGGTCGATCCCAAACAAGGAGGTGGCAATCATGCCAAGGAAGGTTATTCAGTTGTTTGCAGTAGCTCTCTTTCTCGTGGGCCTCCTAGCTCTCACTCAATCAGCCTGGGCGCAGGGGAATCCGACCCCCGCGCAAATCAGGCCTAACTACAACTACTCGGAGTCCTACAGTTGCACCCGCTGCCATTTTTCCAGGGGCGCCGGCGGAGATCACATGCCCGAAGCGGTCGGCGTGTGGTACGACGATACCGCGAAGGTATGGAACTTCAGCGGTGAGGGCTGGCTCGCGGCAAAGCACTCGCAGTCAAACTACAAGTCAACACAGAATACCTACTGCGCCAAGTGCCACTCGCCGCTACAAGCCACACCGCAAGCCTCTTTCAAGAACGGCATCTTCAAGAGGACTGATCCGATCGCGGACGGACAAATGGAAGGTGTCACCTGCGCTGCGTGCCATCCGAGCCACAATGCAGCAGTAGTGCTCGGCCGTCGGCTCGGCATCTACAAGTACGGGATGAATAAGGCCACGCCGGAGGCCTACGACGTGATTCACGAAGGCGAGGAGGATCAGCTCTGCCTCAATTGCCACGTCGAACGGCACAATGAAGACAATCCGGCGTTCCATCTGATGTACGAGGTGGGAGTCCGGTGCGTTGATTGTCACATGGCAGTCTACGGACAGATCCTCGGCACGCACGTCGACAAGCGCTTCCATGATTTCAAGGTCGCGAAGAACGTCCCATACTCGTGCGGCGCCGATGGCTCGATTGTTCAGTGTCATCCCGGCTTCAGCGCGGAAGGCACCCTGGCGTTTATTCCTTACCTGAAGGAGCAACACATGAGTTGGTGGCCGATGAAGCCCGGTAAGAAGGGCACAAACCTCGTGACTGCTGCCGACTACTTGGCCTTGTGGAGAGAGATCGACGCCCGGACCGTGAAAGGGGATCAATGAGACCGGCCGCATGCGGTGTGTGAAGGGCTGATGGCCCAGACCAAGGCGCGCGGGCTTCATCCGGAGGTGTGAAACCGCGCTCCGTTGATTCAGTTGTAAGTCGCTAAACTCTAATGGCCCCTCGCGCGCGGAGACTCGGCGGGGGGCCAAATTCTCATGGGCGTCATCCACACCGGGCCGCTCGATGAGGCGGAAAGCGGGTCAATCGTTCTGCGAAAATCCCCGCAAACGTGAGGGAAAATCCCCTTGTGGTCGACGGCGTCGCTCTTTCAGGAGCTTGAATTAGAACGTATTCCTCAAGGGAATGGTTGTTGCCTAACTGATGAGTCGATGGCCGAACCAGGGTCACGATTCGAGGACGCCGGGCAAGTCAGATTGAAGCTTGGCGGCCTGCCTCGAAAGGACAACACTCGAAGGAAAGGTGGAGCGAAAGCATGAAACTGTCCGTGAAGCGAATGAAGCTCGCAATCGTCTCAGGAGCAATGGTAGCGGCGCTGGCGATGGTGATGTCAATCCAAACAAACACACAAGCCGCCGGCGCCCAGGACGGCGCAGCCCTTTTCAGAGCCAAGTGCGCGATGTGTCATGGCGCTGACGGCAGCGGCAACACGCCGGTCGGTAGGAATATGAAAATCCGGGATCTGCGCTCGGCCGATGTTCAAGGGCAGACCGACGCGCAGTTGTTGGAAATCGTCTCGAAGGGCAAAGGAAAGATGCCCGCTTACGAGAAGACGCTGGGCCTCGACAAGTGTAAAGAACTTGTCGCATTCATCCGGACGCTGAAGGTCTGAGCGCGTCGCTCAGTTCGTCACGCGGGAGCCACGGCGCCCAGTCGTAGTAGGGTTTGATAGAACTACGACTCCTAACGTCCGCTGTTGGGGACGAGCCTTGGAGTCAATCATATCTCCACCAGGATGGAGGAAGTCATCATGGGAACCAGAAAGTGGCCGCTGGCGGCAGTCATAGTAGCAGTGTTAGCGGCATCAGCAGTGTTATCGGGGCCGGCCAGAACGGCTGGCGCAGCGGGGGCCGACGGCGCGACTCTGTTCAGGACTAAATGTGCAACCTGTCACGCCGCCGATGGGAGCGGCAACACGGCCTACGGCAAGCGGAGCAGCCTCCGCGACCTGCGGTCTGCCGAGGTGCAGGCGCAGTCCGATGCACAGCTCTACACGATCACAGCAAAGGGCAAGGGTAAGATGCCGGGCTATGAGGCGAGCCTCGGGGCGGATGCATGCAAGGCGCTGGTCGCTTACATGCGCCAGTTAAAGCCCTGAGCGCAGACGTTGTTTGTGTGGCGCGGACTTCGCGCTTTTGTAGCAGCTTTCGCTCATCTACACCTCCTGTGCGCGGGGGTTCCGCCCTCGTGCACAGGAGGAATTTTGCGGACGCCGTTGAAAGGGGGTGAGCTTATCAGGCGCTGCCTGCTGCTCGTCGTCGCCGTCTCCTTTTTCGCGTTTCTCTGGGCGAGCCATTTGAAGCCGGGGTCGTGGCAAGTCCGCGCCCAAGGCCTGGGCAACGGTGATTGCCTCGCCTGTCACAGCGATCCGGCCCTCGCCAAAGAGGCGGGCGGCAAGAGCGTCAGCCTCCACGTTCGCGAGAAAGACTTCGCCGCCTCCGTCCACGGATCGCTCGATTGCATAAGTTGCCACGCGGACGTGAAGGCCGTTCCCCACGAACCGGCGCCGGCGAGGGTCTCGTGCGCCGAATGCCATTCCGCGACACACAACGCGTACAATCAAGGACTCCACGCGAAGGCGATTCGGGACGGCAGCGCCAAGGCTGCAAGTTGCCTCGATTGTCACGGTCCCCCCCATTCGATCCTGCCATCAAGCGACCCGGCATCGAAGACATTCCGCACGAACGTTCCGACAACCTGCGGCTCGTGCCACGGGCAGAAGTTCGTCATGGAGGGGACGGGCCGAAGCGCCCAGACCTTCTTCTCTTATCAGGAAAGCGTCCACGGCAAGGCAGTCGCCGCCGGCTCGACAAGAGCCGCCGTCTGCACCGACTGCCACAAGAGCCACGACATCAAACCGCCGAGCGATGCCCAGTCGGCGATCTTCAAATTCAACGTGCCTAAAACCTGCGGCCAATGCCACGAGCCCGTACAGCACGAATTCGATCAGAGTATCCACGGCCAGGCCATCGCGCGAGGCAACTGGCAGGCACCCGTCTGCACCGATTGCCACGGCATTCACTTCATCAAGCCGCACATCGACCCGACCTCATCAGTCGCTTCGCAGGCGGTGGCCCGAACGACCTGCGCGCAGTGTCACGAGGGGGTCAAACTCTCGCAGGAGTTCGGCGTCGCCGGCAAGCGCGTCAGCAGTTATCTGGACAGTTACCACGGGCTCGCCTCAAAGCTCGGATCTCAAGTGGTCGCCAACTGCGCGAGCTGTCACGGCATACACAACATTCTGCCGTCCTCCGATCCTCGCTCGACTGTCAGCAAGACCAACCTAGTCGCGACCTGCGGCAGGTGCCACCCGGGGGCGAGCGAGAACTTCGCGCTCAGCAAGGTCCACCTGGACGTCGGCGTATCGAAAGACCTCGGCAGTGTCGTCAGCGGATGGGTGCGAACGATCTACCTCTGGCTGATCGGAATCGTCATTGGATTCATGCTGATTCACAACGGGCTGGTCTGGCGCAAGAAGGCCGCCGCGATCCGGCGCAATGGGGTGCGTCAGCTCGTTCGCATGACCGCGAGGCAGCGGCTTCAACATTGGCTGCTGCTCACCAGCTTCGCGGTGCTGGTACTCACGGGATTTGCGCTTGCGTATCCCGATTCGTGGCTCGGGTGGTCGTTGGGATCGAGCGAAACGATAAGGCGAATCGGCCATCGTGTCGCCGCCGTCGTGATGATCGGAGCGGCGGTTTACCACGTCGGCTACGCGTTGCTGACGAAGGAGGGCCGGCAGGCGCTGAAGGACTTTCGGCCGCGCTGGAAGGACTTCGTCGACCTCATGCAGAACCTCGGGTATTATCTGGGGCGTCGCTCGGAGAGACCGCTGTTCGGGCGATTCGGATATCCGGAAAAGGCCGAGTACTGGGCCGTTATCTGGGGAACGCTGGTTATGGCGATGACCGGGTTGATGGTTTGGTTCAAGGTCGGTGTCTTCGGCTTCTTGCCGAGGTGGACGATCGACGTCGCGTTGACCATCCATTTCTACGAGGCTATTCTCGCGACGTTAGCGATCATCGTGTGGCACTTTTATCACGTGATCTTCGATCCGGATGTCTATCCGATGAACTGGGCGTGGTTGGACGGGCGAGTCTCCGAGGAACATTTCAGACAAGAGCATGAGCTGGCGACTGAGGCCTCGCTCGAAGCTCAACCGAAAGAAGAATAGATGCCAGAGCAACCGACAACGGGAACCGGCGCCGAGCAGCCCGCGCAACCGGAACGGCGATCGTTCTTCAACAGGCTGTTCAAGACCGTGTTGGGCTTGTGGGGCGCGGCATTCGCCGGAGTCGTCATTTCATACATCAAGTCGCCCGGCGAAATGCGAAGCGCTGAGGAGAAGGTCAAACGAGTCGGCCCGGTGACCGAGTTGGAGATTGGTTCCGCCAGGTTTGTCGCCCACGAGCGCGAGCCCTTCTGGGTGATTCGCACGGCCCGCGACGAGTTGGTTGCGCTGCCCGCTACGTGCACTCACCTCCGCTGCATTCTTCAGTGGGACAAAGAGAGCGGACGCCTGGTTTGTCCATGCCACGCGGGGGCGTTCGATCTGAACGGTAACGTCGTCGCCGGACCACCCCCGAGACCTCTGCAGTCGCTCCGAGTCGATACGAGAGGGGGGGTAATCTATGTCAACCTCTCGTAAGGCTGTCAGGTGGCTTGAAGAGCGATTGAACCTGACCGAGATCTTCTCGTTCTTCACGACGTTCGGGCTGTCGTACGGCTCGATCGATCTGAACAAGCCGATCGAGGAGGCCGCCCGCGAAGCGTTCACACGCGAGCTTCCGGCGTACACGCGCGGGCCTTACATTCTCGGAGTCCTCACTTTTCTTGTCTTCGTTTTCCAAGGGGTGACCGGGCTAATGCTGGCCTTCTACTACCAGCCGTCTGCGGAGACGGCCTACGAGAGTACGCTGCTGATCATCCGCGAAGTGAACTTCGGCTGGTACGTGCACCAGATGCACTACTGGGGAGGCAACGCTCTGATCGCGCTGCTGGCGGTGCGGCTTGTGCGATTCTTCGTGCACGGGGTCTACAAGGCGCCGCGTGAGCTGTTTTGGGTCTTCGGCGTCGTGCTTCTTTTCCTTTCGGTCAACGCGGCGCTGACCGGGAGCCTGCTGCCCTGGGACCAGCAGTCATATTGGTCAGTGACTCGCGGCCTCGAGGTGATCGGTACGCTTCCGGTCGTTGGCTACATCGCATCGTTTCTCGTCGGCGGATTCGATCTGCTGTCGGGCACGTTGCTCAGGTTCTACGTGCTGCACATCATCTTCATACCGCTGATGATGCTGTTCTTCTTCTACCTGCATTTCGCGACCGTGCGACGGGTGGGGTTGAGCGCGCTGCCGGGCGACCAGAAGGCCGAGGCGAAGCCGCTTTACCCGGATCACCTGATTCAGTTGGTCGTGCTGTCGCTGATCCTGTTCGGAGCGATACTGACGCTGGGTACCTTGTTCCCGTCGCAGTTCTGGCTTAAGGCTGATCCGTTCACGAGTCCGGCGGGAATCAAACCGCCGTGGTACATGATGCCGGCCTATTCGCTGATAGAGCTGATCCCTCACTGGCTTGCCGGGGTGATTCTGCTCCTGGCGATGCTCGGGCTCGTTCTGCTGCCGTTCATCGAGCGAGCGCCGTATCAAGAGCTCCGGAAGCGGCCAATACTGGCAGCGTCGGCCGCGGCGTTCTGCTTAGCCGTCGCTGTTCTTGCGATCATCGGGTACTGGAGGGGGAATTGATGAGGGGAATGCGGAGAGGCGGAGACACGGCGACGCGGAGACGTGGAGACGCGGAGACGCTGCGAGCGAAACCGTCGCCAAGATGTTCTGCGAGTCCGAATGTCTCCGATTCGCCGCGTCACCGCGTCGCCGCATCCCCGTGTTGCCTCTTCATCACGTCCGCGCGTCTCCTCCTGCTGGTCGCCTTCCTCGCTGTCGGAGTACTGTCAACTCACGGGCAGGGCATCTGGAGCAACAAGGCCGCGCGCGACAACTACTGCACGGTGTGTCACAGCAGTGTGCAGGTCGAGCTTCAAGAGAGTGCGCACGCGCGCGAGGGTATCAACTGCGTCGAATGTCATGGAGGCGATCCGAAGGCTCAGACTGTCGCGGGAGCTCACTCCACCAACTTTCGCCGCACGTTCGATCGCAAACAGATTGTCGAGCTTTGCGCGAGATGTCACTCGGATCAGTCTAAGATGAAGCCCTACGGCATCCCTACCGACCAGCACGCGCTCTATCTGACGTCGGTTCACGGCCAGAAGTTGATGAAAGGGGACAGCAACGTCGCCGTGTGCAGCGACTGCCACAGCGCCCATCGAGTCCTTGCGGCAAAAGACCCTAAGAGTCCCGTGTTCCGCGAGAACATCCCGCAAACCTGCGGGCGGTGCCATGCCAACGCCGAGTTGATGAAGCCGTATAATCTCTCGGCCGGAATCGTCACCGATTATCAGGAGAGTGCGCACGGCAAGGCTTTGCTCGAGCGCCACAATCGCCAGGCTCCGGAGTGCACGCGCTGCCATGGGACGCACGGCGCGGCGCCGCCCGGCATTGGCGATGTCGCAAAGGTATGCGGCCAGTGTCATACGAAGACGTTGGAGTCGTTCCGCCAAAGCCCGCATAAGTCTATTATGGCGGCGAGCGGGCAAGCCGAATGCGCGAGCTGCCACAGCAATCACCTCGTCGAACACGCCTCCCACGCGCTGTGGGGGTCGAGTTGCTCGAATTGCCATGCCGAGGCCTCCGCCGAAGCCGATAGGGGAACGAAGATTCAAGCTCTGTTCGTTCAAGCTGAAGCTGAGTTGAGCAAGGCCAAAGAGTCCGTCGACAACGCGAAGCGGGTCCCGCTTGACGTCACTGACTACGAGGCGCGGCTGTCGGACGCGCTGACGTACCTGGTCGAAGCCCGGCCCGTCAGCCACGACCTGAAAGTGGACGACGTCGAAGACCTGACTCGCCGCGCGCGGTCGATCGCGCAGGAAGTCCAGTCCGACGTTCATCGGAAGATGAACGTGTTCGGCGGCCGCACCATCATCCTGATTCTCGTCTGGTTTTACATCTTGATCAGCATCGCGGTCGTCAGACGGTTTCGCAGAACGATGGGAGGGTGAGGAAATTTTGGATTTCAGATTTTGGATTTTGGATTGTAGGACCAGCCAGGGCCCGCAATCCAAAATCTAAAATCTAAAATCCAAAATCCAAGATAGGAAGATGAAAGACCGGGTTCTCCAGCTACCGAATCGGATCAAAGCGCGCGCGGCCAGCTTAGGGCGCGCCCTTGCCGATCGCTGGCGCAAAGCGGTCTTCCTTGTCTCGCTCTCCCTTGCGACGTTGATGCTCGTCTCCCTCCTCGGTATGGAGGTCACCTCGCGGCCGCAATTCTGCGGAAGCTGTCACATCATGGAGCCCTACTACAAGTCGTGGCAGTCCTCGACCCACAAGAATGTCGCCTGCGTCGAGTGTCACATCCCGCCCGGTATCACGTCGGAGTTCCGCAAGAAGTACGAAGCCCTATCGATGGTGACCAGCTACTTCACCGGCACCTATGGCACGAACCCGTGGACCGAAATAGACGATGCGGCCTGCCTTCGCTGCCACGAAAGAAGATTGCTCGCAGGGAAAGAGGTCTTTCACAGCGTGCTCTTCAATCACACTCCTCATCTGACTGAGATGCGCAGGGAGAAGAAGCTGCGATGCACCTCGTGTCATTCTCAGATCGTTCAGGGGAGCCACATCGCCGTCACCGAATCCACCTGCTTCCTGTGCCACTTCAAGGGCCAGCAGATCAACCAGGGGACCGGCCAATGCACGCTTTGCCACGAGATACCCGACAAGCAGATCACCAAAGCGAACTTGTCCTTCGATCACGGCGACGTGAAGCGCTTCAATATGGAGTGCGCCTCGTGTCATTCCAACGTTGTGCAGGGAAACGGCGAAGTCCCGCGCGAGCGCTGCGCCACGTGCCACAACGATCCGCCCCGGCTCCAACGGTATGACGAGACCGAGTACATGCACCAGACTCATGTGACCGATCACAAGATCGAGTGCACAAACTGCCACATGGAGATCCGGCATAAGACGGGGCACGACGTCGAAGCGGCCTCGACAACCTGCAACACGTGCCACCGCGACGGCCACTCGCCCACGCGCGACCTCTACGCCGGCATAGGTGGCAAAGGGGTCGCGCCGATGCCGAGCGCGATGTTCCAAGCCGGGATTCACTGCGAGGGTTGCCACTTCCAGCCGCAGGACAAATTCGGCAGTCAGGTCGCAAAGGCCAGCGAGGTGAGCTGCATGTCGTGCCACGGCCCGCGCTATAGCAAGACCCTCGGGCGTTGGAAGACGCTTGTAGATGGGAGGCTCGGCCAAGCGAAGAACGAGTGGCTTCAGGCCAGGAGGGTCTTGTCCGATTCGGTCGAATCACAACCGCTCGCCGATGCGTTCGAGAACCTCCAACTCGTTGACCGGGGCGTCGGCACTCACAACGTCGAATACAGCCTCGCGTTGATAGATGCCAGCCACGACATGATCAATCAGGCGAGGGAACAGCGCGGCCTCAAACCGCTGGCAAAGAGGTGGACGGCGGCGCCCTTCGAGAGCGCGTGCTTCCGGTGTCACCGAGGCATCGAGGAACAATCGGGCCGGATGTTCGGTCTCGCGTTCGTGCATAAGCCGCACTTGATGTCGGGGTTCCAATGCGCGACGTGTCACCGGCCGCACGAAGAACGCACCTCGAAAGAGATAGTCCGGTTCGGACGCGAGGGCTGCGCGAACTGCCACCACGCGCGCCAGCAGGAGAACGTCAGCTATTGCACCAAGTGTCACGGCGATCTGTTCACCAGGAAGGTGAGCTTCAAGGGCAAGCAGTTCGATCACGCGATGCACGTCAAGGATATGAGCCAGAAGTGCGCCGACTGTCACCGAATCGGCGGACAGATCAAGCGGGGCCCGAACCTCAACGCATGCGCGTCGTGTCACCCGGACGGGTGGAAATGATCAATGGAGTGCGGCGACCCGGCGCCCCTTTGGTAGGCTTTTGAGATTGTGCCCTCGAGAAGGGACTACCAAGGCGGCGACAGGTCGCCGCACTCCAAAAGGAGGGAGCTTATGGAGCAGGAAGTGGGCAGTAAACAGACGAGTGGGCGGCGGAAGTTTCTCGATTATCTCTTAGGTACGAGCATCGGTGCGACGCTAGTGGCGATCTTCTACCCGGTGATCAAGTTCATGACGCCGCCCGAGGTGATTGAATCGGCCCAGAATTCGGTTGTCGCCGGAAAGGTCAAAGAACTTGCCGCCAACTCCGGCATCATCTTCAAATTTGGTAACAAGCCGGGCATCCTCATTCGCACTCCGTCAGGCGAGTTGAAAGCGTTCACCGCCGTCTGCACGCACCTCGACTGCATAGTTCAGTACCGGCCGGACATGAAACAAATATGGTGCGCGTGCCACAACGGCCAATACAATCTGAGCGGTCAAAACGTCGGCGGGCCTCCCCCGCGCCCGCTCGAAGAGTACGTCGTCAACACGCGAGGCGACGACATCGTCGTCTCGAAAGGATGAACCGCCAATGAGAATAGAAGCGCTGAGACTCTGGCTCGACGAGCGGCTTGGGTTCGCGGCCCTCGGCGAGCTGGCGCGCAAGAAAGAAGTCCCGGTCCATCGCCACACCGTCTGGTATTACTTCGGCGGCATGACGTTGTTTCTCTTCGTCGTTCAAGTGGCTACGGGTATCCTGCTGCTCCTCTATTATCGTCCGAGCGCAGAGACGGCCTTCGAGAGCGTTCAGTTCATCATCACCGAAGTTCAGTTTGGATGGCTCGTGCGCTCGGTCCACAGTTGGTCGGCCAATCTGCTGATCGCGACGCTGTTCATTCACATGTTCAGCGTCTACTTCATGAAGGCGTATCGGTCGCCGCGCGAGATCACCTGGGTCACCGGCGCGTTGTTGCTGTTCATTTTCCTCGGCTTCGGCTTCAGCGGATACTTGCTCCCGTGGAACAAGCTTGCCTTCTTCGCAACGAAGGTCGGAACCGATATTGCGGGCGTTGTTCCCGGCGTCGGCCACTTTCTGCTCCGGTTCCTGCGAGGCGGCGACGACGTCACCGGCGCAACGCTCACGAGGTTCTACGGATTTCACGTTGCGGTGCTACCGGCGATAACGACGGCGGTCCTCGGATTGCACGCGCTGCTGGTGCAAAAGCACGGCATGAGCGTTCCTCCTGGCGTTGACCCGGCGACGGTCAAGCGAATGAAGTTCGTCCCGAATTTTCTACTGCGCGACCTGATCGGGTGGATACTGGCAATCGGCATTCTTGCGGCGCTCGCGGCCATCTTCCCCTGGGAGCTGGGCGAGAAGGCCGATCCGTTCGCGCCCGCGCCGGCGGGCATCAGACCTGAGTGGTACTTCCTCTTCATGTTTCAAACACTGAAGCTAATCCCGGCGAAGGTTCTCGGGATGGACGGCGAAGTGATCGCGATCCTCGCGTTCGGGCTCGGCGGGCTGGCGTGGGTGGTGGTTCCATTCCTCGACCGCGCTCCGGGCGATAGAAGAAGGAGCCGCGTGCTTACCATCGCCGGCGTGATAGTTGTCATTTATGTCGTAGCGATGACCGTGTACGGTTACCTCGCTTGACGGAGGCGCGATGAAGGACTCCAGCAAGGATCGAATCCGGGAAGTCTCGAACACAACCAAGGGCGGAGGCAAACCCCGGCAAGTTTCAGTCGGGAGAGGTGACTGTTGGCTTCATCGAAGGAGCGGGGGCGCGCGACTCGCGCTCTCGGTGGGGCTGGTTCTCCTCATCGCCGTGGCGGCTCTCGCACAGAAAAAAGATTCCTGCGTTGACTGTCACTCTCAAATGGAGGGCCCGCTCGCGGAACCGGTGGGCCTGATGAGCGGCGACATTCACAAATCGCGAGGGCTCTCGTGTGCCGATTGCCACGGCGGCGACGCATCGCAAGACGATCCCATGGGAGCTATGGACCCGCGAAAAGGTTTCATCGGCAAATTGAAGCCAAAGGATATCCCCGGCTTCTGCGGAAAATGTCACAGCAACGCCGATTTCATAAAGAAGTTCAATCCCGCGTTGCGAGTCGACCAGGAGCGTGAGTATGCGACGAGCGTTCATGGCAAACTGCTGCAGGGCGGCGACGGCAACGTCGCGACCTGCGCGAGCTGCCACGGCGCGCACGGCGTACGCGCCGTGAATGACCCGCTCTCGAGGGTGTACGCGCTCAACGTCGCTGAGACCTGCGCCCAGTGTCACGCGAAGGGCGACTACATGAAGAGTTACAAGATCGCCTTCGACCAGTATGACAAGTACAAGCTCAGCGTACACTCGAAAGCGTTGTACGAACGTCAAGACCTCTCGGCGCCGACTTGCAATGACTGTCACGGTAACCACGGCGCTGCGCCGCCGGGCGTCGCCTCGGTCGCCAACGTCTGCGGCCAGTGCCACATTCGCCAATCGAGCCTGTTTTCCGCCAGCGCCCACAAACCGGTGTTCGACGCGATGCAAGTCGGCGAGTGCATACAGTGCCACCGCAACCACGACATCTTCGCGCCCAGTGACGAAATGATCGGCGTGGATGAAGCATCAGTGTGTACCACCTGTCACAACGAGGGAGACAGCGGGCATGCGGCGGCGGCGGCGATGCGCGCCCGACTGGACGAGTTGGGAGCGAGCATCCAAAACGCGCTCGACATCCTCAATCGAGCGGAGCGGGCGGGAATGGAAGTCAGCCGGCCCAAGTTTGAGCTGACAGAAGCGCGAGACGGCCTGACCCACGCGCGGGTCTTGATCCACAGCGCGTCGCTCGACGAAATCGACAAGGTGATTGCGCCGGCGATGGCGGTAGCCGGCAAAAGCCACGACGCCGGGCGTGCCGCGCTTTCGGAACTGAGCTTCAGGCGCAAAGGGCTAAGTGTGTCGCTGTTCTTCATCCTGTTTCTTGCCGCGGTGATCTACCTTAAGATCAGGCAGATTGAGCGCAGAGCCAGTCAGGCTTGAGTCTCGATGTCAGCCATAGTGTTTACGCCTTTTCCGGCTGCTCGATCAAGTCGACCGATTTACATGCCATATCTCTTTTGCAAGAATTGACTGCGACATGGCCGACAAAGTCAGAGACCCAACCTCGACTGGTGAACGAGTCGATCTTCCAATCACCGGCATGAGTTGCGCGGCATGCGCCCGTCACATAGAAGAGAATCTCTCTCAATCGGCCGGCGTTCGCAGCGCGGGAGTGAACTTCGCAACTGCGCGGGCGACTGTCGTCTACGATCCCGGCGTCACGTCTATCAAGCGGTTGATCGAAGCCGTGAAGCAATCCGGCTACGACACCGCCCCGCCTCGGCGAGCGGAGTTCATCCTCGACGATTCGGCGCGGCCTTCGGGAAGCGCGCGGCCGCTCGAAGCGCGCCTCGAATCGCTCGCCGGTGTCGTCAGCGCGTCCTTCAATCTCGGGACGATGCACGTGCGAGTCGAGTACGTGCCCGGCGGCGCAACTGCCGACCAGATCAAGCGGGAAATCGAAGCGCTCGGCTACCGCGCCATCGAAGTCGCGGGCCAGGGCGACGCCGCCGAAGATGGGGAACGCGCCGCTCGCGAAGCTGAATACCGAAGCCTACTCCGAAAGTTCAATGTGGCTGCGGTGCTTTCGCTTCCGATTCTCGTGATCGCGATGTCGCACGGCCGCGTCGAGGCGCTGAACTTCGCCGGTGTCAACTGGCTTCAATTGGCGCTCACGACGCCGGTGGTCTTCTACTCCGGCTGGCAATTCTATCGCGGAGCGTGGCTCGCGTTTCGACATCGCACGGCGGACATGAACACGCTGATCGCGGTTGGAACGGGTACGGCCTATCTCTACTCGGTAGCGGCGACGATTGCGCCAGGTGTCTTCGGTACGACGCAGGGCCACGAAGGGATGTCCGGAATGAGCGAGGGCGCGCCGGTCTATTTCGAAGCGGCGAGCGTCATCATCGCGTTGATTCTTCTGGGAAGGTTGTTGGAGTCCCGCGCCAAAGGCCGCACTTCGGAGGCGATTCGAAAGCTGATCGGCTTGCAGGCGAAGACCGCGCGAGTCGTGCGCGAAGGCGGCGAGCGCGATGTGCCGGTCGAAGAAGTCATTCCCGGTGACCTCATCGTCGTCAGGCCGGGTGAGAAGGTCCCGGTCGACGGCGTAATCGTCGACGGCTCGTCGGCAGTCGACGAGGCGATGCTGACGGGCGAGAGCATCCCCGCCGATAAAACAGCCGGTGATGAGGTCTTCGGCGCGACGATCAACAGGACCGGCTCGTTCACGTTCAAGGCCACGAAGGTCGGCAAAGACTCCGTGCTTCAGCAGATCGTGAAGATGGTCCAGGATGCTCAGGGATCAAAGGCCCCGATTGCGCGTCTGGCCGACGTAATCAGCGGCGTGTTCACTCCAATCGTCATTTGCATAGCCATCGCGGCCTTCGTCGTGTGGTTCGTCCTGGCGCCGGTCGATACTCGATTCACGATGGCGCTGATGAGCTTCGTCTCGGTGTTGATCATCGCGTGCCCGTGCGCGCTCGGGCTCGCGACGCCGACGGCTATCATGGTCGGAACGGGGAAGGGCGCTGAGAACGGAGTTCTTATCAAAGGCGGCGATAGTCTGGAGACCGCCCACAAGCTGCAGACGATCGTACTCGACAAGACCGGTACGATCACGTCCGGCGAGCCTCGCCTGACCGACGTCGTAGCCGCCGATTGGATAGAGGAGCGCGAGCTGCTGCGCCTTGTCGCCGCGGCCGAGCGTAAGAGCGAACACTCGATCGGCGAAGCAATCGTGCGAGGAGCGGCGGAGAGGCAGATCGCGGCCGGGGAGACGGCTCACTTCAATGCGCTAGCGGGACACGGCGTTGAGGCGACCGTCGACGGCCATCGCCTGCTGATTGGCAACGAGAAGCTGATGACTGACCGGCAAGTCGCACTCGATGGATTCGATGCTCGCGCCGCGTTGATGTCTTCAGCCGGCAAGACGCCTATGTACGCCGCGATCGATGGGAAGATCGCCGGGCTTCTGGCAGTCGCTGATCAGGTGAGACCCGAATCGAAAAAGGCCGTCGACGCGCTCCAGCGAATGGGTATCGAAGTCGTAATGATCACCGGCGACAACCGGCGCTCGGCCGAAGCCGTCGCGAAGCAGATCGGAATCACTAGCGTTCTTGCAGAAGTGCTGCCCGAAGGGAAGGCCGATGAGATCAAGCGGCTTCAAGGCGAAGGCAGATTGGTTGGCATGGTTGGCGACGGGATCAATGACGCGCCGGCGCTGGCTCAGGCCGATGTCGGCATCGCGATAGGGACCGGAACCGACGTCGCGATCGAAGCGTCCGACGTGACGCTCATCAAAGGCGACTTGAGTGGCGTCGTCAATGCGCTCGCGCTGTCGCGGGTCACGATGCGGACGATCAAGCAGAACCTCTTCTGGGCGTTCATCTACAACATCATCGGGATTCCCATTGCGGCAGGCGTGCTCTACCCGCTGACCGGGTGGTTGTTGTCTCCCATCATCGCGAGCGCGGCGATGTCGTTCTCGAGCGTGTCGGTGGTGACTAACAGCCTGCGGCTTCGGAGATTTCGCCCGCCGGTTGGAGCCGGCTGATTATGGATACCTCGGAGATCGGCGTCATCATCGGTGGGGCCGCAGCAATCGGCTTCGTGCTGTGGTACTTCTTTGGTAAGCGAAGACGGATAGCTGCGGCCGTTAGTGATCGCGGCGTGCAGGAAATCAAGATCACGGTCAAGGGTGGCTACTCACCCGACGTTATTGTGGTTCGCGAGGGCGTTCCGGTTCGCTTGAACTTCTACCGGGACGAAACAGAGTCATGCAGCGAGCAGGTGATCTTCGGTGACTTCGGCATCGCGCGAGAGCTGCCGGCATTCAAGACGACAGCCGTGGAATTCGTACCCGACAGGGCTGGCGAATTCACGTTCACCTGTGGGATGCGCATGCTTCGGGGGAAGCTCATCGTTGAGTCGCGGTGACTCTGTATTCGCGGACGGTTGGCAGTTTCATTCAACCCGGACCGAAGAAGCTCTATCTCAAGTTCGGCGAAACCGCGCCAAAAGTACCAATCACGCTTGTGCAGTGAGAATCTACATCGGGCGTCGTCAGATCTGCTGTCTTGCGGTTCACCAGTAACATTCAGCGAGAGGCGCTCAGAGTACCGGCTTTAGCCGGGCAGTTTCTTCCCACGGTCTCGCTGGTTTAAGCCAGATGCGCTCGATCAGAGGACTCGGCGGAAACTACCCGGCTGAAGCCGGTACTCTCAACGCCCGCGTGCTGCTGCAAGTGCGGCGAGGGGTGCGCGCCCACAGCGCCCACAGCCGCTCTTTGTGCAACCAAAAGCCCCGTGCTATATTGTCGAGCCGATCAGCAAGTAGCTCGCATGGATTTCAAACAGAAATCTCAAGTGATGGACGCCGCTGCGATGAACCGAGCGCTGTCGCGGCTCGCGTCGCAGATCGTCGAGCGCAATCGAGGCGCTGACGACCTTCTGCTGGTGGGCATCCGGCGGCGTGGAGTTCCGCTCTCCGAGCGCATTGCCGACCGCATAGCGCAACTCGAAGGCGAGCGGCCCCCAACCGGGCAGCTCGACATCACGCTTTACCGCGATGACCTCTCGACTGTGGGGCCCAGCCCCGTCGTCAATCGCACCGACATTCCGGCTGACATAACCGACAGCACTATTGTCCTGGTCGACGATGTGCTGTACACCGGGCGGACCGTGCGCGCGGCGCTCGACGAACTGGTTGACTTCGGACGCCCGAGGAAAGTGGAACTGGCAGTGCTGATCGACCGCGGCCATCGCGAGCTTCCGATCCAGGCTGACTACATCGGCAAGACTGTGCAGACGACCGACTCAGAGATAGTCAAGGTCATGCTCAAAGAGTACGACGAAGACGAAAAAGTAATAGTCGTGGAACAGGAGTAAAGTCAATCGCCAGTTGTCCGCCGTCCGTTGTCCGTGGCCGGATCTCATACGCCACTCGCCGTCTACCGAGCGCGGACAACTGACCACGGCCAACTGGCCACGGACAACTGAAAGTTGGCGTTCAACAGAAAAGACCTACTAGGCATCCGAGAGCTTACAGTCGAAGAGATCAACACGATCCTCGACAGGGCCGACTCGTTCAAAGAGATTTCGACCCGCTCAATCAAAAAAGTCCCGGCCCTTCGTGGCAAGACCGTCATCAATTTCTTCTTCGAAGCCTCCACACGGACCCGAACTTCGTTCGAATTGGCCGCCAAGCGCCTCTCCGCCGATACGATCAACATCTCGGCGTCGACCTCGTCAGTCGTTAAAGGCGAAACGCTGGTCGATACGGCGCGCAATCTCGAAGCGATGGCCCCGGACGCGATAGTCATCCGCCACCCTTCGCCGGGCGTGCCTCATCAGCTTTCAAAACTCGTGTCGGCTTCGATCATCAACGGCGGCGACGGCGCGCACGAACATCCGACCCAGGCGCTGCTCGACGCCTACACGATTCGGGAGCACAAAGGAAAGCTCGCCGGACTTCAGGTCGCGATCATCGGCGACATCACCCACAGCCGGGTCGCGCGATCGAATGCTCACCTGCTGACGAAGCTCGGCGCGCACGTCCGCGTCGCCGGGCCGCGCACGCTTATTCCGCCGGGGTTTGAAAAACTGGTCCCCACGTGCGAGGGCTCGCTGACGGTTTGCAACTGCATCGAAGATGCGCTGACAGGGGCGGACGTGGTGATGATGCTCAGGATTCAGCGCGAGAGAATGACCGACGCGTTCTTCCCGTCGCTCAAAGAGTACGCCGTCAGGTATGGGCTCACACTGCGGCGGCTGGAGCTTGCAGCGCCGGATTCAATCGTGATGCATCCGGGGCCGGTGAATCGCGGCGTCGAGATCAGTTCGGAGGTTGTCGACGGTGCTCGATCGCTGATCCTCGATCAAGTGACCAACGGGGTAGCAGTGCGAATGGCTATCTTGTTTTTGCTCGTGGGCACGGAAGGTTAGTAATACGGTTCGGGGGACGCCGCCAGCTTGCGTTGTGTGCGGCGTATGCCACGTTGGCTGGTTTGACAGGAGGCGGCAAGCCGGCAGCTTGCGCCACGTGGAGGATGAGTGAAGCTTCTGATCCGAGGCGGCCGGGTGATTGACCCGGCCGAGCACATTGACGAGACGGCCGACCTGTTGATTGAAGACGGGCGCATCGCAATGCTGCGGCCGGACCTGCTCGTCGAGGGCGCCGAAGTGTTCAGCGCGGGCGGGCTCATAGTCACGCCGGGCTTCATTGATCTGCACGTTCACTTGCGCGAGCCGGGGGAGGAATACAAGGAGAACATCGCCTCCGGAGCGGCCGCCGCGGTCGCGGGCGGTTTCACGTCGATCTGCGCGATGCCCAATACGAAACCCGTGAACGACAATGCGTCTGTCACACGCTTCATCATCGACAAAGCGAGAGAGGCCGGCCTTGCGCGCGTCTACCCCGTCGGCGCGCTCACTCGCGGGTCGGAAGGCGAAGAGCTGGCCGAGATGGCCGAGATGAAAGAAGCCGGCGCGGTAGCGGTTTCCGACGACGGCCGGCCGGTGATGAATGCTCAGGTGATGCGTCACGCGATGGAGTATGCCCACGATCAAGGCTTGATCGTCGTCGATCACTGTCAGGACATTGCTCTTTCGGCGAGCGGTGTGATGCACGAAGGGCGCTACTCGAGCTTGCTCGGCTTGAAGGGGATGAGCGGCGCGGCGGAAGAGAGCCACGTTGCCCGCGATATCCTTCTCGCGGAGCTGACAGGCGCGCGGATTCACATCGCGCACATATCGACCGCGAGAGCCGTCGACTTGGTTCGCGAGGCGAAGCGGCGCGGGATCGCGGTGACCTGCGAAGTCACGCCTCATCACCTCGCGCTCACCGACGAAGCGGTGATCGGCTTCGACACGAACACAAAGATGAGTCCGCCGCTACGTTCCGAGGAGGACCGCGTTGCGTTAATCGAAGCCGTGCGCGACGGAACAATCGACGCCATTGCAACCGACCACGCGCCGCACCATCAGGACGAGAAGATGCTCGAGTACGACCGCGCGCCTTTCGGGATCGTGGGGCTGGAAACGGCTCTGGGAGTGGTGTTGACGGTACTTCATCACGCTAATGCGATCCCGCTAGAACGTGTGGTTGAGCTGCTAAGCCCCGGGCCGGCGCGCGCGTTTGGGCTAGTTGGTGGAACGCTGGCCGTCGGTTCGCCCGCCGACGTCACGATATTCGATCCCGGACGCGAGTGGACAGTCGAGCCCTCGCGCTTCAAATCGAAGAGTCGGAACACGCCGTTCGGGTCGTGGAACGTCAAGGGCGCCGTCATCGCGACGATCGTCGGCGGCAAGATCGTTCATCGCGTCGACTAACGAGCGCGAACATCTCACGTTTCGCGAGTGCCGCCGTACCAGAATTCCCCGCCCGTTTCGGGTCATGGCGCGCGAGTCCCCACGACTACGCGCCCGTTCAACCAGACTCGGAGGCGCAGCCTCGCGTCGATATTGCTTCGTCACTAACCTTCTTAGGCCAGGTCCGCTTGAACGAACCGCGCTCGTGAGATTCGATCGGTCCCTCCCCCAATCAGGTTGCTGTATCGCATATTTCGCTAATCCGCCAACCCATCCGGCGGCGCTTGAGTAAGCAGAATCATCTACCACCGTTCGAGCGAGATCGATTCTTGGCGTCGCCGTCCCGGCGTCGCCGGCAGCGCCGCGGAACTGTCACGTCTGCCCGACTTCCGGCAGGCGCCTGGCATTCTCGTTGCTGATCGTGTAGGCCGGCTTATGTCGATGCATGTAGGAACTGTGGTGGCCAAGTCGACGATGCAGGAGGATATTACGTTGAAGAGCGCATTGCGTTTTCGGAGTGGAGTAGCGCCAACGGAAAGGCACGCCGGGTCGAGAGGCGAAAGAGGGGTAGCGATGGTGACGACGCTGATGCTCTCACTGTTGCTGTCGATTCTCGTCGCCGCGCTGTTGGTCTCGTCGACCTCGGACGTCTTGATCGCCGGCAACGAAGTGCGTACGAGCCAGGTGTTCTACGTCGCCGAGGCGGGCATTCATCGCGCGGCGGGCTGGTTCTCCTCAAGGTTCACCGGTGACCCCAACAGCGGCCTGTTCGTGCTTCCCGAACAGAATGCCTCGAACAGTTCAGGTGCGGCGGGAAAGTTGAACTACACTGACACGCCTTACTATCAGAAGGGGGCCTCGGCAACCACCCCCGAACAAACTATCCCGACCTCGGTGAAGGTTGCGGCGGGCGGACTACTTCAGAACGTCGTGCTGGCCGGCGATAGCAGCAATACTTTCCCGGCGACTTACACGGTGACGGCTAATGATGAATCCGGAACGCCGAAGACGTTCACGTACAACACCGTAGTTAGCGACTTCGCGAGTCACCTGTACGACCAGACCGAGGGCGAGGGCAAGTTCACGGTCACGGCGACTCTGATCTCGATCGTTCCGCCCAGCAACGGTCAGCAGGGAACCGCAACCTGGCTCCTTCAATCCACCGGCAACATTTTCAGAGATGCGAACACGTCGATCGCGAGCGCGACCCTCTACGCTTACATTTCGGCTCGGGTCACGGCGATCCAGACGACGGTGACGACACAGACGGGCAATGAACCAACCGGAGTGCCTGCGGGTGTGATATCGCGTGGCAAGGTGACGTGGACCTCGAATGCGGTTGACGTCGATAGCTACAGGTCGTCCAAGGGCGCGTACAACGTCAGTCTGGCAGCCAACTCCTATCCAGGCCAGATCGGTTCGACGAATCGAGGCAGCCGGGGCGACATCCGGACCAACAACGACACGATCAACGGCGAGGTCGGCTACATCGACATCAAGAACGGCACGGTAACCGGCGACCTCTACGCTACGATGGCGTCGCCCGAACCGGAGGCTATGATGGACCCGCTGACCGTCACCAGCGTCAACAACGGGATCGGAGGAACGCTTACGGCGAGCGACAAGCACTACAGCCAGTCCCCGCTCGAGTTCCCCAGCGTGCCGGTTCCCACGCCGCCGCCGGCCGGTGCAGTGAACTATTCGTATAGCTCGAAGTCGTCGGCAACGCTGCCGGCGAATTCCAACGGCTATAACAATATAGACGTCAGCAAAGGCTCGCTGACGATCCCGCCGGGCAACTACGGTACGATAACCGTGGATACGCAGGGCACCATCGTCTTGGGACAAGCGGGAGTCGCCACCGTCTATAACTTGCAGGGATTCGTGGGCGGCGCCCAGGGCAACATCATCTTCAAGGGCGCGGTGACGATCAACGTTCAGAATACGCTCGACGTTGGTGCGGGATCGAGCATCAGCGATCCGAGTCTTCCGGCATCCGCAATACGGTGGAACTTCGTGGGCGGCGCGGGCCAGACGGTCAGCCTCGGAGGCCACGGAATGACGCTCGGAGTCTTCTACGCGCCAAATAACGATTTGTACATGCGGGGCGGAACCGACTTCTATGGAGGGATCGCGGCTCGCACCATCGACATAGGCGGGACCGCCGCAATCCACGTCGATGAGGACGCCATAGGCGGCGTGCAGAGCACCGTGCCGACCTTCGGTACAACCACGACGACCGTCGGATACACCGCGACGAATTACAGCCTGTGGAGAATCACTCAGGCGATAAATTAGGTAGACATTCAGGACGATCGCGCGAAGGCAGAGCGGCGCTCTCGTGCGCTCTAGCGTTCGGAAGTCTCAACCGGAGTCTCGGGCGTGTAATGACTCCGCGAACTCGCGCGCTATTCTGTCGGCTTCTTTGATGCAGTCGCCCGTTGACACACCGTGAAGGTAGTTGCCGACGACCGTCAGGCCAGGAATCTCCCTCAACAATGCTTCCATCGCTCGCACTCGCGCAACGTGGCCCAGGCTGTATTGCGGAATGGCGCGGTCGTACCGAGTGATTGCAATGACTCTCGGGTCGCCGGTGATGCCGAGCACTTGCTGAAGCTCGATGTGGGCGCGCGACGCGAGGGAATCATCGCTCAGGCCGGCAACTCCCGGGTTGCGTGCTCCGCCAATGAAGGCCGTCAACAGCGCCTTCCCATCCGGCGCGCGGCCCTTGAACAGTCCTGAGTTCCATACACAGCCGAGGACATCGAGCCCTTCGGATGGCGCGGCCAGGAAGCCAAAACCGTTGATCGGCGTCCGGATCGCGCTCACGTCATACGCAAGGCAAATAGTCGCGAGCGGCGGATACTCGATGTCTTCGAGCAAGTGACCCAGTTCCGATGAAAACGGCGCGACCAGCCGCGCTGCGATGTGTGCCGGCGTCGCGACAACAACACGTCGAGCCGCGAGTGTGAACGACTGGCCGGAGCGAGTGAATGAGACCTCGAATACTCCGGTCCGGCTTTGGTCTCCGGTGGGCCTTGCGACGCTCAGCGCTTCGGCCCGCGTGACCAGGTCTTCGCCAATGCGCGCGGCAAGCGAGCGAGGAAGAAATCCCATTCCTTCGCGGAACGAAACGAGCCGCCGGCGTGCGGGCGCGGCCTTGTCGAGCACTAGGCTTGCGGCCTTCTTTGCGCGGCGAGCCTCGCGAGCCTTGGCGAACATACCGCGAAACAGGCCTCCGTAGCCGCTTTCAAGATTCGCCAGTCGCGGAAACGCCGCCTGAACGCTGAGCCGCTCCGCGTCGCCGGCGTAGATGCCGGAGACGAACGGAGCAACCAGCCGCTCGGCGGCCTCGCGTCCAATGCGCCGGCGCGCAAATGCCGCGACGCTCTCTTCCTCTTGCACGCGCCGCACCCGCTGGAACGGTTCGGCGAGAATGCGCAGCTTACCTCCCGGCGTGAGCAGGCCGCTCTTGATGAAGGCCACGGGCCCCGAAGGCACCGCGTGAAGCCGCTTGTTGAAGTAGACGTATGCGGGCGCTTTGGGATCGCCCTCAAACATCTCGCCGCTAATTCCCAGTTCCTCGACGAGAGCGAGAAGTTCTTCGGTTCCTTGAGAGCTGTTGGGGCCGCGCTCGATCAGGTAGCCGTCGATCGTCTCGCTCTGAATCACGCCGCCGACCCTATCGGATTTCTCGATCAGCGCGACGTCAAGGCCGAGCGCCTTGAGACGATAGGCGAAAACTAGCCCGGAAATGCCGGCCCCGATGACAACAACATCTCTTTGTTCGTGTGCCATCACGCTAGGGCGACCGAGTCGCTAGTCCCTCAATCTCTGCTGAACCATGTTCGCGAGCGCGCTGATGAAATCTGTACGGCAGTTGAGAGCGGCAACGCGGCGATACTCCTCGATCCCAACCTCGCGGGCAACATTGCGGTAGAGGATATCGAGTTCGTAAAGAGTCTCGATGTGTTCGGACACGAAGCTGACCGGCACGAGCAGGACTTGCTTTGCGCTCTCACGCGCGAGCCTGCGAATAGTCTCACCGGTCGACGGCCGCAACCACTTGACCGGTCCGACCTTGCTCTGGAACGCGAGGTGGTGTGGCCGCTCGCCGCCCAGCTCCGCCATCACGCTCCTGACAGTTTCTTGCGTCTGCTCGAGGTACGGGTCGCCCTCGTCGATGTAACGGACCGGGACGCTGTGCGCGCTGAAGACAACGTGTGTGCGTTGAGGGTCAGGGTCGGAGAAACGATCCAGCTCTTCCGCGATGGAAGCCGACAGTGCCGCGATGTAGCCTGGCTCGTCGTGCCAGCTCCTGATGATTGATAGCGGCGGCGCGCACTGACCGTTGGCCGCGATGAGCGAGTTCATTCTGTTGAGACTCGATCCGGTCGTCGAGAGTGAAAACTGCGGATAGAGTGGAAGCACGACCAGCCGGCTGATCTGATCGCGGCGAATTCGGTCGAGGGCTTCTTCGAGGAACGGATGCCAGTAGCGCATCCCGACGTAGACGCGCGCCGGTGTGCCGAGTGTCGCGAGAGCCGTTTCGAGTGCTCGCGCCTGCTCGTCGGTGATTCTCCGAAGCGGCGAGCCCCCGCCGATCTGAGCGTAGTAACCGCTCGATTTTTTGTAGCGCGACCGCGAGATCAGCCAGGCGAGCGGTTTCTGCATCGGGCGCCAGGGCAAGCGAATGATGTCAGGGTCGGAGAAGAGATTGAACAGGAAGGGCTTCACGTCGGCGAGCGTCTCCGGCCCGCCGAGGTTGAACAGCAGGACGCCGATTCGCTCTTCAGCCGCTGCTCCGATTTCAGTTGCCACTAGCTTCCAATCCTGGCGCTTGCAGTGCCATGTGTCCGTGCTCGCAGCGGCCCAGCCCGTTCAGGCTGCCGCAAAGTCCGTGTGCTTACGGGTCTCAGGGTCGTGGAAGGCGAGCACTATGTCATCCCGTGGTACGCCCTCTCGTACGAGGTCGGTCACCGTGCCTTTGCCGCGTCGATGAACGCTCGCGCATTCTCAACCGGCGTCATCGGCAAGATGCCATGCCCAAGGTTGAGAATATGCCTTAGACCGCCACCGGCTCTTAACAGCTCCCGCGTCCTCGACTTGATCACTTCAGGCGTCGACAGCAGCACGCAGGGATCGAGATTGCCTTGAATCGTCAAGCCATCGCCGATCCGCCGCCGTGCCTCTCGAAGATCGATGCGCCAATCGATGCTCAGCACATCCGCGCCGCTCGTCGCCATGTCTTCGAGAAAAGTCCCGCAGCCGTTGATGAACAGTATTGCCGGCGCCGCTGTCCGATTCAGAGATTCGAAAATCTTCTTCTCGTAGGGCAAAGCGAACCGGCGGTAATCGTCCGGCGACAACTCGCCGGCCCACGAATCGAAGAGCTGCACAATCTGTGCGCCCGCTTCAATCTGCGCGTTCAAGTACAGAATGACCGTGTCGCTGATCTTGTCGAGCAAAGCATGAAAGACGCTCGGCTCGCTGTACATCATCCGTTTCACCTCGGCGTAATTCTTCGAACCGCCGCCCTCGATCATATACGCCGCCAGGGTCCAGGGCGCGCCCGCGAACCCGATCAAGGGCACGCACTCGTCAAGCTCACGACGCAGCGTGCGGATAATTTCCATCACGAATCCCGTTTTCTCAATTGGATCGGGAACGATGAGCCGGTCGACCTGGTCGCGAGTCCTGATCGGCTCCGGTAGTTCGGGTCCTTTTTGTTCCGTCAGCCGGACCTCCTGACCCATCGCCTCAACCGGGATGAGGATGTCGCTGAACATGATCACCGCGTCGACGCCGAGTATGCGGTAGGGCTGGAGCGACACCTCGACGGCCAGCTCCGGTGTTTTGCAAAGAGTAAGAAAGTCGGTGCCTGCGCGGACAGCGCGATACTCGGGCAGGTAGCGGCCCGCTTGCCGCATCATCCAGACCGGCGTTCGCTCGGTGGGCTCCCCTCTGGCAGCCCGCATCATCAGATCGTTCTTATTCGGTGTCTCAGTCATAAGCAAGGGTTGACCTTAAGCAGCTTCTCATCTTGTTTGATCGCGGAAGGCGGCTCTTGTCGATCGATGCAAGGCGAGATTGTAACAACCGATGTAGGCGTGCTCAAGATTCGGGGGTACGCACGCCGGTACTCACACCTCTTCGTTCTCGCCGCGAATCCTGACTGACGTCCCTATCGCCGTGAGGAGTCAGTCGCCGTGCGCCGTTTCTGACGAGTGGATTGATTGAACGCAGGGAAGTTCTGGCCCGCGCCGAGTTGAGCGATTGACCGGTTCGATTCGATAAGCAAGCGACGCCGGGCGGCCGTTCGCAATCGCGTGCGTTGGCCCGCAGTGAGGTGGTCCGCGAGAAGCATCATTCGGTGCCAGCTTGATTCCAACTCATCCGCGATCCGCGAGGTCTGGCTTATGTCGTAGGGCACGGCGATCGACTCACAGCCGAGGCGCGCGAACACTGAAAGGTAGCGCGCAGTCGCGAGGTCTGGACAGTGGAGTCTCCGATTGCCGATCTTCAATTCGATTCCCAGCAGCGTGTGAAGTATCTCAACCCGAGTGATCTTTTTTGGCGCGGGGAGGTGGATTCGCCTCGTGCGCTCGGTCAGGACTCTGTCGCGGTAGATCGCAACGATCGAACAATCGCCGAGCTGGCGATCTACTTCGGCGGCAATCTCAGCGGCGCTGGCTGCTGACGCGGGCTTTGAGAAGTGTGGCGTGAAATCACCTCACCGCCGACGTGATCTCGGTGCGCGCGCCTTCCAGAGCCTCAAGCACTCGGCCGGGCATGATCCCGAGATAGAATGTCCCAAGAATGGCCAGCACCAACGCTGCTATCAGCGAGCGAGACAGGAGCGGCCGCTTGAATCCAACGGCCGGCTCCGAGAAGAACATCACGACCGGAACTCGCAGGTAGTAGTACCATGATATCGCGCTGTTGATCACCGCAACGACAACGAGCGCGTGATAACCGGCGGCCCACGCCGACTTGAATACCAGCAGCTTGCCCATGAATCCGGCAGTCAGCGGAATTCCCGCCAGGCCGAGCAAAAAGATGCTCAACGCGGACGCCAGACCCAGCGATTGAAAACCGATCCCCGCATAGTCCTTTATCTGCGTGCTGACGTCGCCGCGCCGCGCGATCACCTCGATAATCGCGAACGCGCCCAGGTTGATCACAACGTAGCCCAGCAGGTAGAACGCCACTGCCTTCCAATCGGCGGCGACCATGCCCACCAGGGCATAGCCCGCATGCGCGATCGAAGAATACGCCAGCATGCGCTTGATGTTGGTCTGAACAATCGCCACCAGATTGCCGATGGTCATCGTCAGCATGGCCATGACCATCAAAGTGCCGGTCCACGCCGGCTTCAATTGCGCCAGCACGCCTTCCGATACTGCCGCGCCCACTGATGCCGTGGCGAAAGTGAGGATGAAGACTCGAGAGAACGACGCGAATGCGGCCGCTTTCGAGCCGGTCGACAGAAACGCGGTCACCGGCGTTGGCGCGCCTTCGTATACGTCGGGCGACCAGATGTGGAATGGCGCGGTCGCAACCTTGAAGCCGAAGCCTACGATCATCATCGCCGCGCCCGCAAACAACATCTCAGGTGAAAAGAGGTGACCGTGAGCCAGCCGCTCCTTTATAAGCTGCAAGTTCGTAGTCGCCACGGGCTGCGCGGCCGGATCGTAAGTCGCTCCGTACACCAGCGCGATGCCGTAAAGTAGGAATGCCGTCGAGAACGAGCCGAGGATGAAATACTTCGCCGCTGATTCGTTCGAGCGCAAATCCGTCCGCCGATACCCGCACAACACGTAGGTTGATATCGACGTGATCTCAAGTCCGAGAAAGATCATCACCAGATCGTTCGCCGCCGCCATCAACAGCATTCCGGTCGTCGCGAACATCAGCAGCGCGAAATACTCGCCGATTGGCAGCGCCTCGTCTCTTATCCACCGCAGCGATATCAGCACCGTCAGAAACGTGACGACCAGGAAGATCATCGCGAAGAACAATCGCAACTCGTCGGTCACGATCATCCCTCCGAACGCCGTCCGGCTGGTTTGCCCCCACAGGCTTGCGACGGCGGCCACAGCGCCCAGCAGACCCACCAGCGCGACACCTCCGGCTACTCGCCGTTCGATCTTTCGTGATATTGCGTCGATCACCATGATCAAGAGAGCCGCCGAGGTGGTGATCATCTCCGGCAGGATAGCGTGGTAGCTGATGTCCAGGTTCGGTGTCTGCATCTACTCTTTCACGGTCAGCGCCGGGCTGGTCGCAGCCGTCGGCTTCGAGCTCACGACGGGCGGGTTGAGCCGGCTTCGGAGTCCTTCGATCGCCGGGCCGCTCAGGGAAAGGAACGGGCTCGGATAGATTCCCATCACAAAGACGAGGGCGATCACCGGCGCCAGCACAAACCGCTCCCGCCCATTCAAATCGGCCAGCTTCTGATTGGCGGGATTGCGGGTCTCGCCGAAGATGACGCGCTGATACATCCACAGCATATACACCGCTGACAAAATCATCCCCGAAGCCGCCAGCGCCGCGAACAACCGCGCGTGCGGAAGCGTCTGCGATGTGAACGTGCCAAGCAGGATCAGGAACTCTCCGACAAAACCGTTGAGCGACGGCAGTGCGATCGACGACAGCGTGACTACGAGAAACAGCGCCGAGTAGACCGGCATCACGCTGGCCAGCCCTCCGAATTCCGATATGAGCCTGGTGTGGCGGCGGTCGTAAATCATTCCGACTACGATGAACAACGCGCCGGTCGATACCCCGTGGTTCAACATCTGGTACAGCGCGCCCTGCATGCCCTTGTCGGTGAACGAGAATATTCCGAGCACGACGAAGCCGAGATGGCTGACCGACGAATAGGCGACAAGCTTCTTCAAGTCAGGCTGGACCATCGCTACCAGCGCGCCGTAGATGATTCCAACAACAGCCAGCGCGGAGATCAGCGTCGCGTAGTGTTGCGATGCTTCGGGGAAAATCGGAAGGTTGAATCGCATCAGCCCGTAAGTTCCCATCTTCAACAGCACACCCGCGAGCACCACCGATCCCGCGGTCGGCGCTTCGACGTGCGCGTCCGGCAGCCACGTGTGAAAGGGGAAGAGCGGCACCTTGATCAAGAACGCAATCGCGAATGCCCAGAACAGCCATTGCTCCTGCGAGAACGTCAAAAAGCCGAGCGACTGCGCGTCCCGGGTGATCGTTACGATGTCGAATGTGAAGTTGCCCGTCGCCGTGCCGTGCAGAGAGTAGAGCGCGATGATCCCGGCCAGCATCAGCAATGATCCGACTACCGTGTAGATCACGAACTTGATTGCCGCGTAGACGCGCCGCTCGCCGCCCCAGACCCCGATCAGGAAGTACATCGGGACCAGCATGACCTCCCAGAAGAGGTAGAACAGGAACATGTCCATCGCTACGAACACGCCGATCATGCCGGTCTCGAGCGCGAGCATCGAGATCAAGAACTCGCGCTGCCGGAAGTTGATCGATCGCCACGACGAGATCAAAGCGAGAGGAACGAGAAACGTCGTCAGGACTACGAGCCACAGACTCAAACCGTCAACGGCTACGTGATAGCGAACGCCGAGATTGAATGCATTGATCCACGGGACGTTGGTCTCGAATTGGAACCCGCCGCCGGGCTTGAAGCCGAACGGCAACGCCAGCGACAAGCCGAACGCTGCAAGCGAAAACACCAGCGCCACCCATCGCATCGCGCTTTCGTTTGGCCGCTCGCCGCGAGCTGTCACCGCCAGCGCCAATCCGCCCGCCAGCGGGAGCAACGTTATGATCGTCAGCAAATGATCCGTCATTGAGATTTTACCGGCTCACGTAGATCACAAAGTACCCGATGATGATCAGCGCGCCGAGCACGACCATCGCGACATAGGCCCGCGCGAATCCCGATTGCAGATAACGCATGGTTGCGCCGAGCTTCGACGCAGCCCACGCCGACCCGTCCACGAGAAGGCCGTCGATCAAGCCGACATCGATCACTTTCCACAGCAGACTGGTTGAACCGGCTTTCACCGGCTGCACGATTGCGGCGTCATAGACTTCATCGACGTAGTATTTCCGCTCGAGCAATCGCGGCGGCTGCCACAACGCGTTCCGCCGAAACCAGTACCAACCGATGGCAAGTCCAGCCAGCGCGATCAGTGAGGAGATGACTGCTAGTTCGATCTCGGTTGAGTGCTCCTCAGAAGCGCGGCGCGCGATCTCGTTCATATCATCCATCAGGAAAGACGAGCGAGCTATAGCCTCCGACTGCCCAAGCACCGGCTTGAGAAAGTTCTCGAACCAATTGCCGACCTTTCCTCCAGAAAGGCTTTCCGGTACGCCAAGGTACCCCACCGTTATCGCTCCGACCGCCAGAACTACCAGCGGCAGCACCATCGTCATCGGTGACTCGCGCGGAGGCCCCGCGTGACGCGCGTGTCCGTCCTTGGATGCGGCGGCAGCCTCTCGTTGGCCGTTGAATCGCTCCTCACCCCAGAACGTCAGCACTATCAGCCGAGTCATGTAGATGGCGGTCAACAGTGCGGTAAGTGCCCCGACTAGCCAAAGCAGCTTCGGCCACGGCTCGGGCAGAATCGACGTGGTGAACGACCGAGACAGAATCTCATCCTTGCTGAAGAAACCCGACAGCAATGGGACACCTGCTATCGCAAGCCAGCCAACGGCCATCGTTCGAAAGGTCCACGGCATGTACCTCTTCAGCCCGCCCATCTTCTGCATCTCCTGCACGTGGTGCATTCCTATGATTACCGAACCCGAGCCGAGGAAGAGCAGCGCCTTAAAGAACGAGTGAGTGAAAACGTGAAAGATGCCTGCGGTGAATGCTCCAACGCCGCATGCCATGAACATGTAGCCGAGCTGCGAGATCGTCGAATACGCCAGTACCTTCTTGATGTCCCACTGCCCGATGGCGATCGTCGCCGCGATCAGAGCAGTCGCCGCGCCGATGATCGCCACGATCAGCATCGCGGCCGGCGCCTGAATGTAGATCGCGCTCGCCCGCGAGACCATGTACACGCCCGCCGTTACCATCGTCGCGGCATGGATGAGCGCGCTGACCGGAGTTGGGCCGGCCATCGCGTCCGGCAACCATACGTAAAGCGGTATCTGAGCGCTCTTGCCGGTTGCGCCGACGAACAACAGGACCGCAATCGTCGTCAGTCCGCCCGCGAAGATCGCGCTCGCCGTGAGTGGGTCGGCTGATTGTCTGATCGCCCAGTCGAAGGCGCCCTCGATCCCGCGCGACGAGTCGGTGAAGTAAAAGACGGTCCCGGCTTTCCAGAACAGGAGCATCACGCCGAGCGCGAATCCGAAGTCGCCGATGCGGTTGACGACAAACGCCTTCTTGGCGGCGTCGTTGGCGAAGTCCTTCGTGTAATAGTGCCCGATCAGCAAGTACGAGCACAGCCCCACTCCCTCCCATCCGACGAACATCAGCAGGAAGTTATCGGCCAGTACCAGCACGAGCATCGAGAACATGAACAAATTGAGATACGCGAAGAAACGCCGGTAGCCTTCGTCGCCCCGCATGTAGCCAATGGCGAAGACGTGAATCCAGAAACCGACGAAGGTGACGAATAGAATGTAGATGCCCGACAGCGGATCCAAGAGGAGGGAGGCGTCAGCTCGAAACGAGCCGACGTTGATCCACGTGAACAGGTGCTCGAAGATCCTCCTCTGCTCCTCTGGAAGCGAGAGCAGCTTGCCGAAGACTACGTAGAAGGACAGAACCGCGGCTACGCCGACCGCCGAGCATGCGATGAAGCCGATTGCGCGTTCGCCCAGGCGCTTGCCTAACAGCCCGAGAAACGCCGCGCCAGCAAGGGGCGCCAGTATGATTGCAGCTAGCATTCTTAGTCCTGAGTCCTGAGTCCTGAGAGACTCAGCACTCAGGACTCAGGACTCAGCTCTCTCTCTCTCACAGCTTCAATTGATCGACTTCGTCAACGTTGAGCGATTCCCGGTTACGAAAGATCGAAATGATAATTGCCAGTCCAACCGCCGCCTCCGCCGCGGCTACGGTCATCACGATGAAAACAAAAAGCTGGCCGCCGGCGTCCCCGAAGAAGCTCGACAGCGACACGAGCGTCAGGTTTACTGCGTTGAGCATCAGCTCGATGCACAGGAAGATCGTGATGACGTTGCGCTTAACAAAAACACCCACCGCGCCGATCGTGAAGATCAACGCCGACAAGCCCAGATACCAGGACAGAGGAACCATCTTTAGTCACCCTCTCGCCGCGCGAGAACCATCGCTCCGACAACTGCCATCAGGATCAATACCGAGGTCACTTCGAAGGGGAGGAGGTAATCCGTGAACAACCCCGTCCCAATGCTCCACGTAGTGCCGACGGCCTGATCGCCTTCCACGCGCGGCGGAGTAACGGAGGGAATCAGCCGGAGAACATAAAACGCTTCGGCCAGGATTACGCTCGCGAACGGAACGGCCAGATACCGCAGCCATTTCTGCTTATCGATGACCGGCTGCTCTTTCGGCACGTTCAACAGCATGATTACAAACACAAACAACACCATGATGGCGCCGGCGTACACGACGATCTGAATCGCCGCGATGAATTGCGCGCGCAGCATCACGTAGAGCGCCGACAGCGACGCCAGCGTGCCGATGAGTGAGAGCGCGCTGTAGAGCGGATTGCGCTGCAGCAAGATGTTCAGCGCGCCGCCCACCGCCAGAACCGCAAAAATGATGAATAGCACTTTCTCCATTCCAGGGTCATCTCGGTAGATACAGCCTGATGGTTGCCATCACTGCTATGTTTGCGATGGCAAGCGGCAGCAGCACCTTCCAACCGAATCGCATCAACTGATCGTATCGAAAGCGCGGCATCGTGAACCTGATCCACATGTAGATGAGGATCAGCGTGAACACCTTGACCGCGAAATAAACCAGGCTCAGCGCCGGCCAGCGTTCCACACCCGGTCCCATCCAGCCGCCTAAGAACAGGGTCGTAGTCACCGACGCCGCGGTGATCAGATTGAGGTACTCGCCCATCTGGAACATCACCCATTTCATCGACGCGTACTCGGTGTGGTAACCGGCGACCAGCTCGGCTTCGGCTTCGGGCAGATCGAACGGGACGCGGTTGGTCTCCGCCAGCGACGCGATGAAGAAGATCATGAAACCCGCCGGTGCCCGCAGTATGTTCCACTTGAGCCCGAACCAATCCTTTTGCCTTTCGACGATGTCCACGAGGTCCAGCGAACCCGTCCACAGCAGCACGCTTACGATTGAAAGACCCAGCGCGAGCTCGTAGCTTATCATCTGGGCGCTCGATCGCAGCCCGCCCATGAGCGAGTATTTGTTGTTCGAGGACCAGCCCGCCAGCACGATGCCGTACACTCCGAGCGACGTCAACGCGAACAGATAAAGCAGACCTACGTTCATCCTCGTGACGTGCAGTGTGACGGTACGGCCAAACATCGTGACGTCGCTGCCGTAGGGAATGACGATGAAAGTCATCAGCGCCGGGATGAGTGAGAGCGCCGGCGCAAGCCTGAAGAGCCAGGGGTTCGCCGCCGTCGGGAGGATGTCTTCTTTGAACATCATCTTCAGTCCGTCGGCCGCCGGCTGCAGCAGTCCCCACGGTCCGACGCGGTTCGGTCCGACCCGAAGCTGTATCCAGCTCATCACTTTTCGTTCGAGCAGGGTTGTATAGGCGACGGCCGTGAGCAGCACCGCGAGCATCACTGTGATTTTGATCAACCACTCTAGAACGAGGTCTTCCATCATTCGACCGCAGCTTATATCAAATCCGACGCCGGCGGAACCGGGGGCCCTAGGAGTCTGTCGGCTTAATAAGGCAAAGAGATTATTCGGGCACGGGTTCGTGGTGCCGAGCACTTACCGTTGATCCCCATTGAGTGCATCTCTTTGACCTGCGAAGTGCGACTTTTGTTCTCCTGACAAGAGCCCATG
>DATDOV010000025.1:0-65379 GCA_035293105.1 Blastocatellia bacterium
GACGGAGGAATACGGAGACATGCTGAAGATGGGGGTGGTAGACCCGACAAAGGTGACGAGGTCGGCGCTGCAGAACGCGGCGTCGATAGCGGGACTGCTGCTGACGACCGAGGCGATTGTCTCTGAGATTCCGGAGAAGGAAAAGGCCGCGCCGATGCCGCCAGGCGGCATGGACTACTAAGAGCCGATCGTTGACAGGGAGGGCCCCTTGGAGCCCTCCCTGTTTTTAGTTCCACCCCTGGGCACCGGCCCATCGACTTCGAGAGTACTTCTATCCTACCGTTGATCAATCGGTGACAGTCATTCCGCGCCGCGCGGGTGCTATGCTAGCATTCACGCTTTCGACGTTTCACGCTTGTACGTGAAACAGACCATACGCGCGGAGATTCATGATGACCAAAGCCCGAGGCCGCGACAGAGGACGCACGAAGGTGGTCTTTCCCAACGAGCGGCAGTCGAAACTCGTGATCGGTTTGCTATGCGTTGGGCTGTCGGTGATGGCGGTGTCTCCATTTTTCTTTCTCGGGAAGGCTGATGGCGACGATGGTGGCGTGCGTCTTCAGATGCCGGACACGCACGACATGCAGTTGCATTTCGAGCAGATGAAATCCTTCTACCGAGGATTGGCGGCCGGCGAAATCTATCCGAGATGGGAGGAAGATACGAACCGCGGATTTGGGGCACCTACAACCACTTATTACCCACCGGGTGTGTATTACCTGACGGCGGCACTCTACGCAATACTTGGCGATTGGTGGCGCGGGATCTTCAACGCGCACTTGATAATGATGATCGCGTCGGCGGCTGCTCTGTACCTTTATGCTCGCAGGGTAATGTCTCGCGGACCGGCGGCGCTCGCGATGGCGAGCTACATTTTCTTTCCCTACCATCTTGTCGACCAGTATCACCGCGGTGCGATCGCAGAGTTTCTTGGCTTCGTGTGGATGCCGCTCATGTTGCTGTTTGCCGAGCGGATTCTGGACGACTCGGAAAGCAACCGCGCTCCCGCTGATGGCGGACGAAGTGTAGGGAAGAGGGCCCTTTTCGGATCGGTGCCGGGTCCACGCCTCCTCTTCGCCATTGCCGGACTAGCGGCGAGTTACGCAGCGTTTCTCTGGACCCATACGCCGACGGCTTATCAGTTCTCTCTAGCTTTTGGATTGGTTGCGGTCGTTGCTGCTTGGATGCGGAGGAACTGGAACGGACTGCTGTGGCTGGGCGCAGCAGTCGTAATCGGACTAGCGCTGTCGGCGGCGTACCTGTACCCCGCAGCCGTCGAGCAGAATCTGATTCATCGCGAGTACATATCACAGACGTGGCCTTATCATAACACGTACGTGTTCAAGCATCAGTTGCCCTACGCTGACGCCACTCATCCGTTTTTCAGGATGATTGACACGATATGGGCAGGAGGCACGATCTCCATCGTGTTGTGCGGCGTAACTCTGCTGGCGTTTGGCCGGCGTTCCCTTGCGGCGGCCCTGAAGGAGCGAGTCGTTCTTTGGACAATCGCCGGATGCTTCGCGGCCTTCATGATGACGAGCGCATCCTACCCAATCGGGAGGCTCATACCGAAGATCGATATCGGCGTCTTCACGTGGCGAATGCTGTCGATCATCAGTTTGTCGGCGGCGTTACTCGCCGGCGCGTGCGCGCAGGCGGCAATTACCGCCTCGAACCTGAGCAGTGCAAGGCGGAGGGCTTGCTGGTCTTTGGCACTGGTGATTCTGATTGGCGGTGTACTCTATAGCGCGATAAGGGTCGTGGCGCCGTTGTATAACGCGCCTTTGTTTGGGGCGTCACCCGAGCATCTCAACTATGCGACGCTGCCGATGGGTGCTCCAGAGGAACCGTTAGACCTGCCGGAAGTAGAACGCGCCGAACTCGCCAGCCAGGGTGGGAGCGTCACGATAGGTGTTTGGAATCCTGAGCATCGCGAGTTGACGGTCAACCTGAACTCGCCAGACTCCCTCCTGATCCGCACGTTTAATTTTCCCGGTTGGGCGGCGACTGTGGACGGCAAGCCGACGGCGATCGTCTCGGGCGAGGTACTGGGTGACATAATGCTTCAGTTGGAGGAGGGAGGTCACGCAGTTCAACTAGACTACCGTGAAACTCCGACGCGGCAGTTCGGCGATCGAGTCACGATTGTCGCCTTCACCGCGTGGCTAGGCGTTATTGCGGCCGCGTTCGGTATGCGATCAAGGAAACGTCGGTACGCCAGGGCCGGACCGACGCGCGAGGCCTAGCAGGTCGCTGGAGAATCTGTTCCCGCCGACAGACACAGGCTCACAACCCACCACCCGCGATCTTGCGTTGTCAGTGATCGGGTCACTTGTGTCTTGCGAGAGGGAACCACATTTGGCTTCTCCCCGGGAGGCATCTACGGTTTCCGCCGGGCGCTTGACAGCCCGAGAAGGGTGACTGACAATGCGGTCTAGCTATGGGGAGGGGGCCCAACGATGGCCCTGGGGAGGTATCATGCCACGCAATCACGTTACGCTTTCATCTCTCGAAGAACTCAGAGAAGCCGGCGACTACGATAAGCTGGCGGCGATTCTGAGTGACGACTGGCAGGACGCGCCAGAGTGGGACGAAGAGACGATCAGGGCGAGGATGCTAGCGGCGGAACTCGCCGGGCGGGCCGGCCGCTTGGAGGAGATGGAGACAGCCCTGTCGCCCTACCTGGAGGACATCAATCGGGTCCCGCTGGGCCTCGCCCCTCGCGTCCTGTTGATAACCGGAACCTATCATTACCGCAGAAACGAACCGACCGAAGCGCTCCAGCTTGCGCTCCAATCCAAAACAATCTCCGCACTGCGAGGCGACGAATTCACCATGGCAGAGGCGGTCCAGTTGGAAGGTCAGGCCTTGTGGTCGCTCGAAAGGTGGGACGAAGCGGCGGATCGTTTTGAGAACGCGATTGCGACGTATGCCAGCCAATCCCGTGCATATCGCCTCGGCCTTGCCTACCTGTGCCTCGGCGCGGTGCTCAATCGCATGGGAAGAGTCGAAGAAGCGCGCGTTGCGCTTGAACGCGGGATCAAGATACTTCTGAAGTGTCACGACGACTATAACCTCGCGGTGGCCCGGGTGAATGTTGCGTTGGCGCTCAATGTCATTGGCGAATACGACACTGCGCTGAAGTACCTCAACTTCGCCCACGACACGTTTCAGCGGATGGGTCACGAACAATACACGTACCTTACGCTCAACAGTATTGCCTCGACGCTCGTACACTTGAAGGAATATGACCAGGCGGAGAGTTACGTGAGCCGTGCGCTCGAAATCGGCGCGGCTGCTAGAAGTACTCAGATCGCCGCCACGTACGAAGTCAAGGCTCGGGTCCATCTGGCTCGCCGCGAGTGGGACCGCGCGGAAGCCGCCCTGATGGCTTCGATCGAGATCGCCGGCCAGGCCAACAGTAATTCGCAGAAGGCCGAAGCGCGACGTAGTCTAGGCAGGCTGTACATCGCGCAGGAACGCGATGCCGAGGCGGCTACGGTGTTGTGGCAGGCACTCGACATTGCCGCCGAACTGCGGGCTTCGTTGCTCGAACTTGAGATCAAGGCGCTGCTCGCGCAGGCGATCTCAGCCACGAATCCAGTTGAGGCATGTAAGCTGATCTCCGACGTTGAGGCCGACCTCGGCAATCGTCCCTTGCCTGAGTTGAAAAAGGACGCCCTCGCGGCGAGGCGGCGGATCAACTCACTCGATCACGAGCACTACTTCATTCTCTCCGACGCGAAGATTCCCAATCTGGCGGAGGCGAAGATCTCGCTACTCAAGTGGCTGTGGGCGCGGGCGCTTTACAAGGCCCGCGGTAACGCCCGCGATGCCGCTTCAACGCTCGGCGTCACGCCCACTTACATTCGAAAGCTGACCAAGGTGATTCCTCGCGACCTGCTGCGGCCTGGAAGAAAGCGGCCCAAGAAGAGAAGCGCGTCGGCGCAATAGCGGTCCGCGCCCAGGTTACTCGGACGACCGAGAGAGCCAGAGATGGTCGGTGGCCGTCGCCAGGAACTCTCTGATGCGTGAGTAACTGCTGGCCAGGGTTCTGCGCTCGTCTGGAGTCAGCGCCGGCGTCCCAGCGGCTACGACGTCGGTTTCGATCACGCCATCCAGCTTGAGAGCGTGCTTGAGACAGGCGATGGTCTTCTTCGCCGTTCTCCCCTCGTGTGAAAAACGGCAGGCAGCGCTGAACTGCTCGAAGGCGGATTTGTAGATCGGGATCAGATGCTCGTCGCCCGCATAGCAAGCGCGCCAGGCTCGTTGCCATTCGCGCGGCAACACGTTCGCCGGACCTGCGACTACTCCGATTGGAAGGTCGTTGTGCAGCAAGTAACGGTTCCAGTACTCGCTGACGCGCCCGAAGAACCCCTCCTCCAAACGGAACAACTGAAACATCAGCATCGCATTCCCAGCATAGATGCCGAACTCGCCTTTGTCTTTGTAGTGGAGTGCTCCCTTTGTGTAGTTGCCGAGCACACGACGGGGCGCTGAGACCTTGAGGCCGAACATGAACGGTAGCCGGCTTAGCCGCTTTACGTCGCGCGTGCGGATGTGCGGCACTTGTGGATCCACGGCGATGTCCGCATTGTCGTAAAGAAAAATCGGCAGCCACGCGCCGCGATGATCGAACAGGTCCGATACATCGCGTTGGAAGAACGCTATGATGTCGCCCAGGTCGCGTATCGAGAGCGGGGCAACCACCGCAGCGTCCGCGCCCGAATCGACCGCGCATTCGAGATTCGCGAGGGTCTCGGCGCGTGACGGCGATGTTACTCCGACCCAGGCTTCGATAGGGCCATGCCCCCGCGGGACGATGTCTTGGTTGATCCTGCCGACCTCGTCGGTTTCGATCCAGATCAACCGTTGGCGCTCGCTGTTCTCGAGGCGGCCGGCCTCTCCGTTCGTTCCGGCCCCGAAGATGATGTCGGCTCCGAATCCGGCCTGCGCATTGTGGCGGAAAACTCTGCGTTGTTCCGCTTCGAGTACGCGGCCTGCTGAATCGAGGACCGTTACGCTGGGGATGCTCAAGCCGCGGCGCGGCTGGTATTGACGTGAACTCACAACACGGTGCATGAACTCCCGGTTTTCAGGACTCGGGCCAACAGATGGGGAGCCGAATTGCATGGCAAACGCAGTTGCGACTATCGCAGCGTAGGCGCGTGGTGGGGTCTTGTCAAGCACGCCGGACGCCGGGCGCGAGTGGCGCGAGTGTCAAGTGCGCGTCGGGTTCTTGCGCACCCGATCCCGCGAGAGGTGGTATTTGATGTTGAAGCCTACGCGACGCACCGCGCTCTCCATAACCCCGGCGTGAGCAGTGCCCGGTCTTGCGTCGCGTTGCCCGCTCGACCTCGGTTGTGTATATTGAGTGCGAAAGCCGAGCAAGACAAGACGCAACTGACCGCGGGTAAAGAAGCAACCGCGGCTGAGCTTCAATCAGCACTGAGATCATCCGATGTAGTCGTCCGTTTTCTGCAATCCAACCAGTTGGAGCCGGTGATGGAACAACCAGCCAGAACAAACAAGGAACTCGTACAAGCTCTCGAAGCGATGGCCAACCGATTGCGGGTCGCGTCTCTGATTAGCACGTCGGAGGCGGGGTCAGGCCACCCGACAAGCTGCCTCTCAGCGGCCGATCTCGTCGCGGCAGTGTTCTTCTACGCGATGCGCTACGACGTCACGAACCCGAAGAATCGCGCCAACGACCGATTCGTTCTGTCTAAGGGACACGCCGCGCCGTTGCTTTATGCCGCATGGTCCGAAGCCGGCGCCTTCGATCCAGAGCGGCTGAAGACCCTGCGCGAGTTCACCAGCGACCTTGAGGGCCATCCGACGCCGCGGCTTCAATGGGTCGAAGTCGCGACCGGATCGCTCGGTCAGGGGTTGTCCTGCGGAGTCGGAATGGCGCTCAGCAGCAAGTGCATCGATCGTATCGACAATAGAGTCTTCGTCTTGATGGGCGATGGAGAAGTCGCCGAGGGATCGGTTTGGGAAGCTGCGAGCCTGGCGTCCTACTACAAGCTCGATAATCTCATCGCTCTAGTAGACGTAAACGGCCTGGGTCAGAGTCAACGCACCATGTTTGGCCACGACACCGAGACCTATCGACGGCGCTTCGAATCGTTTGGCTGGCGCGCGATAGCGATAGACGGACACAACCTCTCGCAGATCATGTCGGCTCTCGACGAAGCGATGGCGACGTCTAGTAAGCCTGCCGTTATCATCGCGGCGACGAAAAAAGGGAAAGGGGTCTCATTCATCGAAGACAAGGATGGCTGGCATGGCAAGGCCCTCAAGAAAGGCGACGAGTTGGATCGCGCTCTCGCTGAACTCCAGCGCGCGACCGACAGCACGAACACACTGATGGTGAAGCCCCCGGAGGGCAAGTCAGCCGCAGTGAAGATCGAAACACATTCCTCCGCTGTTTCGCTGTACACATCAGGCCAGGAGATCGCTACTCGTGAGGCATACGGAACTGCTCTTGCGCGGCTTGGCGATGTTAACCCGCTTGTCGTCGCGCTCGACGGCGACACCAAGAACTCGACGTTCTCCGAGAAGTTCATGAAGGCGCACCCCGACCGCTTCTTCGAATCGTTCATCGCCGAACAGAACATGGTTGGAGCCGCTGTCGGCCTGGGCGCGATGGGAAAGATCCCGTTTGCGTCGACGTTCGCGTGTTTTCTTACTCGCGCCTTCGACCAGATCAGGATGGCGGCGATCTCGCAAGCGAACCTGAAGCTGTGCGGCTCGCACGCCGGAGTTTCGATTGGCGAGGACGGCCCGTCTCAGATGGGACTCGAGGACTTCGCGATGATGCGAGCGGTCGAGGGCTCGACGGTTCTGTACCCGTCGGACGCGATTGCCGCCGAACAGGCGGTTTACCTCGCGGCCGCGCATCACGGAATCGTCTACATCCGAACGTCGAGGCCGAAAACGCCGGTGATCTACTCAGCCGACGAGAGGTTCGAGGTCGGCCGCGCAAAGGTCATCCGCAAGAGCGCGGACGACAGGCTGACAATCGTAGCCGGCGGCGTGACGTTGATCGAAGCGCTTGCGGCTTACGACCAACTGAATGCCGACGGGATCGCCGTTCGACTGATCGATGTTTTTTCCGTCAAGCCGGTCGATGTGGAGACTCTTGCCGCTTCGGGGAGCGAGACGAACAAGCTCATTGTCACCGTTGAAGATCACTTCCCGTTTGGCGGGATCGGCGACGCCGTGGCATCCGCCGTCGCGCCGTTTGGGATTCGGGTCTACCAAATGGCGGTAGGCGAATTGCCGAGATCGGGGAAGCCGGAAGAATTGCTCGCGGCTTACGGCATCGACCGGGCTGCGATCGTTCGAAAGGTGAAGTCGCTGATCTGATGCGATGTTCGCGCTCCGGAAAAAGTCGCTACTGACGTCTCGATTGGCGACACACGCGGCGAATGTGTCGCTTCAAAAGTCACCTGCCTTGACAAGCAATTGGGCATCTTATAGCGTCACTTGTTGCTTTTTTGCGCTGAGACCTCCCACGGTGAGACTCGTGGTTAATAAGATTCGTTGGTGGAGGGAACCATGGCAATCAAAGTTGGTATCAATGGGTTTGGCCGGATAGGGCGGAACATCTTCCGGGCGGCGATGAAGAGCGGCGACATTGACTTTGTCGCGGTCAACGACATAACGAGCACGAGGACGCTGGCTCACCTTCTTAAGTACGATTCAGTGCTTGGCAATCTGGAAGCTGAAATCAGGGCGAGCGATAACAGCATCACGGTGAACGGCGACGAGTTCGGCGTCTTCTCCGAACGCGATCCCCGCAAAATCAACTGGGGATCGGTCGGCGCCGAGATCGTCGTCGAGTCGACGGGGCTGTTCACAAAGCGCGATGACGCCGCCAAACACCTGCACGACTCGGTCAAGAAGGTCATAATCTCTGCGCCGGCAAAGAACGAAGACGTGACCATCGTTCTTGGCGTGAATGAGAACGCCTACAATCCGAAAGAGCATCACGTTGTGTCGAACGCGTCCTGCACGACCAATTGTCTCGCCCCGGTTGCAAAGGTCCTCCACGACAATTTCACGATCAAGAAGGGGTTGATGACGACGGTTCATTCTTACACCAATGATCAGCAGTTGCTGGACCTTCCGCACTCCGACCTCAGGCGGGCCCGCGCCGCGGCATTGTCGATCATTCCCACCTCAACCGGTGCTGCCAAGGCAATCGGCCTGGTGCTGCCGGAGCTGAAGGGCAAACTGGACGGAATGGCTCTCCGGGTCCCGACTCCAAATGTATCTATCGTTGATCTGGTCGCCGAAGTGGACAAGAGCACCACGCGAGAAGAAATCAACGCGGCGATGAAGAAGGCGGCGGACGGCCCGCTTCGCGGCATCCTGCAATACTCGGAGGCGCCGCTCGTATCAGTCGACTTTCGCGGGAATTCATACTCGTCGATACTGGATGCCGACTACACCAACGTCATCGACGGTACGCTGGTTAAGGTCCTTTCGTGGTACGACAACGAATGGGGTTACTCGTGCCGGGTCGTCGATTTGATACGGTTCATCGCGGAAAAGGGAATGTAATCGGATGAAAGCGTCGCCGACGCTCGCGAACGTAGCATCACCGTCACGATCACCTAACCACGAACCGAGAATCTCTCCCGCTATGCCTAAGCTCTCCATCACCGACCTGGAACTCAAAGGCAAGCGCGTGTTCATGCGCGTTGATTTCAACGTTCCGATTGACGAGGACGGTGACGTTGCTGACGACACGAGAATACGTGCGGCGCTGCCGAGCATAGAGTATGCGCTCGATCACGGAGCCCGACTGGTTTTGGCCTCGCATCTCGGACGGCCGAAGGGGAAGCGCGATCCAAAATACTCCCTCGCGCCGGCAGCCACGCGGTTGAGCCAAATGCTTGGCCGCGAAGTGAGGCTCGCCCCGGATTGCATTGGCGCCGACGTTCGCACAATGGCGGGCGCGCTCGGCGAAGGCCACGCGATGTTGCTTGAGAACCTGCGTTTTCACGTCGGCGAAGAGAAGAATGATCCTGAGTTCGCGCGGCAACTGGCCGAGTTGGCCGATCTCTACGTCAACGATGCCTTTGGCACCGCGCATCGCGCTCACGCATCGACCGAGGGCATAACGCATTTTGTGACCAGATCGGCGGCCGGGCTCTTGATGGAGAAGGAGCTGCACTACCTCGGGCAGGCGCTCGAGCGCCCGGCGCGGCCGTTCGTTGTCATCGTCGGGGGAGCAAAAGTCTCGGACAAGATCGCCGTGATCGAGAACCTCTTGCTGTCGGCCGACTCGATCTTGATTGGCGGCGCGATGGCCTACACGTTTCTGAAATCTGCGGGCCTCGAAACCGGTCGTTCGCTTGTTGAAGACGATAGGCTGGAGCTTGCTGCCGGGCTAGTCGCGCGCGCCAAAGACCGCGGTGTCCGCCTTCTGCTCCCCGCGGACCACGTGGTTGTGGAGAAGGAGCGTTGGGACAGCGATCCCAGCTCGGCTGTGGCGCGAACTTGTTCAGTGAGGGAAACTGGACCCGAAGAAGCGGGTTTCGACATCGGCCCGGAAACGGTGCGCGAGTTCGCCACCTGCATCGCTGACGCGAAGACCATCGTTTGGAATGGGCCGATGGGCAAGTTCGAAGACCCGCCGTTTGACCGCGGCACTGTAGCAATCTCCAAGGCGGTCGCATCGTCGCCGGGAGTCAGCATCGTGGGCGGCGGCGATTCGGTGGCTGCCGTGATCGCGGCTGGTGTGGCGGATCGCATCACGCATATTTCGACCGGAGGCGGCGCCTCGCTTGAGTTTTTGGCGGGTGATGCGTTACCCGGCGTAGTGGCCTTGAGTGAGAGGTAAGCAATCATGGGCTCGCGGACTGTTTGGCGCGAGCCGAGTGTGTGAAACAAGAAGGACCTGAACTAGATCGGGGGGCTGAGCGAGTGAGGTTGAGATTGACGTTCCGAATTTTATCTTGGGTCGCAGTGCTCGCGGCTATGGCGGTCGCGCAGGCCGGATGCGAATCGAAGGCGCCGACTTCTGGTGCTGATGTTGCCAATGCGAACTCCAACGAGAGCCCGCCTCCAACGGCTCTCGGTTCAAACGCGAACTCGGCGCCCGGCGATAGTGCTGCCACTGGGCAGGCGGCCCCGGGTCAAGAGCAGCAGGTTGGCGGAGCCCGGACCCGGGAGGAAAAGCTGCCGTCATTCATCGATCCGAAGACCGGCGAGATAAAAGACCTTCCGAGCTTTCCATCCGCCCGCCGAACCAACGCGATGTTCGGCCCAATTCAGGGAGTGCAGAGCGGGATGCTCGTGCTTCAGACAAACACCCCAATAGAAAAGGTGGCTGAGTTCTACGAGAAGGCGATCAAGAAGATGGGATGGAAGGTCGCAAGTGCCCTCCGCGATCCGGAGGTCTACAAGTGGGAACTCAAGAAAGGCGAGAGGGACGAAGCCCTAGTGCAGGTGAAGAAAGAGACCGGTGGCAGGATCAGCATCGTGCTCTCTCGTCTTGAAAAACCGCCTCAGCCGAAGCAGTGATCGTGAGTTGTGTGAAATGCGAAGGCCGCTCATTGCCGGAAACTGGAAAATGTACAAGACCATCGCGGAAGCGGTGGAGTTCGTACAATCGTTCAAACCGCTTGTTGTGGCGTCCACTCATTGCGACATCGTGTTGGCAGCCCCGTTCACTGCCATCAAGGCCGTGGCCGTTCGCGTTGAAGGGTCGAACATCGACGTAGCCTCCCAGGATGTCGCAGCCGAGCCGGGACCCGGAGCGTTTACCGGCGAGATCTCTGCAACGATGGTCGCGGACGCCGGAGCCCGCTACGCAATCATAGGCCACTCTGAGCGGCGACAGCTTTACGCCGAGACTGATCAATCCGTGAACAGGAAGATCCGAACGGCGGTCGCGGCTGGGCTCTCGGCCATCGCTTGCGTTGGCGAACAACTTGCCGAAAGAGACGCGGGCCGGGCGAAGGAAGTCGTTGGCGAGCAACTGGATCGAGGACTCGAAAACTTGACACTCCTGGAGGCCTCTCGTACGATTATTGCTTACGAACCGGTCTGGGCGATCGGGACGGGCCGGACGGCAACCCCTGAGACAGCCGAACAGATGCACGCCTTCATACGCTCGCGCGTGCGAAGTATCTTCGGCGAACCGGTTGCGGAGGAGATGAGGATTCTGTACGGTGGGAGCGTAAAGCCGGACAACGTCGCGGCGTTGATGAACGAATTGAACATCGATGGGGGGCTGGTGGGCGGCGCCAGCTTGGAGTCGGCGACATTCGCCCAGATTGTAAACTACAAAGGCAGGTGAGATTAAGTGATCGGAACCATCCTACTCGTCTTCTACATCACTGCTTGTTTGATCCTGATACTGTTCGTGCTGCTGCAGCCGAGCAAGTCGGACGCGTCGACGGTCTTCGGTGGCGGGCTGAATTCGACCGCTTTCGGCCCCCGGGGAACGCAGACCGTGCTGGCAAAGGTCACGATCACGGCGGCAATAGCTTTTTTCCTGATCGCGTTCTTGTTCTCGATTCCGGGGTTGTTTGAGAAGAAGTCCCTCGGCGAAAGCTCAGGTCCCGCAGAGTCACAACCTGCTCCGATGAGCGGCCTTCCGACGACGCCGGCTCCGGTCACGACGGAGCAGGCGCCTCCGGCGACGAGCCCGGCCCCGCAGCCGGCGAACACGAGTGGCGCGGCGACTCCCGCTCCGCCAGCCGGGCAACAAGAGAGGACGCCTCCAACACAATCGAGGCCCCCTGGCGGGCAAGGGGCTTCGAAGCGGCAGTAAACAAATCGCAGTCGGACGACTGGCTCTGTGACCGTGACGCGAGTTTGATAATCTAGCCTCTCCAAGTGCCGAAGTGGTGGAACTGGTAGACACGTACGTTTGAGGGGCGTATGGGGCAACCCGTGGGGGTTCGAGTCCCCCCTTCGGCACCAGACTCCTAATTGACAATCCAGAGCTTCTGACCCGGCCCGGATAGCCTTCGGCTGAGGCCCGCCCAGTTGTCGCCGCGCTGGTGTGGCCGAGAGATATCTTTGCAACCAAAGCAACCCGCCTCCGTCCTCCACATCTAAGGCGGTCGATGAAACCAACACTGCGAACATCGGCCATCCTGTTCTGCGGCGCGCAGTTTATGGCGGCGCAAAACCAACCCTTCCTACCTGAATACCGCGCACGATCCCGGTCACAGCAGGCAGTCCAGGCGACCGAGGCCGTCGTGAACGTCGTCGACGCCGAGCGCCCGGGGAGGCCGAATGCCGGCGTAACAGACGCGGCTGCCGCCCCCGCGACCGTGCGGTATCAGACGGTTCAGGTCGAAGCGCCCAGGCTGCTGAGTCAACTCAAGTCCAAACTCGGTGACCAAGCCGTTGAGATCGCGATGCGAGTCAATCGGCTGGACCTCAACCACCTCCGTCAGGCGAAGTCGCTGGTCGTACCGGATTCAGCCGCCAACCTTCTATCCTTGTCTCCCCTTCCGGCGGAGATCGAGCAAGCGCGCGAACTGCCGAAGCTCGTGCTGATTTCAAGGCGCGTGCAAGCATTCGGGGCTTACGAGAATGGGAGACTCGTGCGGTGGGGTCCAACGAGCACGGGAAAGAAGTCCACTCCGACACCGGCGGGGCTTTACAACATGAACTGGAAATCCGTGGAGACCAGGAGCAGCGTCAACCGCGACTGGCGACTCCCCTGGTACTTCAACCTCGACAACGTTCAGGGTATCGCCCTTCATCAGTTCGACCTGCCGGGCTACCCGGCGAGCCACGGTTGCGTCCGTCTGCTAAAAGAGGATGCGCAGTGGTTCTATACGTGGGGTGACCAGTGGATCACTTCGAAATCGAATCACAAGATGGTGGGTTACGGCACACCGGTTCTCATATTCGGCGACTACTCTCATAAAGAGCTCGCGCCGTGGAAGCGGCTGCCGGAGGATCCCAACGCCGCAACGCTACGAATTGCGGAGGTACTGGAGGCGTTGAGTCCGCACCTTCCTGTGATCGTCTCGCGCGTCCACTCAAGGGAGGCCCTGATTGCCAGTTCGACCACCCAACAGCCAATCGACCGACCGTCGGATACCGATCCGCTGCTCAACCGTAACATGGCCCAGCCACATTGAGGCGAGCGCCTTCAAGATGCTCGATGACTTCCAGTTTGAATCCTCAAACGCACCGTTCGGAATCTCGCTTCGGGATGCTATGATTTCTCAAACGTGAATACCAGAGGCGGGAGATGATGGTATGAGCAACGAGTCGGGTTCTGAACTGAAGGTAGCACGGCTTCGATACGCCGGTGGCGAGCAGTTCATCGGAGAGTCCGACAGCGGGCATGCTGTTATCACAGGCTTCGCCCACGATCGCTCGCTTTCGCCGTCGCCGATGGAGCTGCTCTTGATCTCGCTTGGCGGCTGCACCGGCGCCGACGTCGTCTCGATCCTGCAAAAGAAGCGCCAGCGCGTGACCGGTTACGAAATAGAGGTGCGGGCTGAGCGGCGGGCGGAACATCCGCGCATCTACACCCGCATCGAGATCCTACACCGCGTCCACGGGCCCGCGATCGACCCCAAAGCCGTTGCGCATGCGGTCGAGTTGTCCGAAACGAAGTACTGCAGCGTTTCCGCGATGCTCCGCGCCTCCGCGACTATTACGACGCGCGTCGAAGTCTTGAACGAAGATGACACCGCATGATTGATGCGTCCTTTGCGGGATAGCCTTTCGATCCCAAACAACTTATCCCCTATTACTCCGCTGTTCGCTTGCCGGAGTGGGGCAAATGTCTCCAACCGGTCAACGCCGGCTTAATCCCGTAGCCTGCCGGGGTGTCGGAAGTGATGTGAAGACTAGACATTCTCCAGGCTCCTTCGCCGGGCCCCTAGCGGTATACCGGTTGCGCTCGGAATCAAGCTTGTGATTCCCAGATAGACGGGAACCAGTGTCGGCAGCGCTTTTGATTATCGCGGGAGGAGGCGGGACTAGACGGAGCTACGGATTGAAGCTCACATTGAACTTCGTCCGATAATAATGGTATGCGGGCATTTCGAGACCTCGCGATAAAGCGCAAGCTTACGCTCGTCATTCTGATCATAAGCGGAATAGCTCTCCTTATGGCGAGCACAGCGTTCGCCGTGTATGACGCCTATACTTTCCGCTCTGAAATGGCTCAAGACCTTTCGACGCTGGCAGCGGTCATAGGCAACAACAGCACTGCGGCGCTCGCGTTTAATGATGAGGGATCGGCCGAAGAGATGCTGGGCGCCCTCGCCGCAAAACCGCACGTGGTTCGCGCGTGCATTTATTCGGCGGAAGGCGGCGTTCTGGCGAAGTACAAACGCGCCGATGTCAAGGAGGACTTCGTGCCCCCCGCTCCGCAAGCCGACGGACACGGCTTCGCGGCTGACCATCTGACGTTGTTCCAGGGCGTAGTCCTTGACGGCGAGAACATCGGCACGGTTTACCTGCAATCCGACCTTCGCGAAGTCGATATTCGCGTGAAGCGATACGCGGGCATCGTCGGTATAGTTTTCGTAGCGTCTTGTCTCGTAGTTTTCATTCTGTCGTTCAGGTTTCAGCGGGTCATCTCCGACCCGATTCTCCGGCTCGCTCGAACCGCGAGGGCCGTGTCCATCGAGAAGAACTACTCCGTTCGCGCGATGAAGAACAGCGGGGACGAGTTGGGGCTGCTGATCGAGGCCTTCAATGAGATGCTCACGCAGATACAGGAACGCGACGCCGCCCTTCAGAAAGCTCGCGACGGACTCGAGTTGCGGGTCGAGGAGCGAACGCGAGAACTCCAGCAGGAAGTCGCTGAACGGAGGGCGGCCGAAGAGGCGCGGCGCGAGAGCGAGGCTCGTCATCGGGACCTTGTGGACAACGTCCCGATCGGGATTTATCGCACCAGCGTCGATGGCCGTATTCTGATGGTCAATCCTACGCTGGTTCGAATGCTCGGGTTCTCTTCATCCGAAGAACTCGTCGCGCGCAACCTCGAGGATGAAGGGTTCGAGCCCGACTATCCGCGAGCCTCGTTCAAAGCTGAGATTGAAAGACATGGAGAGGTCAAGGGCCTAGAAGCCGCGTGGACGAGGCGCGACGGGTCGGTCGTGTTCGTCCGAGAGAACGCCAAGGCGGTGAGAGGCGACGACGGCGAAGTTGCCTATTATGAGGGCTCGGTCGAAGACGTTACGGAACGGAAGGAGACCGAGCAGAGAATCGTCATGCTCGCCCACGCCATCAAGAGTACGAACGAATGCGTGAGCATCACCGATCTCGAAGACCGGCTTCTGTTTGTCAACGAAGCTTTCCAGCGAACCTATGGTTACGGGGAGGACGAACTCATCGGAAAGCCGATCACCATCGTTCGCTCGGACAAAAACGCGCCCGGCGTGGTTCGAGAAATTAATCCGGCGACTCAGGAGGGCCACTGGCAGGGCGAGGTGCAGAACCGGACCAAGTGCGGGCGTGAGTTTCCAGTGTTCCTCTCAACGTCGCTGATTCGCGACGAGACCGGCCGGCCCTTCGCGCTGATTGGCGTGGCTCAGGACATCACCGAGCGCAAGCGCGCCGAGATGGAGATGAGACGGGCAAAAGAAGACGCGGAAGCGGCCACCAGAGCTAAGTCGGAGTTCCTGGCCAACATGAGTCACGAGATTCGCACACCGATGAACGCCATCATCGGGATGACCGGTCTGTTGCTGGACACCGACCTTACCCCGGAGCAGCAAGACTTCGCCGAGACGATCCGCAGCAGCAGCGAGGGACTGCTGACCATCATCAACGACATACTGGACTTCTCCAAGATCGAGTCCGGCAGACTCGAGATAGAGCGTCACCCCTTCGACTTGCGGGGCTGCCTTGACGCAGCCCTCGACCTCTTTACCGAAAAAGCGGCAGGGAAGGGGTTGGACCTCGCCTGCGTCCTCGATGAGGGGGTGCCGGATACTGTTCTCGGAGACGACATGCGACTCCGGCAGATTCTCGCCAACCTGCTCGGCAATGCCGTGAAGTTCACCCAGAAGGGCGAGGTCGTCGTTTCGGTCACTTCTCGCAGGCTCGACTCAACCGACGGTCACGACCCAAGCGCAGGAAACCCACAAATGCACGAGGTTCACTTTGCCGTCGCCGACACCGGCATCGGGATCCCCGATGACAGAATGGGCCGGCTGTTTCAGTCGTTCAGCCAGGTGGACGCCTCGACGACGCGCAAGTACGGCGGGACGGGTCTTGGGCTCGCGATAAGCAAGCGGCTGTGCGAGTTAATGGGCGGATCCATGTGGGTCGAGAGTACGCCCGGCAAGGGCTCGACTTTTCACTTCACTGTCATATCCGAATCCGTGGCAGGCCAGAAGCGTGTCTACGCAGATGGTGAGCACGCCGTGGGCCGCCGGTCGGTCCGGGGTTCGGCGCGCAGGTTCCCGCTGCGAGTTCTTCTCGCCGAAGACAACGTCGTGAATCAGAAAGTCGCACTGAAGATCCTGGAACGGATGGGCTACCGGGCGGATGTCGCCGGTGACGGCCTCGAGGTGCTGGAAGCACTACGGCGGCAAAAGTACGACGTCGTTCTGATGGACGTGCAGATGCCTGAGATGGATGGCCTGCAAGCCACGCGGCGGATAGTTCAAGAGGCGCCCAACGGCAACCGCCCGAGAATAATTGCGATGACTGCTCACGCGATGCAGGGTGACCGTGAGAAGTGTCTTGACGCGGGGATGGACGACTACATTAGCAAGCCCATCAACGTGGAAGAGTTGCAGGCAGCGCTGACACGATGCAAACCGCCCTCCGACTCAGCGTCAAATCTCGATTCTCTCGTGTCTCCTGAAGACGCAGTGGCCTAGGTAGGCCCGGATTGCGGCGTCGGCCGGTAGAGATGAATGGCCCCAACTTATTGCGCGTCGGCGGGGCCGTACATTATCGCCGACGCATCCACGGCGGTGCGGGGTGACTCATGCTTGTCGGACTCCGGATCATACACGCAAGTTCGATTGCGCCCGGTGAGTTTCGCCCGGTAAAGCGCGTGGTCCGCTTTCTGAATCAAGTCGAGCGCCGTCGAAGCGTCATCAGGGTAGCTCGCGATGCCCAAACTGATCGTAATGCGCATTGTCTCGGATAGGTCCGAGGTCGACGCCGGGAATTCGTGCGCCTCAACTGCCCGCCTTATGTTCTCGGCCACTTCCATGCCCCGCTCGCGGGGGCCAAGCACATAGGCCAGATACTCCTCCCCGCCGTACCGTGCAGCCAGATCGGCGTTGCCAATCGAGTCGCGGATCAGATGGCCAACTTCGCGAATCGTGTGGCTTCCGATCAGATGGCCGCGCCGGTCGTTCACTTGCTTGAAGAAATCGAGGTCCATCATTAGGACGGTTATGTCGGTCCGGTCCTCACGCCTCGCAGCCTGAGTGACCAGCCGGTCGATGTCCGCGAAGAGACTGCGCCGCGATTTCAGCCCCGTCAGCTCGTCGCGCTGAGTCATTTGATGAAGCCTATCCTGAAACTCAGCCTCGAACTCGTCGAGCATCGCGAACTTCATCAGGTGGTTTCCGATCTTGATCTTGTCGCCGTCTTGCAGGAGCTGTTGGGACGCGACTCGCGAGCCGTTCAGGAACGTCCCGTTCGTAGAGCCCAGGTCGTTGAGGTAATACTCGGCGCAGCCGTCTTCGCTATCCAGCCGGATGATCTCGGCGTGCTGGCGGGAGGCGATCTCATCGCTGAGCACGACGTCGCAGGTCGTGCCGCGTCCCATCAACGTCTGAGCCCTCTGAAGCGGCAGCGCCAGTCCGAGCGACTGGCCTTGAAGGATCACTATCACGGGCCGCTTCGTCCCGGCGCCAAGCACCTCCTTGACGTCGAGCCTCAATGTACGTTCGCCATCGTTCAACGGTGTTACCCTTAATCGCGCCTAATATATCAACAAGCATTCGCGCGGCGCAATTCTTCCGCTGATCGCCGCCATGAATCGTTGGCGTCGCATTACTGTTTGACGCTGCCAACCGGCGCTTACTACAATCCAGGAAGTCAAAGGCTCTGCATCAACATTATGTCGAAGATCAATTGCCAGGCGGAAATCGAGTGCACCGGGGTTGAGCGCATTGCCGAAGCGAGTTTGCCCACCGAATATGGGACGTTTCGGATAATTGGGTTCAAGGGTGTGCAGACGGGTGAGGAGTTCGTGGTGCTGGTCAAGGGGGACCTTGATCCGGCGGCGCCGACTCTGGTGCGGGTTCATTCACAGTGCTTGACCGGCGATGTCTTTCATTCGATCAAGTGCGATTGCGGACGACAGCTCAACTGCGCGATGCGGCTGATTGAGCAAGAGGGGCAGGGCGTTATCATCTACCAGAATCAGGAAGGGCGCGGCATCGGAATCATGAACAAGATTCGCGCTTACGCCCTTCAAGACGCCGGGCTGGACACGGTTGAAGCAAACCTGTCGCTGGGCTTCGATGCGGACCTCCGTCAGTACGAATGTTGCGCCGAGATACTGAAGCAGCTAGGCGTCCATAGGGCTCGTTTGTTGTCCAACAATCCCGACAAGGTCGCCGGGCTTAACGCCGCAGGAATCGACATCGTCGAGCGCGTGTCGATCGAAGTCGAACCGGATGAGAGGGCGATCAACTACCTGAAGACCAAGAAAGAAAAACTCGGGCATATGCTCGAGAAGCTCAGCCCGAAGAGCAAGGCTCGCGTTTGAACGCGCGCGTCAACCAACGTCCTGATCGGAAATCCGTGATTCGCTCTCCCAGGAATCCGATGGCGAAAAACGGCCCCCACAACCTCGACCTCTCCCGGATCGCGGGCGAAGGAACGTTGCTTGGGAGCGACGGCGAGCAACTGACCGGGGGTCTTTGGGAGGACGGCGTCTATCTGGGGAACGACGGGTTTGTTTATCACATCACGGCCGCGAAAAGAAAAGGCGCCGTCGTCGCAGAGGTCACAGGCAAGAGATCGGTGGGTGAGTATCTCCGCTGGGTCGATGGCCTGTTTCGACCGGGCGAGTTGCCCGGCGAGGCCAACGCCGTGCATTACCGGGCTGCTCGCAAGCTTAGGGAGATCATCTGAGTCGCCCCAGAAGTCGCTGCTGTAGCTGGTACACTCCCCTCATGAATGGTATAGTCTGCCTATGCTCTACAAGAAGGCTAGAGTCGGCAAGGAGATCAGCGCATACTGTGGGAAGTGCAAACTCGAACGAACCCACACAATCGCGGCTATGGACGGCGAGGCCGTGCGAAAAGTGACCTGCACGACGTGCGGCAGCAATCACAACTACAAGGCGAAAGCTCCGGTCGGCGCAGCGGCAAAACCAAAGAAGGTCAAACAACAACCGGACGTCGACGGGGCCGTCGTGCCTAAGGCAAAGCCATCCGGGACGAAACGAACCCGCGACAAGAACGCGTACAGTATCGACCCCAAACGGCCGATTAAGTCCTACAACATGAACTCCGCATTCGCGACCGGCGACGTCATAAATCATCCGAAGTTTGGGCTCGGTAACGTCGAGACCGCCCTTCCGCCGAACAAGATCGAGGTCAGGTTTCAAGAGGGCAAGAAACTTCTGCTTCATAACATGAAGTTCTTCCGGCCCTGACTCCGCGAAGAATCCCGCTTGAAATCAAACAGGCCGCGACACCGTTCGTGTGGCGGCCTTTCTTGCCTGTTGATCGGACCTGCGCGGGCGGCGAAGCCCTTTCGGCGCTAGTTTCGGAGCCTGAAGAAGTCGGCGTTCTTCGCGATGTAGTTCTCCCACTTTGCCGGCACATCGGCCTCCGCGAAGATCGCAGACACCGGACAGGCTGGTTCGCACGCGGCGCAGTCAATGCACGTTTTAGGGTCTATGTACGTTTGGCTTTCAGCCGGTCCGCCTTGTATGCAATCGACGGGACACACATCGACGCAGGCTAGCTCCTTTGCGCCGATGCAGGGCTCACAAATAACAAACGCCAAGCTCTTGCTCCTGGAGGCTCTTTACTTGTAGTAGTCGGCATTGATTTGCGTGAAGTGCTTCCACTGCTCCGGTAGATCATCTTCGGTGAAGATAGCCTGTACCGGGCACGCAGGCTCGCACGCTCCACAGTCTATGCATTCATCCGGGTGGATATAGAGTAATTCTGAAGTCTCAAAGGCCGGTTCGTCCTTTCGCGGGTGTATGCAATCGACCGGACAAACATCAACACATGCCGTGTCCTTGGTCCCTATACAGGGTTCCGCAATAACATAAGTCATCTAGGCCTAAGCCTCCTTTCTGGTCTGTGTAGCTGAGGATGATGGTACGTGAATTCCAAAAAAGAATTTGTCTGATTTGGCCCAAAGAGTCAATAGCGGAACGCGAACGCTACAAAGGCGCAAGCGGCCAGAAGCTCGAACGGCATCAGCATGATCCTCGTCGCTTCCCGCCGTACTCGGTCATCGCGAGAGTATCCAGGGCCTCCCGGACTTCTTCATCGTTCATCAGGCCTTCGTCGATCACCGTCTCACGGATGGTCTTGCCCCGAAGTATTGCGCGTTTGGCGATCTCGGCCGCCCGTGCGTACCCGATCCGCGGACTGAGCGCCGTTATCAGCGACACGCTGTGCTCGACGTACCACCGGCAGCGCTCTTCGTTCGCCGTGATCCCTTCGACGCATCGCTCGCGTAGCGCGTCCAATGCGCGGGTCAAGATCGTCAGCGACATCAGCAGGTTGAATGCGATCACCGGCATCATCACGTTCAGTTCCAGTTGCCCGGCCTGCGCGGCAGCCATGATCGCCAAGTCGTTCCCGATCACCTGAAAGCAGACCATAGCGGTCATCTCTGCCATGACCGGATTGACCTTGCCCGGCATGATCGACGAACCGGGTTGAACCGCCGGGAGGGTGATCTCCGCCAATCCGGTATTCGGCCCGGAGCTTAGCAGTCTGAGGTCATTTGCAATCCTGATAAGATCCGATGCAAAGGTCTTGAGAGCTCCCGACAGTTGAACGAAAGAAGACATGCTCTGCATCGATTCGAAGTAGTCTTCCGTGGCATGCAAGCGCTGGCTCGTGATCGCGCTCAACTCCTGAACAACCCGCTCGCGATAGCCGGGCGCCGCGTTGAGGCCAGTGCCCGCCGCCGTCCCGCCCAAACCAATCTCTCTCAACTCATCAACCGCAGCGGCTATTCGACCCGAGTTCTTATTGACCGCCGTCGCGTAAGCCCCAAACTCCTGACCCAACCGCACCGGCACCGCGTCCTGGAGATGCGTGCGGCCAGATTTGACTATCGCGCCGAACTCGGCCGATTTCTTCGCGAGTGACGCCTCCAGCGCGGACATCGCGGGTTCGAACTTTCCGGCAAGCTCCAGACACGCCAGCCGCATCGAAGTCGGAAACACGTCGTTGGTCGACTGACACATGTTCACATGATCGTTGGGGTGAACGATCGCGTAGTCGCCCTTCCGCCCACCGAGCAGTTCAATAGCCCGATTCGCGAGCACTTCGTTTGCGTTCATGTTGTGAGACGTCCCGGCCCCGGCCTGGAACGGATCGACGACGAACTGGTCCCTCAAGCTTCCCTCGATCACGTCATCCGCGGCCGACTCGATAGCCTTTGCGATGCGGGGATCGAGCACACCCAGGGCGGAGTTCGTGCGGGCGGCGGCTTTCTTTATTTGAACGGTCGCGGTGACGAGCGATGGGAACGGTCGCCATCCTGAGATGGCGAAGTTCTCGATCGCGCGAAGGGTTTGGATGCCGTAGTACGCGTCGTCGGGAACTTCGCGCTCGCCGAGCGAGTCCCTCTCAATCCTTGTCTGGCTCGAAGGTGACATGGCGAATCATATGTGCGTCTTCCTTCAGCGTGATCCGGCCGGCCATTGTGTGCTTCGGGATCTCCTTCAGCTCGACCGCGACGCGGCTGTCGACCAACTCCGCATTCGGGCGGTAGCCGAGGCCGAACTCGGGCAACTCGGCTCGCGACATCAGCCGCTTGATGTCCCACAGAGTCTCCTCGCGAGTGAACGCGCAAATCTCGGTCTCGCGGCTCATGATGATTGCTTCTTCCGGGCACGCGTCCACGCAGAAACCGCAAAAGACGCAGCGCAGCATGTCGATGTCGAAACGCGCCGGGTACTTCTCGATCAGCGGGTCCGGATGCTCAGCGGGCTCGATGTAGATGCAGTCGGCCGGGCACGCGGTCGCACACATGTAGCAGGCAACGCATCGCGGCGTGCCGTCGTCGCGCGCCGTCAGTATGTGCGCCCCGCGATAGCGCTGCGAGTATGCGCGCCGCTCTTCCGGATACCTGATCGTCGCGTCGATCTTGCCGGAGACGTTGTTCATCATGCGCGCAAACGTCACGCTCATGCCGACGAGCGGGCCGAGCAATTCCTTCGCAAACGAAGACTCTCGCTCGGCGCGCTCGCTGACGTTGACGACCTTCGGTGTCTTCTTCATGGCTTCACACTGCGATCACGACTCCCGGCAATCGGGTCTGCGAACGAGCGATGTTGCGGTATGCAGGGATGGACTCAGCCATTGACTCGAAGACCTGTTCCGGTGAAGTCCACCCCGGCTCGGTCCCATCGGCGCCCAGGAGCAGCGCGAATACCTGCCAGGCCGGTCGCGAACCTCCGTCGGGCGCGAGCGCCCTTCCCGCGAACTGAATTCGCCCTTCATAGTTAGTGTAGGTTCCTTCTTCTTCGGACCACGCGGCAATCGGAAGCAGGACACTGGCGGCCGATTGCCAGTCCGCCTCGTGGGCGGCGAGCACGACCGAATACTCGAGGGATCGAACAAGCTCGGCGACGCGCGCTTCGGCGGCATCGTCTCCCGGGCGCGCGACGAGCGGCTTCAAATAGATGATCACACCGGCCTTGATCCTGCCGGCTCGCGCAGCCGAGATCGCGCCCTCGATTCCGCCAAGCTCCGCATCCATCAAGCCGAGTTTCATCGCGCCCATCGAATTCGGATGCTTATCGGTTCGCCGCAGCAGATCGTCTTCCCGCTCAGCGACCCGCCTGTCTTCCCCGTCAAGCCGAAACTCGAACCGCGTCGCGCCGAGTCGATCCGACAGGTATCGCTTGAACAAAAAGAGCGCTTCGTTTGTTGCCGACGCGGAGCCAATTCCGATTATCGAGCCCGAGCCGTGAGCGGCTGCCGTCTCCTTCAGCCTGCTGTTGATCGAGGCTATTACTTCATCCCAACGCGCTGCCGTGGGAACGCCGGCGGGTCCCTTAACCTTTGGTTGGACGATCCGTGAGCCGGTTGATAGGGCGTGAAAACTCATTCGCCCTTCATCACATAGCCAGCTCTTATTCACCTCCGGATTCCGGCGGGGCAGTAATCTGAAGATCGTGCCATCCCGATGGTCGATCCTGACGCTGCAACCGGTAGAGCAGCCGCCGCACACCGAGTCGGCGCCGTGAAGAAACCATACCCGGCACTTGAATCGAAAGTCCCGCGACGTGAGCGCGCCGACCGGACAGATGTCCACGACGTTCCCCGAATACGCGTTCTCGAGCGGCCGGTCTTCGAAGGTGCCGATCGCAACGTGATCGCCGCGCCCAAAGAACTGAAGCTCGCCCGTCCCCGTCACGTGGTCGCAGAACCGCACGCATCGCGAACAGAGCACGCAACGCTCCTGGTCCAACACAACCATCGGCCCAAGATCGATGACCTTGCGCTTTCGCACTTTCATCCCGAGCGGAATCTCGCTGGTGTGAAGACCGTAGACCATGTAGTAGTCTTGCAGGCGGCATTCACCCGCCTGATCGCATACCGGGCAATCAACCGGATGATTCACCAGCAGGAACTCGAGCACGCCGCGCACGGCCTCCTTCACACGTTCGTTGTTCGTGCGCACCACCATGCCCTCGGTCACCACAGTAGCGCAGGCGGGAGTGAGCTTCGGCATCCTCTCGACATCGACGAGGCACATTCGGCAGTTGCCGTCGATCGGTAAGTCGGGGTGGTAACAATAGTGCGGGATATCGACGCCGATCTCCTCGGCCGCCTGGATGATGGTTTGGCCGTCCCTAGCTTCGACTTCTTGTCCGTTAATCGTGAACTTCGGCATGTCTTTCAACCCACAGCCGCTTCTAACTCGAACAAAGGGCTTCAAATTCGCGCCGGTATTTCGTCACGAAACTCCGAATGGGCATGACGTCGGCGTCGGCGAGCGGGCATATGGTCTTGCCTTCCATCATGTCGGCGATCTTCAGCAGCAAGTCGACATCCGACCACTTTCCCGTTCCCGACACCATATTGCGCAGAATCTTCGCTGCCCAGCCGGTCCCCTCTCGGCACGGCGTACACTGGCCGCAGGATTCGTGCGCATAGAAGTCCGCGATCACCGACAACACCTCGGGCATCTTTGTCGTGTCGTCGAAGACGATCATACCGCCCGACCCCAACATCGACCCGGCTTTGAGCAGCGACTCGTAGTCGAGACCCACCCCTTCGCATTCTTGCGCGGTCAGCACCGGCACCGACGAACCTCCCGGAATAACGGCTTTCAGCTTGTGGCCGTTCGGAATGCCCCCTGCCTCTTTGTTGATGAACTCAAGCAACGGGTAGCCCATCTCCACTTCGTACACCCCAGGTTTTGCCACGTGGCCCGAGACTGAGAATAGCTTGGTCCCCTTGCTCTTCTCGGTGCCGATCGAGGCATACGCCGCGCCGCCATTGGTGATGATCCATGGCAGCGCGCACAGAGTCTCGACGTTGTTGACTACGGTCGGCGAAGCCAGAAAACCATGAGTCGCCGGGAACGGCGGTTTGATCCTCGGATAACCGCGATAGCCTTCGAGCGATTCGATCAGCGCCGTCTCTTCGCCGCAGATGTAGGCGCCCTGACCGAGGTGGAGATGAATGTCGAGCGCGAAATCATGGCCCAAGACCGACGGTCCAAGCACGCCCGCCTCATATGCTTCGTCGAGCGCCCTCTGCACCGTGTGGGCGATGAACTCGTACTCGCCGCGCAAGTAGATGTAGGAGAGATGGCAGTTGAGCGCGTAGCACGCGATCGCCATGCCTTCGATCATCAGGTGAGGATCGCGCTCCATCAGGATGCGGTCCTTGAAGGTCCCGGGCTCGCTCTCGTCCGCGTTGCACAACAGGTAAGTCGGCTTGCCCGTGTTGCGCGGAACGAAGCCCCACTTCATTCCGGTCGGGAACCCCGCACCGCCGCGGCCGCGCAGCCCGCTCGCTTTGACCTCCTCGATGATCGCGGGCGGGTCCATCGTGAGGACCTTGCGCAGCGCGCGATAACCCCCGCGCTGTTTGTACTTCTCTAATCGAACCTGGTCCACCTTGTCCGTGTTCTCGAGGAGTATCTTAATCATTCGCCAGTTTCTCGATGATCTCCACGACGCTCGCGGGAGTCAAATCTTCATAGTACCTGTCGCCGACTTGCATGGCCGGCGCGGTGCCGCACGAGCCCAGGCATTCAGTCAGCGCGAAACTGAACTTTCCGTCCGCGGTCACTCCGCCGAAATCGACGTTGAGCCGCTGCTTGATCGCATCAACGCACGCGTAGGTTCCCTTCAGCCAGCAGCTCACGTTGCGGCACACTTCCATGTGGTACTTGCCCGCGGGCTTCTTGTGCAGCATCGTGTAGAAGGACGCAACCGCGAGCACGTCCGACGCAGGATAGCCCATCAACTTGCCGACGTACTCGGCGACCTCTTTCGATATCCAGCCGAACTCGCGCTGAGCGAGCGTCAGCACTGGGATCAACGCGGCGCGCTTTTCGGGATAATGGCTCAGGATGTTCTGGTAGCGCCGCTTGCCGTCGCCACTGAATTCAATCATCGATCGAGCTCCCCGGCGACGATGTTGAGACTCCCTAGCGCGGCGACCGCGTCCGACACCAGCCCGCCTTCGATCATTTTTGGGAACGCTGAAAAGATAGGAAAGCATGGACCGCGAGCATGAACTCGCCACGGCCGCATCGAGCCGTCGGACACGATGTAAAAGCCAAGCTCGCCATTGCCGCCTTCGGTGTAGCCGTAGACCTCGCCCGGCGGCGGTTGTATCCCATGCATCACCAGCTTGAAGTGGTTCATCAGGTCTTCAATGTTGTTGTAGACCCCGAGCTTCGGCGGCAGCGTTATCCTCCGGTCGTCAACCTGGTACGGTCCTTCGGGAAGGTTCTCGAGTGCCTGCTCGACAATTCGAAGGCTTTGCCGCATCTCTTCCATGCGGACAAGGTACCGGTCATATACGTCGCCACTGCTGCCGACCGGCACTTCGAAATCGAAGTCGTCGTAGCTTGAATACGGATGCACCTGCCGAATGTCGTACGGCACTCCGGCAGCCCTCAGCATCGGGCCGGTCATCCCCCATTCGATTGCGTCCTGCCGACTGATCGCCGTCACTCCAATCGCCCGGTCCTTGAATATCTTGTTGTTTGTATTCAGCCTGTCCACGTCGTCGATGTACTTCGGCAATCGCTTCAACACGTCTCGGCAACGCGGAACGAAGTCCTTCGGCAAATCCGCCGAGAGCCCTCCGACGCGAACGTAGCTCACCATCATTCGGACGCCGGCGGTCATCTCGAGCAGATCGTATATCTCCTCGCGCGGCTCGAAGGTGTACCAGAAATTCGTTATCGCACCGATGTCGAGCAAGTTCGTCCCGACGCAAACCATGTGATCCATTATTCGCGACAGCTCGCCGAGGATTACGCGGATGTACTGGACGCGCTTCGGAACTTCGATGCCGAGCAGCTTCTCGACCGCCATCACGTATCCGACGTTGTTTAGGAACGAGGACATGTAGTTTAGCCGGTCGGTGTACGGAATCACCTGGTTCCACTGATGGGTCTCGGCCATCTTCTCGAAGCAGCGATGCAGGTAGCCGATCTCGACGTCCGCATCAACGATCCTCTCACCATCGAGCCGCGCTACGATCCTCAGCGTGCCGTGAGTCGCGGGATGCGAAGGGCCGATGTTGATGATCGTCGGATCGCCGCCTAGCCGGTCCCGGGTCTCGTCTTCGTCCCACTCGGTCATGTACTCGATCGGAAGTTTGTAATCGCGCGACAGCGGCGTGCGCGCGCCTGGCTCGTGGTCCTTGCGCAAGGCGTGGCCGATGAATTCTTCGTGGCAGAGGATGCGCCGCAGGTCGGGGTGGTTGCGAAACCGAATCCCGAACATGTCGAACGTCTCCCGCTCCCACCAGTTGGCCGTCTTCCAGACCGTTGTCACCGAATCGACTTCCGGAGCCGATTCGGGAAGCGGGACCTTCAGCCGGACGCGGTGGCCGTGATCGATCGAGTAGAGGTGGTATACGACGGTGAATCTCTCGTTCGGCGTCTTGTCCGGGTAACCCTGATAATCCGCGCAGGTGATGGTGCTGAGCAGATCGAACTTCGTCGTCTGCTCTTCTTTCAGCGCGCGGCAGACGTCCTTGATGCGGTCAGGCTTGAGCGTGAGGGTCAGATCGCCGCGGAAGTCATTCACGTCGAGGACTTGATCTACGAACCGGGCGTTTATCGCCGCGACGATCGGGTTCTCCTCGGCGGCGCGTTGACGGGTGATGTGAACCAGCCGCATCGCCTCTCGTGCCTGCTGTTCGGCTATCAGAAGAGGCTTGGGCGAAGTCTCGGTGATCTCCCTTCGCGCTCGGTCGCGGAGTTCCATCCGCGCTTCGGCGTCGATCTCGCGTTCTTTGTCGATCAACTCGCGAATCATTAGCACTGCTTGAATGACGGCTTCCGGCGTCGGAGGACACCCAGGGATGTAAACATCGACCGGCACGACCTCGTCAATGCCCTGCATCACGTGATACGCCCGATAGAACCCGCCCGATGTGGCGCACGCGCCCATCGAGATGACCCATTTAGGCTCGGCCATCTGATCGTAGATTCTGCGCAGGACGGGCCCCATTTTGTCGGTGATTGTGCCCATGACCATCAGGAGGTCCGACTGACGAGGCGAGAACCGAACAACTTCGGCGCCGAACCGCGAGACGTCGTAATGCGCCGAGACGACTGACATGTACTCGATGGCGCAGCACGCAGTCCCGAACGGCATCGGCCACAGCGAGTTCTTTCGCGCCCAGTTGGCAAGCTCGCTGACCTTGGTGGTGATGAAGTTGTCGCCGATGACGGATTCGATGCTCATGGCCTCTTCCCTTTTCGAAGTGTGTGGTCGCGTGGTGAGATCGAACGGCGTTTGAATGGTCGCGTCATCTCTCGATGTCTCAAGTGAAAATAGTATCGTTCACCTACAGGCGAGTCAAACTGCGACTCGTTTGGGCCACTCGCGAGTTTGATGCGGTTCTCCGAATGCGCGAAGTCCGAATGTCGTCCAACTTGAGCCGTGGTGATCTCATCAGACTAATCGGCCGGCAAACGGGTGCTTGTGGCTGCGGTGTCAGCCACCTACAATAGCTGCGAGGGGAGAACAGATGGGGTCAAGAGCACTTCGACTGGTTACCGCTTCAATAATCGTTTGCGCGGCGCCGTCCGTTTACGCGCAGTCACACGGCGAACAAATACCTATCCAGGAAGTCATCCAGCGCTTCGCGGCGGCTGAGAGCCAGAATAAGATCGCGAGGAATAATTACACCTTCACACAGGACATCGACATTCAGACCATCGGAGAGGCGGGCTCCATCACCGGCCGGTTCAAACGCGTGTCGGACATTGTCTACGATGACCTCGGCAATCGCTTCGAGAAGATCACGTATTTTCCGCCTTCGACGCTCACGCTTAACATCACCCGCGAAGACGAGCAAGACCTGGGAGGCATTCAGCCGTTCGCCCTGACAACTGAAGACCTACCAAAGTATCAGATTGACTACACCGGCAAGGAACGGCTCGATGAGTTGGATACCTACATCTTCGACGTCAAGCCGAAGAAGTTTCAGAAGAACGAGCGCTACTTTCAGGGACGCATCTGGGTGGATGATCACGACCTGCAGATTGTGAAGGTCGCCGGCATTGCCGTTCCGGAAATCGGGGGGCAGAAGTTCCCTCACTTTGAATCTTACCGCGAGAACATCGACGGACGGTTCTGGTTCCCAACCTACGTTTCTGCCGACGATGTGCTGCAGTTCAAGAGCGGGCCGGTCGGGTTTCGGATGGTCGTTCGCTATAAGAACTACAAGAAGTTTGTCACCGGCATCCGGGTGGTCGAGGGCGGTGAGCCGGCAACCGAAGAGGAAGTAAAGGCCGCCGAGAAGGACAAAGCCGGTGAGCCGCAGCAGCAAAAGAAGCCCGAACCGAAACGCCCACCACGCCCACCGCAACGGCTTGAATAGACGGTCCGCGCGCATTAGTATCGAGCACGTCCCGGGTTGAGACGACGCAGGCGAGCACACTTCCGTCCTCTGTCATTATGAAAGCCACTCTTGCTCGTCCCACATTGTCGGTGCTTGCTGTTGCGGCGCTCGCCCTCGCGTCGGTCGCAAGAAGCCGCGGGTTTGATTCCCAAGCCGGGAAGGCGACTGCTCCCGAGGAAGCGCTTCAGCGAGCGATCTCCAACGAAGCCAAGCTCAAGACCGTCGAGCTTGACTACTCGTACCGGCAAGACATACTCGTCCAGACGTTCGGGGAGGCGCGCAGCCTTACGGCTCAGCTCCACCGGGTCTCGGAGTTCACCTATGACGATCTCGGCGACCGCGTGGAGAGGATACTCGACTATCCGCCGAGTCCGTTGACCACGGCTCTCGACCTTCCGAAGCCGGACTTTAAGAGCCTGATCGGCATCGAGCCGTTCTTCCTGACGCCGGAGACGCAGACGCGATACACGGTGAGGTTCCTAGAGCGGCAAAAACTGGACGAACTCGCGACCTACGCGTTCGCGGTCGAGCCGGTGGAGTTGCGCGGCGCCTCGAAGTGGCCGCGGGGCGAACATCCGTTCAAGGGGCGAATCTGGATCGATGATCAGGATTTCCAGATTGTGAAGGCCGAGGGCATAGCGGTGCTGGCAAAAGACGAGCGGGCACGGTTCCCGAAGTTCGAGTTCTATCGCGAGATCGTCGACGATAAGTACTGGCTTCCGAGCTTTCTCTACGCAGACGACGTGCTCAACTTCAGGCGGTTCGATCTTCCAATCAAAGTGAAGATCACGTACTCGGCGTACAAGCGCGTGAGGCCCGGGAGGTGATGCATGGGTAATACGGACACGGGACATCCCAGCAGCCATCGACGGCGGTTCTACGGTTCCAGGCGCCGGGTCCCCCTGTTTTCGCTCGTCGTTGTTTTCGGCATGTTCGGCAGCTCGGAATTCCTCAGCCGGAGCCCGGCGCGGAGCCAGGCGACGCAGAAACGCGAGCCCGCGGAGGTACTAAAGAAGGCGACGGAGATTGGCACGCAGGTGGCCGCCGCCCTGCGCGGATACACCTACTACGCCGAGCTGACAATCGAGACGGTCAGCGCGGCCGACGTGATCACCGGAAAGTATTATCGCTTCTCGCAGGTTTCATACGATGCGGACGGAAAGCGGCAGGAGAAGGTCTTTGAGGACAAATCGACGCTGCCGACCAACGTGTTCATCACCACGAACGCCGCGAACAACCTGACGCGCGTCTATCACTTCGTCGTCACGCCCGAAACGCTCAATCAATACGAGTTCAACTACGTCGGACAGGAGCGGGTTGATGAGTTAGACACGTACGTCTTCGACGTGAAACCGAAAGTGAGAATGCCCGATCCCGCGAAGAGTACTGACCGGTACCTGAAAGGCCGCGTGTGGATCGACGACCAGGACTTCCAGGTCGTGAAAGTCGCGGGCCAAGCGCTGCCCGAGCAGTACGAGCACAGGACGCCGCGATTCGAGACTTATTATCAGAACTACGGCAAGTACTGGTTTCCGGCTGACGCGCGTGCCGACGATCAGATTCGCGTCGGTAATCGTTACACTCGAGTCATAGTGACGGTCCGGTTCACAAGCTACAAAAAGACGAGATGACCTCTCTACAGAGGGCCTTGACCGTACGCGCGTGGGCAGTCAGGCCAAGACTTGATTTGCATCGCGCCTTCGGATACCATCGCCGCATAAACAGAAAAGAAGGAAGGGGTAGCTCCTACGATTCAAATGGATCACATCGTGAGTTGGTTCTCACGAGTCATCACAATCAAGCTCCCGGCGGGATGAATCGCTCTGCGGTGTACTCCCGCTGAGGCGCGCGGAGGTGCACGATGGGAGAGCGGATGTCCAATCGCGAGTTACTCAAGTTCAAAGCCGACACTCTGACGGAATCGGATGTAGCAGAAGTCATCGACTACATCAGCATCATGGAGTCTCTCCGCGAACAAGGCGACAGTCCCGACCTGTTCGACGACGAACTCGTGAACCTCCTCGCAGATGCGCTCGAGAACCGGCGCGCGCGAGTCGTCAGCGAATGGGAGAGAATCAGGCGGCGTGCCGACACGCGCGCTGCCGCGTTTGCTTCGTCGCGCAAGTCGTAGCGGCCGTGCCGGGGCCGGCGCCTGAACTATTGACGAGCAGGTCGCTCGTATTCCGCCCCGTGATGCAGTTTCTCAGAACGTTGCTTATTGAACCGGAATGTTTGCCCTCCGAAACCGCACACCTTAACGTTGTCCGAGAGTCGGACCGCTCCCCCTTTGATGAAAGCGAAGCTCTGGTGCATCAACTGCGGTTGACGTATTTTGAAAGCGGCGACTAGAATTTGAGCGCTGCTCGATTTGACAGTCACGAGCGGCCGCGATTGGAGCAATCAATGGCATCTTCGTATGGAGCCAGTCCGGGTTCGGCAGACTTGAAGCGGGCTGAAGAACTGAAACGCATGCTGACGGAGCTTGCTACGGCGGGTGCGCTCCAGGAAGAGTATGAGCGCCAGAGGAAGCTGTTCTTCGAAGTCTCCGATGAGCCGGACGAATCCGAGTCCCAGATCATCCTCGACTGGTTTTTGTTTGACTGGTTCGATGAGCGCGGCGAGGGGGCGCTCAATCATTTCCTGGAGGGTCACCAAGACCTGGACGACGACCAGGTCAGGATTGTCTCGGAGTGGCAGGACTCAATCAACAGCGTCTTCGAACTGAAGTCGATCCGAAACAACTCTCTCGTGCTGCGAGAAATGGACAGCGGCGACAGCTTCGCCGTGCGCACCCTTCTGCCGTTAGGCGAGACTCCGTTTAAGCGAGGGCAGTACATAACCGCCAGGCTGTTGCCGTTGGGCGACGGTTTCGTGTTCTCGGGACTTCAACTTATCCTGCCCGATCGGGAAGCCGCTACCGAAGCACTCGAGATGCGGCGGGCAATCGATAACTTGAATTCGCCCGAAGCGCTGGAAGAGGCCCAGCGCGAACAGTGCAGCGCATTCTGTGACCTCTTTGGATGTTCTGAGCTCACCGTAAAATCGAGTAACCTCACCTCGACGATCAACCGATTCCAGAATTACCTGCTGAACGAGCGGCCCGACGCAGAGACTGGCCTTACGCCTGCCGAGCGGTTCAAGTCCGAATTCGGGCGCGATCTCATGCTGCCCGAGTTGCCATCCCCGCCCGCGCAAATCCTTGGCGCGAGCGATGTGACCATACTCTGCGATGAATTCGAGGGGATCGTGCTGCTGCCGGACTATAAGAAGTTCAGGCGCGTTTTTGAAACGCACGATCCCGACAAGGCCGTACCTGAGTGGCGCGACCTGGTGTGGAGGTACATTAAGGATCCCGACATCAGCATCCTCGCCTTTGAACGCGTCGCCGAAACGCATCCACGCCGGGTGGAAAAAGTGCTGAGAACGCTGCTCGACGACAAGACGTTCTCGATCGAGCACCTCTACGCTGTTCTGTTGCACTACAAGGACCCAGTCGAAGAGTTGAGCGACCTCAAAGATGATCAGCGGTTATGGGATTTGCTCAACGGTACATTGGAAGCCGCTCCTACGAAGAAACGGCCGCGTTCCAAGCCGAAGAAGTCCGCCAAGCCTGTCAAACGCGCGCAACAATCCAAAACCAACCTCACCGGAAGAAAGCGCGGATCCGCAAAGCCCGCCCCGAAGCGGCCCGCCGCCAGCCGAGCCTTAACACGACACCTGAAAACGGCCGCGGCGATCGCGAAGCCGACGGCTAAGACCAGTCGCGCCAGAAAGCGATGACGCTGCAAGATGCAATCGCAGCCTTCCGCAGCGCTTCAGGGCTCGACGCAACGTCTCCCGACAATCATCAGCAACCTGTACGCAGTAACGACGCGATCGATATATTCGGGAGATACGCCTCAACGTGTACCGAACTGACAGAAGTAACGCCATATCTGGTCCGTGATTTCCTCGGCAGATGGTGCATCGAAGCCGCGAGCCGTCTGCCGGCTGATGAATCCATCTCGCCACCGGCGCTGATCGGCCTCCTCGCCGATTTCTTCAGGTGGGCCGACCACAACACCGGAACCCAATTGAGCGATCAGTGCTCGCCGGTCTTGAAGGATCTCGAGTTGAGCCTCCCACGGGCGCTGGCTCTCGGCCGCGCAATTCAGGAGTGCTCCGCGCAGCGAGGCGGCCCATTCAGTTTTCCCGAGTTCCTCACTTCCTTTGAGGACGGCGGTCACAGCGAGTATGACGTGGGAGACGGCGGACAACCGCTCGCGTTGGAAGGATACTTCAGCGTCGTAAGAGTCGAGGCTTGTCAGATCGAAGTTGATGACGTGATCTCAGGCGAGACGATCTGGCCGATCCTCCTTCCGGAACCGATAGCGCGGCTCGTGCTTCCAGGATACATACTCAATCTTGAAATCATTCGCGTCCGTGGCGGCTGGCAGATCGTCGATTGCGGGTTGGCGTACCCGCCGGGCGTCGAAGTGATCTAATCGGCGTTCGTGGGAGGGTCAGGGTGTTAAGCCTGATTGCGCCGCGGGAAGATCATTGCTTCACCACTAACTCCGGGGACGCCACCGCTACCTCTGGGCCTTCCATACCGGCTTTCGCGTCGCGCGTCGTGTCGTTCGATTCTGATTCAATGTTCGCAGTTTCGGCTTGCTTGACGACGCGGCTTTTCGCTTGTGACTGACGGCGTCTTGATCGTGCCGTCCGGGATTTGGTCTCGCGATACTGAACCGTTGGCCGGGCTTCGGCGCCTTCGGGTCGGGCCGGGCTCTCGGCGGAGAACAGCGACGGGGCAATGTAAACGATCGCAGAGAGTATGAAACTTGTGTAAAGCAGCTTTTTCATCTTGGACCTCCTCACAGCAGAGCGGGCAAATCCTGGGGGTTCAGCATCTCTTGTGGTCTGTCCGCTTTCGTTTCCGTTCTCCCTCTCACGGTAATGGAGCTTTGCCCGGAGCGGAAAAATACATCCTTGTCGCCAGTCCTGTGAGAATCGTAGGATCGTCCCCCGAAGAGGTGATCCGAATCAGCTTGGCCGCCAGATTCGGATCCGTCGACCTACATCCACCAGCCTATTCTAATCGTTCGGACTTCAATCTGACTTCGAAGACGTCGGGGCGTGAGTAGTGGCCGGTGACATCGAGGGTGAGATTTTCCTCGGCAATCCGGGAGAAGTCGAGATCGGCAGTGATGATCGCCTCTTCGCCGAAGACGGGACCCGCCAGCAGTGATCCATCGGGTGCAATGATCGCGCTGCCGCCGTTGAGTACAAGCGCGCCGGGGTTCTCCGCGAGCGACTCGATGGGATCAAGCTCCGACGGCAGATCGCTCGCAGTCATTATTCCGCCGCAAGCGATGACAAAACATCGTCCCTCAAAAGCGTAATGGCGGCTCGCTACCAGATTCATCTCCTTCACCTGCGGCCACGCGGCGACATGGATGTCTTCGCCTGAGTCGTGCAAGACCTGCCGGGCGAGCGGCATCCAATGCTCCCAGCAAATGAGTCCGCCCGTTCTGCCCGCGGCGGTGTTGACCGCCGTCAAACTCGACCCGTCGCCTTCGTCCCAGATCAATCGCTCGGTGAAAGTCGGCATGACCTTGCGATGCCGATTGAGCAGTGTTCCGTCCGCATCGAATGTGAGCATTGTGTTGTACAGCGTTCCTCGGCCGCGGCCTTCTTTGACCCGCTCCTGAACGCTGATGTTGAGGACGACGTCATTCTCGCGCGCTGCTTGAGCCAGCGCTTCGGCGACCGGCCCCGGCACCTCGACGCTGTTCTCCATCAGCCGCGCGTAGACTTTCTTCGTGGGTTCGTGGTCCCAGAGACCGATGTCCCGGCAGCAATCGAGCCACGCTGGATACCCGGGCAGCCACGTCTCGGGAAAGACAACCAACTTCGCGCCGCGTTGCTTCGCCTGCTCGATTAGCGTGAGGGTCTTGTCGACGGACCGTGCGAGGTCCATGTAAACCGGCGCGGCCTGAATCGCAGCAACTCTGACTGTCATGAGTCTCCGCTTCCGATCGGGATCACAAGTCGCGATTGGATGTGCCTCTAAGCCCTTTCCAACGCCGCGAACCTGGCGACGAACTTCTTCTGCCCGAAGCCGGGGAAGCTCACGGTGAGCTTGGCGTCTTCGCCCGCACCCTCCGATCTAAGCACGACCCCAACGCCGTACCTCTTGTGACGCACGCGAGAACCGACTCCGAATTGAGCAGCGGGGGCGTCGTGTGATTCGCTGGTTACCTCGTCTTCGTCGGCACTCGCGCTGATTCGGCGGCCTCGGGCGGCTCTAGTTCGCCTGCCATCGCTGGCGCCTGTGCGCCGCTTGAAGAACTCGGCAACGCTCTCGACGGAGTTGTATGTCTTGCCTTGATAGGTCGAAGTTCTCTTGATCGCGCGAGTTGGTTCTCCACTAGGCGCCCGCGTTTCGGAAGGAGTGGCGAAACCCAGCCACGAGGCTCCCGGGGAGAGGTTCTCCATCAGCTCGAGCGGGATCTCGTTCAAGAAGCGCGATGGTTCGGCCGGCGCTTCCTCGCCGAACGTGCGGCGCTTCTTCGCATGGGTGACGTACACGAGCTTTTGCGCTCGCGTTATCGCGACGTAACAAAGCCGCCGCTCCTCTTCGAGATCGTCTTCGCTGGCCGCCGACCGCGAATGCGGAAAAAGGCCCTCCTCCATTCCGGCGATGAAAACGATCGGGAACTCAAGCCCCTTAGCCGAATGCATCGTCATCAGCGTTGCGCGCGCGTCTGCCCTGTACTGGTCGGTGTCCGACACGAGCGCGGCGTGGTCTATGAAGTCCATCAACGAATCGCCCTTAGTTTCCGCCTCCACTGCCGCGTTCGCGAGTTCCTCGATGTTTTGGAGCCGGCCCTCCGCTTCAACCGTCTTCTCTTCCTCGAGCGCCCGAACATAGCCGGTGTCCATAGTCGCGCCTTTGACTATCTCTGAAAGCGACTGCCCGGCCGCGACTCGGTCTAGGAGCCGCAGAATCACATCCCTGAATCCCCTGAGAGCCTTCGTCGCCCGAGGCGCGAGAGTGAATCGCTCGATCGCGATCCGGGTCGCCTCCCACAACGAAAGGCCGAGTTCCCGCTGGAGTGAGGTCAGCGTGTCGAGGGTAGTCTTGCCGATACCGCGAGCCGGTGTGTTGATCACGCGCGCCATCGCTATGTCGTCGTTCGGATTCAAGGCGAGCTTGAGATAGGCGATCACGTCTTTCACCTCGGCCCGCTCGTAGAAAGAGAACCCGCCGACGATGTTATAGGGGACGCCGCGCCGGCGGAGCGACTCCTCAAACAGACGGGACTGCGCATTTGTGCGGTAAAGGACAACGAGCCGGGCGTCGTGTGGCTGGCGGAGGTGCTCTTGAATCCTATCGCCCACGAAAGCCGCCTCACCTTCGCCGTCGTATGACTGGTAATAGCGAATCTTCTCGCCCCGGCCCAATGCCTCACTGGCGAGCAGCGTCTTAGCCAACCGCCGGCGGTTGTGCTCGATAACGCGATTGGCGGCGTCGAGGATCGTCTGCGTCGAGCGGTAGTTCTGTTCGAGCCTAATCGTCCTGGTTCCGAGAAAGTCATGTTGAAAGTTCAGAATGATGTTGAAGTCCGAGCCACGAAACGCGTAGATGCTCTGGTCGAGGTCGCCGACTACACACAGGCTCCGCTTTTTCCAGCGGCCTTCGTCGAGCATGATCGCGCGATCAGGCCGGGCCTCGCCGGCCGTTATCAGCCGAGCAAGTTGGTACTGTATGCCGTTGGTGTCCTGGAATTCGTCAATCATCACGTGACGAAATCGTTCGTGGTAGTACTGCCGAACATCGTCGATGCGGCGAAGCAACTCGACCGCCTTGATCAACAGGTCGTCGAAGTCGAGCGCATTGGACTGAGCGAGCCTTTGTTCGTAGAGCTGATAGACTCGGGCGGTCTTTTCTCGCCGTTCCGTGACGTGATCGGCGTCGAGGTACGCCGCGGGCGAGGTCTGCCGGTTTTTGGCCCAGCTAATCGTCGAGAGCACTTGCCGCGCCGGGTATGATTTCTCATCCAGGCCCGTCTCTTTCTGAATCTGGCGCACCACGCGGAGCTGATCGTCAGTGTCGTAGATCGTGAAGTTGCTGGAGTACCCCGCCTCAAGGCGCGCTATGTTCCGGCGCAAGACTCGCACGCAGAATGAGTGGAATGTCGAGATCAGGGGCGACGCCTTCCGCAGTCCGGGGCCGAGCATCGCCTCGACGCGCGCCTTCATCTCCTCTCCGGCTTTGTTGGTGAAGGTGACGGCGAGGATGTTCTCAGGGCGAACTTCTGCGCGCTCCATCAGGTAGACGATCCGCTGAGTAATCACGCGAGTCTTGCCCGATCCCGCGCCGGCGAGAATCAGCATAGGTCCTTCAACCGCTTCGACCGCCTCGCGCTGCTGAGGGTTGAGATCGTCCATATTAATCGGCTGCGGTGCGTGCGGCATTTCGGGCTCTCATTTGATCAGGCTCTGCACGGCCTTGAACTGCGGAGTGTCGGCGCCGCGCAGCATTTCAAACAGCGCCATCTCGATATTGGATTGGCCGGCCCCGGCGCGGGTTAAGCGCGCGAGGGCGACCTCAATGCTCTCTCGTTTTCGAGCGGTTATGCAGTCCACCAGCAGGTGAACGTCTATTCCGCCGGCGAGTAGATCGAGAACGGTTTGCGTGACACAGATATGCGCTTCGATGCCGCAGACGAGCGCCTGCCTGACGTTATGGCTGATGAGCAGGGATTGAAACTCCTCAACCCCGCACGAGCTGAAACACATCTTCTCGACGATGTTGGAGGTCGGCGGCAGGTGGCGCGTGATCTCTTCCGCGGTGTGCCGGAGTCCGCGCGGGTACTGCTCGGTGACGATGATCGGAACACCGAGCAACTGAGCGCCCTGAACCGCCTTGCCAATGCGCGAGGCGACTTCCGCAAAATCCTGGATCACGGGACGAAACGCTTCCTGCATGTCGACTACGATGAGGGCCGAGTTCTCCCGCGACAGATGACCGATGTGTGGCATACTCTCCCCAGCCTGGATCCTTGACGGCTTATGATTGAAGTCCGCTTCGACGAGCGCTGATATTCTGTACTACAACCGGGCGATTTGCCACTCCCGTTGAATCGTGTGTCGTTGAATCCGACGTATTCCAGGCTGACGTGCGAAGCGCCGGTGTTCCTCGGCGGGGAAGTGCGCTTGGAAGCCGGAGTGAAGGTACCAGAATCCGGCCTGGTGAATTGCGAGTTCTTATCCGCGATTCGGGCTTCTACGCGTGAGTGGTTTCTACGGATGTGGCTGCCGGCTCGACGTCCTCCTGCGTGACGCTGCCGCGGCCGAAGATGAAACGCGTCGGGTGCTCCTGCATGATCTTGTCCTGAAGCCTCATCAGCCCGTAGAGGAGCGCTTCGGGGCGCGGCGGGCAGCCGGGAATGTAAACATCGACCGGCACGATCCGGTCAACGCCTTGCAAGGTGGAATAAGTGGGGAACGGACCGCCGGTCGATGCGCAAGCTCCCATGGCTATACACCACTTGGGCTCGGGCATTTGGTCCCAGACGCGCTTGATGACGGGCGCCATCTTCAGCGTCGGCGTGCCGGCGACTATCATCAGGTCCGACTGCCGGGGACTGGGCCGGAAGACGCCGGCGCCGAAGCGGTCCATATCGAATCGTGACGCACCGGTCGCCATCATCTCGATCGCGCAACAGGCCAGTCCGAAGGTCATCGGCCACAGGGCGGACTTCCGCGCCCAGTTGAAGACGAAGTCAACGGATGACGTGATGATGCCGCTCGAAGATTCGATTATCTCTTCCCTCTCGTTTGCCATACACCCCCGACCGATTTTGGATTTTCGATTTTGGATTCTCGCTATCAGATCTGCGTGCGTTTCCAAATAGGTACTGAATCCAAAACCAAAATTTAAAATCCGCAATTCCTCACGCCCACTCCAGTGCGCCCTTTCGCCACGCGTAATAGTAGCCGACGATCAGGATTCCTATGAACACGAGCATCTCAACCAGGCCGAATATCGCCAGCCGGTCATAGATCACCGCCCACGGAAACAAGAAGATGGTCTCGACATCGAAGACCAGGAACAGCATCGCGACGATGTAGAAGCGCACCGAAAAACGCTCTCGAGCATCGCCTATCGGGTCGATGCCGCACTCGTAGGGCATCAGCTTCGCCCGCTCGAAGACCCGCCGCTGCAACAGCCGTGACAGTCCGAGCAGTACGATTGGAAGCAGCACCGCGATTAGAAAGAAAATGACTATAGGGATGTAACCGTATATCGGCGGCGCGGCCGACTTCGTGGCCGGGGCTTGAGTTTGAGCTTGCAGTAGAAACGCTAAGGCCTGAACCATCAGATCACCAACCTGATCGGTAAAGAAGTGTCGTACGGCAGGCTCATCTTAGTTTTCGGATTCCGGCATTGTCAAGCGACGAGTGCTCTGATGCTCTGATCTCAACACTTCAAACTCGCCCCTTAGACGCGCGGCCAGAGCGCCGAACACGGACGAGCCTCGTTGACGCGCCGGTTGCACGCACGCGCCGTCATCGACTATCGTAACTCTTCGGTACTTGCGAAAGTGGCGGAATTGGCAGACGCGCCAGACTTAGGATCTGGTACCGAAAGGTGTGGGGGTTCGAGTCCCCCCTTTCGCACCAATGGAGTTTTGAAATGTCGGCCCATTGGCTCAGTTCCTGATTGAGTCGATGGGCCAACGAATTATTGAATCAGGGGATCGCGGACCCAAATGAACATCACCGTAACCGTACAGGAGAAATGCAAGAGGCAAGTGCGGCTCGAGATACCCGCCGAGACTGTGCTGGCTGAGACCGACCGGATTGCCTCCGATCTTGCCCGGCGCATCAACATTCCAGGTTTCAGGCGCGGCCACGTGCCTCGCTCAGTCGTCAAGACTAGATTCCGAAAAGAGCTTCGCGACGAGGTCGTGTCTCACCTGTTGCCTCACGCGCTGAGCGACGCGGTTCGCGAAAAGGAACTCAAGCTTGTCGGCGAACCGTCCGTGGATGAACTGAAGTTTGGTGACGATGAATCGATCGACGTGACGTTCTCTTTCGAGATTGCGCCCGAGTGGGAGCTTGCAAACTACACCAATCTGCCGGCCATCAGAACTGTTTACAAAGTACGCGATGAGGACGTCGAGAAGGCGATCAATCAGTTGCGGGAGGGTCAGGCCGAGCTTGTTCCGGTCGAGGACCGTGAGGCGAGACTTGGCGACGTCGCCAGTGCGAATATCACCGGCGTGTTCGCCGCCCAGAACACACCTCCCGAAGGTGACGCCGCAGAACCCGAGACGATTGAGCAGCAGGACGCGCAGGTCCATCTTGGCGAGCAGGGATCGCTAAAGGAGTTCACCGAAGCGCTGTTGGGCACTCGGGTGGGGGACGTGCGGACCCTATCGATCGACTATCCGGCGGACTATTCAGGGAAGCGGTTCGCGGGGCGTCACGTCGACTATACCGCCGAAGTCACGGCAATCGGGGTGAAGGAACTCCCCGAGGCCGATGACGAATTCGCCAAGGTCGTAGACGAGAACTTCAAGGGTATCGACGAACTTCGCGCCGACATCAGAGTCCGGCTGGAACGCCAGGCCGCGCAGAAGTCCGACGCCGGGTTGCGAGCCGCTTTGTTGGATCAACTGGTGGACCGGAATCGGTTTGACGTTCCCGAGGTGATCGTCGAAAAGCAACTGGACTCGCGGATCAACTCCCTCTTTCGGCGGCTGTCAGCCCAGGGACTGGACCCGCGCACCATGAAGCTGGACTGGGAAGATCTTCGTGAGTCGCAGCGGGAAGGGGTTGAGCGCGAAGTCCGTGCGTCCTTCGTGTTGAGCCGCATCGCCGCCGCCCGGAAGGACGAACCAAGCGAAGAAGAGGTGGACCGTGAGATCGATCAACTGGCCGAGGCCACCGGACAGACCGCCGCTGCCGTTAAGGCTCGCTTGACAAAGGAAGGTACCGTCGATAGCATCAAGGAGCAAATCAGAAACCGAAAAGCACTTGATTACGTAATAGCTTCCGCAGATGTCAGGAATGTCGAAGTGGAAGGCTTGGGTGATGACGGCCCGTCGAAGGGCGATCAACCGGCGAGTTAGGTGAGACTGATTTGCGGAGTGATCCCAAACTTCCCCTAAGAACACGTGGTCTTTCTCGCTTCATTACTCGAAGGTCCCGCGAAAAAAGTGTTTTCAGGTAATGGGCAAACCAACGTATAATAACGATATGAATTTTGATGACCGGCGCAATCCTCACCTCGCGCTCGTTCCGATGGTAGTCGAGCAGACCGCGCGAGGTGAACGAGCCTTCGATATCTATTCGCGACTCCTGAAAGACAACATAATCTTCATAGGTACGCCAATCGACGACATGATAGCCAACCTGGTCGTTGCCCAGCTCCTTTTTCTGGAGGCTGAAGATCCCGACCGCGACATTTCGCTCTACATCAACAGCCCCGGCGGCGGGATCACATCGGGTATGGCGATATACGACACCATGCAGTTTATAAAGCCGGACGTGATCACATTCGGGCTGGGACAGTGCGCGTCGATGGGCGCCTTGCTGCTGGCTGCCGGCGCGAAGGGCAAGCGGTACGCGCTGCCGAACGCCCGCATCCTGATTCATCAGCCTTCAATGGGCGGCATATCCGGCCAGGCATCCGACATCAAGATTCATGCGGAAGAGATATTGCGGATGCGGGAGCTAACGAGCCAATTGCTGGCCACGCACAGCGGACAGCCCATTTCAATTATCGAGCGCGACGTGGAGCGTGACAGGATTATGACCGCCGCTCAGGCCAAAGAGTACGGGTTGATAGATCAGGTGATTGAGCACCGCGAGTGAATAGGGGACGCGAGAGATCTCAGGATTGTAGGTACATTCTCGAAGATCGGAGAGCTTGAATGAGACGAGGCGACGACACACTGCGCTGCTCTTTCTGCGGCAAGTCTCAAAATGAGGTCAAGAAACTGATTGCCGGCCCGACCGTTTATATCTGCAACGAGTGCATCGATATCTGCAACGAAATCATCACCGATGATCAGCAGCAAGAGACAACCGCCCGACGTCCTCCCCTTCCCAAGCCCATCGAGATCAAAGAATTCCTGGACGATTACGTGATCGGTCAGGACGACACGAAGAAGAAACTGGCCGTAGCCGTCTACCAGCACTACAAGCGAGTCGATATGCTGAAGCGACGGACCTCCGACATCGAGATTCAGAAATCCAACATCCTGCTGATAGGACCGACCGGCACGGGCAAGACGTTGTTGGCTCAGACGCTGGCGCGAATGCTAAACGTGCCGTTCACCATCGTGGACGCAACGACGCTCACCGAGGCCGGGTACGTAGGCGAGGACGTCGAGAACATCATATTGAAGCTTCTCCAGGCGGCCAACGGCGACATCGAGCGCGCTCAAAATGGAATCATCTACATCGACGAAATCGACAAGATCTGCCGCAAGGACGAGAACCCATCCATCACCCGCGATGTATCGGGCGAGGGCGTGCAACAGGCCCTTCTGAAGATTCTTGAAGGCACCGTAGCCAACGTACCGCCGCAAGGTGGGAGGAAACATCCTCATCAGGAATTCTTCCCCGTTGACACAACGAACATCCTTTTTATCTGCGGCGGCGCGTTTGTCGGGCTCGAGAAGGTCATCGAGAAACGAACCGGAAAGAAGGCCCTGGGCTTCAACGCCAACGTGAGGAGCGCGAGAAAGCGGAGAGTGAGTGAGACGCTGGCTCTGGCCGAGCCCGAAGACCTCATCAGATTCGGATTGATACCGGAGTTCGTCGGCCGCCTGCCGGTCTGTGGGACCCTGCACGAGCTGGATCAGGCCGCCATGGTCGAGATACTGACCGAGCCGAAGAACGCCCTGGTGAAACAGTATCAAAAGTTGTTCGAGTACGAGGGCGTCCGATTGCGATTCACCGACGACGCGCTGCAAGCCATCGCGCTGATGGCTTGTGAGCGCAAGGTCGGGGCGCGGGGATTGAGGATGATCCTCGAAGAGTTGATGCTCGACGTGATGTTTATGCTTCCCTCATACAAGAAGGTGAAGGACTTCATCGTGACGGGGGAGATGGTCGAAAGCCGCCGCGCTACCTTCCCCGTATTGGAAAAGGCCGGCTAGGCCGGTGGCACCCATCTAAGACATGAACGAATTCAGCGATAACACCCCAAGCGACGTTCTCAGATGCCCGATGGTTCCTATCCGGGACGTTGTCGTTTTTCCATTCACGATGGTTGCATTCGTCATCGGCAGGTCGGCAAGCGTTCGCGCGCTGGAGGCGGCCCTTCGCGGCGACAAGACCATATTCCTCGCGACTCAGCACGACGCGACGATCGATGAGCCGACGGTCGATCAGGTCTACTCGGTCGGCACGATCGCCCGAATCACCCACAATCTCCGGCTGCCGGACGGCAATATCAAAGTCATGGTCGAGGGGATCGAGCGCGCCCGTTCGGTCCGTGTCGAGGACAACGGAGAGTTCTGGCTGGCGACATTGAGAAAATCTTCTCAGCCCGCAGAACCGCGGTCCCGCTTGAACTCGCTGATCGGACGCATTGGATCGCTCGTGGATCAGTACGTCAGGCAATCGACCGAGCTGACGAACCCAGAGACGCTGACCGCCGCGCTGCGCAATGACGACCCCGCCCGATTGTGCGATACCATCGCATCGAATCTGAAGATATCGGTCGAAGACAAACAGGGCCTGCTGGAGATTTTCTCGCTGCAGGACCGTCTCGCCCGTCTCGTCGAAGTGCTCGAAGTTGAGCTTGAGAAGATTCAGGTCGACCGCGCGATTCACGGTCGCGTGAAGCGACAGATGGAACGCGCGCAGAAGGAGTATTACCTGAATGAGAAGATCAAGGCGATCCATAAGGAACTCGGCCGCAAAGACGAGAAGGCCGAATTCGAAGAGCTGAAGCAGAAGATCGAGCAGTCGGGGATGACGAAGGACGCCTACGAGAAGGCTGTTGCGGAGCTGCGGCGGCTGGAGCAGATGCCGCCGATGTCGGCCGAGAGCACGGTCTCGCGCAACTATCTCGATTGGCTGCTGGCCGTGCCGTGGAAGGAGAAGTCTGAGGAAGTGCGAGACATCCGGACGGCGCAGGAGGTCCTCGACAACGACCACTACGGGCTGGAAAAGGTCAAGGAGCGCATACTCGAGTATCTTGCGGTCCGTCAGCTCGTCGAGCGGCCGCGCGGGTCGATCCTGTGCTTCGTTGGTCCTCCGGGCGTCGGCAAGACGAGCCTGGGGCGCTCGATTGCGAAGGCGACCGGCCGGAAATTCGTGCGGCTGAGCCTGGGCGGCGTTCGCGACGAAGCTGAAGTCCGCGGCCACCGCCGGACGTACATCGGCGCGCTGCCCGGTCAGATAATTCAAATGATGAAGAAAGCGGGAACGGTCAACCCGTTGATCATGCTGGACGAGGTCGACAAGCTCGGGATGGACTTCCGCGGCGATCCGTCGGCGGCGCTATTGGAGGTGCTGGACCCGGAGCAGAACTTCTCATTCCACGACCACTATCTTGACGTTGAGTACGACCTGTCTAACGTGATGTTCATCGCGACCGCGAACGTTCTGCACACGATTCCGCCTGCACTCCAGGATCGGCTTGAAACGATCCGGCTGCCTGGCTACACCGAACGCGAGAAGCTCGAAATCGCCGCCCGCCACCTGCTTCCGAAACAGTTGGAGGCCAATGGGATCAAGGCCGAGCATATCAACTTCACTGAGGAGGGGTTGCGGACGATCTCTCAGTACTACACGCGCGAGGCGGGAGTGCGGAGCCTGGAGAGAGAAATCGCCTCTGTGCTGCGCAAGGTCGCGCGCCGCTTGCTGACCAGCGAAGAGCCGGCAGCCTATCACGCCGTCGTCACCGGTGAGTTGGTCAAGGAGCTGTTGGGACCGACACGGTTCCGCCCGCAGGCAATCGGGGAACGCAGCGAGGTCGGACTGTCGACGGGCCTCGCATGGACCGAAGTCGGCGGCGAGGTACTGCACATCGAAGCGACGCTGCTGCCGGGCCGCGGCAACATCACGCTCACCGGAAAGCTCGGCGAAGTCATGCAGGAATCGGCAAGGGCCGCGCTATCCTGCGTGCGCGCGCGGGCCAAGAGATACAGGGTTTCTCCGGACTTTTACAAGAAGTACGATCTTCACTTGCACGTGCCGGAAGGCGCCATCCCCAAGGACGGGCCTTCAGCCGGCATCGCGATCGCCACCGCGATCGTGTCGGTGCTGACTGACGTGCCGATCCGGCACTACGTTGCGATGACCGGCGAAATCACACTTCGCGGCAAGGTGCTGCCGATCGGCGGGGTCAAGGAGAAACTCCTGGCGGCGCACCGCGCGGGTATCACGACCGTGGTGATACCCAAAGAGAACGAGAAGGACCTGGTCGAGGTGCCCGAGGACGTCAAAGGTGCGATGTCGATTCACACCATCGACAGTATCGACGAAGTATGGCGTATCGCGCTTGAGGACTCGCCGCTGAAAGAGGATGTGCCGCCTGCCGAGGCGCCTATCTGGGGGCAGCAACCGGCGAGCGACGCGCCGGCGTCCAATCAGGTCATTGAATAGAAGTGCTGAGTCCTGAGGGCCGAGTCGGCATGAGGATGCCCGGGGCTCAGGACTTCGGACTCAGGACCGATGAAGATAAAGAGCGCGGAGTTCATCAAGAGCGCAACCGATCCGAGACATTATCCGCGCGACGGCCGGCCCGAAATCGCGTTCATCGGCCGGTCAAACGTCGGCAAGTCGAGTTTGATAAACAGTCTGCTAGGTGTTCGCGGACTTGCGCGGACCAGTTCCACGCCGGGACGCACCCAGGTCATCAACTTCTTTCTGATAAATGACGCGTTCTACTTTGTGGACTTGCCCGGTTACGGCTACGCGCGCGCCCCATCGGAGGTGAAAAAGCAATGGGGGCCAATGGTCGAGAAATATCTTGCAACTCGGCCGAACCTTATGCTATCTATTGCCATCACCGATTCGCGGCACGAGCCTTCCAAGTTAGACCTGCAGATGAAAGAGTGGCTGCAATCGAGGGGAAAGCCATTCATCATCGTTGCAACCAAGGCTGATAAGCTCAGCGGTAACAAGCTGAAGACGAATCTCAGCCGCGCGTCGGAGATGCTCGGAACCGACAACGTAATTCCATACTCGGCTGTCACGCGACGCGGAGCGGACCGCGTTTGGAAAATGATCACCGAGCGATTGAGCCGAAGCTAGACTGATGTTGCGGGTTGCCAGCCTGTAAGGTTTGCCGCTCGTTTGTCAATCCGCTACTGGATTCCGCAAGCAACGCCGGGCCGCGACCGTGCGTAACCCGGCAGGGATAATCCTCTCTTACTAACTCCGCGCCGCGCCTGCGAGGGCGCCCCCCGTCTCGCACACGGCACTTAACCTTTAAGGACGTAAGACTGAAATGGCTGAAGAAGTAACTGAATTAATGGACATCGGTGAGCTTAAGGAGATGTCCATCTCGAAACTCACGCAGATTGCAAAGGAACTCGACATCCCCGGCGCAACCGGGATGCGAAAGCAAGAGCTGATCTTCAAGATTCTCCAGGCGCAGACTGAGAAGTCCGGGTTGATATTCTCGGAAGGCGTGCTGGAAACTCTTCCCGATGGGTTCGGCTTCTTGCGCGCGCCCGATTACAACTACCTGCCGGGGCCCGACGACATCTACGTCAGCCCGTCGCAGATACGCAAGTTCGACCTGCGCACAGGCGACACGATCTCCGGACAGATCCGGCCGCCGAAGGAAGGCGAACGCTACTTCGCGCTGATCAAGGTTGAGGCGATAAACTTCGAGCCGCCCGAGATGGCGCGCGACCGGGTGTTCTTCGACAATCTAACGCCGCTCTATCCGGACGAGAAGCTCCGCCTCGAAACCGACCCGGAGAATCTCGCCGCCCGTGTGCTCGACTTGATGACCCCGATCGGCAAGGGCCAGCGTGCCCTGATCGTCGCCCCGCCGCGCACCGGAAAGACGATGCTGCTTCAGAACATCGCCAACTCGATCACGCGCAATCACCCCGAAGTGACGCTGATCGTGCTGCTGATCGACGAACGGCCCGAAGAAGTGACCGATATGCAGCGGTCCGTGCACGGCGAAGTCATCAGCTCGACGTTCGACGAGCCGCCGACCCGTCACGTTCAGGTCGCCGATATGGTCATCGAAAAAGCCAAACGGCTGGTCGAGTACAGACGCGACGTTGTCATTCTCCTCGACTCGATTACGAGGCTTGCGCGAGCGCACAACTCGGTGGTTCCGCCTTCGGGGAAGATACTATCGGGCGGTATCGACTCGAACGCGCTTCAGAAGCCCAAGCGGTTCTTCGGGTCGGCGCGCAACATCGAGGAAGGCGGCTCGCTGACGATCGTAGCGACGGCGCTGATAGATACGGGTTCGCGAATGGACGACGTAATCTTCGAGGAATTCAAGGGCACCGGCAATCTGGAAATCAACCTCGACCGCAAGCTGACCGAGAAACGCATCTTCCCGTCGATCGACATCAACAAGTCGGGTACGCGAAAGGAAGAGCTGCTGTTGGCGCCGGGCGACTTCAACCGGATAATCGTGCTGCGCCGCGTTCTCTCCCAGCTTTCACCGACCGAGGCGATGGAATTGCTGCTGGACAAGCTCAGCAGGACGAAGTCCAATTCCGATTTCCTCGACTCCATGCAATCGCAGTAGGCTCCCTGTCCGCTCCAACCGCTTCCGCCGCGCGCGCTGCTTGAGCTTCGGACTCAGGCAGCGCGCCGCGAGACGGGTGTGCCCGCATCACCTGGCCGGAACTTCGGCCCGATCTCCAAACCGGCGCTTACCCCGCCTCCGAACAACAGCCCCTCGATGGCTCCAAGGACAATCTGCGTCGTTTTACCGAAATGCACCTCGCCGAAGAATGGCGCAAGCGGCTCCAATCTGATCTGCGAGTCGGCAAAAGAACGCGCGACGATCTCCAGACTCCCGCTGAACAGGTTTCCGCCGATTACCGTGAGCAACACGCCGCCGCACATCGCACCGATCGCCGCGCCCAGCACGCGATGCCAGGGCCGCGCGTTGGTCATAAGCCGCGCGGCAAGGACAACCCCAAGCGCAACCCCGGCGCCGATCGCCGCGCCTTCGAGCGAGCCGGTTATTCCCGTCGTGCTGCGGCCGAATAGCGCCTTCAACGTGTCAACGCCCAGAAGCTTCGTGCTTCCTCCGATCGCCGCCCCTCCTGCTGCCGCGCCGACCACCGACCACCACCGGCTGTGACGATACGCAATGTGCGAAGCGGCGGCCATCCCGAAGCTCACGCCCAATCCACCAATTCCACCTATGAATGTCCCCATGCTTATCAGCACCAGGATCAACGAAACCGCTTCGGGAGCGGCCGCGTGCCGGGCTCCTGAGAGTCCCAATCCCAGCAGAAGCCCTCCGACCAGACCGGACGCGGCCCCGCCCAACGTGCCGCGAGCGCCCTGCATCACTATCTCCGCGCCTCCTCTCCGAAGCCGTACCCAGAGCAGCCCGAGGAAGACCAGCACGCCGATGGGAATCGGCATCCGTGAGAATCGAATCAGGCGCTTGTCATGATCGCGGATTATCGCAAGGCTGATCGCCCGCCTGACCCGGCCGACATGCTCGCGGTCGTCGCCGTTGGCGAGCAAATCCTCAGCGGCCGCGCCCAGCCATTCCGCCAGCGCGATGCTCGCTGCCTTTCTAACTCCGAGGTCCGGGTCCCACAGCGCCAACTTGCGGAGCACGCTCTTCACCTCCGGGTTTCGCAGGGCCGAGCAACCTTCAACGGCGCCGAGCCGCACATTCGGATCGGAGCTTTGGGCCGCCTGCAAAAGAACGGACAGCGACCCCGGTGCGCTGCTGACCACCCACTCTGGCGCCGCGCCTCCCCGGTTGACGACGCTCATCATCACCAAGTCGGCCTCGCTGCCGGTCAGGCCAAGCCGGGCGCCGAACGGGAGCAACAGCTCCAGCACGTCCGCATCGATCATCAATCCGTGTGCGCGGTAGTTCTCCATCGCCCGCTCGATCACTCCTCGAGCCCGCTTCAACGCCACGTCTTCGGCGGAAAGCCAGCGTGAGACCTCAGGAGTAAGGAAATCGTGGGCCAGCTCCAGCCATCCTTCACCCTCAAAGTTCCGGCGCCGGACCACACGAGCCGCAACCAGTTCCTCTATCATCCGATCGACCGAGTCCGCGCCGGACCCCACACGTGGGGCAATCCTCGCCCTCAACTCGCGCGGACGCAGGACCAGCCGCGACCCGTCGGCGGATATCAAGGCCGCCAGGACCTCCTTCGCGATCGCCAGGTCGGCCGAATTGAACCGCCGCAATACGCGCTCGAGATACCCGGCGAGGATCCGGGTCGCCGTGCCCAGCTTCTCGTAAGTTCCAATGGTCAATTCGCTGCCGTCTCGCGCGTCGTAGAGATTGTCGCAAACGATCTGTAGCTGCGGAGGATCTACTCCGTTGTCATCCGAAAGATCGTCAAGCAGTCTGGCTATGAGTTGCGGCTGATAGGAACACCCAACCGCCTTCGCCGGCTCCGCGATGGCTCGCGCGGCATTCTCGCGGCTCAACCGGCCGAGGCGATACTCGTGGTGGAAGATCTCAGGAATCGCACTCTTGAGCTGGCTCATCTCCGCCAGCAGGTCCTCGCGCAGCGCGAACACCAGCCGCACCGGCAAACTGTCCGTCGCGTATAGCTTCGAGATCGCATCCGCAAACCGGCCTCTGACGTCGCCCGGAAGAAGCGTGAAGTACTCTTCGAACTGGTCAAACACGAAAACAACGAGGTGTCCTGGCGCCAGATCCGCCGCCTTTCTCACCAGCGCGTCGATTCCTTCGCCGCCTTCCTCGGCAGACTCGGCTCTGAGATGATCGAGGAGCTCACTCGCGATCTGATGAACCGGGTCCGTGAAGCTCCTTACGACAAACACTAGATTGCCGTCGGCCGCAAGACGAGGCATCAAGCCGGCGCGCAGTATCGAGCTCTTGCCCACGCCGGAGCGGCCGTGGAGTATGAATGACCGATGCGTGATAACCTGAGAGCGCAGGACCTCCGTCTCAGCTTCTCGTCCGAAGAACAGATGGGAGTCGTGGCGGGTGTAGTAGTCCAGGAACTTGTAGGGCCTCGGGGCCGGGGCAATTCCCGCCGCGCTCCCGCCCGTGCCGGCCTCGACGACCTCGCCGATGAAGACGTATCCGTGTTTCGGGACCGTCTTGATGTAGCGCGGGTTGGAAGCATCGTCACCAAGCTGCCGCCGAATGTCCTTGATGCACTGTGTCAGCGCCGCGTCGGTGACGAAGACCCCGTCCCACACTTCGTCGAAGATGTGCTGCTTGTCGACAAGCCGCCCGCGGTTACTCACCAACATCAGCAGTACGTCGAAGTACTTGGAATTCAGCGCGACCGGCTCTCCCTCGCGCAATAGCCGGCGGTTCTGCGGATCAATGTAGAACCCGTCGAACGTGAATCCAGCGCCCTGGCTTACGGGCCGGCTCATCAAGTCTGACTTCCTCACAACTTTCTCACTAAAGGCTCACTACTTTCCCGGCTTGCTGGATTACCCTTCGCCAAGCCTCGATTAATGAAGATGATCATTGTTTTTCGCTTGGAACTCAAGGAGACCGAGACACGCGCGGGCAGACGGTGGCGCGTCGCGTTCCGAATCCGAATCGTGTTCCGTCGGGGAATAGGGACTCGCCGGCTGCAGTCCATATATGAACGACCTCGTCCCCGATCTGCCGCAAGCCATACTCAACCCGAAGCTCCTTGTCACGAAGGCATGGTCAAACTAGCGGCTGACGGAGATGTTTCTCATCGCGACGAGGACAGCTTGTTTCGCCAGAAGACGTTGTTTCTCCTCGATCCGCAAGCCGAACGAGCTGCCGGGGCCGGGACTCACGAGAATTTCGGAGGTAGATCATGATCGCGCAAACCCCAGTGCACGTTGAGCAATACGAATCGGAAGACCGGTTCCTGCTGGCGCAGTTGGATTTGACCAGGCTGCCGCGTCACGTGGCGGTAATTATGGACGGCAACGGGCGATGGGCCGCGCGTCGCAGCTTGCCGAGAACGGCCGGGCATCGCGCAGGCGCCGATGCGGTGAGAACCGCTGTCGAAACGGCCGGCCGGCTTGGCCTCGAGCACCTCACGCTGTTCGCTTTTTCGACCGAGAACTGGAAGCGGCCCAGGCTCGAAGTCCAGGCGCTCATGCGAATGCTCACCGAGTTCCTGCGCAAGGAGCTTCCATCGCTGCGTAAGAACAACATCCGGTTCCGAATGATCGGCTGCCCCGAAGGGCTGACGATCAGCGTGCTGGAACAAATCCGGAGAGCCGAGCTCGCCACAATGCAGAACACCGGGCTATCGCTGAACATCGCGCTCAACTACGGCGGGCGGCAGGAAATCGTGGAGGCGTGCCGGCAGTTGGCGAGGGAGGTCGCGCGGGGTCAGGTGTCACCCGAAGAAATCAGCCAGCAACTGATCTCGGACAGGCTCTACACTGCGTCGATCCCCGATCCGGACCTGCTGATTCGCACGAGCGGCGAGATGCGCATCAGCAACTTCCTGCTGTGGCAGATCGCATACTCCGAAATATACGTGACCGAGACGCTCTGGCCCGACTTTGACAAGGCCGAATTCGTTCGCGCTCTACTTGACTATCAAGGGCGCCAGCGGCGGTTTGGCGCGGTCGAGCCGTTTGAACCCGAGCTCGATTCTCGCGTTGGCGCAGTCGGTTAGATTCCCACCAAGGCGTCATCACCGGCAGGATGCTGAATGCACGGCAAACGCGGGCTTTTGGCCGATTTCTTGACAACCTCGCGAGCCGTCACCTACTATGATTTTTGCTGTCATCATAGCTCTATTCATCAGGGAGAGGCTGGTTGAACATCCTATTTGCCGCGTCGGAGGTTGTCCCTTACGCCAAGACCGGTGGACTCGCCGACGTAGCAGCCGCGCTACCCAAAGCGCTCGCCCGGCTCGGACACCGAGTGCGCATTGTCATGCCGCGGTACAAGAGCGACAAGATCGATATCAAGGGCGACCGCCTTCCGGGAGCCCTGGCAATACCTTTTAACTTCAGCATTCGTCAGTCGTATGTCTACGTCGATTACTCGGGAGAAGTGCCAGTCTACTTCATCGATGCGCCCGAGTACTTCATCCGCCCGAAGATCTATGGCGAACCCGACGACGCCGGCCGGTTCGCCTACTTCAGCCGCGCCGTCCTCGAGCTGGCCAAGGCGCTGGGTGAGCGCATCGACGTCATTCACTTGAACGACTGGATGACCGGTCTCGTGTCCGCTTACCTGAAGACCGTGTACGCGGACGACCCCCTCCTTGCGGGGACCAAAACGCTGTTCACAATTCACAACGTGGCATACAAAGGAACATTCGAACGCGAGATCATTCCCAAGCTTGGGCTGCCCGAATCGATTTACAAGACTGAAGGAGGGATCGAGTTCTACGGGTCAGCTAGCGCGCTCAAGGCCGGCATTGTTTTCTCGGATGCGATTTCCGCCGTCAGCCCGAAGTACGCCGAGGAAATCCAGACGGCCGAATTCGGCGAAGGCTTCGACGGGCTGCTTCGCTCGCGCCGCGCGGACCTGGTCGGGATTCTGAACGGCGTCGACTACGATGAATGGAGCCCCGAAACCGACCGGTACATCGCCGCGCACTACTCGGCCAACGATCTGAGCGGCAAGCTGGAATGCAAGCGCGACCTGCTGCGCACGTTCGGCCTCCCCGAAGACTCGCGCCGGCCCGTGATCGGTTGCACCTCCCGGCTCTCGGATCAAAAAGGGTTTGACCTGATCATCGACGTTGCCGAGAGAATGCTCGACCGCGGCGCGGTGTTCGTTCTTCTCGGATCGGGAGCGGATTACTACGAGCGCATCTTTCAAGCGCTATGGGAAGCGCGGCCCACACAGGTTGGGATCTATCTGGGATTCTCGAATGAGTTGGCTCACAAGGTCGAAGCCGGCGCTGACATGTTCCTGATGCCCTCGCGATTCGAGCCCTGCGGGTTGAATCAAATGTACTCGCTGCGGTACGGCACGGTTCCAATAGTGCGAGCGGCAGGCGGACTGGATGATACGGTCGAGAGCTTCGACCGGACGACCCGGCGCGGCAACGGATTCAAGTTTGTCGAGTACCACGCGAAGCGATTGCTGGAGAAGATCTACGAGGCGCTTCTGGCCTACGCCGACCCCGAACTTTGGCGCGGGCTTATGCTGAACGGAATGCGTGCCGATTTCTCGTGGAGCGTCTCGGCTGCGCGGTATGCGGAGCTTTATGGCAGGCTGGTGCGTCGAACCGCGGCAGCCACAGTTTAAGTAGGACTGAGCTATGAGGACTGAGGACTGAGGACTGAGGACTGAGTGGACCTCCAGGCCAACTCGCTCCTAATCGCTCAGTCCTCAGCAGTGAAACAACGGAGGTAGAGATGAGTGATCACGTAAGTGAAGTGACCGATCAGAACTTTGAACAAGAGGTGCTCAAATCGGACAAGCCGGTGCTTGTAGATTTCTGGGCCGTCTGGTGCCAGCCCTGCCGCATGCTCGCGCCGGTCGTCGAGGCGGTTGCTGAGAAATACAGCGGCAAGGCGAAAGTCGTCAAGCTCAACGTCGACGATAACCAGGTCGCCATGCAATACGGCATCAAAGGGATTCCCACGTTGATTCTGTTCAACGGCGGCAAAGAGGCCGACCGCGTCGTAGGCACGACGTCCAAAGAGAACATCTCGCGAATGATCGACCGCGCGCTCGGCGCACAGGTGGCCTAGGCACGGCTGCCGATTCGCACTGCGGGTTTGATATCTCAGGCGCACACGCCGCCAGCTTGAGTGTGCGCCTGTTCGTCTGTTGAGAGTTATGCCGGGCAAGAACGTCATTGTGATCGGGGCCCAGTGGGGCGACGAAGGCAAAGGCAAAGTCGTCGACATCCTCGCTCCGCATTTCAACATCGTCGCCCGCTACCAGGGCGGCCACAACGCCGGCCACACCGTCCGCATCGGCGATCGCAAATTCGTTCTCCATCTCATCCCGTCGGGAATCCTCCACAGTGAATGCGAATGCGTCATCGGCAACGGCGTAGTCATCGACCCCCGCGCGTTCAATGCGGAGGTGGACGAACTCCGCGAAGCCGGCATCGAGTGTGAGGGCCGTCTGTTCATTTCGAGCCGTGCGCATCTGATCCTGCCTTACCACGTCGCGCTCGACTGCGCCCGCGAAGAGCGGCTCGGCGCGAGCAGCGTGGGAACGACGATGCGCGGAATAGGACCCGCGTACGAAGACAAAGCCGCACGCTCGGGACTGCGCGCCGGCGACTTGCTCTATCCTGACCTGCTCCGCGAGCGGATCATTCAGAACTCGGAAGACGCGAACCGCAAGCTTACTTCGATTGGAGCCGAGCCCCTCGACGTGAACAAAGCCGTAGACGAGTATATCGACGCGGCGATCGAGCTCACCCCGTTCATCCGTGACACCGCGTCGATGATCAACGCGGCGGTGCGCAAAGGCAAATCAGTGTTGCTAGAGGGCGCGCAAGGCACGATGCTCGACGTCGATCATGGGACGTATCCCTATGTGACGTCGTCTAACGCGACCGCAGGCGGGGCGGCCACGGGAATCGGGCTGGCGCCGAAGTTCATCACCGGCGCGCTTGGAATCGCCAAAGCCTACACGACTCGCGTCGGCGGAGGTCCCTTCCCAACCGAGCTGCTCGACGAGACGGGCGCGTACTTGCAGACGCGAGGCAACGAGTACGGGGCGTCAACCGGAAGGCCGCGGCGTACGGGGTGGTTCGACGCCGTTGTCGTGCGCTACTCGGCGATGATCAATGGGCTCGATGCTCTCGCGCTGCCGAAGCTCGACGTGCTGGACGAATTCGACGAGATCAAGATATGTACGGCGTATCGCCGCCGCGGCGAGTTGATCGCTGAAATGCCTTATGGCGCGAGTGCTCTGGCGGAATGCGAGCCTGTCTACGAGACGCTGGCCGGATGGAAGACGAACACGAGCGGGGTGACGGAGTTCGATGGGTTGCCCGAACGCGCCAAAGAGTACATCCGCCGGATCGAGGAGCTATGCGGCGCTCCGGTGGCGTTGATATCGACAGGCCCGGAACGCACGGAGACGATAATCCGAGAGGGCTCGCCGGTGAGTGAGTGGATGCGGTGATTGGATAAGCTAGGAGGCTGTCGGGACAAGGAGGCGCCTCTTCGTAGTAACGAATTCATTCGTTCTGTTTGTTGAGAAATGCGCGTCTCGCCAACGTGGGTACGAATGAATTCGTTACTACGAGGAATTATTCCGACAGCCTCCTAGACGAGACAGTATCGGCGCTGTTTTGGAAGCACCCCTGCACCTGAGCCGCATGACACTACCAACAATCCCGCCGTTACGACTCAAGGGACCACAGGAAGTGCCCGCCTAGGCGCACGTAACTCGGCGAACGGATAGAAGCCGACACGACAGCGACGGACCTAGCGCTCGCGGCGCGGGCGGCGGCCGGAGCCGGCGTTGGCTGGCAGTCTTTAGGTAAAATCCGGTGACAAAAAAACTGCATTGGAGCGGCGGTGAATTGCGTCCATTCATATGGCAGGATCAAAGGTTTCGCGAGCGACAAGATGTGTTACATTGCGCACACGGAGAATGATTCGCGAGAGGTGCATTATCTTCGGGATCATTTGAGGGCTGTCGGAAGCCTCGCACGGAAGTTTGGTGAGTTGGCGAACCCCGCGCTCGGCGAGGCCAGCGAGTGGGCCGGGCTGCTGCACGATCTCGGCAAGTACCGCGACGAATTCCAACAGTATCTTCTAGGGCAGCGCGAAAGCAGCGTCGAAACGCGACACGCGATCTACGGCGCGGCGCTGGCGTTCTGCCGCAGATGTCTCGGTCCGACTCTCGCAATTGCCGGACATCATGCGGGTCTGGATAACTGGCATCACCTCCGCGAAGAATTGCGGGCCGACACAAAACACCACACGAAGGATCAACTGCCGCTAATCGTTGGAAGGTTTGAGACCGACTTGTTCCGGATTACCGAAGAGGTCCGCGAACCAGAGTTCATCAGGAACAACCATCTCGCTGCCGAATTCTACATTCGGATGCTATTCTCCTCGTTGGTCGATGCCGACTTCCTTGACACAGAAGCTCACTACTCCCGCGCGTCGCGCAGTGCTCATCAACTTGAGCCTGAAGAATTGCTGCGCCGGGTCATCGCCGACAAGGAGACGAAATCGCGCGACGGCCAACTCAACGCGCTGCGCAATCAGATCTTCCAGCAATGCCTTCATGCCGCCCCTCTCGAGCAGGGTTTCTTTTCGCTCACCGTGCCAACTGGCGGAGGCAAGACGCTCTCCGCAATGGCGTTTGCGCTAAAGCACGCGCAGGCTCATAACCTGAGCCGCGTTATCGTGGTGATTCCCTATCTTTCAATCATCGAACAGAACGCCGCGCAATATCGCCGCATTCTCGATCCCGCGAACAAGGGAATCGTCATCGAGAACCATTCCGCCGTAGCGCCCCCCGATGACACGAATGAGGAGAGACCTCGCGCGCCGTTTGAAAAGCATGCCTCGGAGTACGCGGCTGAGAACTGGGACGCGCCCGTCGTCATCACGACTTCGGTGCAGTTCATTGAATCGCTCTTTGCGAACAGGACTTCGCGGTGCCGCAAGCTGCACAACATCGCGCGCTCGCTGGTGATCTTCGATGAAGTGCAAACGCTGCCTTCTCATATCCTGACCCCGCTGCTTAGCGCCTTGCGTGAACTGCGCGACCGGTACGGCGTCAGCTTCGTCTTCTCGACAGCGACCCAACCTGCGTTTCGCCGCCGGCCGCGCCACTTGGAAGAAGGCTTCGATCCCGGCGAGGTCAGGGAAATCACCGAAGATACGGCTGCCGCCTTCAAGACACTTCAACGAGTCAAGTACAGGCTCCCGCGACTCGGTGAAACGGTCGGCTGGCCAGAGTTGGCCGAGCGGCTCTCGCTGGCAAAGCAGGTTCTTTGTGTCGTCAACGTGCGCCGCCACGCGTTCGAGCTCTGGCAGGAGTTGCGGCGGAGGGTTCCCGGCGAAGCGGATTCAGTGTTTCACCTTTCCTCGGCGATGTGTGCACAGCACCGCTTTGATTTGCTGGGTGACGACCGCGAGCCGCGGCCGGGGACGATTCGCCACCGGCTTCGCAACGGGTTCCCATGCAGGTTAGTTTCGACGCAGCTAATCGAAGCTGGCGTGGACGTAGATTTCCCGGCAGCTTATCGCGCGCTTGGTCCACTCGATTCGATCGTTCAGGTCGCAGGACGTTGCAACCGAGAAGGCAACCTCACGAACAGCGCGGGCCAGCCCACATTCGGCGAAGTCATAGTGTTCGTGCCAGCAGAGCATAACCTGCCCCCCGGCGTTTACCGTAAGGCCACTGACATCACGGCAGCTTTGCTAACGAGAGTTAATTCAGACGATCTGGCGCAGAACCATGATTTGTTCGCCGACTATTTCGACCAGCTTTACCAATTGACCGACACCGACCGGGACCAGATTCAGGCCGATCGCCGCGAATTGAAGTTCCGCGACGTGGCCGCCAATGCCCAGGTCATCAAGGATGAAACCAAACCCGTGATCGTGCGTTACGGCAAAGCCGAGAACATGATCGACGAGCTTCGTTCCAGGCCCGCGCGAAAAGGTCAGCCTCGCTTTTCGCGCAACGATATGCGCCGCCTGCAACGGTACATGGTCAGTTTGCGCCTGCCACAGTTCAAACAGATTGAAGCGCTCAAACAGATCGAACCTCTGCTGCCCAATCTCGATCTACACGTTCTGCCAGCCGGGATGTATCACGAGAATCTGGGCCTGATCATCAATGAAACTCCCTTGGAGGATCTGATCCTATGAACGACAACACCGTCACAGTGCGCGTCTGGGGCGATTACGCTTGCTTCACGCGGCCAGAAATGAAAGTCGAGCGCGTGAGCTACCCGGTGATGACTCCCTCGGCCGCGCGCGGCATCATTGAAGCCATCTTCTGGGAGCCGCAAATCTACTACTTGATTGATGCAATTCGCGTCGTAAAGCGCGGTCGCTGGTTTTCCTTTCGGCGCAACGAGGTTCAACAGATCATCAGCCTGGACAGCGCTAAAACATGGATGAAGTCACCGGAGAAGGTCAGGCCGATTCAAGCAGGCGGCGGCGCGCCAGACGGCACTCAGCGCAATATGCTCGCGCTTCAAGATGTCGAGTATCTCATCACCGCCGAGATGCAGTTGAGCGAGATTGGCAGGGACGCGCCGCACGGTTTGCCGAAGTATCTCGACGAGATCAGACGCCGCGCGAAGTCGGGAAAGTGCTTTCATCGCCCCGCGCTCGGCGTGCGCGAATTCGCCGCCGACTTCGACCTTGAGGAAGACCCACAGGCTGCCCTAGAGCGGCGCACTGGTGAGATCTCCGTTGATTGGCGCAGCCAGAATGAGGACATAGGCCTGATGCTCTACGACGTGTTCGCTCCTGAAGCGCGGGCGCAAGGGTTTCGTTGGTTGCGCGACGGCGAACATTTAGCCGATGCACATGCCCGCCCGCGATCGCAAACGAAACGCAAAGCTAAAGACGTCGCGCTGCGTCACGCCGGCCGTCTGATGAAACCCGAAGCAATTTTCTTTCACGCCGACCTGCGGCAGGCGAAGCTTGATTGCCATCCGGCGCGCGCCCGTTTCGCGCGCACCCAGGCGCTTCGAAGCGAATGAGGAGGTCCAGATGCTGTTGAAATCTCTCTATGATTACGCGCATTCGCGCAAGCTGCTTGATGACCTCGCCTTCGCTCCCAAAGCGATTCGATGGGTTATTCCACTCGACCGGGAGGGCAATCTGATCGGCCAGGGGCCGATTGATACGAGCGAAGACGCTAAGCGCGGTAAGGAATTTCTCGCGCCGCTCACCGGCCGTCCGAAAGTGGCCGGAGGGATCGCAGAATTTCTCGCCGATGGCATCACCGCGCTTTTCGGTCTTGATATGGAGCCGGACAAAGACAAAGACAATGAGCGCAGACGAAAAGATCGCGACGCAAACAACATCGCCAAGCGCAACGATTTCTGGCGTCAGATTCGGCGGGCGTTCGATGAAACGAAACATCCGGCGCTCTCCTCGTTGCTCAAGCTGCAGCAAACATCCGGTGAACAGCCGCCATTTCTGACGTGGAAGGCCAGCGCCGCTTCCGAGAAGCGAGCTTGGTGGCTGACGACTGCCGGGGGCGCAAAAGTCAAACTCAAGCCCGACAACTTTAGTTTCAAAGTAGAGGACACGCTGCTGTTGGAGGACGAGGCGCTGCGTGATTGGTGGCGCCAGACCTATCAACGCGAGGTCAGTGAACGAGAAACCGAATCCACACCGGGCCTGTGCTTGATCACGGGCCGCGACAACGTGCCGATTGCCACAACCCATACGCCCAAGATTAAGGGGATCAAGGGAGCCCAAGCGGTCGGCGCCGCGCTTGTCTCGTTCGATAAGCCTGCATTCGCGTCATACGGCTTCGATCAGAGCTACAACGCGCCCGCCTCAATTGAGGCGGCGACGGCTTACTGCGTCGCGCTCAATCACCTGCTCGCTACCAGGAACCATTCTCTTCGCGTCGGAGCGATGACGGTTTGCTTCTGGGCGCGCGACTCAGAAGAAGCGACCGATGTTTTCGCCTGGGCATTCGATCAGCCAAAACCTGAAAGCGTGCGGGAGTTCTTGAGGTCCCCCCTGAAAGGCAGGGGGCAGGCCCTTGCGCAACCAGATGAATTCTATAGCGTCACTCTTTCCGGCAACGGCGGGCGGGTCGTTGTGCGTCACTGGATGCAGATGTCCGTGGAAGCCGCGGTTCAACACGTGCGGCAATGGTTCTCGGATTTAGAGATTGTGGCCTTCGGTGAAACGTGGGGTGAAGGAAAGGCCCGGCGCAACCCAAAAGAGTCAGACACCTCAGACCAACCTGGCAAGCCTGAGAGACAAGCCATTCCACCGTTGGCGCTCTTCCGCCTGGCTTGCACGACGGTCCGGGAAGCCAAGGACCTGCAGGCCGAGGTGCCAGCGCAGCTTTACCGCGCGGCTCTTGAGGGCATCGCGCCGCCGCTTTCGCTCATTAAGCCAATTCTCAACCGATTCGAAATTGATCTGGTCAAAAACGGGCCAAACACCGCGCTGCGCAACCTGTCGCGCTTTGCGTTGCTTCGACTCATCATCAATCGCCAACTGCGCAAGGAGGGTAAACCCGAGATGCAACCGAAAGTTTGTGAAACTGACGACGAGGCTTACAACTGTGGCCGACTGTTGGCCGTGTTCGATAACCTGCAGATGGCCGCGCACGAATACAAACTCGAAGGCGCCGGCGTCGTCGAACGGTATTACGGGTCGGCTTCGTCTGCACCGAACAGCGCCTTTGGAATTCTCTGGCGCCTTCATCAGCATCACCTCAAGAGACTCTCTCGTCTGGGCGACAGGGGCAAGGCCGCGTCGGAAGCTATCAAGCGCCGCATTGCCGAAATCGCCTGTCTGTTTGCCCAGCCCAAACCCAACGCGCCGCCGGCCTTTCCGCGAACCTTCAGCCTACAGGAACAAGGCCGCTTCGCCCTTGGCTTCTATCAGCAGAAAGCAGAAGACGACGCGGCACGCCGCGCCCATGGCAAGGACGCGGCCCCGGAAAAAGGTGGCAGCTAACCCATCGCCTCAACACGCCGATGGCATAAACCAATAATGGAGAAAGAAGATGACAGAAGCTTTGACAAACCGACACGATTTTCTCTTGCTGTTTGAAGTGACCAACGGCAATCCCAACGGCGATCCCGATGCGGGAAACCTTCCGCGCCTGGATCCAAACACAAACCGAGGGATTGTTTCGGACGTCTGTTTGAAACGAAAAGTGCGCAACTACGTCGAAGAATTCGCTCCCCCGCGTAACGGCAACGGTTACGGAATCCTCATCAAGCAGGGCGCTGTGATCGAGACGCAGCAGAAGGAAGCGGAGAAAGCTGCGAAAGAACAACATAAGGACAAGGACAAGCAGGCAGAGGAGGCGATGAAGTGGCTCTGTCGGGAATTCTTCGACGTGCGGACCTTCGGCGGCGTGCTTTCGACCGGCGGCGACGTTATGAAAGGCTCTGCCTTCGGACAGGTTCGAGGACCCGTACAATTCACCTTCGGGCAATCCTTTCATCCGATCACGCCGCTCGAAATCACCATCACCAGATGCGCGGTTACGAAGGAGGAGGACAAGGCCAAAGAGCGGACGATGGGGAACAAACACATCGTCCCCTTCGCGCTCTATGCCGCAAAGGGTTATGTCTCGCCCGCCTTCGCTGAACGAACCGGTTTTACTCAGGACGATCTCAATCTCCTGTTTGAGGCTTTGTTACAAATGTTCGAGCACGATCGCTCCGCCGCGCGTGGTGAGATGGTCGTGCGGGGCCTCTACGACTTCGAGCACGTCGGAACCCAGCACCCAAACAACGCAGACCAGAATCGACGCGAATCTCGGCTCGGTTGCGCTCACGCCCACAAGCTGTTCGAAGGTATTCAGGTCACGCTCAAGGAAGGCAAGGAATTCCCCGAGTCCTTCGCTGATTACGAGGTCAAGTGCCAGTGGAACGACGACAACCTCCCGAAGGGCGTGCAACTGCACAAACTGCACGAGGTATAGTCCCGATGCCCGAATTGCGCAACTTCTTCGTGTCACCGCACGCCGTCGCGCAGTTTCAAAAACGAATCGCACCGCTCGAGGGCGACGCGGCTCTACGGGTGATCAGCGATGGCATTCGGCAGGCAGCCAACATTGCCGCATTGCCCGACGGCAAGACCTGGCGAGTTCGAACGCGACGACCGTTCCCTTATGAGTTCCGCGCCTATTACGTCATGGACGAAGAACGCGGACATCCGGTCGTCGTCACCATCCTGCGCGGCGACAGCAACGTGACTCGCAAGCACCGGCCTAAGGATGAACCCGCTCCCGGCGAGTCATGGTGAACTATGGGATCGATCGTGTCGTCGACTGTTCAGCGACCAGGGTGAATTGGCGACTTTGGACATTTCGACCGCGCCCATTCGCGTCTGATCAGGTCAAGTTGGCGACGGGTGTTCAGAGTACCGACTTTAGTCGGGCCTTTGTTCCCGGCCAAAGCAAAGACCCGACTAAAGTCGGTACTCTGAACTCCCGTGCCCCAGTCGACGGAAACGAGCAGCGGGCTTGAGGTCCATTGAGATGACCGAACTTTCGCCAGAACTCGAGCCCATCGTGATTGCGGCGCTCAACCAGTATGTCTTCTGTCCGCGCCGCTGCGCCCTCATGTTCGTCGAAGGTCAATGGGGCGACAATGAGCACACGGCGCTTGGCTCGCTCCTCCACGACCACGCCGATGAGCCGGGCTACGAAACCGAAGGCGACGTGACTCTGCTGCGCTCGCTCCCGCTCTTCTCATCACGATACGGCTTAAGCGGCAAGGCCGACATCGTCGAGATGCGCGCAGGCGTGCCCTATCCGGTCGAGTACAAAAAGGGCAAGCGCCGCAAATGGGAGAACGACGACGTACAGCTCTGCGCTCAAGCCCTCTGCCTCGAAGAGATGTTCAACGTCAGCGTACCGGAAGGCTTCATCTATCACGCCGCCAGCAAGCGCCGTCGCAAGGTCGTCTTCGATGCAAGACTCCGCGCCGAGACCGAAGCGACTATCGAAGCGGTGCGCGTGTTGCTCGCTGAACGGAGCGTGCCGTCGGCGGTCTTGATGCCGCGATGCGAGGGATGTTCTTTGAGAGATGTATGTATGCCCGAATTGACCGGGGCGAATCCGCCTGCGGGTCAACGCCGTTACGCCCGTGAGTTGTGGCAGGACACGTAGCCTGAGTGAGAGCCCTGGGAATCGGCCGGCCAAACTGCGAAGAATAACAGGTCGGGAAGGGCAGCTTGCTCCCGCTGATCGAGTCGCTTTCGGCGTGCTTGTGACCCATTGGTGCTCGACCTCGGAGAGGTCAAATCCGTATGGAGATCAAACAAAACACCCTCTACCTGACGACGCAAGGCAGCTACGTCTCGCGCGATCACCTCAACCTCCGCGTCGAGGTCGATCACGAGTTGAAGCTGTCGGTCCCGATTCATCATCTCGAATCGATCTGCGTCTTCGGGCAGGCGGTCATCAGCCCGCACGCGGCGGAACTCTGCTGGGAGCACGGCGTGTCGGTGAATTACTTCAGCGAGAACGGCTACTTCATCGGCCGATGGGAGGGCGTCGCGAGCACGAGCGTGTTGCTTCGCCGCGCTCAGTATCGAGCCGCCGATGATTCCGGCCGCTGCGCTTCCATCGCGCGGCAATGCGTAGCCGGCAAGCTCCAGAACTCGCGCCAGAGCCTCCTGCGTTCCGCCAGAGAGACCGATTCGCCTGAGGAGGCCGGCCGTCTCCAGGCCGCCGTCTCCGAGATTTCGAGATTGCTGAGATTGTTGGAACGGTGTCTCTCAAACGGAGATGATGAGGTCGCAGGCGAAGACGCGCGGGACTGGACCCCCGCGAGCGCGCTCGACCGGATTCGCGGATACGAAGGACACGGCGCGAGCCTCTACTTCGACGTCTTCACTCTGCATCTCCGCCAGCAGCGCGAGGACTTCACGTTCACGACGCGAGTCCGCCGGCCGGCCCGCGACCGAATAAACTGTCTGCTCTCTTTCTTGTACGCGCTGCTTCGCCACGACTGCATCGCGGCGCTGACTGCGACGGGATTGGATCCGTTCGTCGGATATCTGCACACCGAGCGGCCTAATCGTCCAGCGCTGGCTCTGGACATGATGGAGGAGTTTCGGCCGATGATCGCCGACCGGCTGGCTATCACGCTGGTGAATCGCAAGCAGGTGGGTCCGAGAGATTTCGTTGTGCGCGAGGGGGGCGCCGTCGAGTGCACGAAAGAGGGAAGAAAAGCGGTGATCGCGGCATATCAAACGCGAAAGCAGGAGACGGTGACCCACCCGATCCTGGGTCAGGAATTTCGCATTGGCCACCTGATGCTGGCGCAAGCCCGCATCCTTGCGCGGCATCTGCGCGGCGACCTGCAAGAGTATTTGCCGTGTGTGCTGAGGTGACCTGGCAGAGCGCGTGCTTGTGGTCCGCGCCGGAGGAAGATCGTCGTGCTCGTGCTCATAACATATGACGTATCGACGGTGGAGAAGGCAGGCGCGCGCCGGCTGAGACGCGTGGCTCAAGCGTGTAAGGACTACGGCCAACGGGTGCAGAACTCGGTGTTCGAGTGCCGGATCGAGCCGAAGGACTGGGTGGTGGTGAGAGCGCGGCTGCTTGGGGAGATAGACACTGATGAGGACTCGTTGCGGTTTTATTTCCTGGACATGGACACCTACATTGAGCACCACGGCTGCAAGAAGCCGGTGGACCTTGAAGCGCCGCTGATTCTATAGGGGCTGATCGGGATGCGCCGAGGGTTGGGATGGCTGGAATGGAAGGCGATTGCGCGGCTCGCGAACCAGGAGCGGCGGCGATGGGGCGGGAGCTTCGCGAAGGTACGAAATTGGTTGAGACGAGGGAGGTTTGGAGGTGACTTGGGAGAATTGGCGGTGTATTATTGCGCTCGAAATCGCGGGTTCGCGATTCGGCCGCGATTACTTCAGCGGTGGGGGTGGTTAGCTCCGCCGCAGTTCGCCCCGCGAGACGAGCGGGGCGCGGATTGAAACAACGTAAAACTCCTGATCCGCGCCGGCCTGCTGTGTTCGCCCCGCGAGACGAGCGGGGCGCGGATTGAAACGATCGCGAATCGACTCGTCTTTCGATCCGGGCTGGTTCGCCCCGCGAGACGAGCGGGGCGCGGATTGAAACATGTCCATCGTCTCTCTCCTTCGGAGGTTCGTAGGTTCGCCCCGCGAGACGAGCGGGGCGCGGATTGAAACGCGAACCGAACTGCTCGAGAAGCCTGAGCGAAGCGTTCGCCCCGCGAGACGAGCGGGGCGCGGATTGAAACGTTGTCGGCGCATAGTCGTTTCGTGGTTTCGTGGGTTCGCCCCGCGAGACGAGCGGGGCGCGGATTGAAACGAACTGTGGTGACCGATTACCGCCGCT
>DATDOV010000026.1:0-143726 GCA_035293105.1 Blastocatellia bacterium
AGCTTGAAATCTGTACACTTCATTCTTACACTCTGTCTGGTTCACTTGAACTCCCTTTCCTGCGCTAAGTTTCTTCATAACAACTGATACGCTCGGAAAGGGAGTTCCCATTCATCTATTTGTGAGAAATCCGGGCTAGCGCGCCGCGGCGACTGTCACAGGCCCCCCTGGAGAATAAGGAGCGGGACAGGTCGGGGTTCTTCTGCAAAAAAGTGATGGCCGAATGCGTCCATGTTGGTGACGCGATCAGTGACTCGCAACTCGAAGGATTAGGAACGGCGACAAAGCCCCGAAGATGCTATATAATTTGCTGGTGAAAACGGGGCGAAGATCGCCGAAAATAATCGAAGAGGCCTCAACCGGACAGCCGACGTACATTTCACTAGTGACCTCGATGGCGACGAGGGGAAAGCTGTCTTCGCTCCTAATGGGGCGGGGACTTCCAAAAAGCCGTCTGACACTTTAAATTGAAAGGAGTGCCGTCCATGATGACCACAGAGACTTCAAACGGGCGCCATCCAGAACCGGGGATACTAGTAGACGATCAAATCCGGGAGGCGATGACTGAGGGTTGGCTGGTTATTGAGCCGTTTGACGACGATGCCTTAGAGCCCGCTACCTACGACCTCCGCGTCGGCGACAAAGGCGTTCTGAGCACAGTGCCAAAGCCTTTAGACCTGCGCGAGCAGCCGAATCTGGTTATCGAGCCATTCTCCGCAGCGTTCCTCCAAACGGAAGAGATTATAAGCCTCTCGCCAAGGATCGTGGGACGGGTTGGTCCGCGAAGCAACATTTTGCGCGCAGGAATATTTGCCTCGACGGGTCCGCAGATAGACCCGGGCTTCAGGGGTCGGCTTTTCGTGAGCTTGCTAAATATGACCGATCACCCCTTCCTGATTAGGCATCGCGATCGATTTCTGACTGTGGAGTTCCATGGACTTTCTCGGGCGCCGTCGAGATCGTATTCTGGACGTCACCAAAACAAAACAGAACTGGAGCCGGATGAAATAAATGCACTACTGAGCCGTGGGGGTCCTGCCTTCAAGGAGATCCATCGCGATCTTCTTGACATACAAGCTCCGCTCAAAGATATCGCGGCCTGGGGAAGCGAGTTTGCCAGTTTAGTCAGACTGCAGCAGTCTGGGGTGGGCGCGATCACTGCGGCCGTCAGCGAGTTGAAAACGGTCCATTCTATTAGTCACGCATCAGGCGTAGCTGTCCCAATAACAGCGATGGGGATGGGACCGTTTGAGTTGATAAGGGACATTACAGCAGTCGTGCAGTCGGCGGACGGCGGCTTCACAGCAACCTTCTTCGACGCCAATATCAGCACTTCCGGGGAGACGCAAGAAGAAGCGGTCTCAAACCTCAGATCCTTGCTAGAGGAGGTTTTCGAGGACCTTGAGGCCGAACCAGTTGAAAAGCTTGGTCCCGAGCCTCTGCGTCAGCTCGCTTTGCTCAAGAGATTCATTCGAAGGAGATGAGATGCTCACGAAGAAGCATGCGGAAGACATCGCCAAGAAGCTCCACGCTGAGATTCGCCACAAGAAAGCCCACGACCTTGCGGTAGTCGAATACAATGGACAACGGGTGCTTCAGTTCGGCATCAGGCGCGGTTCGCGGAACGATTCTGGACATGATCATCTACCGAATAATTTGCATCTACACCCCCGCGATGCGCTGCTGCTGGCGCAGTGTCCTTTATCTCGCGAGGAATGGCTACGGAGAATGAAGGAAAAAGGCCTGATCACCGACGATGAAAAGGGCTAACCGTCACCCATTCTCGCTCACGATCAACTTCCCGCCGATGTCCTCCAAAGAGCGTCTGGTGAGTCCGAATGTGTTCGGGGGAATCGTCTCGAAGAACACTAATAGACAGTCGGCACGATCAAAGGAATCAAAACCTGCGGGATCAATTCTGCTGCCGCTCGGAACGCCGGTCAAGCGGCGCTGGACCAGCGTATTGGGGGTCTCTTCGCCCACTTCGTAATCAGCGCTTCGGCGCGCGCCGGCACACCCACGCTCACGTTATCTGAGAGTTGCTCATAGCTGCCGTTCGAATTCGCGTTGAGAATGACGGCTCCCACAGTTCAAGCTTTTCAAGGTAGCTAGTGTTGACGTAGTTAGCTCCCCGCGCTCAGGCTCAATGGCGAACCGAACTCGAAGCAGTGGTGCAGGGCGTTGTCCGATGATTTTGATTGCTGCTACGCCCTGCCTCGAGTCAGGTTCAGGCCGTGCCAGTAAACGACAGGTATGGCGTATACTTCGGCTCCAGCCTTCTTGCGTTTCGAGAAAAAACCAACGGCTACGAGGTCCTCTGCGATTGGTTTCCAACTCACTCTGAGGAGTTTGCGAAGCGACGCTTCGTCGTATTCGGTCTTACCACCAACGAACTTCTCGATATGCTCCCGTAGGTGGGGAAACTCAGCCTCAAGATACGTCTGTCGCTTGCTTTTGGAAAGTTCTTGGAAGCCGTACTGAATTGCTGCCGAACCGATGATCCATTCTGACGTGCCATCAAGATCCTCTGCACAAAGATCTTGTTGTCTTTGCTTGGCACGGATGAGTAGGGCAAGGACGTCCCGCGGGGTGACGACGCCACGGCCATCTGCGCAACGGTTGTAAATCCACCTGAATGTAGGGCTTTGATTCGAGCCTCTATAAACGGTTGGTGGGAACACATAATCGAAACACGTCTTGCGGTAGCTGGCGTTGACGTCGATTTGATCCTTCTCGACGCCCAGGTAACGTGCCAAATCGTCGTTTGCGAAGATGCGCTTGATAAGCATCATGAGTATCTGCTCTGGAGTCCATCGCAACGTATCGGCTTGGCGTACGGTGACGTGAGTCAGGGCTGTGAAGCCGTCTTCTGTGCGGACTACTTGATCCAACATGTCGTCACGTAGGAACACCTTAACCCGAATCCTCCCAGATGCGAAATAGCGCATCGCCCGGAGCAATCCCCGGAGCGCTTTTCTTTCAACAGGCGAGCGACGGAGGAATATTTCGTCGAGTCTATCGACCATCAGCCATAGCGACAGCTGACTCCGATCGAGAACTGCTTCAAGAGTTTCCTTGATCTCGTTCACATATTTCGGAAGACTCGGTTCGCTGCTGGGTTCCGTTGCCTCCGGTTGTGTAGGCACGGCACCGCCAAACAGGTCCAACTCCCACTCGCCGACTGCCTCGGGCGGACGATATTTGAGCTTCGGTTTCCACGTGTTGAGCACATGGAGAGTCCACTCCAAAATGTCGCGGAGTGATTTCTTTGCGGTAATCTCTGGGATTCGGGCCCGGGCACATGCGCGTCGAAAGGTGTCTATTTCAGCGCCGGCACTAATCAGGTATTCGGCGTACCGTGAGCCCTTGAGAAACTGTTCGTTTGCCAGCGACACCAGATAGATGCACCAGAAACTTACAAACTCCTCTTCGGACAACCGGCCCGAACTGATCCACAAAGGCGTGGAAGACGGGATCACCCGGCGCTTGAACGCCGTGAGCCACGACGACTTTACGGTTCTGCAATAGGTAGTCAGGCAAAAAGTCTACGAATATTCGGAAGAGAGCACTCTTGCCCGAACCTTTTGTTCCTGGGACGAGATCGACTCGATCATTAAAGAGATCCGCAAAGGCCGACGTCTCAACCCGGGCAACATCAAGGAGACTATCTGCCTCAGCAACTGGCGCACCGAGGTCAAGGGTTTTGAGTAGAGGCGTAAGGGTTCTGTTTTGGTGCACCAAGGGCGACTCCTCAGTCTCGATCAAGCCTCCCGCTTAGGGATATATCGAGGAAGACTGCTCTTCTGGTCGGTCTGATCGGATGAATCGAAGATTCCGGGATCAATATTGCGGCTGCTCGCAACGCCGCGTCAACCGCGCGAACCTGATGTTCACAGGCGACCGACCCAAGTGAACGGCGCCGGGAGCATCAAACTGCAGGGCGTCAGGACCCCTAGTTTTGTTTCATCAATGGTCTAGTTGAAAAGGCCCGGTTAATCAGTATCGCACCAGTTGACGTTGGCTTCGTAAACGCCTCACGCATTAGAGCAACGACATTTCCTTTTCCATTAAAAACGGGTCCGCCTGAAAACCCAGGTTTCCCGACACCAACAAAGTCCATATATTCGACCCCACTGTCCCTCGATGTAACCACCGCGATCACCGTCGATGTATTAGCCTCGATTGACTTGGCTTCGACTTTGAAGCCCAAATAAATAATGCGATCCCCAGCACTCATGCCGCGTATGTCACCGAGAACTAATGGAGTATCGCATACGTCCTCGTCTGTTGAGAATACGGCTATGTCTACATCTGGCATTGACGTTTTTAGGGTTAGGCGATGGCTCCTATCGACGGTCTGTCCAACGCCTGCATAGATGAGATTCTTTCGTGCCTTCGCAACGTGATCGCAAGTTACGACCTGCCTGGCGCTCATAGCCACGAACCCAGTCCCTATGGCCTGATTTGTGTCAGCATCTACGATAAACCCGACGGAGCCATCGCGGATTGTTATTGACACCTTGTCTTGGAGTTTCGAGGTCGGCTCCGGCCCAATAAAGTTGCCGTTCACAAGGAACGAAGTTAGCATAACGGTCACAAACAGTTTTTGCATTTTTTGTCCTAAGCCGTGAGCATACGGCCCTCAACAACTCGCAAGTCAGGGCCTCGCGGAAACCATCGACGAAGGCTACTAGAGACCCGGCTCCACCGGGCGAACAAAAGATTGCGGGATCAATTCTGCTGTTGGTCGGAACGTCGCGTCAAGTGCCGGCTGAGTCGAAGGCGTGCGAGTGATCACCGAGTCGTGTGTTCCGGCCTGACCGCGCGGCCGGAGAAGGTATCGAGCTGCTCACCGTAACGAATCACAACCTGACCCTCGACGATCAAATGCTCGATGCCCAAGGGGTATTGCTTGGAGTCTTCGAAGGTCGCGGTGTCGATTATCTTCTCAGGATCGAAGACGACGACGTTAGCCTGAGCGCCCGGTTCGATTCGCCCGTAGCGCTTCAGCCCGAACGTCTCGGCGGCCAATCCCGACATCTTGCGAACCGCTTCTTCGAGAGTGAGGAGCTTCTGCTCGCGCACGTATCGCCCGAGGAGGCGCGGATACGTACCATAAGCGCGAGGATGAGGCTTGCCGCCGAGCAACCCGTCCGTGCAGACGTTCACGTAAGGCTCGAGCATGATTTTCTTCACAACCTCTTCCGACTGGCTGAACGAGATCATCCCGACACCCATTCGCTCATCGGCGAGAAGATCGAACGCGAAGTCCGCGGCGGTTTCTTCGCTCACGCCGCTCGCCGATTGATACGCTAAGCCGGCCGCTTCCGCGAGGCTCTTGCCGACGTACTCGGGATGCCTCGCAGACGGGATGTCGGAGATGACGATGCCTTCGGGGCCGGACCACTTCCAGAAGTTGTCCCACTCGGAGCGCGAGCGGTCCAACATAGCAGCGCGCATCCGGCCGCGCTGTTCCGGGCTCGTGAGGCGAGCGATCGTCTCGTCGACCCCGCCTGCGTGCGCCCACGGCGGAAGGATCGCGCCCATCATCGTCGAGCCCGCGATGTAGGGATACTGGTCGGCAGTCAGACGAACGCCTTCAGCTTGGGCGATGCGAACCATCTCGAGCACGCCGTCGATGAGGGGCCAGTTCTCGCGGCCCGCGATCTTGAAGTGCGAGATGTGAACGCGCACGCCTGATTGTTTCCCGACTTCGATCATCTCGGCGACGGCGTCTTCTATGTAGTCGCTCTCGCTGCGCATGTGCGAGACGAAGACGCCGTCGAATTCAGCGACCGCGCGGCAAAGCTCGATTAACTCGCCCGTCTCGGCAAAGCAGCACGGCGGGTAGATCAAGCCGGTCGACATCCCAAGCGCGCCCTCTCGCATGCCTTGCCGGATGATCGCCTGCATCGCGTTGATCTCGTCGGCAGTCGCGCGCCGGTCTTCCATCCCCATCACGCTGAGTCTCACCGCGCCGTGCGGGATCAGGTAAGCGCAATCGAGCGCCGGCCGCGCTCTCTCGATGGCCGAGAGGTATTCACCGACCGATTCCCAGTCCCATTCGCGATCGAGCCGCCCGAGCAATCCCGCGAGTGTGCGTTCCATCTGCGGGCGATCGGATCTGCTAATCGGCGCAACCGAAATCCCGTCCTGGCCGAAGATTTCGAGCGTGATGCCTTGACGCACTTTCATCGGGAGCTGCGGTTCGGCGAGCACGCGCAGGTCGGAGTGGCTGTGGGTATCGATGAATCCCGGCGCAACGATGAGACCCTTGCAATCGAGTACCTCCATTCCGACGAGCGCGCCGGGCGCGTCGATCGACAGGATGTAGGTTCCATGGATCGCAACGTCTTGTTGATATGCGGCGCGGCCGGTGCCATCGACAATTGTGCCGCGTGTGAGGGCAAGATCGGGTGTGTGCATAGACGGATTATGGGCCGCAAAGGGCGATCTGTCACTCCGCCGCGCGGATATCTCGAAAGTGCCGTGATATCGGCTGCGAGTTGGACATCCCATGATCCATCTGAGATAATCTGCAATTTCAACGCGGCAGTTTATTCCCAACCGAGAGGCCTCGAAGCATGAAAGACCGTGTGCAGACCGACAATGCGCCCAAGGCCATCGGCCCGTACTCACAGGCCATAACAGCCATGGGGTTGGTATTCGCCTCGGGGCAGATACCGCTCGACCCCTCAACAGGTCAGATCGTCGAGGGCGACATCGGTACGCAAACCGAGCGAGTGCTGAACAATCTCAGGGCGGTTCTCGAGGCAGCAGGCAGCTCGCTCGACCGCGTAGTGAAAACGACGGTGTTCCTGGCTGACCTGGGGGATTTCGCTGCGATGAACGAAGCCTACGGACGCTTCTTCGGAGAGCCTGCGCCGGCGCGATCCACGGTCGAGGTCTCGCGTTTGCCCCGCGACGCCCGCGTTGAAATCGATGTGATAGCTATCGCGTGACTTGGATTTTATGAAACTCGAAGTGGATGCGGAGAAGGATAGGCCAATCCAAAATCGCAAATCTAAAACCCAAAATCGACTAAGCGGCTTTGACGACCTTGCCGGCTTTCAGGCAGCGGGTGCAGACGCGAATTCGTTGCGCGCGGCCCGCGACGATAGCTCGCACGGCTTGCAGGTTAGGGTCGAACCGGCGGCGGGTGCGGTTGTTGGCCTTGCTGACGCGATTGCCGAATTGCGGTCCCTTGCCGCAGACTTGGCAGAGCTTGGACATTAACAGTGAACCTCCGACGAAAATTCTCTTATGAAAGCAAATCGGGAGTTTAGCACGTACGGCGGCGTGGCCGTCAAACCAATCTGGAAAAGGAGCAAAACAGTGTTTCGTATTGCGAGATTGATTGTTCTGACAGGGGTGGGACTCGCCTCGCTCGGCGTCGCCTCCTGCAAAAACGACGCGACCAACCCCGGCGCGGAGGTGGTTGCCAAGGTCGGCTCACGCGAGATACTTCTCAAGCAAGTGGACTCGGTGATCAAGCAACAGCTTGACGCGAGCGGCGGCGGCACGCTTTCACCGTCTGAGCTTGCGGCGGCAAGACTTGGCGCGCTCGACAACCTGATTCAGGAAGAAGCCCTGTTTCAAAAGGCCCAGAAGGACAACCTCGTCCCGGACGATAGCAAGGTCACGCAGAAGATTCAGGAGACCAAACAATCGGCCGGCCTCACTGAGGAGCAGTACAAGGAGCAGCTTCAGCAAGCGGGCTTGACCGAAGAAGACCTCCGCGAGAAAACACGCCGACAGCTTGCGATAAACGAACTGCGCGACCGACAAAAAACGCGAGTCACCGCTCCCACCGACGCCGATATCGAAAAATACTACACCGAGCACAAAGCGGAACTCGTCGCCGAGCGAGGCGCCGATCTATCCATAATCATCGCTGATCCGGCCAACAATGGGGCGGCCGACGACGCGATCGGCGACGCGGCGGCCGAGCAGAAGACCAAAGCGATCTACGAGCGGCTCAAAGCGCACGTAGACTTCGCGACGATTGCGCGGCAGCGGTCCGAAGATCAGTCCGCGGCGCGTGACGGCGCGCTCGGCTTCGCGTCAGAGGCGGCGCTGAAACAGACGTTCCCGACCCATCCCGAATTGCCGGGTCGGTTGATGTCGATGAGCGCGGGCGATTTCACCGAGCCGATCAAAGACAACATCTCCGGCCGGTGGATCATTATCAAAGTGAACGGAGTCCGCCAACAAGCGCAGAACCTGACCCTGAACGACGTCCGCAAGAACATCATCGACGCAATCACACAACAGCGACAGCAGATTCTGCTTCAAGCTCTGATGATGGTCGCAATGGCCGAAGTGAGCATCAAGAATCTGCTCGCGGAGCGAATCGTCAACAACCCCCAAACCATCGTCGAGCTGCGGCCCTCTCCGCTCCTGGAGCAGAGCAGCAGTCCGTCGCAACCACAACAGCAGCCGCAGCCACGCATCGAGAACGAAAACAAGAGCCCGGCAACAACCCCGGCGGCAGGTAACGCGAACAAGGCCGGCGCCTCCAAAACCGACTCGAAATAGTCGGCCGCACGTGGTCAGGTCCCGGCTGCAACTGGCAACTGACTACGGACGACCGAACACTTCGCACATGCTCTTCCGCCTTGACGAAGTCCACAAGTCGTATGGCGCGCAAGAGGTGTTGCGCGGCGTCACGTTTCAAATCAACCCGGGAGAGCGAGTCGGCCTGGTCGGCCGCAACGGCGCAGGCAAGACGACGATCTTCCGCCTCGTCACCGGACTTGAAGAGCCCGACAACGGCCGGGTCACCCTCCTCCGAAACCTGCGCCTCGGAATGCTCGATCAACAACCTCAGTTCAGCGGTCACACGAGCGTCGTCGGCGAAGCGTTGTCCGTCTTCGCCGAATTGCGCGCGATCGAAGCTGAGATTTCGCGCATCGAGCACCTGATGGCCGAAGCGACCGGAACAGCTCTCGAGGACGCGATGCACGTCTACAGCGATCTCCGGCATCGGTATGAGATCGACGGGGGGTTCACTTACCGCGCACGAGCCGAGTCGGTGCTGGCAGGGCTTGGTTTCGATAAGGGAGATTTGACCAAACCGGCTGATGAGTTGAGCGGCGGCCAGAAGGCCAGGCTCGCCCTCGCGAAGCTGCTGCTGGCGGAGCCCGATCTCTTGCTGCTCGACGAACCGACTAACCATCTCGACGTGAACGCAGTCGAGTGGCTCGAAGACTTTCTCGCCGGTTTCAAATCCGCCTTCGTCATTATTTCGCACGACCGGTTCCTGCTCGACCGCACCGCGACGAAGATCATCGAGGTCGATTCCGGCCGGGCGGCCGTTTACCCCGGCAACTACACCGCGTACGTTCGGCAGCGCGAAGAGCGGCGATTGGCGCAAACCCGCCAGTACGAGCAGCAGCAGGAGATGATCGCCCGCACCGAAGAATTCATCCGGCGCAACCTCGCCGGCCAGAAAACGAAGCAGGCCAAATCCCGCAGAAACAAACTCGAACGCCTCGAGCGCGTGGAGGCGGCGCGCGAGGAGCGGACAGGCTCGTTCAGGTTTCAGAATATCGCTCGCGCGGGCGATAACGTGCTCGCAGTGGCCGGTCTATCGGTCGGGTACGACACGGTGCTGGCTTCGGGCATCGAGTTCCTGCTGAAGCGGGGTGAACGGCTCGGAATCATCGGGCCTAATGGGTCGGGGAAGACCACGTTTCTCCGAACTATCGTAGGAGACATAGAACCGCTCGCCGACGGGTTGACCTGGGGTGCGAATGTCAACGTTGCGTACTTCGATCAGGAATTGGCTACTCTCGATCCGGGCAATAACGTTATCGAGGAGATTCGCGCTATCGCTCCGCGGGTGCCGGACGGCGAGCTTCGCGGCTATCTCGCGAGGTTCCTGTTCACCGGTGACGACATCACGAAGCCGGTCGCGGCACTGTCCGGCGGAGAACAGAGCCGGCTGGCCCTCGCCAAGCTGATCTACAGTCAGGCAAACGTTCTGCTGCTCGACGAACCGACTAACCACCTCGACATTCCGGGGCGTGAGGCGCTCGAACGAGCGTTGGCTGAATACACCGGCACGATCATCGCGGTCTCGCACGACCGGTACTTTCTCGACAAGATCGCGACCGAAATCCTCCACTTCGAACTCGGCGCCGCTACGTATCATTACGGCAGCTACTCGGATTACTACGCGTTGCGGCATCAAGCGCAGACCGAAACCCAGGAGCCGGCCGAGAGGCGACGCGTCACGAACAAACGCGCTCCGCAGAAGCGGCCGCGAATCGGCAAGCAGCGTCGCGAACGCGGCGTCGAAGAAATCGAGCAGGAGATTCACTCGGTCGAGGGAGAACTCAACGAGCTTGCCGAAAAACTCGCAAGCCCGGCGCCCGGCTGGGGCAGGGAGCAGTACGCCGAAATCGGCGCGAGGCAACAGGTGTTATCGTCGCAGCTCGAACGGCTGTATGAGGAATGGGAAGCGGTCGCCGCCGGCTCTGAAAGCCAGTCGTGAGGCGCGTTGATCGACGCTTCGCCAACTTCTAGAAGGAGCCTGTCGGAATAACGAGGCGCTTCAGCGTAGTAACGAACTCATTCGTTCGGTTTGTTGAGGAGTACGGGTCGCCAACGTGAAACGAATGAATTCGTTACTACGAGGAATTATTCTGACAGGCTCCTAGCGAAGGAACTAGCCGGCATCCTGAGTTTTCACCCAACTGCGAAAGGCGCGCAGTGCCTGCTTTCGCCCTCGTTTCTCACAGTCAGAAACAAAATCCGCAATCCGATCGCCCGTCAGTATTGGGAAAGCGAGACGTCGATCTACGGGGCCATAAGTGTCACCGGCAAGCTCCAAGACGTGCCATCGACGGCCATCGTAGCGCCACACCTCCGGCACGCCAAGGGCAGCATAAATCGCCAGCTTCTTGCTTGATGAGTGAGTAAGATCAATCTCGACGACGAGGTCGGGCGGCGGGTCGATCCTCAAATCGATCTCATCTCTATCTTCGATCTCACCCGCGTGCTGTATGTAGAAACAATCATCCCCCTCGGCGCCCTTATTCCTTGCCTTCAGTTTCAAAGTCGTCGAACCGTAACTCAGCACCTCGCGGTCGAGCTCGTCGCTCAGGATGACCAGCATATCGTGAACCAGATTCTTCAACTTCTCGTGTTTGGAAGATGGGCTCATGACCTCCAGCCTTCCCTCATCGTAGCTGACACGGTAATGGCAATTGTCACCGAGATCGGCGAAGAGTTGCTCATACTCCTCCCAGTCAACGTCGTAGAGCGTGAGTCTTCCGCCCGGCGGCAGATGAGTCACAGCGTCATACAGCGCTTTCTCAGTCACAGTGGAAGTAGAAGCGGTTGCCATCAATGTCCTCCACTGTTGAACCGGCGCAAACCCCACGGTTTCTTTTCAGGAGGTTCCACGATCCGCGCACCCAACGAACGAAATTCTTCGTATGTGGCGTCGATGTCTGCGGCAAACACCCAGTGAACGGCAGGCTCGAAGGGCTGGCTTCTTCGGCGAAAGAAAATCGCGACATTGGACAGCGTGGTTGATTTATTTGTCATCTTCGTGCAGGCGATAGCCCCAGTACATTGATCGATGTTCAGGGGATAGATTGTTTGAATAGTTCTGTCCTCGCTCCCATTCATAGGTGAAGTAGATATAAATGGAACGTCCCCTCGACAGATGTTCACGGTCGACACTGAAAATAATCGAGCGACCTGGTGCTAACCATGTTTGGGAAGAAACATCTATGCCATAAGGCACAACTTTCCCGTCAGATTCTTCGACGTTGTACTTGGCGCTAACCTCCATGCCCTCGCTCAGCGCGAGGACACTAGTTCCGTCGGACAATCGAAACGGCGTGACCGTAGGGCCGACATAAAGACTCCAGGTCGGAAACAGAATGGCCCACCGAGTATTGTTGCGTAGACGCAGCCAAATATCTTGGCCCTTTTCTTTTGATTTCGACGTGTTTCCGGCCTCCGCCATTCTAGTCTGCATGGGATCAATACCTTTTCCACGACGCTCGAATGTTAGGTAGATGGCCGGTTGATCCTTCGAGAGTCGAATGTCATCATTCGATGTAGCGTGGTTAGCCTGTGGCGCCCAGCAGGTGCTTGCGATGCTCGCTAGGAGCAGGAATAGAAGAATGAATCGCTTCATAGCTATTCCGAGCCAAAGGTGTCCAACGCCATGTTAACCGTGCCGCGCCTGTAACATTGGCATCAAGCACAACCACCGTTGGCGCGGCTACGGTTGAACAGATGTTAGGTCACGCTTTTAGTCCAACAGTTCGATTGAATTGCCTTTCGTAAATACACCTTCGATCAAAACGGCACAATAAATACCTGCACAGGCACTGTGCGTTTGGGCGACTTTGCGAAAAACTTCGGGGTTGTGTTCACCGGTGTCAGGGTCGAGCGAAATCATCTTGCAGCGGGGGTCGCGTTCCAGAACCATAATTTCCGCCCTCGAACCGATACGCAGTTTGCGGCCGACCAGTTCATCCTCGGCAAAGCCGTTGCCTGAGGCGAGATTAAAATAGATGTTTGACCGAAAGCGGCGCTTATCAAGCGGAATGCCCAACTCCGCCTCGACCTGCTGGATGGTTTGCATGCTAATTAACGAAACCGGGCGACAGTCGGTCAACGCACGGTCTGAACGCACGAGCGTGAGGTGATTTTCACCGCGCAATCCTTCACAGAGCATTTCTATCAACGCCGGGTCATCAACAGCGACGATTGCACCTGACGGCGTAATGACATCCACAATTAGGTCATTCGGATCAGGGTTTGCCGGAGTGACACCGGGTGAGATGCTCATCGCTTCAGCCAAATTTGGCGGCTTTATCGCTCTTTCGGGATAACGAAACTGTGGACGATAGCGCAACATTTGCTCATGTGCCGTAGCGTTCAAATAAGGAAATCCTTTGCGTGCGGATGAATTCTTAAAGGCGAAGCAGCGGTCGCCATAAACGCCGGAAAATCCTATGAACGCTTCGGTCACCTCCTCGCCACTCATGCTTTTAATCGGGTAACGCCATAAACTTTCAACAGTTCCAATCGTTGCCATCCCAACGTCTCCTTTTTATTCATTCTGCGCCTTGCGCGAAACAAGTAAATAAGAAGTTCACTGGGGCACCACCGTCCGCAATGAACATAAGAGACGAACCTATTCAGACTACGCGTTCCATGACCATGTTGCAGCGGGCATATACAGGGTGAGGTCCCGTGGAAACAGTGACGAAGCCATGTTTCTTGTATGCACAATGGCCGTTTGCAGAACCGTATTTGAAAGCAAGAAGATGCTTGCTGCGCCGAGCGTCTTCACGTGCGCGAGCGCATGCTCCATCAAGCGATTGCCGTAACCATTGCCGCGCGCTGCGGGTTCGACGGCCATGCGTGCCAATTGATACCGTTGCGGAGACTCTTGGAAGAGCGCGCAAACGCCGACGACTCGCTCGTCATCCAGCAGGCTGAATATATAGCCGCCATCGGAAACAACCTTACCTGGGTTGGCCGCTAGCTCTCGATCCGCTTCCTCAATGGAGAAGTACTCCGAAATCCATAGTTCGTTTAGACGAACGAAGTCGCCGAAGTGCGCGGCCTTGTTTGTTTCGATCTGCATTTCTCCTTCTCCTCTATTTTGTAGACCTAACGCCTGGCGTAACCGGGCCGCGCACGAAACACTCAAGGAACCATACAAAACACTTTGCGCGGCTCCGGTTGACGCCGTTGTTAGGCGCGGCGTGGCTTGTAAGCTTCTATCTTACGTATCTGCGGCACCCTCAACGCGGCACCCCCTTGTACCATCCGCGCCAGACCCTCTTTCTCCGCCGAAACATCAGGATGAACAGCGGGTTTGTCCAGATCAATGTCCGCCAAAGTCCCCACTGGTCAAAGCGGCGCGTCGAGGGAACAACCTGCACGTCCTCTATAAAACTGATGCTGCCATTCTGCCGCTTCGCGAATCTTTTCATGCGCCAATAGTAATCTACATCCTCTCCCATAAGCAGAGTCTCATCGTAGCCTTTCAGCGCAAAGAAAGCCTCCTTTCGGCAAAACTGTGTCGCTCCTTGCGCCATTCCCACTAACTTCCCAATGATCCGCCAGAATTGTAGGTAAATCTTCATGGTGAGCTTTGCCGGTCTGTAGTTTGTGTCTACCGCTCCGCCAAAACAGGTCGGCTCTGTCATGACCTCAGCAATGCGCCGCAATAACTCACCCGGTACGATTGTGTCGGCGTCAATGAACACCAGAATATCGCCGTTAGCGAATCTCGCTCCGGTATTACGAACCTTTGCGACGTTATGCTCGATTTCGACTACGACAATCGCGCCGAAATCGCGGGCGATAGCTGCTGTAGCATCTAAGCTATTGTTGTCAACTACGATGGTTTCAACCGAGATACCCTCTTCCTGCCGCAATAACGCTTTTGCTCGGTCTAGGCTGGCGAGCGTTTGGCCGAGGTAATCTCCTTCATTGAAAGCTGGAATGACCACTGAAATCAACATCGCTGCATGTTCAACAAGGCATTAACGGTGAACCAGCTGCTAGCTAGCGGGACGTTTCACCAGGGCCTGGGGTCGCGGTTGCGCGCCGGCCCCGTCTTTTGACCCACCGCCAAGTAGACGAATCCGAAATACAGCTCCTCCACTCGAACGTTGCCTGCGTGCCGCCGGACGGACTCCCACAGGCGGCGTTCGCCAACGATCCGCGAGTATTCGAGCGGTCGCGATAGAAGATCCAACAGCGGGACCAGCCGCAAAGCCAGACCCGAGGGCAACTTCTGGTCAAGTACAGCACAGCGTTTCCCCTCTTTCAGCGCCTCGCAGGCGCTTTCGATGACGCGGTCATATTCAGGGACGATCACTAGTGTGTAACTGGAGAGCACACCGTCCACCGCCGCGGGAAATTCGTAAGTGGCGGCATCGCTCTGCACGAACTCAATATTCGACCAACCGTGGCGGGCCGCTCGTTTGCGCGCGCGCGCGAGCATCGCCTCAGAGATGTCGACGGCGAAGATCGCGCCGCCGGGGCCCACTGCGCGCTCAAGCAGCGCGAAATTTCGCCCCGTGCCACAACCGATCTCCACCACTCGGTCGCCCTTGGTCAGTTGCAGGGCGTCAACGGCCTTCCGCCGGTAAGACCAGTCGCGAAAGCCGATGGCGGAGGCGAGGCTCGACGCGAGATCGTGCGGCGCGAATTTCCCGAGGAGACGTGCATCAGGGTTGTTGGACTTCATGCCTTCTCAGTGGTTCGGATGCTCTCCGACTCGTCCATGTCGTGCGTTAACCGCGATTGTTCATTGACCAGTTTGCCCGAGCGGTCTACATGAATTATACGCAAAAGCGCATATACCATCCGTTCGCATAACCCAATACGGGTCGGTCGATTCTAGTCTCATTTTCTACACTCATTCAGCCAGTTTAGCGCGTGTGGGCTGACGTTGAATCTCGGAGTGTTATGCGAATCATTCCTTTTCACTCGTGTAACCCCAGCACGGGATGCTCCCTCGATCCGACGTGGCCGTTCACAACCTATCAACTGGGCTGCGTACTCCTCGGCCTCCCTTGTTTAAGACATGCGTATAGATCAAGTCATTTTCCACCTACCATTTTCCATTTGCCATTTTCGATTTCGCTTCCCTATTCGAGCGGGCGGTCTTGAGTGATGATGTGAAAATCCGGCAGAGTTCCTTGTTCTCGTGCATGATCTCCGCAAGCAATTCAGCTTTTAGCAACTCGCTGCCTTCGATCATCCGGAGCCATACGAATGTCTCGTTGAGTTCCTTCAACACAATACCGAGCTTGTGCAGCTTCCGCCAACTGGTGAATGCCACGGATCGGTACGGGTGAAACGGCGGTCTGCATGACAAGCTCCGTTTACGGGCGCGACTATACACCGTCGTGAAATCCCCAGCAATCGAAAACGGCTCATGCGATTGCTTACTTCAACACTCAGCGTCGAAGCTGCACTATGTGTTTTCGGCGGTATCCGCCGGCGGCAGGGTGTCCTCTTCGTCGTCGAGGAGCGCCGGGTCTATCTCGGCTGGGAGGCCGGGGTCGCGCGGAACAAACTCGGCGCCCCAACGATCCAGCCCGGCAGTTAACGTCGCGGTATCGCGCTCCGAGTCCGCGTCGGCCTCTTCCCGCAGCTTGCCGCCCGCGAACTGGGCCACCAGCACCGTAATGTTGTCTTCGCCGCCGCGGGAGTTGGCCAGCGCAACCAGAGATTCACACGCCTCTTTCAATGAACCCGCGCCATCGATGATCTCTTCCATCTCCTCGGCGCGCATCTTGTTCGTCAGGCCATCGCTGCAAAGCACCACCACGTCCATCTCTCGAAGCGCCAGTCGGTCGACCGCGACGTTGACGAGCGGAGAGGCGCCGAGCGCTTGAAGGATGACGTTCTTGTAGGTGTGCCGCTCGGCTTCTTCCTCGGTGATGTGGCCGGCTTCGACGAGATGGCCTACGAGCGACTGGTCTTTGGTTATCTGCTGCACGCGGCCGCCGCGAATCACGTAAGCCCGGCTGTCTCCGACTTGGGCGAAGTAGGCAGTCGAACCGGACACCCCGGCCGCCGTGAACGTCGCTCCCATGCCGGTGCACTCCGAACGTTTGAGGCCCATCTGGTAGATGTAGGCGTTCGCCAACTCGATCGAAAGCCGAAGCCGTTCGTGAAATGGGAGCTTCGAGTAAGTCGGGCTGGCTTGGATTTCGAGCATGCGATCCCGCACGCACTCGACCGCAAGCCGGCTGGCTACTTCGCCCGCAAGCGCGCCGCCCATTCCGTCGGTGACCGCCAGCACGGAGCCGTAGTGGCTCTGAGGAAAACATGTCAGCGCATCTGCCGGATCGCCCGCGACCGTGTCGGGCGTCCACGTGTCGGCCGTCGAGAGATTGAGGACGAGAAAGCCATCTTCGTTGCCGGGCCGCAGCATGCCCACGTCGGTCTTCGCGTACACCGCAATGTTGAATGCAACGTCGTCGGCCATCGGTAGTTTCTGGGTCCGGCTTCAAGAAACCGAATCAGCGCAGCCAGGTAACTCCTCCAGCCCCGGCAAAGCTGCGCGATCCTGGTGAGGCGGTGATTATGATTGATTCCCTCGCGATTCGCAATAAAACGCACGTACGTGTCATCGGCATTCCACTGAAACTTATCGGCTCGACATCTCAAGCCGTTTTGCTGATCGCCGAATCGAGATCGGCGATGATGTCATCGACGTCTTCGATCCCCACCGAAACGCGCACGAGGCCGTCGGTGATGCCGAGCCGGTTACGCTCGGCTTCGGGCACCGACGCATGGGTCATAGTCGCCGGGTGTGAGATCAACGACTCGACGCCGCCAAGCGACTCGCCGAGCGTGCAAACGCGAACGCCTTCCAGCACGCGCCGGGCGTTCTCCAGCGAGCCGGTCTCGAACGCGATCATTCCGCCGAAACCCGACATCTGACGCCGCGCCAACTCGTGCTGCGGGTGCGACCGCAAGCCCGGATAGTAGACCTTTCGGACGCCGGGATGTTCGGACAGAAACTGAGCGACCACGCGGCCGTTTTCATCGTGTTGCCGCATTCTGACCGCCAGGGTCTTCGTTCCGCGCATCACCAGCCACGAGTCCATCGGTGAGAGGATCGCGCCCGCGGCGTTCTGGATGAAGGCCATCCGGCTGATGTCTTCTTCGTCGTTTAGGATCACGGCGCCGCCAACGCTGTCGCTGTGACCGTTCAAATACTTGGTAGTCGAGTGGACGACGATGTCTGCGCCCAGCTCGAGCGGCCGTTGAAAGTAGGGGCTCATGAACGTGTTATCGACGACCAGCCGGATGCCGCGGCGGCGTGTTATCTCGGAAACCGCCGCGATGTCGGTCAGCGACATCACCGGGTTGGTCGGAGTTTCGACGAAGACCATTCGAGTCTCCGCGCGGGCCGCATCGTCGACATTCTGAGGCTCGCGCGTGTCAACGTAGGTGAATTCAAGGCCGAAGTTCTTAAGGACCTTATCGAAGAGCCTGAAGGTTCCGCCGTAGGTGTTGTCACTCACGATGACGTGATCGCCGGCCCGCAGCAGCGTAGCCACGGCGTTGATGGCGGCCATCCCGGAAGCGAAGGCAAAGCAAGCCCGCCCGCCTTCGAGCGCTGCCAGATTCCGTTCCAGCGCGAGCCGGGTTGGGTTCTGCGTTCGCGCGTACTCGAACCCTTTGTGTTTTCCGAGACCTTCCTGCGCGTACGTCGAAGTTTGGTAGATGGGCACCGACACGGCTCCGGTAGCTGGGTCGGGATCTTGCCCGGCATGTATTGCCTTGGTGGAGAATTTCATTCGCGGTTCCCGCTTGGCAGAATTCAGAGAAAGGGTAATCTAGCACTTTTTGATCTGGTTTGGCACGGCGAATCACAGCGGCGAGTGCGGCTGGTTCACGGCCGGTAGTCTGACCGCAGAGGACGCCGAGGGACGCAGAGGTCTGTGCAGCGTGATCGGCTGTTCCTCTACGTTCCTTCGCGCCCCCTTCGGTGAACGATCATCGAACGTACGCGCGCATGGGGAACTTTGGTTGCGTTGAATCGTAATCCGCAATGATTGTATAGTCTCAAGCTTCAGAGTCGTCATCTCCAGTTGAGTATGCATCGATATCCGGTTGAACGCAGTCGAGAATCGTCGGACAAGCTCATTGTTGGATGGGCTGCTCGTGTACGGAGCTTTAGGGTTATGCTCAATCGAAGGGCAGTGCTGATCATCTTCACTCTCGCGATGGTGGCCTTTATAGGGTGGCCGACTCACGCCCAGAACGGCAGCGGCTCGGAGCCCGGCGTGTTCCGAAGCGACACGCTCGAGATGGTCGTTAAGGCCGGCTTCGGCAAGCTCGATGTGAACGGCTTCACCGGCAACTGGGCGTCGTTTCGAATTGCGCTGGCCAACGACGGCGACCCGATAACGGGGCGGCTTGTCGTGCGCGCGGCGGCCCCTTCGGGCACACAGCATCGCGAGTACATCCAGGAAGTACAGCTTCCCAGAGGATCGCGCCAGCTTCACGAGATCGCAGCCTTTCTCAGCTCGGACGATCCCCCGGAGGTCAGCGTTGTTTCTTCCGACGGGCGGGTGATGGCGCAAACGACCGTGAGGGTCGAACGTAGCCACTCCGGCGACGATCAACTCGAGATCGCGGTCGTGGACACAGATCCGACGACTTTGAACAATATCACGTCAACTGAGATAACCAGATCGCAAACTCGAGCGCCCTTCAAGAGTGGACCTCGACCGGCAAGTCCCGAGGCGCAGCAGGCCGATGAAGAAGCGGCCGCGGCTTCGTCGGCGAATCAACCCGGCCCGCCGCCTCCCGGATCTCCCCCGCGCCGTGTGCCGAGGTGGCTCGGAGGCGGGCCGCAGACCTTTACGGCTCACCCAGGCGTGATTGCACCCGAAGACCTTCCCAGGGACTTCGTTTCATATGACGCGGTTGATGTGGTCGTCATCGGCGACGCGCCGCTCAGCCAGTTGACCGATGACCAGGCGGCGGCGCTGAGGTTGTGGGTCGCGGCGGGCGGAATGCTGATTGTGACTGGAGGGTCCGACGTTGCGGGGCTGCGAGGTACGGGACTGGACGCGATGTTGCCGGTTGAGGTTCACGGCGCGAGCGCGGCGTCTTCGATTCCTGAACTGACGGACACCTATGGCCGCTTCGAGTCCGCCGCGCCGCCACTTTTGATGTCGGCGCGTGCTCGCGCGGGCGCGCGCGTGTTGCTTGGAACCGGCGACAGGGTCATCGCCGCCGAGAGGGACTTTGGCAGCGGGCTCGTCCGCTTCGTTGCGATCAACCCGAAGCTGAATCCCTATCGCGGATGGGCGGCGAGCAAGGACCTCTGGACGGATTTGTTGTTGCCGGCGGCCGAGGCTCAAGCGAAACACACGAACTGGCTCCCGAGGGGAGGAGCCCGGCGGAATCCGGGCATGGGCCGCTGGGGTGTTCAGAACGTCCTGTTCAACCTCGCGGAGATCACCCCGCCGTCATCGAAATACTTTCTGCTCTTTCTGTTGTTCTACATTCTGACGGTTGGGCCCTTGAACTATGTCGCGTTGCGCTTGCTTCGCAAGCTCGATCTGGCGTGGCTGACGATCCCCGGAGTTGTGCTCGCGTTCACGGCCGTCAGCGTGACCGTCGCGCAGGTCAGCCGCGGCGGCCAGTCAATCGCTGCCGACGTGTCGCTGGTCGAGGTGCATCAAGCCGAAGGCATGACCCGAGTGAGCGGTGGACTGCTGATCATGCCAACGTCCAAGGACACGCACGAGGTGACGCTCGGCGGGCGGAACACCTTCGCGAACGACATGATAGAGAGCGCGCGGACAACGAGCGCGTCAGCGGCGGACGTCATCGAGTCCGAGCGCGATCGAGACGGGTTCACTCTGCGGGTTCCCATGAGCACGTGGACTTCCGGCACGTTCCAGGTGCGCTCGATGAGCGAACACCAGCCGGCCGTAGTGACCATCGTGGGCGGCGGTGAGGCGGGTGAGAATCAGAATGGGAATGGAAGGGCCGTCGGTACGCCGGTGACGCTCCAAAACCTCGGCGACCTTCGGATTTCGCGGGCCGTCTATCTCAGCGCCGCCGGCATCTCGGACTTGTTTGACCTCGAATCAAACCAGCAGCGGACGGTGTCGCTAAGTGCGCCGCAAGCTGCCACGTTCACGAAGTGGTATTCAGGACAACTGGCTGAGGGCAGCCGCGAACGCGAAGTCTTGGATGAGTTTGGCGGATTGCTGGACCGTGAAATAGGCGGCCAGCGCGTGTTTGGGCAGGGCTTCTTCGACAGCGCGAACATGACGAAGTCACTGGCGTTGCTCAACCGGCCGCTGCTGATCGGGTTCGTCGATGAGGGACCGACCCCGATCACGTTCCGCAGCTCGCTCAAGCGGCGGAGCAAGGCGCTATACGTTGTACATCTGTAGCCTCGGCGGTTGAGCGCAGGGCCTGTTGCGAGTTCAACCTTTAGGTTGCTGTTCGGGCGGGCAAGCTAAAGCTTGAACTCAGAACACCGACTTTTCCTATGAGCGGAGTACGGCAGAACAGTACGATGATCAAACTCGACGGCGTGTCGAAGTTCTATAAGAGTTTTCCCGCGGTCAAGAACGTGAGCTTCGAGATCGGGCGCGGGGAGGTGTTCGGTTTTATCGGGCCTAACGGCGCGGGGAAGACGACGACGATAAAGATGCTATCGACGTTGATGCTCCCGACCGAAGGCCGGCTCAGCGTCGGCGGCTACGATGTTCTGCGAGAGCCGTTCGAGGTGCGGCGAATCATCGGCTACATGCCAGACAGCTTTGGTGTGTACGAAGACTTGCTCGTGTGGGAGTACCTGGACTACTTCGCGGCGCTTTACAAGATTTCGCTGGCGAAACGCAAGCGGTCAATCGGTGACGTGCTCGAGCTGACGGACCTCACGCTCAAGCGCGAATCTCAGGTGATGAGCCTGTCGCGAGGCATGCGGCAGCGGCTCTGCCTGGCCAAAACACTGCTGCACGACCCGGAGGTGTTGCTGCTGGACGAGCCGGCATCAGGGCTCGACCCGCACGCGCGCATCGAAATCCGCGAGTTGATCCGCGAGCTGTGCAGGATGGGAAAGACGGTGCTCGTTTCGTCGCACATCCTGACTGAGCTGGCGGATTTTTGTACCTCGATCGGAATCATCGAAGCAGGGCAGTTGCTCGCCGCGGGCCGCATCGACGAGATTACGGCGAAGCTTGCCGGGAACGTGATGCTGGAGATAACCGTGAAGAGTGACGTCGAGGTCGCGCTCAACGCTCTGGCCGAACGCCCGGAGGTCAAACGCACGACGTGCGACGGCCGAATCATCAAAGCCGAGCTCACAGGCCACGGGGACGACGTCGATGAACTGCTCGTGTATTTGATCGGGCGGGGTGTGCGGGTGCTGGGCTTCACGAGGACCGAGGCGAACCTCGAGGACATCTTCCTCAAGATCACCAGGGGAGTAGTTGCGTGAACTTCTCGAATCCAATCCTTGTCAAAGAGATGCGCACTCGGATGCGGGGCAAGCGCGCGTTTCTCGTGCTGACCGGATACGTGCTGCTGTTGAGCCTGATCATCGGGATGATCTACCTGATCTTCACTCAAAACGTGCCGATCTCACTTGTCAATCAAGCAGGGGCGGTGCTGACGCCGGTTCTTATCTACACTCAAATGGGGCTGATCTGCCTGATCGCTCCGACCTTTTCTGCGAGCGCCATCTCATCCGAGCGCGAGCAACAGACCTTCGACCTGCTGGTGGCCTCGCTCGCGCGGCCGTGGACGATCGTCCTGGGTAAGGTAGGCGCGGCCCTCTCATACCTCCTATTGACGCTGTTCGGATCACTGCCGCTGATCGCGCTCACGTACTCGCTCGGCGGAGTGGCATTGCGCGACATCGCCATCGCTTACATGGTCATGTTCGTAGCAGGGGTGACCTATTGCTCGCTCAGTTTCTTGTGGTCGACGCTGATTCGGCGCGGCGTGCTCGCCCAACTCGTCAGTCTGCTCACGGTGATCTTCCTGGTTGCGGCGATGCCCGCGCTTGCGATGTTCTTCACTGCGTTGGCGAATAACTTCAGCGGCAGGCCATCCCAGACTTTCATGAACATGGTCTTCCTGATGCTGAGAACGAACCCATTCGCGGCGATCGCCTCGCTCATACCCGGCTTCCCGTCGCCGCCGAATGTCTGGTGGCAGGGCGTTCCGATCTGGGTCTCGCAGGTGGTATTCTACCTTTTGCTGACTGCGCTGAGTCTCTTCTTGAGCTACAAAAGGCTCACGCGCGTGAGGAAGTGGTTGTGACGGAAGCCATCGAGAAAATACGCCGGCTGGAGCGCGCCGTTGTGATGCGTAAGCGGTTGCTGGCCGCCCGGCACGCTGTCGCCCTCGCGGTGTTGATCAGCGGGTTTGCCTCGGCTGGGGCGATTCTGTACGTGAGGCTGCGGCCTATCGACGTGCCCGCGTGGGCGATTGTTGCAAGTGTGTTTGCGGTAGTCAGTGGCGTTCTGCTTGGGCGAGTCATCGTGAACCGGGTGACCTTTCACGAGGCGGCTTTCCTGATCGACGGCCGGCTAAAGCTCGACGACCGGCTCACGACGGCGCATTCGATCATCGAGCGAGGCGCGCCGGTCATCGGGCTGGAGGAAGCGCTGATAGACGACACGGCGGCTCGGATTGCGGCCGCGTCATCGACGGAGCTTGTCCCGCTGCGAGTTCCACGCTGGTACGGGATCAGCGTGCTTTCGGTCGCCGCTCTAGTTGTTGCGGTGACGATTCCCGAGGGAGCGCTGCCAGGCGGCGAAGCAGTCGCGGCGGCGCGCGCGGACATAAGAGAGGCCGGCGAGCGGCTCGAACAGGAGGCGGGCAAGATCGAACAGACGACCGCGCCGGATTCAAAGACGGCCGAGCTTGCGCGCGAACAGGCTGAGATGGGGCGGGCGTTTCGGCGCGGCACGCATTCGCGAAGCGAGGCACTGACGAAGCTGAGCGCGCTGGGCGAGCGAATTCGGCAGCGCCGCGACGAATTGGCCGGCACTCGCGCCGATGAGATAGTCAGCCTCGCGGAGAAGCGGTTGCGAAGCGCCCTTGCGCCGGAGCCGAAGCGGAAGCCGAGTCAAGAGAAGCAAACGGACGAAGCCGGCGCGGACCTCGCAGCGGCGAACGTCCCGGAAGCCGGTTCGACTCGCAAGAACGCCACCGGCGATCGCTTGCCACAAGAAGCTGGGAAGCAATCGGAGGTCTCGGCGAAATCCACAGAACTCCAGGGCGCCGAAGGTGCCGCCGCGAAACAAACAGCCAAGTCGTCTGAACCCAAGCCCGGCCAGCCGAACGCACAACCCGATGCTCGCACCGACTCCGCGCAGTTGGAAGCCAAAAAGAACGAGCAGGGAGCAGCGGAAACTGCTGAACCGAAGTCTTCTGAGCAGAAGCTCCAGTCTCAGGGTGACAATCCATCGGCGCGTGAGAGCACGAATCGGGCGCCGGGCGACGCGGAGGCCCAGCGCGAAAAGAGCGATGAGGGAAGTCCGCTGCCGAGCGGCTTGACCGGCCTTGCCACCGAACAGGCCGCCAAAGCCTTGCCGGCGCTGTCTCAACAGTTGTTGAAACAAGCGGAGCAGCTTCGGCTGAACCAACTCAAGGCGGAAGATATCGAGCGCCTGCGAAAGGCCGCTGAGTCGCTGTCACGCGACCTGGCGTCGATCGCGCAGTCAAAGGAGTTTCAACAATCACTCGAACAACTCGCCCGGCAGGTGACGCCCGAAGACATCGAGCGCGTGGCGAAGCAGTTGATGGGTAATGAAGAGCTGCGGCGGGAGTTGCAAGCGGCGGCGCAGTTGTTGGCCGAGAATCGTCAGGCTAAAGAGATCGTCGCCGGTCTCGCTCAGGGACTGGCGGGCCTGAAAGATCAAAGACCTCCTGATCCCGACAAGAGACAAGCGGCACGGCAGTCGCCGCCCAATTCCGACGAGTCGTCACAGAGGGGCGATGAGACGAACGGCGCGGCTCGCGGGCGGATGACGGCCGGCAAGGGTTCGCCCAAGCCTGGAGATGCAAAGATTCTACAGCCCCTGACAGGGCAGGGAAGTGAGACTCGGCTTGCGGGCGCGAAGGGTCGCGGCGCTGGTGGAGAGTACCTGTATCTGCAGTCGAAGGCGGGGGCCGGGGCGGTTCGAGTCCCCTACGTTGCAGCTTATCCGCAGTATCGCCGCGAGGCTGAAAGATCAATCGAGCGGAGCCACGTGCCGCAGCGGATGAGATCGCTCGTTCGCAGCTACTTCGACTCGATCAACCCTGATGCGAAGAAATGATGCGCGACGCGTGACGACTCAGGCGATGGATTCCGTTTTTCGCCCGTCTCAAGCGCTACTGCTCGGGAACCACTAAGGACATCGCATGGATCAACGAGAAAAGGACCGAATACTGTGGAACCTGAGGTCGTTGCCGAACGAACTTGACGACCTGTTCGACGGCATTGACGAAGACACGTTCAGGTGGCGACTCGTCCCCAATAAGTGGTCGATCAAGGAGATCATGTGCCACTTGCGCGACATGGAACGGCTCGCCTACCTCGGGCGGTACAGACGCATCCTCACTGAGGAGAATCCGTTCCTTCCCAACGTGGACCAGGATCGGCTTGCAGTCGAGTCCGACTATGTGAATCAGGATGTGAGGGTGGCCCTCGACGAGTTCAAACGCCTTCGCGCGGAGACCATCGAGACGCTCGGGGCCGCGCCGCCTGAGGCATGGTCGCGCGTAGGTACTCACGAGACGGACGGCCCGATCAGTCTCGAACAGCTTGTGGTGCGGCAGATCAAGGGAAACGATCTCAACCACCTGGTTCAGATGAAGGATATCGTAAGGCTGAAGATGCCATGGTAGTCAGCCGGTCCTAATGCAAACGCTAGGCGACATAAAGAAGAAGGTCGAAGGCTACGGCGAGAAGTTTGGAGCGCTGAGGTCGGAGATCGCTCGCGTCATCGTCGGGCAACAGGAAGTCGTCGAGGGCACCCTGCTCGCGCTGATGGCAGGCGGACACGTGCTGCTCGAAGGAGTGCCGGGACTTGGTAAGACGCTGCTAGTCCGCACGCTTGCCGAGTCGATGGGGCTCGACTTCGCGCGCGTGCAATTCACTCCCGACCTGATGCCGGCGGACATCGTTGGCACCAACATCATCGTCGAAGGCGAAGGCGGCGAGAAGATGTTTCGCTTCCAGCGGGGACCGGTGTTCACGAACCTGCTGCTGGCCGACGAGGTGAATCGCGCGACGCCCAAGACCCAGTCGGCGCTGCTCGAAGCTATGCAAGAGAGGCAGGTGACCGTCGGAGGGACGACCTACAAGCTCGAAGGCGTCTTCTTCGTGATGGCGACCCAGAACCCGATCGAGATGGAGGGCACCTATCCTCTCCCCGAAGCCCAACTCGACCGCTTCATCTATAAGCTGGTGATAGAGTACCCAAGCCGCGAGGAACTGATCGAAGTTCTAAGGCGGACAACCATCGAAGAGGTACCTCACGCTCAGCGCGTCCTATCGCCGGAGGACTTGGCCGAGATGCAGACGCTGGTCCGCGAGGTCATCATCGCGCCGCATGTCGAGGAGTTGGCCGCCCAACTCTTGCTGAAGACTCATCCGTCGAATGACGAGGCCGTCGATTCGGTTCGCAAATACGTGCGCTACGGCGCGAGCCCCCGCGGCGCTCAAGCGATGGTCTTGACCGCCAAGGCGAGGGCTTTGCTCTCGGGCCGGTACAACGTCAGCACCGGGGACATCGTCGCCGTGGCCCGGCCGTCGTTGCGCCACAGGATCATCCTGAACTTCGAGGGCGAGGCCGACGCGGTAGACACCGATTCGATCCTGGACGAGGTCCTGGAGTCAGTTGCAACGAGCCTGAAGCACTAATCTTGATGTTCAGAGTTCAAGCTTCAGCTTGCCCGATCTTATACCAGCAACCTGAAGCTTGAACTCTGAACCGACATCCCCTGCGCGATGACTGATGGCGAGTTTCGAGTCCGGTCGGAGCCGACACAACTGATGGCCAATGCTAATCTCAACCTGCTCGACCCCGCCTTCTTGAGGCGACTCGAAAAGTTGAGAATTCAAACCCGTCGGGCGTTTCCGGGCACAATGCGCGGCGAGCGCCGCTCGACGCGCAAGGGGTCCTCGGTCGAATTCGCGGACTTCCGCAAATACGAATCAGGCGACGACTTCCGCCACGTTGATTGGAACATCTACGCGCGAATGGAGCGGTTGATGCTGCGCCAGTTCGTCGAAGAAGAGGACGTGCGGATCGACATCCTGATAGATCAGAGCCGGTCGATGCAATTCGGCGAGCCACATACGAAGTTCGATTTCGCACGGAAGGCGGCCGCCGCGCTGGCATTCCTGGCCGTCAACAGCCTCGACCGTGTCGGCGTAACGGTTTTCGATTCGGCGATCCGTTCGCGGGCGCGAGCGATGCGCGGGCGCGGCCAGCTTCTGGCGTTGCTGGCGTTCCTGAACTCGCTTGAGGCCGGACAGGATGACGGATTGTCCGGGTCGAGTGCAGCGCCGCACGATCAGGCGACGGGCAGTGAGTCTGGGGCTTCGAGCGATTCAAGCAGGGACAGTCGCGCGAGTAACGCGACCGACCTCGGTGCGGTGCTCAGATCGTATCGACGGATCACCGCGCAACCCGGCGTGCTCATCATCATCTCGGACTTCTTCGATCCGCGCGACTTTCGGCGAGAGATGAAGCTGCTGGTCCGGCAGCGATTCGATTTGGATCTGATTCAGGTGCTAACGCCGGATGAACTGCGACCGAAGGTCGTAGGGGCGGTCGATCTCGTGGACTGCGAAACCGGCGAACGCCGCGAGGTCACCGTGAATGCCCGCACCATTGCGGCTTATCGATCGGTGCTCGAGCGATTCACGTCGTCGCTGGAGACCTTTAGCCGCACTAACGGAATCGGATACACCCTGGTCACCGCTGATCAGTCGTTTGAAGAACTCCTCATTAGGAACTTAGTTGAGAGCCGAATGGTTCGGTGATCTCCGGCTCTGTGGAATCTCAAACCGCAGTCGTATCATCCGAGTAGTCTAACGAACCCAAGGCTCACGAGAACGCGCTATGATGCTGATCCTTAAGACTACGCTGTTGTTTGTCGTCACTGCCCTCGCCGAAATCGGCGGTTGCTACCTGACGTATGTTTGGCTCAAGAAGAACGGCTCGCCGTGGTTACTCGGGCCTGCCGGCGCGAGTCTCGCGCTCTTTGCGTGGCTGTTGACTTTTCACCCCACAGCCGCGGGACGTGTCTACGCTGCTTATGGAGGGGTTTATGTGGCGACCGCGATCCTGTGGCTTTGGGGAGTGGACGGAGTGCGTCCTGACCGATGGGACATTATCGGCGGCCTTGTTGCCATCGGCGGTATGAGCATTATCATGTTCGGGCCTCGTTCATCCGCGCCATGACGGCGATCTCGTGACAGCCACTAGACGGCAGCGATTCCCGATGTCGGAGCGAGGCATGCGTATCACGATGTCAACCCCCCCCTCAGGCCACGAGAGAGAACAACCATCCGGCGCCATGCCTGACGAAACGGCGCGAGTGTGGACGATTGCCAACGTGCTCACCGGCGTCCGGCTGCTTATAATCCCTCCCTTTTTGTACTACGTCGTCCGAGGCGACTTCACGGTGGCGCTCCTATTGTTCGTTATCGGAGCGGTAACGGATTCCGCCGACGGGTATCTTGCACGCAAGCTCCATCAGCAGTCGGTGCTTGGGCGGCTGATGGATCCGGTCGCCGACAAGCTGCTGACCGCCTCGGCGTATGTCGCGATGGCCATTCCCAGAGAGACCGTCCCGACGATTCCGATCTGGCTTGCCGTCTCCGTGGTTTCGCGTGACGTGCTCATCCTGCTCGGCGCGGCGGTCATTTATGCGGTGACGGGCTTCAAACAGTTCAGGCCGACACTGCTGGGCAAGGTCAACACGTTCCTCGAACTTGGCATGATCGTCGTTTTTCTGCTGGTTCAGTCGCTCGGCCTGATGAGCCAGGTCCTGCCGCCGCTGTACGTCGTTGTAGGTTCGTCCATAGCCGCTTCAACCGTTAGCTACGTCGTGGTCGCCGCCCGAACCCTTTGGCGCGTGAAAAGGGCGTAAAGGGCCTGCGTAGAAAGCTCTGAATCTGAGGTCGTCCGCCACAAAAAACTTTACAAGGGATTGCTCAAGTATTATCATCTCCGTGCACTCTAAAGTATGGAGGTCAGGTGACAATGGGAAAGATAATAGGGATCGACCTGGGCACCACGAACTCGGTCGTTGCGGTGATGGAGGGTGGAGAACCGGTCGTTATTACCAACGCAGAGGGAGCGAGGACGACACCGTCGGTCGTCGCATTCACCAAGGACGGCAACCGGCTCGTGGGCCAGGTGGCCAAACGTCAAGCGGTGACAAACCCGGAAAACACAGTCTATTCAATCAAGCGCTTCATGGGGCGGCGTTTCGAGGAAGTGGCCGAGGAGATGAAGATGGTTCCATACAAGGTCAAGCCCCAGCAGAACGACGTGCGGATCCTCGCGGGCGACAAGGATTGGTCGCCGCCTGAGATATCCGCGATGATCCTGCAGAAACTCAAGCAAGCCGCCGAGGACTACATGGGACAGAAGGTGACCCAGGCGGTCATCACCGTGCCGGCTTACTTCAATGACTCGCAGCGGCAGGCCACCAAGGACGCGGGCAAGATCGCCGGCCTTGAGGTCATGCGAATCGTCAATGAGCCGACGGCTGCCGCGCTTGCTTATGGGCTGGACAAGAAGAAGGACCAGACGATCGCGGTCTTCGACTTCGGCGGCGGCACGTTTGACATCTCGATCCTCGAAGTCGGCGAGGGGGTAGTCGAGGTCAAATCCACGAACGGCGACACTCACCTTGGCGGCGACAACATCGACCAGCGCATCATCGAGTGGATCATCGACGAGTTCAAAAAGGACCAGGGCATCGACTTGTCGAAGGACAAGATGGCGCTTCAACGGCTCAAGGAAGCGGCCGAGAAGGCGAAGATCGAGCTTTCGTCTACGATGGAGTCGGAGATCAACCTGCCGTTCATCACCGCCGACCAGGCCGGACCGAAGCACCTCGTCCTTAAGCTCACCCGCGCCCGGTTTGAGCAACTGGTTGAGGACATTCTCCAGAAAACGCTCGGACCGTGCCGCTCGGCGGTCGACGACGCGGCAGTGAAGTTCAACCAGATAGACGAAGTCGTGCTGGTCGGCGGGTCGACGCGCATACCGAAGGTCCAGCAGATGGTTAAGGAGCTGTTCGGTCGCGAGCCTCACAAGGGCGTCAACCCCGACGAAGTTGTGGCCGTTGGCGCCGCGATTCAGGCGGGCGTGCTGGGCGGCGAGGTGAAGGACCTGTTGCTGCTCGACGTTACCCCGCTCAGTCTCGGCATAGAGACACTTGGCGGCGTGTTCACGAAACTCATCGAGCGGAATACTACGATCCCGACCCGAAAGTCGGAGACCTTCTCGACCGCGTCCGACAACCAGACGTCGGTCGAGGTTCACGTCCTTCAAGGCGAACGCTCGATGGCGGGCCAGAACCGCACGCTTGGAAAGTTCCATCTGGTTGGCATTCCGCCCGCGCCGCGCGGCATGCCTCAAATCGACGTGACGTTCGACATCGACGCCAACGGCATTGTCAACGTATCGGCGAAGGACCTGGGCACGGGCCGCGAGCAGAAGATAACGATAACGGCTTCGTCCGGCCTGGCTAAGGAAGAAATAGACCGGATGATGCGCGACGCCGAATCGCATGCCGACGAGGACAAGAAGGCCCGCGAGCTTATCGAAGCGCGAAACAAGCTGGACGGCTTGATCTACTCGACCGAGAAGACGCTCTCGGAGCACCGCGACAAGATCGATGCGGCGACCGCGGGCAACATCGAAGCCGCGATGGCCGACGCGAAAGCCAAGCTCGAGAGCGGCGAGAAGAGCGAGCTCGAGGATGCATACTCCAAGCTGGTGAAGGCTTCGCACAAACTCGCCGAGGCGATGTATCAACAGGCCGCTCAGGGTCAGGCTGCCGGCGGCGGGGCGACTGGATCGTCCACAGGCAGCACGCCCGGCGGCAGCGACGAAGTGATCGACGCCGAATACGTCGACGTCGACGACAAGAAATAGATCCGTGATGCGTGAGACGTGATCTGGGGTTGATCCCGGCGTTTCACGCATCACGCGTAGTTCTTCTCATGCCCGAGACTGACTACTACAAGCTGCTCGGAGTTCCCCGCAACGCTAAGCCTGACGACATCAAGAAGGCGTACCGCAGACTCGCGCGCAAGCACCATCCCGACGTCAATCCCGGCGACCGGCAAGCCGAAGACAAGTTCAAGCAAATCGCGGAGGCATTCGAGGTCCTATCGGACCGCAAGAAGCGCGAAGTCTACGACCGATACGGTTACTACTCCGATCAGGCAGCAGCAGGAAACGCCGGCCCGGGCGGGACGGTCTTTGACTTTTCGGCGGGATTTGGGGCATCGAGCTTCCGTGACATCTTCTCCGAGCTGTTCGGCGGCCGATCGCAGGGCCCGGTTCGCAAGCAACCCTCCCGCGGGCCGGACATCGAGCGAGGATTCACGATGTCGTTTGATGACGCGATGCACGGGCTGACCACGAGGATCGAAGCGGACCGCAGTGAGGCGTGTACCGCGTGCGATGGATCGGGTGAGGCTGCGAGCGGGCCTACAACATGTCAGGCTTGTGAGGGAACCGGCACGAGGACCGCGAGAAGCGGTTTGACGTCCCAGTGTCCGCGGTGCGGCGGGTCGGGCAAAGCGCCTCGCCCTTGCGCGGCGTGCAATGGAGCGAGCGTCATGCCTGTTCGGGAAACGATCGCGATTAGAATCCCGGCCGGCGTGGATACGGGATCGCGAGTTCGAATTCCAAACAAGGGGCATGCCGGAAGGTACGGCGGCCCGGCGGGCGACCTGTTCATCATTACCAACGTGGGCAGCCATCCATATTTCACGCGGCAAGGCGACAACATTTACTGCACCGTGCCCATAACTGTCCCGGAGGCGGCGCTCGGCGCACGCATCGAAGTGCCCACAGTTGATGGCAAGGCTCGGCTCAGAATTCCGCCGGGCACTCAGTCGGGACAGAAGTTCCGGCTCCGAGAGCGCGGCTCCCCGAGCCTGCGCGCGGGCGGGGTCCGCGGCGACCAGTTTGTCGAGGTCAAGGTCACGCTGCCCAAGGTCATCAGCGAGGAGACCAAAGAGATGCTACAGCAATTCGCCCGGCACAACCGGGACAACCCACGCGCCGAGATGGGGCTCGAATAACGGGGCAGCTAGAAAGGCGCACCGGTCATGACCCAGGCGTTGATGTGGTTGATAGCTTTTTTGGTGATCGGTCTGGTCTTCTGGGTGCTGGTTCGTGAAAACGACCGCGCCCGCCGCCGGACTGTCGAGGAGTGGGAACGAGACTTTGCGGCCGGCCAGGGCAAGACCGCGCAGTTCATCAAGGCAGGTGCTCTCGGACTGGAATCCATCCTGATCGACGAGAAGCGCCAGGCGATTGAGTACAAGGCCGATGAACAGCAAGGCATGACCAAGACCGGCTCCAAGGGCGATGATCGGGATCGGACCGCGGTTACAGACGATGGCGAGGGGTAAGGCTACAAAGAAGAAGTTCACGATCAGCGTCGTGGCCGAGGAGTACGGAGTCCACCCTCAGACGCTGCGGCTGTACGAGCGCGAAGGTTTGATTAAGCCGTCGCGCTCAGCTAAGGGCACGCGGTACTACACTGAAGATGACGTCGAGCAGTTGGAGCTGATACTCAATCTCACGAGGGACCTGGGCGTGAACCTGGCCGGCGTCGAGATCATCCTCAACATGCGCGAGAAGATGCGGCAGATGCAGGCTGAATTCGAGAACTTCCTGAATTACATTCGCGACAACATCCGGCAGGACCTCTTCACGGACGAGCGGTCCAAGAGCGCGCTCGTGCCTCGCCGGCGGATCGAACTGGTTGTCAAGAATGGCGAGCGGCGCGATTGACGCTTCCTCCCATGCTTGATGAGGCAGACAACAACAGTCTTCGCGTGAACGTCGATCGCACGGCGCGAGCAATAGATCACTTCCATGAGCCCACCTGGAAGACTCAGCCAGCCACCGAGTAGCGAGACCTTGGAAGGCGATCAGCAATGATCGTTTCTAAGCGTAGGCCAGCAAGCACGCAGGCCGTAAGCCGGGTGGTTGAAGGGATCGAGCCCCGTAACACGCGAAACAGGAAGGACGACGAATTCATGCCAACGGAAGTCAACACGAGCACATCTGCAAGGGCAAGGAAATGCTCGCTTCATCGGGGTCGAATACCATGGTATCCGGAATGAGGAATGAGGGGTCAGCCGGCCATAACGCTGCGCTTCACCACGTATGATGAAAATAAGATCAAGATGTCGTAGTCTACTTCGTGTCATCGGCGTAGAGAACGTCGTGCACGCTTGGTGCTTCGAACTCGCGGGTCAGCCTGACTTGAGAACTTATAGGCACTGCATATTGTTGACTCCTTCCGGTGAGCACGCAGAGCAGACACTTCAACTTCTTGGTTCTCTCGCCAATGGCGGAAGGAGAGCCGCACCCACTAGACTTCACAATACCCGGTCGCTTTCCACGCCTGACCGTCGATCGACCCGCGAATTTGCCGAAAGAACACGATGAAGGAAGAGGGGAAGAGTCTCCCTCCTTTGGGTTGAGGTTAGGGTCAAATCACCGCGCTGCGTCGCTATGAGAAGGTGAACCAGGAGATTGATAGATGGCTCGCGGAGGCCCGCCCCGGACATGGTTCAACTGGCAGAGCCTTGAGGTCAGGAACTAGTTCCTTGCAATTTTATAGCCCTTCGGAATCTGAAAGTTCCTCGCGTCTGGTTCACCTCTCCGGATGTCGAACAGGCGAAAGACCCTCTCTTCGTTGTCGCTTCGATCAACTTCTAGCACTACGTGTCGCAGGTCGGGAGAATACCAGTAATCTATCTCGAATCCCTCCTCCTTTGTTCGATGACCTTCACATTTTAGCCCCTCAATCAGTTTGATTCCGAGACTTTGCACCGAAGGATCCGAGTCTTCTGTAAAGTCTATGACTGGTTCGTTAAACCCCAAGAGGTTGCCCCCTGTCCCAGTTTTCGATTGCAAATCCAAAAACCAAACAGCCGGTAGAACGGGATCGTTTATTATTACCATGCTTGCGAAAGTGCCTGCGTCACTTTCGAGCTTTATCTCCTCTCGCGTCCGTCCCTCGCTATCCCTGACAAGCCGTCCACTCCTCAGGAACCGCTCCGCACCGTTACTCGACAATCTAAACTGATAGCGGGCTTCAAAAGGGTGAGATTTGACTATTGCACGGTAAGGCAGCACCGGGTTAGTGTCGAGTGTGGTCTGCCGAGTGTTAGGTGCGGCCAATGACATAATCACCATAGCGCTGGCGACAACGATTGAACGGTAACATTCCGGCATAGGCACTTTACCTCCTGTCTAAGATCCAAACTGGTTCCTCTGATTCAGCGGAACGAGCCCGTCTGCGCAATGCAACCACATCGAAAGTACGGACAGACTGAATCCTATCTACTTCGACAACATTCTCAAAAGCACACCGGGATTCTCAAGTGCAATTTCCGGGCCCGGTCCACGGCACACAGCCCACCTTATGACAAAGGCCAGAGATTGGATCCTTTACGTATAGGCAGCGGATGTACGCTGGACACTGATCCCCTGCCGCCACAGTAACCTCCGCCGAGCCCCCACATAATGAGGGGAATGATTTGCCTATACAAGCGAAATCATCGTACCGACATCTCTTCTTGCTCCCTTTAACAAAAGACGTGGGATTCTGGTGATAGGTGTGGAAAATGCTGTCTAATAAGGTGTGGAGAAACTCAAGGAAACCGGAGCCGCCGTCTTCGAAAGGGCCCCCGTGCGTCCGCCTACACAGTTCAGGAATAGCTGCGCAAAGAAATCCCATCCACTCCCACCCAGGAATCTTTACGATCGTAGAAATGTCGTCCAACCCTGATGGGTCGCTACGATTCACCGGCTCGTTGCGAGAATAGCTATACCTGTCCCAATTCTGTGGATTACTTGAATCACAGCTACCCCGGAATGGATCAGGCCGCATGAATCTGCCGACGCTCTGCGAATATTGCCTGTTAACCGCATAATCGCTGCTGCTTTCGCTGTCCCGCTCGTAACTCGTGAGATGATGCTTCTCCTGCGTGCCGCTTTCAGCAAAGTCCTCCCCGAACGGTAGGTGCGCTTGACGCCCGACGACGCTCCCACCGGTGTCCATAGTAAGTCGCACGCTCAACCAGTCGCTAAGAAAGTAGTTCGTCGAGCCGGCCGCTACCTTCGAGATCATTCGGCTTCCTGAGTAGACGTAATCGACCAGGAGGGCACCTGTGCTGCCGCTGTGCTCCGCTACGACCTGATAGCCCTGCCAGACATAGTGCGTCACCGTCGAACCGACCGTCTTCTTGTGCCGACGATTCTGATGATCGTATGCGTAGCTCGCTGTCGCACCCCCATCCACGCTCACCAATCGACTCGCTGAGTCATAGCCGTATGTGTGAGCGCCATCGCTGGTCACGTTCCCCACCGCGTCGTATGAGTAATTCACGGTCGAAGTGCCGTTGGTCGTCACGCTCGCGATCTGATTCGTCGGCGCGCCGCCTGATTGCTGCAATGCGATGCTCTGAATCTGGTTGCCTCCCGTCACCGCGTCCCATACGCCGGTCCGGTTGCCCCCAGCGGTCGTACGCAAACCGCCGCTGCGCTGATGACGCGTTGCTTGTCTGATTCGATGTGGCCAATCTGCCCAGGTTGTCGTACGTATAAGCCGCGCTCTCACTGGTCCCGTTGATTGTCCCGCTCACGCTAATCAACTGGCTCGCGTTGCCCGCAGTCGATCCCGCCCCCATCTGTCCCGCTGTGGCTTGATACGAATATGTCAGGTTCATCCGGTTGGTGTACGGCGACGCGGTTCCCGCCTTCTGCGAGGTCAACTGCATGCGGTTCGTATCGTAGCCAAACACTTCTGTCACTCCGTTACCGAGCGTATCGCCGGTCACCTGACCCGCGACATTATAACTCACCCCGCTCAAATAGGTGGCGGCGCCGTTCCCAGACGTCGACAACGAATTCAGCCGGCCCGCGCTGTCACGGCCCACGTCGATCACTCTCGTCGAAGGATAGGTCAACTGCGAGAGTTGGCTCGCCTGGTTGTACCCATAGCTCGTGGTGTAAGTCTGCGAGCCTATAGTGCGGATCGTGCTCGCCACGCGGAAGCTCGCATCGAAGGTGTAGCGCTCTTGATAGCCGGTTCCGGCGTTCACTCGAACCAACATCCCGTCTGCGGTCGTGCCGTACGTCGGGTCTGAATCGTAAACGTAGCTCACTGTCGGGGCGGTCGTCACTCCGCTCACCGTGTTGTAGCTGATCTGCGTCACCCGATTCAGTGAATCATACGAGTAGGTCGTGATCACGCCGCGAGCGTCTTGCTTAGTCGAAATCGAATTGAATGTCGTGTACACATACTTCGAGGTCCAAAGCACGCCAGTCCCGTCGTTGATCGTCGCCGTCTGCTCGGGAATCTTCTCGTACAGCAATCGGCTGATTGAGTCGTACTTGAACGCGCGAAGCTGGCCGCCTTGATTCACGTGCGTAAGATTGCCGAGGTAGTCATACGCGTAGTTCGTCGCTTGAGTCAGCGAGCCGTTTGAGTCTTGCTCGTTGACCGTCACCAGCCTCCCCAGGCCGTCGCTCACGCGTTGAACCTTGCGGTTCACCTGGTCAGTCGCCATGACCGTCGTGCCGTTGTAGCTGGTTTGAACCGTCTGCGAGTCAGGCAGCGTGACTACCGTCGTTCTTCCCAGCGCGTCATACGTGTAGCTCGTCGACGGGCCGGGCATGCCGCCCGCCGCGAATGGACTTGTTCGGCTCACGACCCGGCCCATCGCGTCGTAGCTCGTGTTCACCTGCCCGCCGTTCGCGTTGACCTGCTGTATCACTCTCCCCATATTGTCAAAGACGGTGGAAGTCGAAACTGTCTTCTGCGTCACGCCATCCATGTAGGTAACGCTTTGAGACACAGACGGCGTGCTGTCGTTGTAGCTGGCCGAGGCGGTCGCGCCAGTCGGGTACGTTATCAGCGTCGGCCTCAGTTCGGCGTCGCGAGTGTTGACGGTCGTCACGAGGTTGTTCGGGTCAGTCGTGCTGCTCGCTGCCGACGTGTTGAAGTCGTACGCCACACTCGTCGTCACTTGAGGCCCGCCGCTCGCGCCTTTGGTCACCGACTCGGCAAGCGCGTAATCGTGTGTCGCACCAAAGGTCGCAGTCTGCGTATTGCAGCAAGAAATCTGGGACTCGGTCACGTTCCCGAAGATGTCCAGCTTCGACAGCCACGTCGTCGATACGCCCGCCCCCACGTCGGTATAGACCGTCCTGCCGGTGGCGTTCCCGCGAACCGTCTTCGTCGTGTCATAGCTCGATAAGTGCCCTGGCGGACTCGCCCCGCCGCCGTAGTTCTCCATCCCGCCCATCGCCCCGTAGTCGTCGTAGCTCAGTGTCGTCTTCGCGATCAGCGCGTCGTTCGCGTCACTGGTGTCGAGGCCGGCGTCATAAGTGTCCGATTCGATGACCAGGCTTCGCAGGTAAGCGTTCACCCAGGTGGCGTCGGTCTTGTAGATGCTGCGCGAGCGACGTCGGACCTTCCACGCCCCCGCGTCTTGAAACCCGTATTCCCGCACGTTGGTGACGTTGCCGTAGCCGTCGTAATCGTAATCGACTTTGGTTTGATTCGCCGTCGGCGTCGCGTCGTCGTAACTCACGACGTTCTGCACTTGAGGCGAGCCGCCCGGATCATTCGCGTAGCTGATCACCGACCTGGCCATCGAGACGCCGCTGCTGTTTTTGATCTCGGTCTGGGTCAGCAACCCAAAATCGACCGCGCCGCTCACGTCCGAACGCGTCAAGATCACGGTCGACGAATCAGGCCGCGTGATCGTGAAGGTCTTGTTGGTCCCCGGCGTGCCACCGGTCGCATAACTGTAGACCGCCGTGCCGCCCGCGGTCGCTGCCGGGAACTCCGTCCGCTGCGTGAACGCCGGCGCGTCGGTCAGCGAAGAGGCCGTCGTCGGATAGTTGAACGTGACATAAGCCTTCTCGGTCCCGTCGGTGATCGCGCCATTCTGATCGATCGTCATCTGCTTGCGCATCGACACCGTGTAGATCATCCCGTAGACCGAGTACGAAAACAGATAACCGGTCTGCGTCGCCGGATAGTAAACGTGCTTCAACTGCGCGACCGAACCTGTTGGCCTATTCTCGACCGTCAATCCGTTGAAGCTGTTTGATATCGTCCCCGCCTGATAGTCGAACTGAACGAGCGTTCGCGTACCAGCGCCGTAATCGGGCGCGGTGATCGAGGTGAGATTATTGCAGTCATCGTAGTTGAATTGAATCACGCGGCCCAGCGTGTCGGTGATCGTGCTGATCGCCTGCTTCCACTGAAACCCGATGCCGCTGTTGCATTGGGGCGGCTGCTGCGACGCGTACGAGATAGTCAGGTAGTTGCCGTTTGGGTCGAGCACCCGCGTCACCAGCAAGCGGTTGTTGATCGCGCTGACGGTCTTGCTGACGCCGTCGTTGTAGTAGAGCGTGCCGCCTGCGGTGTTGCCGACGTAGGTGATGTGAGTGCCGTCGTTGGTTTGATAGGTCCCGCCCAGCCCCGATCCAAGATAGTGCCGTGTGCCGTCCGAGTCGATCAGCACGAACTTCGTACCAGAGCCCGAACCATAAGTCACAACGCGGCCGAAGCTGATCGTGAATCCGACGTAGGGCCAGGTGTTGACGGCGTTGAAGGTGATTGCGCTCGCGTGGCGCGACCAGACGCGCGAGTTGTAATTCATCGGAAGACCCAGCGGCACGCCGCGACCTGCAAGGCCGGTGATCGGGATTGAGAACTCGAAGTTGCTGCCTTCGGGGAGGATCGCGCCGATCATGCTCGTATCAATGGCGCGGCTGGGCGGCGAGCCTACGAGGTTGCGCGGTTGGGACCAGAGTTCGTCGTAGAGAAAGTCCGCGCTGTCACCGCCGCCGGTCTGGGCGTAGACGGTCGGCGCGAGCTTGTCTATCAAGGAACTCAGCAGTCCCGAGATTCCGTCCTCCCCGCTCCCGTTTGGTCCGGCCCCGTCTTCGCTGCTCGCGCTAGCTCCGACTCCGCCGGTGGTGGCGCCCACCGAACCATCGGGCCGCAGTTGATCCTGATCCGCTTGCCACTCTGGGTCTGATTGAAGAGGTTTTACGCCGGGACGAATCAGCACCGGGACTCTCGCTGACGCGAAGGCTGTCGATGCAGTGACCCATACAAGCCCGGGACCCACGAGCGCCGCCTCGCCGGAATCATCTATCTGAAGCTTCTTCAAATCTGACGACGCCCAATCGAAGCGGGCGCCTTGTACGGTATCGCCCAGCCCGTCTTTGCCGATAGCGGAGAAGCTGATGCGCTGACCTTCATAGCCGACCATTTTTCGGGGAGTCACGGCGATGGCGCTCACGCGATTTGTGCGGGTCTGAGTCGTCTCTTGTGGTCGCGCCGTCGACCTGCCAAACAGCCACTTCCAGAACACAGCCACGAAGTGCGTTGCATCCGTCGTTGCGCTGATTGCCGCGGATGCGAACGCCGGGATGGGCTCGAGGGCGAGATGCGTCCCCGGCCAGATGAGGAGGCTCATCATTAGCGCAAGACATGCGAGTTTTCTGCTCAGACGGCGACGCAATAGACTCGTAAACGATTTGCGGCTGAACCCGAGGCGGCCCGGAAGAGGAGAGCGTGGCGTTATACGCATAGGAGCCTCCCGAAGATATGGAGTTTCTGGCCTGTGAGGTAACCGCATTTGGCCTTCAGTCTATAGAGACGGAAGTCAGACACGGTTTTTTGCAACACGTTCAAAAAAATTTAGGACCCGATTGGCGGCAACGCTAAAGCCTCCGTCGGTGGGAGTTACGCTTTGGGCAAAAAGTCTGCAAGGGACGACGCCCCTGGGAGTTGTGTTGTCGGCGGGTCTGAGATCGATGGTCTCAAAGAATCAGCACAGGCGGATTCGCCTTTTTGCATCATTCCAACGCTACTTCGCGTCTGTGTTGTTGAGCCCTTTAGCTGGGCGCTCGTAAGGGCCCGTGATTAGGTGCGAAGGCCTCGGCGATTCGCAGGGGTTCAATTCAAGATTCATAGCGGATCAGTTCAGTTCACCGGAGGTGCGCGACATGCCCAAGCCGGTCTGCCGATGCGCGGTACTGCTCCTTTGCTTGGCGATTACCGCGGTTCGAATCGCGGCGAGAGCCGATGATCTCGACAACATCATCTTTTCGGGAACCGTACGGGACAGCCAGGGTGCGGTGATCGCCCAGGCGAAAGTGCTCGCGAGACACGTCGCCACCGGCGTTGGGCGAACCCTCTCGACCGACGACGAAGGCAGATACCGGATCGTCGTCTCGAACACCGGCGCTTACGTTCTCACTGTCGCAGCCCCGGGCTTCAAAGACGAAACCAGCAAGGAACTGGAAGTAACGAGCGGCCGAACCGTTGCACTCGATTTCGTGCTCACGCCCGCCGGCGTCGATGAACAGGTTGTCGTCGAGGCGGGCGCGGCGCCATTGATCGACACGACGCGGACCGTCGTCGGAGATACGATCCGCCGCACGGAGATCGAAGGCTTGCCGATTCTGACTCGCAACCCCCTCGAGTTGGTGTTCCTGCTCGGCGGCTCGACGGAAGCGCCGCTGGCGACCTCATCGCTCGCCGACGAAGGGCGGGGAAGTTTCCTACGCGGCACTCCGGAAGAGGCCGGCGTCTTCTCGCTGACCGGCGCGCCCGCGACCTCGAATAACATCACGATCGACGGCCTGGATAACAACGACGACCGGACGGCCCGCGAGCGAATCGCTCTCAGCCCCGAATCGGTCGCCGAGGTCCAGGTCATCACCAATCAGTACGCCGCCGAATACGGGCGCGCGTCCGGCGGCCGCATAAACATTTTCACCCGCGGCGGGACGAGTAACTATCGGGGCGAGGCGTATGCGTTCTTCGGCGACGAGTCGCTCAACGCGAACACGTTCTTTCGTAATGCGCGCGGTCTCGACCGCGTGCCCCAGCAGGAGCGAAGGGAAGGGGCACTCGTTTCCGGTCCGATCGTCAAGGCGAGGCATTTCTTCACGGCGGGCTACGAACGGCTTGACGTAACTGACTTCATCGAGATCAGCACGCTCCTGCCGTTCGAGACCAATCCCCGCTTCCAGCTCCCGAAGCCGAATCAACCGCCTTCGGGAAGCTCGGTCGGCGTGTTCCGGGAAGAGATATCGACACCGGAGAACAGGAACCTGGTGAACGCGCGGTCGGACTTCAACCTGAACGAGTCGCACAACGCTACGGTCCGATTCGATTTGAGCCGCGGCGCGAACCGGCGTGGGTTCCCGGGCGGCTCGCGGCTGGCGGAGTCGATCCTGATCGAGGGCCGCGACTCCTACTCGGTAAGCGTCGCAGACAATCTCGTCGTGTCGAACCACTTCGTGAATCAGGGAAGGTTTCAATTCTCGAGGCTCGTGCCGCGTAATAAGCCGGGCGAGCTTTCGATTGGCGTCGTCATTGAAGAACCGAGCCGAATCGTAGCGGGCGCATTCACCGGCTCCGCGTCGTCGCCAGCATTCGCGCGAGAAGAACAGCGCACGCAGTTTCAAGACACACTTTCGCTGGCCGTTGGACAGCATCAATTGAAGGTCGGAGGAGATGTGCAACTGGTGCGCTCGACGTTTGCCGACTTGTTTGCGACTGGCGGTCAGTTCAGGTTCGACTCGGTGGGGGACTTCCTGGCGAATAGTCCGAAGCGCTTCGTGCAACGGTTCAACACTGAGAGCCGCTTGGAGAACAACGTGGTTGGCCTGTTCATTCAGGACGAGTGGAAGCTCGCGCCGAACGTCACGGTGTCCCTCGGCATGCGGTGGGACAACGAGTCCATAATCGATGATCGCGACAACGTGAGCCCGCGGCTCGCGGTGAGTTGGGACCCCTTCGGCCGTCGCTCCGGATCGTCGGGGAGGACCGTTGTGCGCGCCGGCTTTGGCATGTTTTACAATCGCGCGTTGCTGAGAACGATCGACGACTTCTCGTTGGGAAGATCGACGATCATTGTGGACTCGGAGATTGATGGCAGGGTGCTCACAGCCGTCCGCTTTCCCGAGCCGATCACGAGTCAATCGCTGGTCGACCGGTTCGGCGTAAAGGAGACGGCCTTCCTGCGGCGGCTCAGCCCGGACCTCGAAATCCCACACACCGTCCAGACGGGGCTCGGCGTCGAGCGCCAGATAAGCAAGTCGCTTGTCGCCACAGCCGATTACATCTTTACCCGAGGAGCGCATCTGTGGCGCGAGAGCAACGTCAACGCTCCTGTGTTACCGGCAGGCTTCAATGACTTCACCGACTATCTGCTGAGCAGGGATTTTGACAACCGCGTAGGGCCGAGCGGCGTTCGACCGATCTCGGGCGCCAATGCGGATGTGGTGCGTTTCGATCTCGGTGCGAACACTGCTTCGACGCCCGGGGCAATCGTCGTGAAGAATGGCTTGCGGATAATCACGCTCGGCCTGAACACTCAACGGTCGGCGAATATCTCCGCTGCGCTGAACGCAATCAACTTCCTTCGCCCGGACCCGGCGCTGACGCAGGTGGAGCGGCTGGAGTCAACAGGGAACTCGTTCTACCACGGCGGCATCTTCACGCTGCGGGGCCGCTTCGGGTCCAATATGCACTTCCGGGCTGTTTACACGCTGTCGAAGCTCATAGACGAGGGGACGACGAATACGGCCTCGCCTCAAGATGTGATGGATCGTCGAGCGGAGCGCGCGCGGTCGCTTCAGGACCAGCGCCATCGATTCACTCTCACCGGCGCGTTTCAGGTACCGCGCATTAGGGTTGAGCTTGCGCCGATCATTTCACTGGGATCGTCCAGACCCTTCAACATCGGCGCTGGTTTTGACCGGAACCTGAACGACATCGAGAACGATCGCCCGAACTCTATAGGCCCGATCGGGCGGCCGGTTTGGCGAAGGCCGGGGAGCCCGCCGGCGAACGACGTCAAAACATCGCTTGTGCTTGCGCCGGTCGGGTCGAGCGGCAACTTGCCGCGCAACTTCGGGCGCGGTCCCGGCACCAGGACGATAAACCTCAGAGCGTCGCGCAGTTGGGTCTTCGGGGAGCACGTGAGGTTGCGCGGCGCGGTCGATGTGTTCAACGTCTTCAACAACTCTGTTTTCAGCTTTGGATCAGAGTTCATCGACCGGGACGACGCGGATTTCCTGGTCCCTCGCCGCACACAGCGGCCGCGGATAGTGCAGGTCAGTGTGAAGATGTTCTTCTGAGAACGGCTGCGGATCGCTTGTCTCACAACTGAGCGTTCTGTTCGTCGGAGTCCTTAGCACCGGGGAGGTCTCGCGTCCGACTCACCCACACCGGTTGGTTCTTGAGTCGCTGTCTGCTCTTCTCGAGCCCGTCTTCGATTCGCGTGCGCAGAGCTGCCTGCGGGTTCATGCGATGGGCGAATTCAAAGAGCCGCAGCGCACGCTCGCTGTCGTTCGCCATAAGGGCGGCCTCGCCTCCCAGCATACTGGCCTTCAAGGATAGCGAATCCTCAGGATACGCGTTTATCAGCCGTTCGTACTCGACTCCGGCTTCGCGGTTCATCTGCGACTCGCGGAGGTATTCGCATACGGCGAGCCAGTCGCGGAGCGGAATGCGGGGGTTGACATGGTTGTCAGGGAAGCTCGAAAGCAGCGTGTCGTAGGCGTACAGCGCGGCTTCTTTGTCACCGCCGGCGAGGTATTGATGGATGAGCCGCCCATACCACTCGTTCAATTGATCGTAGTTGAGCGTGTTCTGATAGACCTGTATCAGCGCGAGGATGCCGTCAATGTTGTCGGGATTCTGTACGAGGAAACTCCTCAGCTTGCGTTCGGCGATGACGACCTCGCCGCGGTCAAGGAGGGATAGCGCCTGACTGACTTCTCTCGGGGCTGAGAAAGAAATCTTCGCCTCGATCTTCGGGTCGATAAACTTCTCTTCCGCCTTGGTTGCCTTCATCAGGAGAGCGAAGATGATACCGAATCCCAAACCGGCGAAGTGCGCGGAGTACGCGACCCCATTGGTTGCGCCGACGCGGCTGTAAAGCCACCATGGAATTAGCTGGCAGGCGAAATAGAACGGCAGGAAAACATAAGCCGGGATGCCGATGACGCCCCACGGCTTCCTGCCCGCGATGAAGATCGGAAGGGCCAGCACCGGTGATGCCCAGCCGATCCTGACCTTGGTTCGGTGGAGACGTATCAAGAAGGCGCCCATCGCGCCCGAGATCGCTCCCGACGCACCGAACGCCGGCCCGTTGTGTGCGCTGATTACCATCGGAAGCGCCGCGGCGACGCCGGCAACAAGGTAGAAGGCGAGGAACGTCGACCGCCCCCAGAGGTCTTCCAGACTGAAACCTACCGCGAAGAAGAAGATCATGTTGAAGAACAGGTGGAAGAACCCTTCGTGCACAAACTGAGACGAGATGAGCTGATAGGGTTTCCAGTTTCCATTCGGAGCTATCCCGTACCGGAACCACAAGTGCGCGTCACAGGCGGCGCGGAACTCGCCGAGCTTCGTTTCCAACTCGGCTCGCAGTTTCGACGCTTCGCCGCTCTTCAACCACAACTTGTACTCGGCCTCGCGCTCGGGCGACAACGCGATTTCCTGTTCGATCAAATCTGCTTCTTCCTGGCTTATAAAGCCCGATTCTCTCACACGCTCTCGGAGCGCCGGGTCCGCGAGCAATTCGCGATTGGTCGAGACGAATTCGCCGAGCTTGGTGTATGTGGAGTTCAAATCGCGATCCTGCTGGGCGGTCGCCGGAAGCGTCGCGAAAAAGATGATCACGTTGAGCGCGATGAACGAAAACGTAACCCAGGGCACCCGTCGAACAGTGGATTTCTCGTTGCCCAGCGGAAGCCACGGGAACACCATCTGGATTCCAATTATGGCCTTGAGCAGTAGCGCGAGGATCAAGTTCAGGATCACTGCCGGGTCCTCTTGGGCGTGTCGGGGGATCGAAGGGGCACTTCGTCAAGCGGGAGCGCTGCGGGGCTTAATGCTTCGGATGCTCAAATCCTAACAAACGCGATGGGATCCAGCAACAGTTTTGTTGAGGCGCTGACGGCTGTAAATCGGAAACAATGCGCCGGTTACAAGGGCTCGTTGGGCGAGGTGGTCGCGTCGCCACCGGAGCCGGATCGGGCCGGAAGCCGGATGGTGTGTTTTCCCGGAGGGGTCACTCCGCGCTGGAGCTCCGGATTCAAATCGAGCACGGCTCCATAGGGCAGCTTGAGTCTCCTGGCCAGCGGTCGAAGGTCCGTCTGTGATGAAATCATCCGAGTCACGTATCGCTCGTGGTAGGCCGGGGGTACCTCGAAGCCGTACTTCGCCGGGCTCTTCGCAATAGTGACGACGGCCAGGATCGCCGGAACGTAGTTGCGCGTCTCCCGGGCCAGATGGCCGCTGCGATGCAGGTGCCAGAAGTCTCGCGATCCCGACCTCGTGATCGCCGCATCGACGTTAGCTTCCCCTGTATTATAGGCAGCAAGCGCGAGACTCCAGTTTCCCTGATACCTGTTCGACAGCCACTTCAGGTACCGTGCCGCGGCGCGAGTCGATTTCTCCGGATTGGACCGCTCGTCAATCCAGTAGTTCTGCGTCAGCCCGTACCTTGCTCCGGTCGACGGCACAAACTGCCAGATGCCTTTCGCTCCCGCGCGCGAGAGGGCGTAAGGGTCCCATCCCGACTCTACCTGCGCAAGCCACACGAGGTCGGTCGGCACGCCCTCCTCCTTGAACACCCGATCGACCATTGCGCGATAGCGCGCGGACCTCGCGAGTCCGGCTTCCATCGTCGCCCGGCCGCGTCCACGGCTGAAGTAGCTCACGAACTGGTTCACCGGATGCGCCGCCTCGAACTTGAAGTTGAACCGCGCGTTCGCATCCGCGTCAGCCGCGCCAGCCTCTTCCAGGTCAGCGTCCGATAGCGATGCGATTCTGTCGAGGGGAGAAGGCACGTACCTCTGCTCGCTGAATCCCCCGTCCTTCTGCTCAAGCGATGCGATCTGGTAGCGGTTGATCTTCTCGATCAGCGCGCGGTAATAGGATCGAAGTTGTTCGTCACTACGGACGTCGATCGCCGCCACGAGTATCGTGTCAACTGCGAGATCAAACTCCCGCCTAGCCAGATCGTACTCGCCATTGCTAAAGGCCTGCTGCCCCCGCTGAAAGTGCAGTTCGGCGGTGTTGATGATCTGTTGCGTTTGATCCTGCCTGACGTCTTGCTGCTGCGCGTCCGGGCCGGCCCCACGGGCGCCGGACGAAGAAGCCGCGGACAGCAATAGAGACACCGCCACAATCGCCGTCATCGTCCAACCCGGTTGGAATGATTCAACTGAACTCATACAGTCAGTCAGCCACTACGAGAGAACGCGCCCCAAAGCCCGGCGGTTCGGTTTTTATTATACGCGATGTGCAGGGCAATCAAACAGGTTTCCGTCGCGAACATCGCGAACAGCGAGGGCACACAATCGCTATTCGTACCGCAACGCGTCGATGGGATCTAGCGCGGCGGCCTTTCTAGCCGGATAGAAGCCGAAGACGACTCCGATGAGGCCGGAGAAGATGACTGCGACCAGCATCCAGGCCGGGGACACCAGGGTCGGCCACCCCAGCGTTTTGGCGATCGCAGCCGACGCCCCGATTCCAAAGAGGACTCCTACGATGCCTCCAACAACCGAGAGCGTGAGTGATTCGATGAGAAACTGCCGGCGGATCACGCGGCTGCGCGCGCCAATGGCCATACGAATTCCGATCTCGCGAGTGCGCTCGGTCACCGACACGAGCATTATGTTCATTATCCCGATGCCGCCGACCAGCAGCGAGACCGCGGCGATCCAGGCGAGCAGCGTCGTCATCGTTCCGCTCATCTGTTGCTGGGTCTCGGCGGTTTCCGTTTGATTGCGGATGTAGAAGTCGTTCTCTTGATTCGATCCCAGCTTGTGCCGCTGCCGTAACAACTCAGTGATCTGCTTCTCGGCGGTGAAGGTTGCAGAGGCGCTGATGGCCGATACATAGATCTGGTGAACATGGGTTATGGTGAGCATCTTCTTCTGAGCGGTCGTGTAGGGCACGATGACTGTGTCGTCCTGGTCCTGGCCGAATTGGCTCTGACCCTTCACACTCAGCACGCCGATGACTCGGAAGGGGAGGTTGCGAACCCGCAGAGTTTGCCCGACCGGATCGACCCCCGCGAACAGATTATCGGCGACGGTTTTACCAATGACGCAAACGCGGGCGGCGTTGCGGACGTCGCCTTCTGTGAAGAACTCGCCCGAAGCGACCGGCCACGCTCGAATGATAGGAAACTTCTCGTTCACACCTTGAATGCCGCTGGACGCCGCCCAGTTCTGGTTTCCAAAGATCAACTGGCCGTTTGCTCGTACGCCCGGGCTTGCTGCCCTAACTGCCGGGCACTCGCTCTCGATCGCATCGACATCTTCGGGAATCAGAGAATTGGTCGAGCCCGAGCCGCCGCGCATGCCGCCCATCATCGATGATCCCGACATCACCTGAAGCACATTGCTGCCGAGGTTCTGAATCTGCGACTGGATCGTAGCCGAGGCGCCCTGGCCGATGCTGACGACCGCGATAACCGCCGCGACGCCGATGATGATGCCGAGCATCGTGAGCGTCGAACGCATCTTGTTGCGGCCGAGCGCGCGGAACGCAATCTTGAACGTGACCAGCAGGTTCATTCCTCATCCTCCTCGTCGTCTTCGAGCAGCGGAAGATTCTCCATCTCTTCGCGGGCCGATCGCGATACGTCTACGGCGTAGTCGCGTCGAATACGGCCGTCCTTGAAGATGATGCCACGGCCGGCGTACTGCGCGATGTCGTGCTCGTGGGTGACCAGAGCGATCGTGATCCGGTGCTCGCGGTTTAGCCGTTGAAACACATCCATCACCTCAACCGACGTCCGGCTGTCGAGATTCCCGGTCGGCTCATCCGCGAGGATGATCGAGGGCTGATTCACCAGCGCCCGGGCGATCGCGACGCGTTGTTGCTGGCCGCCCGACAGTTGATTGGGCATGCTGTGCAGCCGATCCCCGAGGCCTACCATCTCGAGCGCTTCCGTCGCTCGCCGAATCCGCTCGGCGTGCTTCGCGCCGACATAGAGAAGCGGCAACTCGACGTTCTCGAGCGCTGAGGTCCGGGAGAGCAGATTGAAACCCTGGAATACGAATCCGATTTTGCGGTTGCGAATATCAGCCAGTTCGTCACGCGAAAGCTTCGACACGTCCTGACCCTCGAGGAAGTAGCGGCCTCGCGTCGGCCGGTCCAGACAGCCGATGATGTTCATCGTCGTCGACTTGCCGGAGCCTGACGCCCCCATTATCGCGATGAACTCGCCGCGCTCGATGTGAATGGAGACGCCGCGCAGCGCGTGAATCTCGACATCGCCCATCTTGTATACCTTGTGGACGTGGTCGAGCGTGATCAGGGGCGGCGCGAGGACGATTTCCCCCGCTGACTGATGCTTGCTTATGACCTGAGTTTCCAATCGAGATCGATCTCCTAGCGGCCTCGTCCCGGTCCCATCATTGGCGGGCGCTGAGTGAACGGCGCACCGGTTTGCGGCGGACGATTGTTGCTGCCGGGCTCGTTCTGCCCAATGACGACGATGTCGCCTTCCTGAAGATCGCCGCCGATGATCTCGGTCATTCGGCCGTTGGTTATTCCTGTTCGCACGAATCGCGGTTCGAGGTTCTTGCCGTCGGCGAGCACCCAGATCCACTGGCCCTGGCGGCGCGAACCGCCCCCGGCGCTTGCAATCATGGGGAGGCCCGTTTGGGCTGGCGCAACGGTTGGCTGTTGGGACTTCGTGGCCTCTCCGGTCCTTTCACGTTGAGGGAAGCCTCTTTGACTCTGGCGACCTTGTTGATCGGGTTGACCGGCGGCTTGACCGGCTGACTCGCCGCGCTGCCTCCGTGCCTGGCCCTGTTCTCCTTGTTGCTCGGGCTGACCAGCAGCTTCGCCGCGCTGACGCCATCGCTGGCTTTGTCCTCCTTGTTGATCGGGCTGGCCGGCGACCTCGCTTGGCTGCCGCCGACGTTCGCGTTGTTCTCCCTGCTCACCGGCCTGGCCGATTCCCTCGCCGCGCTGCCGCCACCGCTGACCCGGCGCTCCCTGCTGACCGCTTTGGCCCGCAGCTTGATTCTCTTGTCGCCCCGCCTGAGGTTGCTTGGGTTGCTGCTGTTGCTCTTGCTTGGGCGGCTCCTCTGGTTGCGTCGCCGTCTGGTCGCCCTGTGTCTGGCGTTCCGCCTCGAGTTGCTGGCGGCGGGCTTCGATTCTCTCACGAAGCTTCGCCTGTTCCTTCTCCGCGGTTGGGTTGAATCGCAGCGCGGCATTGGGTACAAGCAGCACGTTATCACGCCTCGCGACGGGGATCGTAATGTTGGCGGTCATGCCCGGCCGCAGCTTTAACTCGGGGTTCGAGACCTCGATCACCGCACTGTAGGTGACCACATTCTGCAGCGTCTGGGCGTTCAGTCTAAGTTGTTTGATCTCACCGTTGAAGGTCTCGCCGGGGTAGGCGTCGACCGTGAAGTGGGCCCTGATGTTCTGATGTATCTGACCGACGTCAGCCTCGTCGATGGACGCGAGCACCTGCATCTTCGTCAAGTCGTTGGCGATCGTGAACAACGTCGGCGCTTGCAGGCTGGCGGCGACGGTCTGGCCAACGTCAACGTTACGCGAGACCACAACACCGTCGATCGGCGAGGTGATGATCGAGTGCTCCAGGTTCACGGTCGATTGTTGGAGTTGGGCCCGCGCCTGAGCAAGGGATGCCTTAGCCTGTTCGAGTCGCGCCTTCGCTGATTCGTTAGCCGCTTGCACCTGGCCCACTTGAGCAGCCGCCTGTTCGTATCGCGCCGCGGCGGCGTTGGCCTGGGCTTGCGCGGCTTCAAGCTCGCGCCCCGAAAGCACGCTGCTCAGCTCCTTGTAGCGCGCCGCGAGCGCCATCAGGTCGTCGCGCTGAACCCGAGCGACTTCAAGGTTAGCCTTCGCGGCCAGCAGGTTTGCCTTTTGGTTATTGATCTCGGTTGAAGCAGCCTGAACGGCGGCTTCGGCGTTGACGACATTCGCTCGCGCGTTCTCGAGTTGGGCGTTGAGAATCGCCGGATCGAGCTTGGCCACCACGTCTCCCATCCTCACCTGTGAGTTGAAGTCTGCGCCAAGCCAGCTAACCGTACCGGAAACTTGCGAGCCCACCTGGACGGTTGTGACCGCCTGCACAGTGCCGGTAGCCGAGACGTTGACTTCCAACGTACCGCGCTCGATCTTTGCCGTGATGTAATCGCTGGCGGCGGCCTTCTCTCCCCATAGCGCCGCAGTGACAAGCGCCACGCCCGCCAGCAGAGCTACTATTGCCAACGGCGTGCGCCGCTTCTTTATCACCGCCAGGAACCTCTTGAATCTCTCTGCCATCATGCCCTCACGCTCATTCATTACTCCGCCTATTACTCCGCCCGCGCGTATTACTCCGCCTATTACTCCGCCGCGCGATCCGTCCCGCGCGCCGCCATCCATGCCAGAGTATTATCTCACAGGTCCTAAGATGATTCTCAGCGCACTCCGGTTACAGCAAAGTGGTTTGCGTTTCGGTACTCGGACGGGCGGCAATCACCCGAACTGCAGAACGTCATTGCGTCGCGTTCGCGGTCTGTATGCTCGCTCGCTTTCTTGCTTGACAGTGCGGATGGCCGCTCTCTATAGTATGGTTTCGCCAAGCGGGCGGTTAGCTCAGCGGTAGAGCATCGGTCTTACAAACCGGGGGTCACTGGTTCGATTCCAGTACCGCCCACCAGAGAACGCCGATGCGGAAAACAGAGCCTGAGCTGAGATTGAAATCGATACGCGGAGTCGTAGTTCAGTTGGTTAGAACGCCGGCCTGTCACGTCGGAGGTCGCGGGTTCGAGTCCCGTCGGCTCCGCCAGTTTGAAGAGGACTGAGTGATGAGGACTGAGTAAGCGCTCGGCTCACACTCAGTCCTTCTTCGTTTCATGCCCTCGTCTTAACTGAGCCGTTGCGCTCAATCCTAAGTTGTGAATTCTATGATCACCGTCGACGAGGCACTCGGCATCGTGCTCGACCACGTCGAGCCTCTGGACTTTGAGACCGCCGCGCTTGGTCACGCACACGGACGGGTTCTGGCCGAGGATGTTCGCGCCGACATCGATCTGCCGCCCTTCGACCGCGCGCGTATGGACGGCTATGCCGTTAGATCCGAAGACACCAACAGCGCGCCCGCTGTCCTGCGCGTCGTCGGACAACTGGCTGCCGGAGCCACTTTCGACGGAGTAATCGGTCCCGGAGAAGCCCTCCAGATATTCACCGGCGCGCCCGTGCCACGCGGCGCCGATGCCGTGCAAAGGGTCGAGGTTACCGATCGCGACGGTGACTGCGTTTCAATCAACGAAGCCGTTGTCTCGGGCCAGTTCATCACGCCGCACGCGAGCGAAGTCCGCGCCGGCGCCGTCGTAGCCGAGGCCGGACGCGAGATCGGTCCCGGCGAAATGGCTGTGCTCGCGTCCTTCGGGTATGCAGAGGTTGTGGTCTCCAGACGACCGCGCGTAGCAGTGATCTCCACCGGCAGCGAGTTGATTGACGTGTCAGCGAAGCCGGATGGCGCGCAGATCAGAAACTCGAACAACTACACTATCGCGTCGTATGCCCGGCGGGCCGGCGCCGATGTCACAATGCTCGGGACCGTCGAGGACAACCTCGACGCTACGAAAGCGGTGCTGCTTGCCGCGGGCGAGAGTAGAGACGTAGTGATCACGTCGGGCGGCGTCTCGATGGGGGAGTTCGATCTGGTCAAGGCGGCGATGACCGAGATAGGCGCGGAGATACTCTTCGATAAGGTAAGAATACGGCCGGGAAAGCCTACTGTGTTTGCCCGACGAGGCGGCACGTACTTTTTCGGGCTTCCGGGTAACCCGGTCTCAACGTCAGTCACCTTCAACGTATTCGTGAGGCCAGCGATCCGCAGAATGCAGGGAGACTCTTCGCCGTTGGTTCCAACCGTACGGGTCGAGCTTGCTCGTTCGATCATCGACCCGTCGAGCCGCCGCAGCTACTTGCCCGCGTCGCTGTCGGTCAAGGACGGACGCGCGATGGCTGAGCCGCTCAGGTCGGGAGGTTCATCGGACCTCGTCGCCTTCATGAACGCCGACGCGTTGATCATTGTACCTGAAGATACGCACGAGATTCCGGCCGGCGAAATCGTCAATGCGTTCCGGCTGAGCGGGGAATAACGATGTCACTGACACATGTGGACGATGAGGGCCGCGCGCGAATGGTAGATGTTAGCGGCAAACCCGTAACCACGAGGACGGCGACCGCCAGCGCTTTTGTTCGCCTGACTCCGCCCGCCATCGAAGCCGTGAGGCATCACCGAACACCGAAGGGAGACCCGTTTGAAGCGGCCCGTCTCGCCGGGGTGATGGCGGCAAAACGCACGTCCGAGCTCATCCCGCTGTGCCATCCGCTGCCGCTCACTCACGCAGACGTTGAGATGGAGTTGCTCGAGAACGGCATCGCGATAAGAGCGACGGCAACTACGGATGCGAAGACCGGGGTCGAGATGGAAGCGCTCACCGCTGCCGCTGTCGCAGCGCTCACAATTTACGATATGTGCAAAGCGATCGACAAGACCATGGTGATCACCGACGTTCGGCTGGAGTCCAAGACCGGGGGAACTTCGGGCGATTATGTTCGCGCGAGGACTTGAATCGCAGTGCCGGGAGCGCCTCGCCGTCGAACATCAACGCCAGCCAATGCGTACTAGGTGTCAGCCATGCAAAGCCAGTCTGAAGTAAGAAACTCATTCAGGTTCCTTCTCTTCGCCTCGGCATTGACCGTAGCGCTGTGGTTTCTGCCGCTTGGCGATTACCTTACGTATCCGATCCACCTCTTCGTCACCCTTGTTCACGAGATCGGCCACGCTTTAGGCACCTTACTCACGCTGGGCAAGGTCAACCGGATAGCGCTCGACTGGAATGGCGGCGGGGTAACCGAGACGGTCGGGGGCGCGAGGCTGCTGATATCGAGCGCCGGGTATTTAAGCGCGACGCTTTACGGTGCGGGTCTGCTTCTCTTGTTGAGGCGGGCGCGAAACGCGCGCGCCGTCGCGTTGGGAACCGCGGTAATGTTGCTCGCGGCGACGATCCTCTTCGGAGGAAACATTGTCGCGTGGTCTGTCGGGCTGACTCTCGGCGCCGGATTTCTGATCCTCGGACTGAAGGGCTCTGAGCGGCTAACTCACTTCCTGATGAGCTTCCTGGGCGTCCAATCGATCCTCAACGCGTTCTCCGATCTTCGGACGCTGATCTACCTCGCTGCCAGCGAGCCCGGCCGCTTAACTGACGCCCAAAACATGGCCAAGGCAACCGACGGGTTCGTCCCTGCGATCGTGTGGGCCATCGGTTGGTCGCTCCTGTCGCTTCTAATCCTCTCGGTCACGCTGATGCTCTACTACCGCAGCCTGAGGCCGCGGGAGTCCGCGTCAACGATTCAGATGCCCGGACTAATTGTCGAGCCGCCGAGTACCGGCGCGCATCGGGGTAGTGCAGGAAGGTCTTAGCCCGCCGTCGGGCTACGACATTTCATTCGTCCGCCGTGGAGGTCAGCTTAGATGCCGGACGCCAATAAGGAGGTCATCAAGGCCGCCAAGATGGGCGACATCGAGAAGGTCAAAACTCTGCTCGCCGCCGACCCGAACTTGATTCACGCTCGCGACAACGACGGCTCGACGGCGCTGCATTGCGCGACGTGGAAGGGGCATCACGCTATTGTGGCGCTGCTCGTGAGGGCGGGCGCGGATGTCAACGCGCAGAACAGCAACGGTCACTGGGGCACGACACCGCTGCACGCCGCGGCCCATGCGAACGAGGCCGCGATTGCGCAACTGCTGCTCGAACACGGCGCCGATGTGGACGCGCGTGACATGAACGGAAAGACCCCGCTGCACCACACGACGTTCCACGAAGCGAAGGCGGTCGCCAGGATACTCAAAGACTGCGGCGGAGTGTGAGGTTGGAAACTCGAGCTGCACGACGCGCAACCGAGTTGGCAGCCGCACCCTTACCGCGCAGTAGATGCAGCCTCGACCAACGACGTTATCCGCAAAGAACGGCACGAACCGCGCGTCAACTCCTGAAGTTCAGCCGGTCCATCTTCAGATAAAGTCCCTTGCGCGATAAGCCAAGCTCCTTCGCCGCCCGCGCGATGTTACCACGCGAGCGATCGAGCGCGTCGCTTATCATCCGGCGTTCCAACTCCTCGACCGCCTCGCCGAGCGTGGTGCCGGAAGGCGGCGGCACGAGAGTCGGCCCCGTCAGCGCTCGTTGGCTTCCCGACGAGGGCGGCCTCTGCTGGATTGCGCGAGCGATCTCCGGTGACAGTGCATCGGGCGAAACGACCGTGCCCGGGTCGGCGTAGGCGACGATGCGGCGGATCTCGTTGCACAACTGCCTGACGTTGCCCGGCCAGTCGTACACGACCATAAGATCGACCGTCTCTTCCGAGAGCTGGACCCCGGCTTTTGAAGCTTCCTGCTGGTAGAGGTCCAGATAGTGATTGGCCAGCGACGGAATCTCTTCACGACGTTCTCGCAAGGGCGGCACGTGGATGCGGATGACGTTGAGGCGATGGAACAGGTCTTCTCGGAATCTGCCTTCGGCGACGGCGCGTTCGAGATTCATGTTGGTCGCCGTTACGACTCGCACATCGACGTGGGTAGGCTGGTTTTCGCCAAGCGGATGGATCTCGCCCTCTTGAAGGAATCGTAGGAGCTTAGGTTGAAGGTCCAGCGGCAGGTCGCCAATCTCATCCAGAAGAAGGGTGCCGCCTTCGGCCGCGCGGATGATGCCGGCGTTGTTGGCGATCGCGCCGGTGAACGCGCCCTTCCGAAAGCCGAAGAGCTGACTCTCGATCATCTCGCGCGGCGCAGCCGAACAGTTGAACGGCAGGAACACATTCATGCGCCTCGAGCTGCCCGCGTGGACCGCTCTTGCGATCAACTCCTTGCCGGTCCCCGACTCGCCCGTGATCAGGACCGTGACGTCGGAGGAACGGATCTTATGGATCTGTTCGAGCACGCGGCTCATAGCGCGACTCGAACAAATGAAACCCGGGAGCTCGACTTCGGCGAGGACTCGTGCGGGGTTGAAGACCTTCTGCCGGCGGGTCTGCCCCTTCAATATCTGATTTTCGAGTCCCTGCTCGGCCAGCCTGAGCAGAGGCTCGAGGTTGACCGACCCCGCACGGAACCGGTCCGCCTGGGGCTCGATGATGCGCAGCGCGTAATTCGACCCATGGTGGTCCGCAAACGCGTAGACGAAATGTCGCGCGTAGTTCTGAGGAGGCAGGTAAGCGAGGAACTTCACTTCGGTTGCCACCTCCCGGTCGTTTAGTCCAACCGACGCGGCGATCTCAGGCCGCGCGCCTTCTCGATCTGCTCCCTCTTGTTGGCGCATTTCCGCGATCAACGCCGCCCGGCCCATCGACTGATCGCGGGCTATCGACGCGAGCTCGTGAAGCAACAGCTCGCGCGACACTGAGGCTTGCACGAGCCTCTGGGCGATGAATCCATCGACACCCGACGCGAGATCCGGAGCCGTCGGCGCATGCGATTGGCTTGGTGAGGGATGCGAGTGTTGGCGCTCGTGGAGGGAGACCAGATAGTCTCTGGCCGCGCGCTCGTCGACGCGCGCGCCGAGCCGCTCGAAGACCGCGAGGCTCGCCTTCGTCTCGGCGACGGCCTCGCGCAGCTTGCCTTGTTTATCGAGCATTCCAGCCAGCACGGCGCGATTTAGCGCGCGATCGTAGACGCTTCCTCTGATCTCGAAGATCGATGTGCTCTGCCCGAGCGACTGTATCGCGGAAGCTATGTGATTGTCGGCAGCCTCGAGCTTGGCGATCATTCGCATCATCGGTCCCCAGGTCAGCATATCGGGAGTTTCTCTCAGCGTCGCGCGGACTTCGTCGAGAACGACTCGCGCCCGTTCTGTGTTGCCGGCCTGCAGCAGCGCTTCCGCGAGCCATAGCCGCGCCTCGGTGAGGTACTGCCTGTCGCCCAGCCGGAGTGCGATCTCGATGGCGCGCTCCAGCGACTCAGTGGCTTCAGGAATGTGACCCTTGATGAGATGGCTGCGTCCGATCGTGGTATAAGTGCAGGACTCGAGCGGGTTGTCGCGAGTCATGGGGTTGTAGCCCTTTATGCTCTCGAACAGCTCGAGCGATTCTTCGAGCAGCCGGTCGGCTTCCTCGATTCTTCCCTGGAGCAAACAAAGCTGCGCGAAGGTATCGATCGTGCCCGCCAGTTGCGCGACCCTCGATGTTTGCCGCAGCAATTCCATGGCCGACTTGAGCAGTTCTTCCGCGCGATACCAGTCACCCAGCCCCATCAGCCTGTAGGCGAAGTTGTTGTAATTGATGGCCAGGTGAAGCGGCTTACCCGCCTCGCGAAAATGCTCGATGCACTTCTCCCACGCCGCGATGGCGCGATTGGTAGGAAGCTCGACGTTGTCATAGATGAGCGCGAGGTCGTTGTAAGCTCGTCCAAGCAACTCGTGCTCTTTGCGGTCTCCAACGATTGTCAGTGCCTGGTTGATGCAGTTGAGCGCGGCGCGGTGGTCGCCCTCGCGAAAATCTATACTCCCGATGTTGAAGTAACAGTCGGCGAGGTCTCGCCAGCCGCCGGCCTGTCGAAAGTGCTCGAGCGCCGAAGCGTACTGATCCCGCGCAATACGAATCTCCGAGACGAAACGGTAGGCGCGGCCCAGCCCGAAGTAACAGCCGCCGATCCACGCATTGTCCTTCAAGCGTTGAGCTATGGGCATTGCCTGGTTGAAGAGCGCAATCGCGCGCGGGATGTTGTTATTGAACGAGTGCGCCCAGCCGAGCCGGACCAGGACACGCATCTGGGTGCGTTCCGATAGCCGGACAAAATCGGGGAAGCTGTCGTATTTCGCTACGGCATCCAGTTGCTCGATGTGCATGCCGCGCTTCTCGAGGGCCTCGCTGAGTGAGCATCGAATGAGCGCTTCAGCTTCGGCCGAGCGGGGCCCCATCTTCAGGGCGGACCTGAAGTGATCAACCGCTTCTTCGAGGCGGCTGTCGTCCAGCGCTGCTTGACCGGCAGCCATGGCCTCTTCGATGCGGTGGCTGCCGAGCACATCTCTGCTCGCCATCTTCGCCTTCGTTCCTGGAGCCTGCTATCCGAACTATTGCGGCTGGGGCTATACCCTGTTTACGTCGAGGACCAACTTCTCCCATCCCCTGAATTCCGACCGATTCTATTAGTCATACCACTCAAAGTCAAGCGCGGCAGCAGATACACGTCGGCTATATCATCGCCGAGTCAGCCGGCAGACGCGCTGGCGATGAAACCCGACCGGTCGCCCCGCAATGCCGCCGACCGGGGCTGTTGTCTTTCGATACCGAGGTTCACTAACGCCTGTTGTTCGATGGGTGTTATTATCACAGGCCGCCCGGCGCATTTCAGGCTGTGCTGTTCGAGTCTAGTTCGCCGATCGACTCGCGGCGGCGCGTAACTTGGATGGCGCAGAGCAGTTCAATCGAGGACCGGATGTTGACGCCTAAACGCATTCACGAGGAGGAACTGCTCGACCAGGGCGCCGGGTGCGACGACGACGTGGCTCGTAACCTAGCCGATCTTCGCCGCATCAACCGATTGCTGGGCGGCACCCGCGTCATTCGTCGAGCAATACAAGCCGGACTGAATGGCGACCGGCCTCGGTCGCTGTCACTGCTCGACGTCGGGACCGGCTCGGCCGACATACCGGCGGCGATAGCCCGATGGTGGGAACGGATTGGGATTCAGAGCACTCTGGTCTCGCTCGATCTAAGCGAGCGCAATCTCCGGATCGCCCGGTCGAGGTTTCCGCTCGACCCGTCCATTGCTATCGTGCGCGGCGACGCGTTGAGACTTCCGTTTGCGGCCGATGAGTTTGACTTCGTGACCGCGTCACAGTTCTTGCACCACTTCAAAGATGATGAAGCGGTGCTGCTGCTTTCAGAGTTCGCCAGAGTCGCGCGCCGGGCAGTCATCGTCGGCGATCTGGTTCGCAACTTCGTACCCTACTGGTTCATTCGGATTGCCGGGCCGGTCCTCACGACCAGCTTCCTGACGCGCTACGATGGCCCGCTATCGGTGCTGCGGGGATTCACCGTTGAAGATCTTCGAGTCCTCGCCGCGCGCGCGGGACTGACGAACTGTACGGTGCGGCAGGTCTTCCCGTACCGAGTCATGCTGGTGGCTCCTATCGCTCGCAACGGATAGAACGGAATGAAGTACGACGTCATAGTCGTGGGAGGCGGCCCGGGCGGTTCTTCCGCTGCAATATGTTTGGCCGAGCAGGGGCTGCGCGTGCTCGTTTTGGAAGAGAAGCGAATGCCGCGGGAAAAGCTCTGCGGCGAGTTCATCACCTCCGAATGCCTGCCAACGTTATCGCGGCTCGGCGTTATGGACGGAGTGCTGGCGGCAGGCGCCGAGAGAATAACGCGGCTTGCGCTCAACGTGTCCAGCGGACCTCCAGTCTCCGCAAGGCTCGACGAAATATCGAAATCGGCCGGCTGGGCGCTCAGCCTCAGCCGCGCAAGGTTCGATCAAATCCTCTTCGACAGGGCAAGGGACGCGGGCGCCGAATGCCTCGAACGCGTCGCCGTAAGGGAATGCTCGTACGATGGAGCAACACCCGACGGAGTTGAGGCCATTTCACTTCCCGCCGGAAGGTCCCTCAAGTTCAACGCCCATTTCATAGTCGATGCCTCAGGCCGCAATTCGCGCCTCACCGTCAACCGAACCGAGCGTGTGGCCGGGAGCCGCGGATCCAGGCTCTACGCGATGAAGGCTCACCTTTCCGGCGTTGAAGGTATCGAGGACCAGGTCGAGCTGCATTTTTTTCGGCAGGGCTATGGGGGCTTGTCGCGAGTCGAGAACGGTTTAGTCAATCTGTGTTTCATCGCCGGCGAGCGCGTTGTCAAAGAGGCCGGCGGCGCGCCCCTCGAAGTTCTGCGCCGAACGATGATGACCAGCCCGTTGGCAGGCGAGCGCCTCGCGCGAGCTGAGGTCGTTGGGAAATGGCTCACCGCCGGTCCGCTGTCGTTTGGGAAGAGACGGCTGTCGCAATCCGGCGTGATCGCCGTCGGTGATGCCTCCGGCATGATAGATCCGTTCACCGGAACCGGGATTCAAATCGCGCTCAGAACCGGAGAACTTGCCGCCGATGCCATCGTCCGCCACATTGCGAACCGCGGCGCCGACGGATTGGTGCAGCGCGTACTGGCTTCGTATGCCGCCGATTACCAGGCCGAGTTCGGGAACCGGATCGCGGTCGCCGGCATTCTGCGACGGGTGGCCTTGACGCCGGGCGTCGCCAATGTGGCTGCTCGAATCCTGGCTCTCGTGCCTGCGTTCGCGGTGCATCTATTGAGAGCCACACGAGCGGGCGGGTAATCTCGCGGCGGCCAGATTGTCCCGTGCCGCACCGTGACTTTTGGAACTTATTTAGTCCCTGGGCGTGGTGATGGGCGGAGCCGGGTCAAACCTCAATCTGGCCCGAATCTTGAAGGAGGGACCAATGTCGAAAGGGAATTACTTGATCATCGTAATCGCGATCGGCCTCGGAATCGGCGTCGCCTTTGCGCAGGAGTCCGGGACACCGAAGACCAAGCAGAAGGAGAAGGTATCGAAGGAGAAGATCGACGAGAAGGCGAAAGCCGCTGTCGATGAAGAGATGCAGCGCGCCTACGCGTTTACGTTGACGACCAGCCAGGGTGGGTACCTGGGCGTCTACCTCGAAGAAGTCACGCCTGACAGCGTCAAGGAACTCGGTCTCAAAGAAGAGCGCGGCGCGCTGGTGATGAAGGTCGTCGAGGGCAGCCCGGCCGAGAAGGCGGGGCTCAAGGAGAACGATGTCATTGTCGCCCTCAACGGGAAGCGGGTCGACAGTGTGGGCGAACTCCAACGGATCATGGGCGAAACTCCCGCCGGCCGAACTGTTTCGATCGATGTGGTCCGTGGCGGCGCACAGCAGACCCTCTCCGCAACTCTCGCGAAGCGCTCCGAAGAAGTCCTGTTCAAGCGCCGGGCCGGAGAGCTTGATCCCGCGAAGAAGGAGATTGAAAAGGCGTTGCAGGGAGTTGAGAAAGATCGAGAACGCCTGTTCGAATTGGAGAAGAAGCGGGGCGAACTAAACCGCGAGTTTGGCAACTTCAATTTTGTCTTCCCAGGAATGCGGGGAATGCAACGCGGCCGGCTCGGGCTTGTCGCAGAACCGCTGACCGGCCAACTCGCTGAGTACTTCGGAGTGAAGTCCGGCGCCGGCGTGCTGGTGACAGAGGTCGTGGAGAATCGGCCGGCCGCCAAAGCCGGCTTGAAGGCTGGCGATGTCATCGTTGCCGCTGACGATGAGAAAGTTGACAGCGTGAATGCGTTAGCGTCGGCGGTTGCCCGGAAGGATGAGGGCACGATCACGCTCAAGATTGTTCGCAATCGCGCCGAGCAGACGGTTACCGTAACTCTAGAGAAACGCGCGCCGCGTGCGCCGGCGCGTCGAAGCTCCAGACGCGTGGCCCAGCTCCTTGCCGTCGCCTGAGACAAGCCAGCAACAGAGGACCCCGGATGCGAAAAACGCCAGGACGACGCCTTGTTTAGGGCGGCGTTCTGGCGCTTCTTGTGTGTTGGCATTCGATTCCAATCCCGCTCAATTTCTTGCCTGTCCCCTCACGCAGCGATAACATACCGACTCGCCGCTGCTAAATGATGTCTCCGAAGAAAAAATTTCAACTTGCGATCGCTGCGGTCGCGGCGTCGATCGCGATGGGGACCCTCGGTCTCAAGCTCATCCTTGTAGACATTTCGTGGTTTGACGCGTTCTACTTCACTCTCACTACGATCACGACCATTGGTTTTTCTGAGCCGCCTGGAATCACGGAGACCGCCCGGTACTTCATGGTTGTGCTTATAATCGGAGGAGTAACGACGATTGGCTATGCTCTTTCGGCGGCGGCGCAGGCCGTGCTAGAGTTCGAGCTACTTTCCACTTTCGGAAAGCGCAGAATGTTCAAAGACATCAGCAAGCTCAGCGGCCACTTCATCGTGTGTGGCGCCGGACGCATCGGCGCGCGCGTCATCCGCGAGATCGCCCGCCGCCGCCACGAATTCGTCGTTATCGAATCAGACGAGACGACGGCGGATCGCATTCTCTCGCAAGGCTATCTTGTTCTGATGGGCGACGCGACCGACGACGATGTGCTGAAAGGCGCAGGGATCGAGCAGGCGCGCGGACTGGTGTGTTGCGTGTCATCCGATCCGGATAATCTCTACATCACGCTGACGGCCCGCGATCTCAACAAGGACCTCTACATAGTGGCGCGTGCTAACGACGAGTCCGCCGTGCAGCGGTTGTTGAAAGCCGGCGCGAACAAAGTGGTATCCCCGACGATCACCGGATCGAATCAGATGGCGCAAATGCTGCTGAAGCCGGCGGTCGCCGACTTTATCGAGCTGGCCACGATGACCGAGCAGCTTGAACTAGAGATCGAGCAGATCGAGATCAGCCCCGGCTCGCCGTGCATAGACAAGCCGCTTCGCGAGAGCGGCATTCGCGCAGACTTGGACGTGATTGTGATTGCGATCAAGCGGTCCGACGGCGAGATGATCTTCAATCCTTCCGCCGACACCATCATCCAGGAAGGCGACGCCCTCGTCGCAATCGGCAGCCACCTGAACCTCGAAGCGCTTGAGCGAATGGCGAACCCCGGACGACCCGCCGGTTCGCTCGCCTTCCGCCGTGACCGCTAACCCGCTGCGCGATGAGAACCGGCGTCAGCATAGTAATCCCAAGCTGGAACGGCCTCGACCTGCTGAAGCGATACCTGCCTTCGGTGATCGCGGCGGCGAGTCACTATCGCGAGTACGCCGGCGCCCGAGTGGAAGTAATCGTAGTCGATGACGCGAGCACCGACGCTACAAGCGACTGGCTGACCGCGCGAGGATTCGATGGGTCGGCTGCCGCCGGCGCGCTTTCGGCGACCGCCAACGGTCTCGTTTTCAGGTTGATCAGAAGCTCGGAGAATCGCGGCTTCGGCGACGCGTGTAATCGCGGCGTCGCCGCTGCCGAACATCCGCTTGTGTTCCTGCTGAACAACGATGTCGAGCCGGACGTCGGTTCGATTCGACCGTTGGCCGAGAACTTTGCGGATCCGTCCGTCTTCGCGGTTCACTGCCGGGTTTTTGAAGTAGAGAGCGGCCGCGAATGTGGAACTGGGAAAGTGGGTGGCTTCTCGCGAGGCTTCATTAGAGTTCACCAGAGCTACCGGCCGAAGGCTTCTTCGAATGGCGCAGGTGAAGTGCAAAGCGCAGCCGAGGCCGGCTTCTATTCGATGTTCGCGGGAGGAGGTTCCGCGATGTTCGACAGGGAGAAGTTCCTCGGCCTCGGCGGGTTCGAGCCCTTGCTCTCACCGTTCTACTGGGAAGATGTCGAGCTTTCTTATCGCGCGTGGAAGCGCGGATACACTGTTTTGTACGAGCCGAGGTCGATTACCCATCACCGGGTGTCGTCGACGATCGGCAAGTTCAGGCGCGGCCCTGTGCGACGCATCGAGCAGCGAAACCGGCTGCTGTTTCACTGGATCAACCTGCACGACGCGGGACTGATGCAGTCACATCTGAGATGGTTGATCGTGCTGGCGCTGACCGCGCCCTTCAGATTGAGGCCGCGATTTGTCGCTTCGTGTTTGGCGGCGATGAAAATGCTCCGCCGGGTCCGCGAGCGGCGCAGAGAAGAACAGCGGGCAGCGGTGAGGGACGATCGCCAGATCATGGCGATGTTCGATGATCTGAAGCGCCGGTCCGACCTCCACGTTTTCGACGGTTAGCGCGACTGGTCGGCTGTCGTCGAAGACACAGAAACACCCGATTCGGACCGTGGGCCGCGTCGGTCATCAAACCGCTCGCGCGGCGACCGTTAGAGTAGCTCCCTCATCCAGCGCGCTCATCACGAGGTCAACAGGTTTCGCCAGCCACGCCGCCGCATAGTACGAACCAACACCGAGAGCCGAACGACCGCCCTTGAATAACCACGTCTTGAAGCTGTGCTTCAGCGAATGGGCGTTATGGTTTTTCGAGTAGAACGTGACGCGATCCGGCCGGAACCCGCATTCGGCCATGAGGAGGTCGAGTGTCCGCTTCGTGAAGTGATAACGGTGGCGGGGAACATCAAGGGCGAACCAGTCGGGCCCGAAGAGTCGCGCCTGATAGCTCGCGACGTTGGGAACCTGAACGATGATTGTGCCGCCCGTCCTCACGACGCGTCTCGCTTCGAGCAGGTTCGCACGAGGATCGTTTGTGTGCTCGAGCGAGGACCAATAAGTGATCACATCGAACGTCTCATCGTCCAATCGAGCCTGAGCCAGCGTGCCTCGGAACACGCGATCGGCTCCCAGAGCCTGTGAAGCAAGCTTCGCCGCCGCTGTCCCGATTTCAACTCCGAAGCGGTCCCACGTGCCGGCGTCCAAAGCCCGAAGGAAGAACCCCGAGCCGCAGCCAACATCCAGGATGCGGCCTCCCCCCAAGCCCCACTTCGATAGAAGTCGGACTCTCTCGGATTGCGACCGGCGAATCCACGATTCCGATGGTTCTTGTTCCTCTCCCCAGTACGCCTCGGGGTAAAACGCGGCGAGCTCGCACGCGGTCATCTCGGGCAACGTTCGCAGAACTCCGCACCCGCAGCACTCGACAATCGAGAACGTTGCCTCTGTGTTGCTATGCGCATCGCGCGCGGTGTAGAGTTCGCGGGCGTCGGTCGCCCCGCAGATCTCACAGCCGCGTGCGATCCGCTCCCTCTGCGTCGAAGAGCTCATTAGTCGGAGAGGATTTTATATGCTGAGACTCAAACGGAAAAGCATCGCCGCCATAACGCTTAATCTGCCGGTCGCCGCCTTCCTGGTGTCTGTGCTCGCAGCCGGTTCAGGATTGCGCCCGGTGAACGCGCAAGCCAGGAAGGCTGCTGAATCACCGGCCGCGCGGCAGGTTCGCATCGTGCTCGACCGGCAAGTCGAGGCCTGGAACCGCCGTGACCTTGAAGCGTTCATGTCCGGCTACTGGCATTCCGAGAAGCTGAGCTTCTATTCCAACGGAACGAAGACCGCCGGGTGGCAAGGTGCGCTGGAGCGTTATCGCCAGCGGTATCAAGGCGAGGGCCGGGAGATGGGCGCGTTGGACTTCGCCGACTTGCAGATCGAGGTGATCGGGCCGCGAAGCGTGTTTGTCCGCGGCCGATTTCATCTGAAACTGACTTCGGGCGACGCAAGTGGATTGTTCACGCTGATCTTCAGGAAGTTCGCTGACGGCTGGAAGATCGTCCACGACCATACCGGCTCTGGGAGCTGAATAGGGGATAACCGCCAAGACGCCAAGGACGCCAAGAGGGACGCCAGGGAACCAATCACAGAGCGATGCTTGCAGCGAGGTCGCGCAGTCTTCCACATCACGCCGTCCCGCATGTTTTTTTCAAGCGTGGCGTTCTCTTGGCGTTTTGGCGGTTCAACGAATCAGACTTCGAAATCGACCGACCCGATCGCGTCGCACAGCGACTGGATTCGCATCACGACCGGCAGGTGGTCACCATGCCGCGCGTAGTTCCCGAGCGCGTCAAGATCGTCGAAGGTCGCAATCAGCACGCCGTCCCACGACCGCGGCGAACGTAGCACATCAAGGCCCACCTCGAAGCCGCGTATGAAAGCGATCTTGTCCGGAAGCGCCCGGAGCATTGCGAGCGCCGACTCGCGTTCGTGAGCCGTTACATCGGGTTTGAACTTGAAGTACACGACGTGCCTTATCATTCCTTTGCCTCGCGCTTTCGTGATCGCAGTCCCGATTAAGGTACAGATTGGGCCCGGCGGCGGCAACCCGGCGGTCCACTCCGAGTTGCTGTATCGGGAGCGGGTTCGACTCCACTCCCGAATCTTGTATCATCCCTCTTACCGCTGAACGAAAGGGAAGTGCAGGATGTCAAAGATCAAGGTACTGCCGGACTCACTCGCCAATAAGATCGCTGCGGGTGAAGTCGTCGAGCGCCCGGCTTCGGCGGTTAAGGAACTTCTCGAAAACTCGCTCGACGCCGGCGCCCGGCGCATCGACATCGAAGTCGAAGCCGGCGGCAAACGCCTGATCCGCGTAGTCGATGACGGCGAGGGCATGGCGCGCGATGATGCGATCACCGCCTTCGAACGCCACGCGACGTCAAAGCTGCGAACCGCCGATGACCTGGATGCGATCTCGACGCTCGGATTTCGCGGCGAAGCGCTGCCGTCTATCGCCTCGGTATCTCGTCTCATCCTCCGCACCAAGGCCGAGGCCGAATCGGAAGGGACCGAAGTAGAGTTCAACGGCGGCAAGCTCGTCGCCGTTCGCGATATCGCCTGGCCCGGCGGCGCGGAGGTCGAAGTCCGGGACCTCTTCTTCAACATCCCCGCGCGGCGCAAATTCCTCAAGAGCGACTCGACCGAGGGCTATCACATAACCAACCTCGTTCAGCACTATGCGCTCGCCAATGCAGGCATCAGCTTTCTGCTGGTGAGCAACGGCCGCGAGGCGATTCGCGTTACGCCGGCCTCGTCGCTGAAAGAGCGGGCCTATCAGGTGCTGGGCGGTGACTTGCTCGAGAAGCTGATCGAGGTGAATCAAGAGCAGGAGGGGCTGCGCATCGTCGGCTTCGTCTCGAACCCGCAAGAGCAGCGATCATCTCGCGACGCCCAGTACCTGTTCGTCAACCGCCGGTTCGTTCGCGACCAACTGATCGGACGCGCGCTCAATGAGGCCTATCGGTCGAAGATGCCATCGGGGACCCACCCCGCGGTCGTCTTGTTCCTCGAACTCCCCCATTCCGAAGTCGACGTGAACGTGCACCCGGCAAAGACCGAAGTGCGTTTCCTCCATGAGCATGCGATCCTCTCGTTCATCAGCGGGGCAGTGGCCGAGGCGCTCAAGACAACGCGTCCCGTGACGCGGCTGACCGTCAGGGACTTGGAAGGAGGGACCGCGCCGCGAGGTCGGCCGGGTGTCGTGAACGGCGCGACCGCGGCGGCATACCCGCCCGTTGACGCGCGGCCCCCGCGCGACTCACTCGATCCCGAGTTCGTGCTTGAGCCGCCCTCTGCCCGGACGCCTGCGCAAAGCCAGCGGCCGCTCGGTCTTACATTCGACGCCGCAAGCCGTGAGGCAGCCGGAGCGGCGGCCGACACGCCGGCGGAGATGCCTCTAGTCCGCGGTCTCGAATCGGATCGCGTCTTTTACCTGGGCAGTTGCGGTGAGGCGGGGCCAAGCGCGACCACGGCGCAGGCCCCTTTCGATGTGTTGTCGGGCCCGGTCCGCGAAACTGCGCTGCCGGGTCTCGGACATGGGATCAAGCCGCTTGGCCAAATCCGGGACAGCTACATCGTAGCGACCGATGAAGAGGGCCTGTTGCTGATCGACCAGCACGTCGCGCACGAGAGGGTACTGTTCGAGCAGGTGCGCGGCGAGGGGAAAGGCGGCCCGGTGCAGCCCCTGCTGATACCGCAGACGCTCGACCTCACTCCCGCGGAGGTGTCGGCGTTCGAGATCGTGCAAAGCGAGTTGGAGAGTCACGGCATCGAGACGATGCAATTGTCGGGGCGGACAATCGCCATCAAGACCGCGCCGGCGGGTCTCGGCTCGGCGGACGTGGTAGCCGTCGTGAGGGAGTTGCTGGCCGTGGTCGAAATCGGCCGCCGAGGCTTCACCATCGATCACATCCGCGACGCGATAGCAGCGGCGGTGGCCTGCAAGGCCGCAATCAAAATCAACATGCCGTTGACGGCCGAGAAGATGACATGGCTGATCGATGAGCTGATGAAGACTCGCAACCCGATGACCTGTCCACACGGCCGACCGATCCTGATGCGATTCGGCTTGCGTGACATCGAGCGCGGTTTCAAACGCCCGGTGTGAGATCAGTCGTGTTTTCCCGCATACTTCTCGGCCGTATGACCCGTGTCCGCAACGCCATCGAGCACTTCGCGGACCTTGCGCGCCAGCGCGGAAGGCGTGAATGGCTTTTGAATGAAGGCGGCCCCCGCGTCGAGGTTGCAGAGTTCAACGACGCCGCTATCGGTGTAACCCGACATGAAGATAACTTTCGTGTCGGGACGTTGCCGCGCCACGATATCCGCCAATGTACGGCCGCCCATCTGTGGCATCACCACGTCGGTTATCAACAGGTGAATCGGTCCCAGGTGCTCTTCACAGATCATCAGTGCCCGTGGGCCGTCGGGGGCCTCAAGCACATTGTAGCCGTTCTGTTGGAGGGTGAGGGTGACCAACTGTCGCACGACTTCGTCGTCCTCCACGACGAGCGCCGTTTCCCAGCCTTCAGGTGGGTCTTCGACGACATCCTCTTGAGCCTCACGAACCGTATCGTCGACTCGTGGCAGGTAGACCTTGAGAGTCGTGCCGAGCCCCAACTCGCTGTAAACCCATATGTGCCCGCCGCTCTGTTGAACGATCCCGTACACGGTTGACAGTCCCAGACCGGTTCCCTTGCCACCGACCTTCGTGGTGAAGAAGGGTTCGAAGATTCGAGCCCGAGTCGCCGCGTCCATTCCGCAACCTTGGTCGGTGACCGCCAGCATTACATAGCTGCCGGGGCTTACGCTCGCATGTCGTTGAGCGTAGGAGTGGTCCAATTCGACATTTGCGGTTTCGACGATCAGCTTGCCTCCCATCGGCATGGCGTCCCGTGCGTTTATGACCAGATTCATCAACACTTGTTCGATCTGGCCGGGATCGGCCTCCACTCGCGCGAGGTTCGGGTCGAGCACCGTCCGCATCTCGATGTCCTCGCCGATCAGTCGGCGCAGCATCGCGCCGGTGTCGGTGACGACAGTGTTGAGGTCTAGCACCTCCGGCGTGAGCACCTGCCTGCGGCTGAAGGCGAGCAACTGGCGCGTAAGCCCGGCCGCTCGCTCACCCGCCTTGACCACTTCGCCGAGTTCGGCTCCGTGGGGGCTGCCGGGCTTCATTCGCGCGAGGACCAGTTGGCTGTACCCGATGATCGCCGTCAGAATGTTGTTGAAATCGTGGGCGACGCCGCCGGCCAGACTGCCGATCGCCTCGAGTTTCTGCGATTGGCGGAGCTGTTCCTCAAGGAGCTTCAAGTCGGTTACGTCGTTCGCAGAGGCCAAAACACATCGCTCGCTCCCAAGTTCGATCAATTCCGCAGACAACAAGACCAAGCGTTTCTCCCCCGATTTCTTCCGGAACGTGAACTCTAAATTGCTGACCGATCCCTGTTCTTGTAGCTGCTTGGTCATTCTCGCTCGGTCCTTCTGAGCTATCCAGAAGTTCAACTCCGCCGCGGTGCGACCGATTACCTCTTCACGTTCGTAACCGCAGCTTCGCAGGAAGCTGTCGTTTACATCGATCAGCCGGCCTTCTTCAAATGTGCTGATCGACATAGGGTGCGGGCTCGAGTTGAACGCGATCGAGAAGCGCTCCTCGGACGCCCGCAGGGCCTCCTCCACTTTCTTCCTTTCGGTAATGTCTTTGAAAACGACGACGGCGCCCAGAACCTCTCCGTGCTCGCGGATCGGAGTGCTGATGTACTCGACGGGGAATGCGGTTCCATCCTTCCTCCAAAACACTTCGTCGTCCCGCTGATGTACGGAACTGTCTTGAAGCGCGGCATAGATTGGGCACTCGTCGGCGGGATAGGCGCTGCCGTCAGGTCTGGAATGATGAAGTACACTGTGCATCGGCTGACCGATAATCTCGTCCGCGTCCCATCCGAGCATCCGCGCGCCGGCCGGATTGACAAAGGTCGTCCTCCCCTGAGTATCAAGGTTGAAGATCCCTTCGCCGGCCGTATTGAGAATCAATTCGTTTTGCCGGTTCAGCCGCTCGATCTCCCCCTCCGTGCGTTTGCGTTCGGTGATGACCTCGGTGAACATGATGATGCCGCCGATCGAGCCTCGGGACGTGTGCCACGGCCGGACCTCCCATCGAAGCCACTCCAGCGTTCCGTCCGTGCGAAGGAACTGGTCCTCGTCGCTTTTTTCGACCGCACCCGCCATGCAGCGGCGATGGGTCTCCTTCCATCGGTCGGGTAGTCCGGGGAACACTTCATAGTAGCTGAGACCAACGAGGCTCTGGTCGCCGAGCCTGTAGTCGGTCAGCCAGCGACGGCTGTGGACCAGATAACGCATGTTAGTGTCGAACATCGCGATTGCCGCCGGAGTGTGTTCGACAAACTGGCGGAGCAGCTTCGCGTTCGCCTCGCGGTGCTGCTCGGCGCGTTTGCGTTCGGTGATGTCCCGGTCTGCGCCGCGGTATCCGATCAGCTTCCCGTCAGCGTTGATTATCGGCGTCGCGCTGCTCTCGATGTAGCGCGTGCCGCCGTCCTTATGCCGCCAGCGAGCCAGGATGCCTGACCATCCGATCCTTCTCTTGCTGAACGACTGCAGGGTCGCCAGCAGATCGGCGCGGTCCTCGTCGGGAACCAGGTCGAAGCGGTCCCGGCCGAAGAGTTCCACCGGCGAGTATCCCAGGATGTTTGTGATCGCCGGGTTGTTGTATGTGAATCGCCACTCCTGATCGGTGGACCAAATCCACTCGCTGCTCGCCTCGACGAAAGCGCGGAACTTCTCTTCGCTCTCGTGAAGCGATCTCAGCGCTTGCCGGCGCTCTCGTCGTACGGCCGCCTCCCGCATCTCGCGATTGACAGCGGGCACGAGCCGGGCGAGGCTTTGTTTTAATATGTAATCGTGGGCGCCGGACCTCATTGCCGCGACGGCCTCCTCCTCTCCGATCGTGCCCGACACGATTATGAAGGGAAGGTCGAGGTCGCGTTGCCGGAGCAACTCGAGGGCTTCGCGTGAGTTGAAATGGGGCATCGCGTGATCCGAGGTTACGATGTCCCACGGCTGATCGAGCGCCTTGGACATCGCGGCCGCCGTGTCGACGCGTTCACTGATGGGATCGTACCCGCCGCGCCGCAGTTCCCTCAGCACGAGCGCCGCGTCGTCTTCCGAGTCCTCAACCATTAACACTCGAAGTATGGGTCTCATACAGCATCTACTCCTCTGACAGCTAATTCATCGTTGTTATTCATCGCGTTGTTCGGGAAGGGGTCGAGCGTGAAATGAAAAGTCGCGCCCGCGTCCACCGCGCCTTCGGCCCACACTCGTCCTCCATGCCGGTGGATGATGCGTTGCACGGTAGCCAGTCCGATGCCGCTGCCGTCGAACTCGGCCGACGAGTGCAAGCGCTGGAAAGCCCCGAACAGCTTTCCGGCGTGAATCATATCGAATCCGGCGCCGTCATCTCGCACGAAATAAATCGCTCCGTATTCGTTTCGTCTCAGGCCCACCTGGATCGTCGCCCGCGCGCGTTTTGCAGTGAACTTCCATGCGTTGCCGATCAAGTTATCCAGCACGATTCGGAGCATGTGCGAGTCGGCGTCGGCCACCATCCGCGGCTCGATGATGAATTCAACCTGGCGTTCGGGCTGCGACTCTCGAAGCTCCGTTGCGACGGCCTCGGCAAGTGCGGTGAGGTCGGCCCGCCCGCGCCGGACTCCGCTCTGCGTCACGCGTGACAGCTTCAGCAGATCGTCGATCAACTGACCCATGCGCTGGGTCGCAGCCCGCACGCGGATTAGGTAATCTCGGCCCTGTTCGTCCAGTTTGTCTCCGTAGTCTTCCAACAGTGCGTTGCTGAAGCCGTCCATTCCTCGCAGCGGCGCGCGCAGGTCGTGAGAAACCGAGTAAGCGAACGCCTCGAGTTCCTTGTTAGCCGCTTCGAGCTGGGCGGTCCGTTCGGCAACCCGGCGCTCGAGGCCGGCGTTCAGCTCCCTCAGTTCCCCGTGGACAATGGCATTCTGGAGCGCGGCCGCGCCGCTGCCCGCCAGTATGCTCAATGCCTTAACCTGGCCGAGCGTGAACGGGCGGCGTGGATGAGTGGCGCTGACGTTAAGCACGCCGACCAATCGCCCGCCGGCCAGCATCGGCACCAGGACCGCCGCATTCAGGTCTTCGCGGCGGCGCATGACTTCGAAGCGCGGATCGTTCACCTCGCCGTCAAGCCTGAGCGGCTCACGGTTGCGAGCCACCCACCCTGCGAGGCACTTCTCCACGGGCGCGCGCTGCCCAATCAGGTGATTGCGATTCTCACCCCGGGCGACCGCTACGTACAACTCATCCGCCGAAGGCGTCGGCAGCAGGATTGAGACCTCGTCGGCGTTGCACTGCTCCTTCGCCGCGTCCGCTACCTTGTTGAGGATCGAATTCAGGTCCGGCGTAAACGCGACCGCTTTGGCCAACTCATAGATGGCGACGGTTTCGCGCAGCTCGAGGTTCTCGAGCCGCAGCCGGCGCACCTCCATCGCGCGCGCGATGACTGGAGCCAGCGCGCTCAGCTTGAAGGGCTTCATCACGTAATCAAAGGCGCCGACCTTCATCGCGTCGACGGCGGTCTGAACCGTCGCCTGTCCGGTCATCACGATGCCCACCAGATGCGGGTCTATTCCCAACGCGGCCTCGAGCAATGCTATTCCATCCATTTCGGGCATCATCAGGTCGGTGATCAGCACGTCGAAATCACGTTCCTTCAACTCGGCCAGCGCCTCATTTGCCGAAGCGAAGCCCACCGCCTCGTAACCCTGACGCTCCAGCATCTCGCGCAGGGCAGTCATCAACTGCTCCTCGTCATCAACTATTAGCAGACGGCCTAAAGAATGCGGCATCGCGGACCTCGTATCCTGGTGCTTTGGTCGCCTTCCGGCGAAGGTGGATTGTGTGAGCCGTTTCCGGCCGGCAGCGCTACGCGCACAGTCGTCCCTTTGCCTGGCTTGCCCTCGCTCGAGATTTCGAATGTTCCGTGATGTTCCTGGACTATGCGGCGGCAAATCGCCAGGCCCAGGCCCGTGCCCTTGCCTTCACCCTTCGTCGTGAAGAACGGGTCGGTCACCTTGCCGATCAACTCGGGCGGAATCCCGACGCCGGTATCGGCTATCTCGATGGTGACGTGATTCGTCGTCTTCAATTCGGCGACGCGGATCGTGAGAGTTCCGCCGCGAGGCATCGCGTCGCTTGCGTTGGTAAACAGATTGAGCAGGAGCTGACGCAACTGCTGGCGGTCGGCGTGGACCGCCGTGCAGACGGGCGGGACCTCGCGCACAATCTCGATGCGGTGGTTTCGCAGGTGGAAGTGAATCAGATCGAGGGTGTTATCGATCTCCTCCCTGAGGTCCACGGTTGAAATCTGCTGCGCGCTTCGGCGGCTGAACTGGAGCAGGCTGGCGACCAGGCCGGCCATGCGTTCGCTCTCCTGCCCAATGATCTCAAGCTCGTTGCGGCGGGGGTCGCCGGAAGCAAGTTGCATCAGCAGCGACTCGATTCGCAGAGTTATGGTAGCCAGCGGGTTGTTTAATTCGTGCGCGATGCTGGCTGCCAACTCGCCCATGGTCGCGAGCTTCGCTGCCTGCCAGAGCTGTTGCGAGATCGCCTTCATCTCCTCGGTCCTTGCCTCGAGTTCGGCGGTCCGCTCCGAAACGCGGTCTTCAAGTTCGAGGGTCAACTGAAGAAGCTCGGAGTTTGTTCGCTCCAGTTCCTCCTGAGCGGCGCGCAGCTCGGCGGTCCGTTCGTCGACGCGCGTTTCGAGCTCCAGCGTGAGCACGACCAGGCCCTGGCTGGTCTGCTCCAATTCTTGCTGGAGCGTGCGAATGCTCTGCCGCGCCTCGCTGAGCTGCAGTTCAAGGTCGGGGCGCGTCGTCGCGAACGACGCTCCGGCGGCCGGTTTCTTGTGTACTTCTGCTCCGTCCATATACCAGGGGCGAGATCAGCCGGCTGTTATCGCGGCGCCTCCTTCACCACCAGCACCGTCGCGTCGTCGTCGTCGCGAGCGAGCTTCTGCAACAGCCTGTGGGCGACGGCGGTTGCGGACGAACCGGCGAGGTCGGCGATATCCTCCCACCGCCAGCGTGTGGCCAGGCCGTCCGAGTGAAGCACCATGACGTTGCTCGTTTTCCATCGGTGATGGGTTACCATCGGCATCGGCGAGCTGCCGCCCAATACCCCGCGGCGAACGATGAAGTTCATCGGCTCGTCCGCTCCGAACACCCGCGCCTCGACGTTGCCGATGCTGGCGAAAGTCATTCGTTCTTGCGCCCAATCGAAGCGCCCCAACGCCATTACCACTCCGCGGGTCGCGCGGCACGCGCGGGCGACGCCTAGAAAAATGGCGTCGAGCGGCTGAGTGAAATGGGTTTCGACGTAGTGACGCGCCGTCGCTCCCGCGCGATGGGCGAACTCACCGTGTCCCAAGCCGTCGATCACTCCTACCAACGCGCTCTCCTCCCATCGCTTGACGACAAAGGCGTCGCCGCTCACGGTCATGGTTGGGTGCGGCCGTGCGGCAACTCCGAATTCCAGCGGGCAAGGCGCCAGGCTTGTGGCCAGGCCGCCCAGCCACCGCTTGCAAACGATCCGCGTGCCGGGCTGATCGGCGCGTCGCGACTGGATATCGAGGTCATCCATCAGGCGGTTGACGGCGCCCAACCCGTACCCAAGTCCGCCCGCCGTCGAGAACCCATCCGTAAGCGCGCGCTCGACGTCGGGGATGCCCGGTCCGTGGTCGACAGACTCGATCTGAATGCCGATTCGGCCGCCGCTGTCTATGGGCGACAGCGTCAGCCACCCGCCACGAGTATGTTTGACGAGATTCGCGGCCAGCTCGCTGGCGACCAGGGCGATCTCGCTGCAGGTTGTCTCGTCACAGCCGAGGTCGAGGGTCATAGTCCTGGCGATCCGGCTCGCTTCGCTCACGTCGCTGGAGTGTGCAACCTGGATGGTCTGTCGGGTTCGCATGTTTGTTTGCGCTGCCGGCTAGCTCCGCTTTCTCCACTTTCGAACGATGACCGTCGTCCCTTCTCCGACGCGAGACTCGATTTCCATCTCGTCCATCAACCGCTTCGCGCCCGGCAGCCCCAACCCCAGACCGCCGCTGGTTGTGAATCCCTCCTTCATGGCTTGATCGAGGTCAGGGATGCCCGGTCCCTGATCCTCGAAAGTCAGCTCGATGCCGATGCTATTGTTCGCTTCAAGCATGCGCCAGCGCATCACGCCGGTCCCCGCGTAGTGAAAAACGTTGCGCGCAAGTTCCGAGGCGGCGGTGACGATACGCGTTACGTCGGTTATTCCGACCCCGAGCCTAGTGGCGGCCTCGCGCACGGTTCTGCGCACGAGCACTATGTCGCCCTCGGAGTCAATGCGCACCTGCGGCTGCGCGGCGACTACATTCTTCATTATCGCGACCTCCCGTCTCGCGCATTACCCAGCATGCCGAGCGCGCGGTCGACGTCGAGCGCCGTCAACACGCGGCCCAGCGTCAAGCCCAACTGGGTTGCGGTGATAGCGACACTGGGCTGCATTCCGGCTATGACCGTGCGGCCGCCCATCAGCGCGACCATGTGCGTCGTCTCGGCGACCGTCCGGGCGAAGAACGAGTCGAGCGTATCGACGGCTGAGATGTCCAGAACCAGTCCTTTCGCCTGATGGCGTCCCATCGCGTCTAGTACTTTCTCCTGCAGCGCGGTGACCGTTGCGTCATCGGGGTCGGCCGGCATCGTGACCATCAACATATCGCGTACTTTGATAACCGAAACTCTCTCATCCGCCATTGGGTCCTCCGTTTCAATGCCGAGGCGCAAAAGGGAGAAGGCGTGAAGGAGTGCGCTTGAAGCATTGCCCTCAGCGCATTCGGCCCCAGCACCTTGCGCCTCCGCTTCGGCACCCCTTCACGCCGTCCCCCTGACGCGGCGTCGCTATTTCTTGCTGGTTACCTCGAGCTTCAGCATCTCCATCGCCGATCTCAGTCCCGCTATCAGCGACGAGCGAGTGGTCACGTTAGAGAGGTCGACGCCCAGATGCACGAGCGTTTGGGCGATAGCCGGCCTCACACCGGTAAGGATCACGTCGGCGCCAAGCATTCGCACGGCGGCGATCGTCTCGACGAGATGGCGCGCAGTCTGAGTGTCAATCGTCGGCACGCCGGTTATGTCGACCAAGGCGACGGTGGATCTCGTCTCGACGATGCTCTCCAACAGCCGCTCCATCAATTGCTGAGTGCGCTGGCTGTCGAGCATTCCGATCAGCGGGGCGAGTATCACGCCTTCCCAAACCTGCACGGCGGGTGTTGCGATGTCGAGGATTTCGCGAGCCTGGCGCTCGAGCCGCTCCTCCATCTGTTTGCGTTCGGTCAGGTCGCGAGTAACCTTCGCATATCCGCGCAGGGTGCCTCCCTGATCGCGCAGCGCAGTGATAATGGCATCGGCCCAGAAGCGGGAGCCGTCCTTGCGCACGCGCCAGCCTTCGTCTTCGACGCGGCCGTCGGCAGCGGCAACGGCCAACAGATGTTCCGGGTGCCCGCGTTGAAGGTCTTCCGGCACGTAGAAGCGCGCAATATGCTGCCCGATGATGTCCTTTGCCTGATAGCCCTTTATTCGCTCCGCGCCCTGATTCCAACTGGCGACGCGGCCGTCCGTGTCGAGGAGGATTATCGCGTAGTCCTTAACGCTTTCGACGAGCAGGCGATAGTGATCTTCGGTTGTGCCCAGGGCGGATGCCTCTACATTGCGGGCCGGTGCGGCCGCCTGCCTTTTGTTGTTTGCCATCTCTTAGTTCTCCTTGTTTCATAAACTACCTGAAACCATGCGGGCGACTCCGGTTTCTTTCACGAGCGTCTTTCACCTCTCAATCCGCGCTACCGTCTTCGTCATGCGACAACGTCACTCTACCGCGGGCGCCTTGAAGAAACCTTGAACAGCACTGAACCGCCGACCAACACCGGCACCCGTGTAGGTAATGGAGGCTCCCTGCGTCGGGTCGCGCGAAGTCATCGTTTTACGAAGACAACGAGGCTGCGACACAGAATCTGCCTGGCGTTCAGGTCCACATCGGCGTCACACAACTAACAGGAACAATCATTGCGGGGACGCAACCGAGGCGACACCATCAAATAGTAGAGGGCTGCGGCGATGACGCCTCGCGCACTCAACAAGTGTAAACCAACCACGTTCTGCTGTCTGTCAGAGAAAACGGCAGGCCGTGTCAGGGAATTCCCCGATGCGACCAGTATAACGGTGATTGACGGTGGGTTCTTCAGGGTTCTTGCAACCAGCCCTGACGAACCGCATAGCGGACCATGTCGACGCGGCCGTGCAGGTTGAGCTTCTCCGTCAGACGGACCTTGTAGGTTTCGACGGTTTTGACGCTGATGTCGAGTTCGGCCGCGATCTCCTTGTTCGAGTAGCCCCAGGCGATCAGCCGCAGGACATCTTCCTCACGCTTGCTGAGGGAGCCTCGCGAGTCGACTTGCGGCGGCTCGATGACGTACGCGTTCACAAATCGGGCGGCGATTACCGGGTCTATGTACTGACCGCCGCGCGCGACTGTGCGGATGGCGCGGGTGAGTTCTTCGGCGGCGGCGCGCTTGAGCATGTAGCCGGACGCGCCCGAATTCAGCAACTGACTAAGATAAGCGGTGTCCTCCTGAACGGTCAGCACGAGGACCTTCGCGTGCGGGCAGATTCGTTTCACTTCACGGGTGGCTTGCGCGCCGTCGCATTCGGGCATCGAGAGGTCCATTACCACGACGTCCGGATAGCATTCCTTCACGGCTTCGGACGCTTGCTTGCCGTCGGCCGCTTCGCCAACAACTTCCATGTCCGGTTCGGCGTTGACCAGCAACCTCAGCCCGGCGCGCAGAATCGCGTGATCGTCAGCCAGGAGGATCTTGAGTTTCTTGGAGGGCGGTTGTTTTCCCATGCGTTAGTTTCCTATCGGGAGGCGCGCAAAGACCGTCGTCCCGGCGCCGGGAGTGGATTCGACGTCGAGCCGACCGCCTACTAGCGCGAGCCGTTCTTGCATGCCGAGCAATCCGAGTCTCTTCTGAGGGTCGGCCGCCATCGTCGCCTCCGCGTCGAACCCCCTTCCGTCGTCTTCGATGATTGCGAGGATGTTGTCGGAACTGCCGCGCAGCACGATGCTCACGCGGCGGGCCTCGGCGTGCTTGAGTACGTTGGTCAGCGCTTCTTGTATGACCCTATAGACGGTCATTTCGATTTGAGGCGGAAGCCGGCGGGAGTCCAGGCCCACTGACTGTAGTTCAACCAGGATACCGCAATGCTCTGACCATTCCCGGGTGTAACGGTGGAGAGCCGTCATCAGACCCAGGTGATCCAGCACCATGGGCCGCAGCTCCCACGCGAGCCCATGCACTTCGTCCATGATATGGCCGGTGAGCAGCTTGAGCTCGTGTACGGCTTTCTCCCAGCCGCCTGACGGGGCCCGGCGTGCGTCCTTCAGCGATTCGAGTCCCAACATCAAGACGGTCAGGTCCTGTCCCATTCGGTCGTGTAGCTCGCGGGCGACCCTCCGCCGCTCGTCTTCCTGGGCGGCTACAATGCGGCCCAACAGGTGCAACCGCGCTTGCTCTGCCTGTTTGCGCTCCGTTATGTCGGTGACTATCCCGGCCATGCGAATCGCTCGGCCGTCTTCGTCGTAGAAAACCTGGCCCTGACTCCAAACCCAGTGAAGGCTGCCGTCGGACCACACGACGCGATACTCGATCCCGTAGTCGGCCTTGCCTTCGAGTGCCGCAGTGACCGCACTAGCCACGCGTTGGCGGTCGTCCGCATGCACGACCTCCAAAAACGTTTCCAGCGTCTGGAGACTCGATCCGGGCGGCAGTCCAAACATCGGTCCGAGCTCGTTCGAGTACACTGCGGTGTTGGCACGAATATCCCAATTCCAACTGCCCATGTGAGCAGCGTCCAGGGCCAGCCGCAGCCGGGCCTCGCTCTCCTTGAGCGCTTCCTCCGCCCGCTTGCGGTCGGATACGTCCATCAACGCTCCGACGAGCCGCGCCGGTGTTCCCGCCGCGTCGCGGATCAGATAAAGGCGGTCGTACACATCGGCATAGGACCCGTCAGCGCGCCGGAACCGGTATTCACCCGACCAGAATTCGCGCTCCCTCTCCAGCGTTGCTTGATGCGTGGAAACGACGCGGTCTCGGTCCTCGGGGTGGACCCGTTCGAGCCAGGAGTCGAACGTGTGCTCCGTGTGACGAGGGTCGTCCCCAAACATCGCTTGAAACCCATCGCCCCACGTGAGGCGGTCGCTAGCCAGATCCAGGTCCCAGATGACGTCGTTGGTAGCCCGGGCCGCAAGTTGAAATCGTTCCTCGCTGCGGCGTAGTTCTTCTTCGGCACGCTTGCGATCGATGGCGAACGCGACGTGGCTGGTGATCGTCTGGGTCAGCCGCACTTCCTCTTCGGTGAAGTGATGAGGCTCGCCATAGTAGACCATGAACTTCCCCATCAGCCGGCCTTGATACTCCAACGGGATGAAGGCCATCGCGCGAATTCCCTCGCCCACGATGACCGGTTTCAGGTGTTCCAGGCTCGAGTCCTTCTCCACGTCGGAAATCAGAATCGGGCGCGGGTCCTTTTCGTCGGGGCGCCAGGGTGAATGTCCGTCTACCGATTTGCGGTAGCCTTCCGACAGTCCCCGCCACGCCTTGAAGCGCATGAGGCCGTCCTGATCGAACAATAGTATGGACGCCTTCTCGACTTTCATCGCGAGCTGGAGTCCTTTGAGCGCCTCTTCGTAGATCTCCTCGACGGCCTGTGCTCGGCCGAGCGCGTCGCTCAGGTGATAGATCACCCGCAGTTGCTCATATTGTTCGTGCAACCGCTCTTCGGCGAGCTTGCGGTCGGTAATGTCGAGCGCGGTGCCGGTCATGCGGATCGTCCGGCCCTCCTGGTCGACGATGACCTCTCCTCGAGTAATCGTAGTCCGCACTCCGCCGTCGGGGCGGATGATACGAAGGTCGAACACGTAAGGTCTGTGGTCACCGAGCGACTTGGCGATCGTGGCTTGAACCCGGTCCCTGTCGTCAGGGTGGACGAGTGCAAGAGACGACTCGTACGTCGCGCCGAATCCCCCGGGTTCGATCCCGCAGATGTTGTACAACTCCTCGGACCAGGCAACAGTATCGGTTGTTATGTCCCAGTTCCAACTTCCAAGCCCGGCGATTTTTTGCGCCCGCGCGAGGTCCGCACGGCCCTGCCTGAGCAGTTCTTCTGAGCGCTTTCGCTCGGTGATGTCGCGGACGACGGCGACAACTTCGTCTCGTCCGCTGACCACGACGCGAGCCTCGTAACTGCGCGAGACATTGTTCATCGGGAGATCGTACTCGAAGACCTGAGGCGCGCCGGATTCGAGGGCTCGCTCGATGATTTGCATAGACTGGTGAGCAAGATCGGCAGGCAGAACGTCAGTGACTTTCTTACCAAGGAATTGACCTGGCGGTACCAGGGGCTCCATTTCAGTCGAGGCTTTGAAATCAAGATAGGTCCCGTCTCTTGAGAGCACGAACATCATGTCCGGTATCGCGTTCACGAGTGCGTGAAGCCTCGCGTTGGAGACGCCGAGCGCGTCGTCCGGCCTGTCGGTGTGTGGAACTCGTCTAGATTCGCTGCTCCTGGACATCTCGCGTTTGGCGACAACTCGATCACGTAACAACGCGTGACTTGGCGAGCAATCGCCTGCAGGAGCCGGCTGAGGTCCGATTCGGCGATGCGGGAACGACTCCCACGCCGCAGGCTCGACCTCGGCCGACACCGCGACCCCTTCTTATTCGATCTATCAGCGTCCAGCGAGTAACAGCAGTATGAGGATCAAGACACCCCAGCCTCGCACCAGCCGGGGTAATGTTTAAGCACGCGCATGCTACCTTCGCTCTGTTTCCAAGTCAATCGCCGTGTACGCCCTCTGGCTTCACCCCGCCTGCCGTGCGCGCGGAAGGTTCTTGCTTGGCGATACGACAACGGCTCGTTTGAATCCTGACTCAAACCACAGGAAAGGAGTCTTGCACTTGGTTATTCCAAACGTCATAAGCCATACGAGAGTAGTCTTGCGTTTAGTTATACCAAACGTCATCGTCGGCTCGTGATTTCAATCCGGCGAACCTGCTGGTCTTCGCCCGCCGTTACCCCAAGACAACATTGCTGGTGACGACCCCCGACGCCCGGCCCGCCTTCACTCGAAACTACAGCGGGATCGAAGTGCAATTCTTGACCCGAGTCAATTCACTAATTCACCCCTATCACCAACCGGGGTTGGTTACTCTCAGCGCACGCATCCGCTCGGCCGCCACGACACTCTTGATCTCAGAGAATCGGGCTGCCTGTCGCTCCCCATAGGATTCCCTCCCAGCGACGACGTCACACAGTGAGACTCAACGGTTTGATCCCGTAAAGACGCCGATGTTGATAAGGATCATCACGTCGAGAAAGACGTTGAGTAGCCAGTGTGCGACGAAGACGTACCATATTGACCGAACCCTTAGCGTCACCGCCGCAACCGCAAACCCCCACACTGGTGTGCCGATCAATTCGGGCACCGGCTTGGCCAGGTGCCACGCGGTGTAGGACAACATCTGAATCAGGATTGAATAGAGTCCGAACTTCTCGCGCAGACCGAACAGCATGTAGCCGCGAAAAGTGAATTCTATGACGAGAAAGAACGATGCGTAGATCAGTTCGTATAGCAGAAAAGACTGCCACTGAAACTGCTGCCTGATCTGCGCGACGTCGAGACCGCGGTAGATCAGCGGGTATTCTGCCTGCATCTGCGGGCTTCTCGCGCCGAAAAAGAAGAGCGGAAGGCTGACGACGATGAGAACCGCCATGAACAAGAGCCCTAACCTCACATCACCTAATCCGAGACCATACTTGCTCAAGCTCTCTTTGAAGCGGAACCTGATTATGAGGACCGGCGTCACGACCAGCAGCAACACTCCCGACGCGTATGAGAGCAACTGCACTCGGAACTGCCGATGGAGAGGAGTTGCTTCTATCCACTCTCTGAACCACGGCATGAAGATCGGCTCGCCCTTTGGCCCCCACACAATCAACAGGAGGAATACGCTGATGAGGATGATCCCTGGCTTCGTAATCAGATGCATCAAGCTGTCTGTGACGATCTTTAAGATCGCTTCGACTTCCTGCCCATCCGCCTCTCTTGTCATAGTCGCCTCCAACCCCGCTAGAAGGACCGCTCTCGCTCTTGCAGAGAGAGAACAGTAGCCCCGTCAGGTCTTCGAGACCATCAGTCGTTCGACGAGCTTTGAAAGCTTTTGCAATGCGCCAAAGAACCACCGGCCTCGCTGAACCGGCCGGAAGCGTTCGTCCTGCTCGCTTGCGAAAGCCCTCGAGAAAAACCGGCTGACCCGGTAATGCTCCTCGATGAGGTCCAGAACCTTGACCGACAGTGGCCGAACGTTGGTCCACGGCCTCCAGGGAGTCATATCGCCGCTTCGGGTTATGTTGAGGCTGGTTATTCCCCAATAGCGCAGTGCTTCTTGAATCACGTAGTTTGCCTTCGGGTCGAGGCTCATCTTCTCGCCCATCACCCAATCGAGCGCAAGGATGTTGTCGCTGGCCAAAACAGTCTTCGTCTGGTTCGGTTTCCCGTCGCGCACGTGGCCGGCGAATCCATCCGCACTGACCCAGGCGTCAAGGAACCCGAAGCCCACTGGCAACTTGTCGAGAATCAGGATGCAGCATTGATAGAACTCGCGTCCCTTGCCGTGGTAGGACTTCATCTTGTCCCACTCTGGAAGGCAGCCATAGATGTTCTTCATGCAGCCTGTGTAATAGCACTGCCAGTGGGTCTTGTTCTTCGCGAACGATACTCGATAATCCGCGTCGCGCCAGGTCTTACCAACAACGTGCAAGCCGAGCACGCCGCCGTAATCGAAGGGTTCCTTCTGTTCGGACAGGTCCTCAATCCGATATCCGTTGCCGGAATAGCCCGCCAGTTCGGCAACGGCCCTGACCGAGCGGCCTTCGTAAGCGTAATCGTAGACATTGCGCGCCTCGACGACTGCTATATCGCGAAAGCCGCGATCACGCAGCCCTTCGATCAGGTACTCAACCAGTTGCGGATCGGTATAGATCGGGGAACCGCCCTCGCGCACGGAAGCGGTCATGAGGTTCGGTTTGATCGCGATCAGAAAGTCCTTGCGAGGTTTTCCGGTTCGTTCGAGTGCCAGCTCTACGTTGTCGAAAAACCGCGATTCTGCTATAGCGCGCTGAAGGGCCGAAAACTTGTCGGTCTCGTGCCTTGCGAGGACCACCGTTGCGTCCCTGGAGTAGATAGGATGAGAGGTTTTCGAACTCACGACTCGTTCTCCTCGCCTGAGCCAGAAACTTGCCGGTCAGATACAGAAGTTCTTCGCGGTCGGCGACCAGCGTCGTCCGGTCATCGTGCGCCGTTTGACCCATTGAGAGCCGCAGGCAGGATATCGGGGGTAAGGGGCCCGCCACAGGCTTTTGTCGCGCCCGCGCCCAGGATTATCAGCGGTTTTTCGGCCATCTCGTCGCCCTCTGTCACAACACCGCCGATCCGGAAGTAGCTGAGCTAACACCCGACGAATGATAAGTGTGTCGGAGGCGCGAAATCAACCTTCACCGGGAGGGTGCCGGCGCCTCGCCATCCTTATGTCGGAGTTCGCGATGTCGGAGTTCGCGCAGTCGTGAACGTCCGGCGATTCCTTCCAACAATACCCGAAAACAAATATAATTCTCCGCTCAAAGAACGCAGGAAACCCAACACGCGGCGGAGAACGTTCCTCCAAGGTCATTCGATAAGCAAGTAATCCTCGCGCGGGCGCGACCAAGATGACGGCGGCGACACAGTACACACCCGAGCGGCTGGCGGCTGCAATCGACGGAAAGCAGATAACCGAGAAGGCCTGGACCGTCGAAGCTGCATACCAGTATTGTGCCCGCCTCGCGCGCTCGCACTACGAGAACTTTCCGGTGGGCTCGGTGTTGATACCGAGGCCGCTCCGGCGCCATTTCTACTCGATCTACGCATTCGCCCGCACGGCAGATGATTTCGCCGACGAGCACTATGGGCGGGGCTACAGCGAGCAGGACCGGCTCGACCTTTTGGCCGAATGGGGCTCGATGCTCAGGCAGTCACTCGACGGTAAGGCTACTCATCCGGTCTTCATCGCCCTGACCGAGACGCGATCACAGTTCAGCCTCCCCGTTTCACTCTTCGAGGATTTGATCTCGGCCTTCATGCAAGACGTCATCATCCGGCGTTATCAGAAGTTCGACCACCTGCTGGATTACTGCCGCCGGTCTGCGAATCCCATAGGCCGGCTGATTCTACTCTTGTTCAATTATCGAGACGAACAACTGCACACGCGGTCCGACAACATCTGCACGGCGCTTCAACTGGCGAATCACTGGCAGGATGTTGCTGTCGATCTTGAGAAGGACAGGGTCTACCTCCCCGTGGAAGACGCGGAGCGGTTCGGCGTCGACATCGAAGATCTGCGACATCATCGCAAGACCGACGAGGCCTTTCGCCGACTCATGCAACTCGAGGTCGGCCGCGCCCGCGAATTGTTCGACAAGGGCAAGCCGCTTTGCAACGCCGTTCGCGGCAGGCTCGCATTCGAGCTTCGGGCTGTCTGGCTCGGAGGCACTCGCATCCTCAAGCGCCTCGACGCGGCGAGTTATGATGTGTTCTCCGCGAGGCCGCAGCTCTCATCGTTCGACAAGGCGGGAATCCTCCTGAGCGCGATCAATCGGAGGGCTTTCACAGTTTAGTAATGGTGACGCGCGAGAGCACCGCAATACGAGATGCACAGCCGCAGCCCCGAACGGCGGCGGGCAGCAGCTCCAGTTTCTATTACTCGTTCCTACTCCTGCCGCGCGCCAAACGAAAGGCGATCAAGGACGTCTATGAGTTCTGCCGCGTGATGGACGAGATAGTCGACCAACACCACGCCGGGCGAAACCCGCGCGCGGAACTGGACCACTGGCGAATAGAGATCGAAGCATCCTTCCAGGGGCGTCCCAGCACCAGCCTTGGCGAGAGGCTCTCCGATGCGATCTCCGAGTTCGATCTGCCGAAGCAGCCGTTTATCGACATCATCGACGGCATGCAGATGGACCTCGAATGGAAGAGCTATCAATCGTTCGCCGACCTGCGCGAGTACTGCTACCGAGCGGCGTCGGCAGTCGGACTGATCTGCATCGAGATATTCGGCTACGAGTCGCCGCGGACCCGTGAGTACGCCGTGAACCTCGGGCTCGCGCTGCAACTGACCAACATTCTGCGGGACCTGAAAGAGGACATCGAGCGGGACCGAATCTACGTCCCGCTCGACGAGCTCGAGCGATTCGGCTACTCGGAAGACGATCTCCGCGCGAGCCGTTACAACGCGCCGTTTCAGAATCTCATGCAGCACCAGTACACGCGCGCGAAGTCGTACTTCGACCGGGCCGCCGAACTACTGCCCGAGAAGGATCGCTCGTCCATGTTTGCCGCCGAGATCATGGGGACGATCTACCGCGAGCTTCTCGAAGCCATGGATTCGGTCCGATTCGACGTCTACCGCAATCGCGTGAGCGTGCCAAAGTCGCGGCGCCTGAAGATCGCGCTCAACATCTGGCTGCGGAGTAAGTTCGAGAGGTGACGCTTGCCGGCGCGAGTAGCGATAATCGGAGGAGGGTTCAGCGGTCTGGCGGCCGGAGTGGCGCTCAGCGAGCAAGGCCATAAAGTAATTCTCGTCGAGCGGCGCAATCATCTCGGCGGACGTGCCTACTCGTTCATCGACCCAAAGACAGGCGACGTGGTGGATAACGGCCAGCATCTTTTCATGGGCTGTTATCACAATACGATCTCGTTCTTGAAACAAATCGGCTGCCTCGACAGGTTGAAGATCCAAGAGAGCCCGCGCGTCGAGTTCCTCGACGTCGACACAGGCCGCGCGACGTTTCGGTGCCCTCCTCTTCCCGCGCCTCTCCACGCGCTTGCGGGGCTGTTCGGACTCGGCGGCCTGTCGCTCGGCGACAAGTTCCGCACATTGAAAGTCGGCCGCGCGCTCAAGACAACCAACCAAGTCGCGAGCGGACTGACCGTATCCGAGTGGCTGAGCGATCTGGGACAGAGTGAGCGAATCAAACGACGCTTCTGGTATCCGATCGCCATCGCGACTCTGAACGAAGACCCAAACATCGGATCAGCCGAAATGCTGAGGGTCGTGCTCAAAGAAGCCTTCGGCGGCGACAGGTCTGGCACAAGCATAGCGATATCGCGCGTCGGCCTCAGTGATTTGTACACCGTCGGGGCGCGCGAGTTCATCGAGTCGCGCGGAGGCGACGTGAGGACCGGCGCCCCGGCAGCTCAGATCGTCATCGAGAACGGGCGCGTGGTCGGAGTGCGGCTCAAGAGCGGCGAGACGATCCACGCCGATGTAGTCATCAGCGCCGTCCCTCCGAATGCCCTGCTCGATCTGCTGCCTGAGCAACTGCGCGTCGGTGAGTTTGCCCGGCTCTCGTCGCTTGGCTCGTCGCCCATCGTGTCGATCAACCTGTGGTTCGACCGGCGCGTGACGGACCTCGAGTTCATCGGGCTGCTCGGGACGAAAATTCAGTGGCTGTTCAACAAGGACGTCATCTTTGCGAGCGAGCGGCAATCGAATCAAGTCGCGATCGTGATCAGCGCAGCGCGCGAATTTGTCGATCAAACGAAAGAGGATCTCGTGACGATGGCTCTGTCGGAACTGCAACGGCTCGTGCCCGACAGCCGGGCAGCCAGGCTCGTGCACAGCGTCGTGGTGAAGGAGCGCGAGGCGACGCTCGCTCACACGGTTGAATCAGACGGCCTTCGTCCGGCGGCGCGCACCGGCGTTGCGGGTTTGATTCTCGCGGGCGATTGGACGGCCACCGGCTTGCCCGCGACCATTGAAAGCGCGGTGATCAGCGGACGTACCGCGGCCGGCATGGTGGATGCCGCAGGCCCGGACACCCCATTGCGCGGATGACACTTGTCCTTTACGAGTTCGATTGTCGGACGCTACCCAGTTTGTTTGCCTAACAAGCGCCGAAAGAATCGCGCGACAACGGCCCACAACGCTCGCAGCGCCAGCGGCGCCGCGCTGACCGGTTTCGTTTCTGCCTTCGGAGTTTCCTGAGCGAGCTGAGCGTTATTGACTACTTCAAGGTGTTGCTTTACGCACGTTGCGAACTGACGGAATAGTTGCCTCGATACTTCTTCTATCATGCCGCGGCCGAACTGGACGATCTTCCCTACGAGGTCGACCTCGCCCTGGACGACGACCTCCGCGCTGTCGTTGGGCAGCGCGGTTACCTTGCTCAGCATCGTCACCTTCACCGATCCGCCGCCGCCGGATTCTCGTCCCTCCCCGACTATTCGAACCTCGTGAGCTTGCTCGTCGACTTCAGTGAACTTCACGACGCCTTTGTATGACATCGAGATTGGCCCGACCTTCACCTTCACTGCCCCGAGGAAGGTTCGCTCATCTTGTGACTCGAGCAGTTCGGCGCCCGGCAGGCACTCGGCGACGCGAGCCGGGTCAATCAGGTACTCCCACACGCGTTGAACCGGAGCTTGCACGTCGAATCTCTCTTCGACTTTAATTGCCATCCAAAACCTCGCCTTCGACCTTCGTTATGAGGACTGATACGCATTCACCGGTGGGCGTGTCGCTGGCACCCACCTCCACGCGCTCAATCCTACAAAAGAAACTCGCGCGAGTATAGGCGGAGCAGGTGAGCTGAAGTCATACGCATGGATCATTCGCGTAGTCAGAGGATGCATTGAATCTTTCAGCCGGCGCGATTAAACTCCCGGCTGCGATTCAAAAATCTACGCGAGACAAATCATGACGGGAGACTGGAAGGCCCCCTTCCTGGGCCCATTCGTTAGCTCCGGGACCGCGCGCGAGAGTTAGCCATCGAAGCGGCGAGGGAGAAGGCGGAAGCGCTTACGAAGAAACTCGGCCAGACCGTGAGCAAGGTACACTCGATCGAGGAGGACACCGATTCGATAGGATGGCTATCCGGTTACGTCAGACGCTCGATGTATCAGAACGTCACCGAGGAGAGTGCAGCAGGCGGAGTATCGGCGTCCGAAGGCACCATCTCGCTTGGACAGATCAAGATCACCGCGAAGATCACGGTGACGTTCGCACTCCAATAGCGCAGAACGCCTGGGCCGACGCGTGCAGTCCCATGCGTCAACAAGTGAGTTCCTGGTGATCGCAAGAAACTACGTAATCGCATCCGCCGTTCTTGTTGCGACTCTGGCCGGTGTCGCGCCGACACCTCGCATCTCCCAGAAGGATCGGGATTCCCTCGCAACCCCGGTTGTCGCCTCGTCCGGCATGGTCAGCTCGGCTCACCCGCTAGCCACCCAAGCGGGCGTTGCCGTGCTTGCCGCGGGCGGGAACGCGTTCGACGCAGCCGTCGCGGTCGCCGCCGCGCTCAACGTCGTCGAGCCGATGATGTCAGGCATCGGCGGCTACGGCACGATAGTCATCTTCGACGCGAAGAAAGGCGAAGCGCGCTTTCTCAACTCGAGTGGCCGCATTCCCGCAACGCTCAACTCCGACGTGTTCCGCGCGCCGACTCCGAACTACCTTGCGAATCGCGTCGGCGCAAGATCGGTTTCGACTCCCGGCAACGTTGCGGCGTGGGAAGCGCTGTCGAAGGAGTACGGCAAGCTCCAGTGGCCACGCCTGTTCGACGCCGCCATCAAACTCGCCGACGAGGGCTTCGTCGTCAGCGGCACGACCGCGGGCCTCATCGCGTCGGCATACTCGTCCTTTCCGGATCACGCGAAGGAGGTGTATGGCCGCGCCGGACACCCGTTGAAATCCGGCGAGCGACTCGTTCAGAAAGACCTCGCCAGATCGCTGAGGATGATCGCCGAGCAAGGCGCGAAGGCCGTCAATGGCGGCGAACTGGGCAAGGCCATCGACTCGGCGATGCGCGAGGCCGGCGGTTTCTTGTCGCTCGACGACCTGCGCCGGAACCGCGCCGAGTGGTACAAGCCCATCAGCATCAACTATCGCGGCCATCGAATCGTCACCGCCTCGCCGCCCGCGAATGCGTTCGATTTCCTGGTTCGCCTCGGGATCATGAGCCGGTTTGACGTCGCCGATCTCGGCCACAACAGCAGCCCTTACCTGCACCGCTTCGCCGAAGCGACGAAGCACGGCTTCTGGGTCCGGCTGCGTTACGCCGGCGATCCCGAAGTGAGTACCCCACCGCTCAGCACGCTCCTGTCCGAAAAGTACTGGACCGAAGAGGCCGAAAAGATCGATCCCGATCACGCCCGCCCGTTCGAGCAACCCAAAGCCACATCCAGTCAAGGCCAGCACACAACGCATTTCGTTGTCGCCGATCGCTGGGGCAACGTCGTGTCGGCTACTCAGACGCTTGGCAATCTCTTCGGCAGCCGCATAATGCCGAAGGGCACGGGCATCTGGCTCAACAATTCGCTGGCCTACAGCACGTTCGAGCCCAAGGGCAATCCGATGGACGCGTTCCCCGGCAGGCACAAACTGTCGGGCGACTGTCCAACGATCATCCTGCGATACGGCCGTCCGTGGGTTGCGATTGGAACGCCCGGCGGCCACACAATCGGCCAGACCGTCCCACAAATGGTCATGAACCTGATCGACTTCAAGATGAACATCCTCGAGGCGATCGTTGCGGGCCGGATCAGCTTCATCGAACCCGACACGATCGCCGTCGAAGAGTCGATACCGTCAGAGGTCCGTGAGGAGTTGACAGCGATGGGACACAAGATTCGCGTCGTGCGCGCGTTGGGTAATGCTCACGGGTTGGCGATCGAGTATGACGCCGCGGGGAAGCCGATGCGATTTACGGGCGGCGCCGATCCGCGAGGCGAGGGCGCGGCGGCGGGGTACAGCCCGGACTGAGGAGAAGGCGTTGAGAGTACCGACTTTAGTCGGGTCTTCGGTCTTGGCTCTTGGGTCTTCGGCCCTCTGAGGAAGCGGCCCCACCTACGACCGTCGCCGACCCCTGGAAATGAGCAGGACCTTGGAGTCGAAAGACCCGACTAAAGTCGGTACTCTGAACGCCCGTCGCCTGTTCACGCGTCTTTTACGCTGCCGCCCATTTGAAATGTAATCCGGTTGTCCGCTATAAACTCCTCTCACACCCCATTGCTCCACGGAGGAGATCGGTTTGCCAAGGAGTCGGAAGCGAAAAGTCAGAAGGCGCGGCGGAGCCTCGCGCGATAACCGCGCCGCGAGACAATCAAGGCGCAAGACGAGAGTCATCGCCATGATTGCAGTCGGCGTGGTGGTCGTCGCGACGGCCGTTGTTATTCTCTTGAGGGGAAACAGCGGGACTTCGACCGTGGGCGGGACATCGCCTGCGTCTGAATCGGGGCTAGCGTCAGGCCGCGTTCAAACCAACGACCCTGGCGCAGCCGCACCGGCCACGTCTCAGCCGGCGCGGCAGCTCGCGATCATCGACCTCGTCAAAGGCAAAGGGCCGGCTGCAAAGTCGGGGAAGACGGTCAAGGTCCATTACACCGGCACGCTCGAAAACGGAAAGAAGTTCGACAGCTCGCTTGATCGGGGAGAGCCCTACGAGTTCACGCTCGGCCGGGGCAGCGTGATCCCGGGATGGGATCAGGGTCTTCTTGACATGAGAGTCGGGGGCAAACGCAGGCTCATCATTCCGCCGGAGCTCGGATACGGGGCGAGGGGCATGGGGAGCAGCATACCACCGAACTCTACGCTGATCTTCGAAGTTGAATTGCTGGAAGTGAAGTAGCTCCTGACAGACCGAAGCGGAGGACACAATGGCGAAGGCGACATGGAACGGTGTGGTGCTTGCCGAAAGCGACAAGACCGAGATCGTGGAGGGCAACCACTACTTTCCGCCTGACTCGATCGACCGGCGGTACTTCAAGCCAAGCGACACCCACACGACATGTCCGTGGAAGGGTGTAGCGAGCTATTACACGATCGAGGTCGACGGGCAGGTGAACAAGGACGCGGCATGGTATTACCCGGCGACTAGCGAGGCCTCCGCACACATCAAGGATCACGTGGCGTTTTGGAAAGGTGTGAAGATTGAGGCACAAGGAGACTGATGAGGCGAATGTTTCCGACGCTGACGCTAATAGCCATCGCGATCGTGACAGCCGCTGCGCAAACCGCGAAGCCCTCCGCTTTGGATTGGCACGACTCCACGCGCGACGTCTACATCGACGGCGAGATCGACCGCGCGGCTCAGGTCCTGGTGTGCGACTCTCCCTCACGAATCGCGGTCATATCGGGCAGACTCGGGCGGGCCATCGTACTCGATGTCCCGCAGAACGCCGTCAGCACGATGGCAAAGGACACGTTTCATCTTTCCAGCGATCGCTCGACGGCAACCTCCGAAGGCGACGCGGTGAGTCAGCCCTCGGGTAAGTTCACCCGCATCGACGGTCCGGTCTACGTGTTTGTGGCCGACGGGAAAACGGTCCTGATTCGCCAGCATCCCGGCGTCACCGGCGAATTGACCCTCGACAAGCTCTGGCAGACGGTCCCTGTTTGGCGCGCGCTTATGGAGAGTTATAACTCGGACGCCGCTGCCGTTTCCCAGTTGAAGCGATGCGGCGCCGATACCACGGTCACTCTGCTGTTTGGTACCTGGTGCCCCGATAGCAAGAAATACGTGCCCAAGCTGCTGAAGGCACTGCGCGATGCGAACAACGATCACCTGCGGCTAACCCTCGTCGGCATCGACAACCAGTTCCGCGAGCCGGTCGACACGGTTCAGCCAAAGCGCATCATCAACGTGCCCACCGTAATCGTCGAACGCGATGGACGCGAAATCGGACGGATAATTGAGACGCCCGCCGGTTCGACAATCGAGCAAGACCTCGCGGCAATACTGAACGGCAAACCGCTCGTGCACAATGGACGATGGGAGCGCGGCAAGCGGTTGGCCGAAGGCGCTTACGAATATCGGGATGCGAACGGCAAGAAGACCGGCGCTGAGCAGTGGGAGTTGTTCGAGACTTCTGAAGGCGGCCGCCTCGCGCATAGCAGGATTTCCGTCGGTGAAGACTCTACCGAGGTCTTCCACAGAGTCAACGCGAAACGCCAGACGACTTTTGTGGAGATCACAAAACGGCGCGGGGACGCGGTAATGCGGTCACGGTACAACATCGACGGCCGCGCGATGACGCTCCGGGTGCGTGGGAACGTCTCGGGCGTGATTCAGCAAACGATCGACGTGCCCGAGGGCGTGCCGTTCGTATCGCCCGCCGTCGCAACGGCAGGCTGGGCCTTGCCCGATGAACGCGACAACCGCAACCACGCGGCGACCTACTTCGCGCCGACTGAGTTTCAAGGGACGGCTGGGACGCTCAATCGGTCAGGCTACGAAGCGAAGGGAACCGCGCCGGTCCGTGTTTCCGCCGGAGAATTCACCGCGCGGCACGCGCTCTGCACGACTGGAGCCTCAACAGCCGACTGGTGGTTGCACCCCACGCTCGGCATCCCCTTTCGAGGCAAGATCGCCGGCGGTGCTGAATACGCACTGATCTACCTGAAAACCGAATGAGGAAACTACTGCGCGCGGACAACGCCTGCCGGTGTGCGCGACGAACCCGCGTCAGGATCTCAGCGGAACCTCTGCGAACTTTGGGGCCGAACGGGGCGGCTTCGGACATGCACTCGCTTGACAACCCGCGCGGCTTTCCGATATTCGATTTGTTACGTTGCATCGCTTCTTCATTCAAATGCGGACACAGCGATTGAGATTAACCGGGCACTGGAGAGCTTGATGTCGAAGAAGTACGTGTACATATTCGCAGACGGTAAGTCAGATGGGCACGGCGCAATGAAAGACCTGCTCGGCGGAAAAGGCGCGGGGCTGGCTGAGATGACCAACGCGGGCCTGCCGGTGCCGCCGGGTTTCACCATTACGACCGAGGCTTGCAATGAGTATTCTGCGGCTGGCGGGAGGTTCTCCGACGGCATGTGGGAACAGGCGCTGGCGGCCCTCGGTGAAGTCGAGCGCGCAACCGGCAAGAAGTTCGGCGACCCCTCGAACCCGCTGCTCGTGTCGGTCAGATCGGGAGCGAAGTTCTCAATGCCCGGGATGATGGATACGGTGCTCAACCTCGGACTCAATGATGAAACGCTGCACGGGATCGCTCGACTGACTGACAATGAGCGATTCGCTTACGACGCATACCGGCGTTTCATTCAGATGTTCGGCAAGATCGTGATGGGCGTAGACGGCAATCTCTTCGAACACGCGCTCGATCAGGCGAAGCGGAAAGCAAAGGCTGAGTCGGACACCGATCTTTCGACCAAACACCTGAAGCAGATTTGCAAGGAGTTCAAGAAGATAGTGCGTCTCGAGACGGGCCGCAGCTTCCCGGCCGATCCGCACCGGCAGCTAGAAGAGGCTGTGAAAGCCGTTTTCAGGTCGTGGAACGGCGACCGCGCCCGGGCCTACAGAGAGATCGAAAACATCCCCGACAATCTCGGAACGGCGGTCAACGTCGTCACCATGGTCTTCGGGAACATGGGCAACGACTCGGGGACTGGCGTAGCCTTTACCCGCAATCCGAAGTCCGGCGACAAGATCCTATTTGGCGATTACCTCACCAACGCCCAGGGCGAAGACGTCGTCGCCGGTATCCGGACTCCGAAACACATCGACGAGCTGAAGAAGGAAATGCCCGCTATCTACAACCAGTTTGTCGAAGTCGCCGACAAGCTCGAGCGCCACTATCGCGATATGCAGGACCTCGAGTTCACCATCGAGCGCGGCAAGCTGTGGATGCTTCAGACTCGCAACGGCAAGCGCACCGGACCCGCCGCGGTCAAGATCGCCGTCGATATGGTCCGCGAAGGCTTGATCGACGAACGCACTGCGCTTCTTCGAATTCCGGCCGGTGATCTCGATCAACTTCTACACAAGATGGTCGATCCGAAAGCACCCGTCGATGTCCTCACAAGCGGAATCGACGCAAGCCCTGGAGCCGCCGTCGGCCGCGTCGTCTTCACGCCGCAGGAAGCGGAAGCCTGGGCTGCTGACGGCGAACGAGTCGTGCTCGTCCGCCGCGAGACATCGCCTGAAGACGTGCGCGGGATGAAAGCCGCCGAAGCGATTGTCACTTCAACCGGAGGGCCGACTTCGCATGCAGCCGTTGTTGCGCGCGGCTGGGGAAAGCCGTGCGTCGTCGGCGCCGGTCAGATGGCGATCAACTACGCGAAGAACGAGTTCTCAGTCAACGGAACGCGAGTGCGCCGCGGCGATTGGATCACCGTCGACGGCACGAGCGGCAACGTCATCCAGGGCGAAGCGCCGTTGATCGACCCGGAATTGGGCGATGACTTCCGAACCGTTATGGCCTGGGCCGACAAATACCGAAAGCTGAGAGTGCGCGCAAACGCCGACACACCTGACGACGCGGCGGTCGCGCGAGGATTCGGCGCCGAAGGCATCGGGCTTTGCCGCACCGAGCACATGTTCTTCGAGGGGAATCGCATCGACTACGTGCGGCAGATGATACTGGGATCGCTGGATTACAAGGTGATCGAAAGCGAGATCGAGAAGGTCGAAGCAGAGTTAATGCGTACGGCGTCGCCGAAAAAGCGCGAGGAGTTGGGCCGCGAGCGTCGCAGGTTGAAGAAAGAGATCGAAGAACCGGCGCGGCATTACAAAGGCGGGCTCTCGCGGTTGCTCAAGCTGCAGCGCAAGGACTTCGAGGGCATCTTCCAGGCGATGGACGGATTGCCGGTGACGATCCGGACGCTCGACCCGCCGCTGCACGAGTTTCTGCCTCACGACGAGAAGGAGACACGCAAGCTCGCGCGCAAGCTCAAGGCGAGGCCGCAGCACCTCTGGCAGCGCGTCGTGTCACTGCGCGAAGCGAACCCGATGTTGGGCCATCGCGGCTGCCGGTTGGGCGTGGTCTTTCCCGAGATAACCGAGATGCAAGCGCGGGCGATCTTCGAGGCGGCGGCGAAAGTACAGAAGCGCGGCGTGAAGGTGCTGCCCGAGATCATGATTCCGCTTGTGAGCGATGTGAATGAGCTCAAGCTTCAGGAGGAAGTCGTGCGCAGAGTCGCCGGTGAGGTCATGGAAGAAAGCGGCCGGCAGATCGAGTATCTGGTCGGCACGATGATCGAGCTGCCGAGGGCGGCGCTGACGGCTGATGCGGTCGCCGAAGCGGCGGAGTTTTTCTCATTCGGCACGAACGACCTGACGCAGACGACGTATGGGATATCGCGGGACGATTCGGGCAAGTTCCTGCCGTTCTACGTCGAGCACCACATCTTTGGGCATGATCCGTTTCAGGTCCTGGATCAATCAGGCGTCGGCGAATTGATCAAGATCGCCACCGAGCGCGGGCGATCGACTCGCGCTGACTTGAAGGTCGGCATCTGCGGCGAACATGGCGGCGAGCCGTCATCAGTAGGTTTTTGTCATCGCGTGGGATTGAATTATGTTTCGTGCTCGCCGTACCGGGTGCCGATCGCGCGATTAGCCGCTGCTCAAGCGGCGTTGGGAGGCGAGCAGTCGATCTCGCACACGGCGTGATAAAGGGCAACGATACCGAGTTAGGCGTCCGCGTCCCTGCGTTTACGTCGCGACCACACGATTCCGCGTCGTGACTCCGTTAGGAGTGTCCTGGCTATAGCCGTGCCCGCGCGAACCCCCGCCCTGACTCCGTAGGAGTCTCCTGCCCATTCCACAATCCAAACCGCTGGCTCGATCTTTACCTCTTGTGATAAACGACCGTCCTCAGGAGGTGTCTCACAATGGCCAACACGTTCACACAGATCTACATCCAGGTTGTCTTCGCGGTCAGCGGCCGTCAATCGCTGATTACGCCGTCCTTCAAGGAACCTCTCTACAAATACATCAGTGGCACGATCCGCGACCACAGCCAGAAGCTGATTGCGATAAACGGAATGCAGGATCACGTTTTCTCATCGGGATGAAACCCAACGTCGCTCTGTCGGACTTGGTCAAAGACATTCAGGTCGCCTCATCGAGATTAATAAACGACAAGAAGTGGGTCCGAGGGCGCTTCAGTTGGCAAGAGGGCTTTGGCGCGTTGTCTTATTCGCATTCGCACCTGAGTAAAGTTGCGACCTACATCGAAAACCAAGAGCATCACCACGGACGAAAGTCGTTCAGGGATGAGTATCTGTCGATGTTGAGGAGGTTTGCGATCGAACACGATGAGAAGTACCTGTTCAAATGGATCGAGGCGTAGCTGTTATGTCGTGGTGGATGGACATGGTGGATGGACAGGAGATTCCTGACGGAGTCAGCGGACAATCTTTCGTTCGCCGGCTATAGACAGGATACTCCTAACGGAGTGCCCCTTCCCGCCTCGTTCGTGTTGGCCTGAGGGGTGACGTTCATTTACACTTTGCGCGAAGAAGGAAGCATTCCCAGGGAGAGGCCCATGGTTGAAGAACCGCGCGTCCCGTCACCGCCAGAGGAACAGCCCAGCGAGAGGCGGACGACGATCGCCGACGAGACGGGTATCGAATGCGCTGCAAAGCGAGGAATCGAACTCGCGGCCAACACGCGCACCGACCCCACGGCCAAGTCGGGAACGGAAGTCCTCGCCGAATCCGAAGTTGGCAATAAGATCGAGGGTGAGGCTGACTTTGTCTGCGGCTGTGAAGGGTGGATGCGTTCCGCCTGCGCTGGGGAACCGTTTTATGCCGAGCACGAGGGCAAGCGGTATTGTGTTCTTCACTATCCCGGCAAGGAAAAGAGCGCCGCTTTCCAACACGCCCTTCGGAAAAAGATTGATGATAAAGATTTCGATTTTCGCGGCGTTTGGTTTCCTGATCGCGTTGATTTCAGGCGCTTCACATTCGTTTCGGCTGCACACTTCGGCCATGCTACGTTCAGTGCGGAGGCGGACTTCAGCGGTGCCACGTTCCGCGCGGCTGCGGACTTCAGCGGTGCCACGTTCCGCGCGGCTGCGGACTTCAGCTCTGCCAAGTTCGACGGAGTCGCGAACTTCGGCTCTGCTAAATTCAAGGAGTTTGTAAACTTTGACTCTGCCACGTTCAACGCGGACGGGATCTTTAACTCTATGAAGATAGGCCCAGACGCGAATGCGAAGTTCGAACACGCATCGTTTCGCGCGAGGGGGGGCTTCACCTCGGCCACCTTCAGTGGCGACGTGTACTTCGGGTCCGCCAGGTTTGAAGGTGATGCCGATTTCAACTCGGTTACCTTCGGGTCGAATCTCTACTGCGGCCTTGCGAAGTTCGGTGCAATGGCCGACTTCAGTAGTGCCAGTTTTGGAGCGGATGCGGTCTTCAACCACTCAGTCTTCAGCGCGATTGCAGATTTCAGACGGGCGACTTTTGACAAGGGCGGTCTTTTCAGTGGTTCGGTTTTCGCCGCGTCTGTGGACTTTGCCGGAAGCGCCGGTAAGAGAGCGCTCGGAAAGGAGCCCTCTCTAGATTTTCAGCATGCAAGTATCGGGAAGCCCGAGAGGGTGTCGTTTCATACGTTGACTCTGCGACCCCATTGGTTCGTGAACGTAGATGTCCGAAAGTTCAACTTCATCGATGTCGACTGGACCCTCAATGTTAGACGCAGTGAGGAAGTTCGAAATCTGGGCGCCAAAGGTATCTCATCGCCGCATCAACTGTTGTCCATTGCTTCCCGGCAACTTGCGGTAAATGCGGAGGAGAACCACCGATACGAAGAGGCCTCCAGATTCCGCTATTGGGCTATGGAACTAGCGGGCGTTACTAGATGGCAGGGTTGGAGGTTATGGAAAACAGACTGGTTATACAATGTCTACTGGGTTGTCAGCGGTTATGGTGAGCGGATACCTCGAGCGCTGGGCTGGCTCGCGGCAGTTTGGTTCATCTTTGGATTGCTGTACACTCAGGTAGGGTTCACGTAACCGACGCCGAAGGTGGTGACAGAAAACTCTGTTGCAACAGCGGGTGCAATCGAAAACGAAACAGGGCGACCGTTAGGGCTGCTGCGGGCGGCCTGGTACAGCCTCGCAGTGATGAGCTTGCAGAGGCCAGAGCCGCCCCGCTGACGAACTGGGCTCACACGCTGGTGACAATTGAAATGATCCTCGGCCCTGTACAGGCTGCTCTGCTCGCGATCCGGCGGAAGTTTATGAGGTGATCACTTGAACAGGGGGCGAACACCACAGCAACCGCGTAGCGGAGGGACGGAGAACCGACGGCCATGAGAACTCACCCCAGCGAGGCGACATGTGTGTTGCTCAGCCTCGTTCGGCTTTGAGGTGAAATGCCCGGCGCAATCAGAACATTCAACCCCTGACGGGGTTGGTACCGAGAGGGCGCGATCTTTCTACACACATCTAACCCCTACCGGGGTTGGCAGGCTTTCGCGCACCGTTACTACAACACTTCACCGCCACGCGGTGGGCGGCCATATAACCGCGACGCGGTGAGTCCGTCAATTCGCCGTTCCAACGCCTATCCACTTCCCATCACCTCAACCGTCACCTCCGTCACGCTCGAGTTGTGCGCGAAGTCGTCCGCCGTCACCTGAATCGTGTAAGTCCCCGAAGGCAGACCCGCTGGAATTCGCAAGTACCCCACGTTAGCCTTCGCCTTCGCATCCCAGACTACCGGCACCGGCAACGCCCCAAAGATTCGAGCCGCGATCGTCCGCGTGTCGCTGTCGGCGCGCACGGTGAGCACCAACTCTTCGCCCGCTCGCGCGACCGCCTGATTCACCGATGCGTGAAGCCTCGGAGGCCGGCTGTCGATCACAAAGCTCTTCTCTTCCTGATATGCGCGGCCCTTGCGATCGACCAGCACAAGCCGGCACGAATAAGCGCCGTCGGCCATCTCGCGCGGCGCGATGAAGCGAGTCTCCCACACGTCCTCGTCCTTGATGTAAGTCAACCGCTTCGTCAGCCCGAACGGGAAGACCGCCGTCACCTCGGTAATCGACTGGTCACACTGCACTCGCAGCACCGGGTCGCCCGGACGGATCACCCGCGGCCGCAACAGCGAGCGCGGCGCGGCCAAAAACGAAGTGTAGGGAGTCACGAACTTGTACTTCTTCGACAGCGCGATGATCTCATCCATGGCTTCCCTGGTCTCGCCGTTGAGCGCGATCTGGCGCAGCAACGCGTCGACGCGCGCTCGCGCCCACATGCGCGGCACGTGAGGATGCGAGTCGTCGCGCTCGGGGAGCTCGAACTGTCGGCTGAGGTTTACCGGCCGGCCCGCGGCGTTGCCGGTGACCGCGATCGTTGAAGAACCGGGACGTTTGTAGCGCCCGACGAATGAAATCCGCGTGCCGTCATACGCCGCAGCGTCGTAATCGGGATAGACCTGATAGAGATTAGCCGCGCCGGCGGTCTGGAGCTTCAGCGAGTCGATCGGATCGCGGCCGACCTTACTCACGAAGGACTTCAGCTTGAACGACAGGTCGTCGGTCTCCCGGGTCCAATCGAAATACCCGTGCGACGCGCGCGCCAACTCGCCGAGCAGTTGAATGTTCGTGTCCGCGCCGATGCCGAAGACGTACAACCGCGCGCGAGGTCCAGCGTCGTTGGCCTTCTGAAACCGGTCGATGATGGCGCGGGTCCGCGTAGTCCCAAGCGACGAATTGCCGTCGGTGATCATCACGATGTTGCGGTCTTTTCTCGAAGGCAGCGACTTCGCTAACTGCGCCGCCCGCTCGAGCGCCGCGCCGAGGTCCGTTCCCCCCGATAGATAGCTCGACTTGATGAACGCGAGCGCGCGCTCGATTTCGTCCGGCCGCCCCTCGAGCGGCCTGTCACTCACCGCGCCGACCTCGTCGTTGAACAGCATGAGGTTGAACGAGTCTTGTGGTGTGAGCGACCGGAGCAGGCCCTCGACGGCTTCGTAAGCGCGGTCGAGCTTCTCCCACTGCATCGACAGCGAAGTGTCCAGCAGCACCAGGACCGAGCGAGGCGGAGGCGGCTCGGTTTCGCCTGGCGCGCGGCCCGCTTCGTTGAACACTGTGGCCGCCTCGAAGTAACCATCCGGCTCGCGCTCGGCGAGTCGCGGGTCCCTCAACTCGTCGGCCGTAATTCGTTCCGGTGCGCGGTAGGCGAGGAACTCGAAGGCCGTGCGCGGTATGGTCAATCCGTAGCCGAACGCGAAATCCTCGGTGAGTTGGATGTTCGACCCCTCAAACACGGCTGACTTGTATTGAGACGTGTTCTCGATGAACGCCAGCGCATAGGACTTACTCTTCAGGTCGAGGTCGCTCATCGGGAAGCGGCTCGCGATCTGGAGCCGGATTTCGAGGTGGCCGACCGATTGGGTGCCGTACTCGCTCGGCCTAAATGGGAACGAGAAGAACGATTCGAGGTTTTCGACGCGCAGGGCCTCGGTGTATTCGAGTTCCAGCCGCTTCGTCCCGTAAGCCGGGATGGGAGTGACCTCGACCGTGAATGCGGTGCCGGCGGTGTCCTCGCGCTCTTGTTTCAAAAGGCCGGGGTCGATGTGCTGAAGGGCGAGGTCGCGGTACAGCTCTTCTGCGCGACGCTTTTCGAGGATCACGCCTGGGATGCGCACGTCGCCGTCCCACACAGCGAAGTCGGAAATCGCCGCGGTTGTCGGGATCAGGAAAACGTAGCGGCCCTCCTGAACGCGGTCGGTGTGATTGCCGAATATCTGAGCGACGCGCACGCGGGCGAACTGGTTGTCGATCACGATGTGGACCGACATTTCGTCGAGCGTAAGGACAGCCGGATCGGGCTTATCTGCGTTGCCGGGTATCAGCACCCCGGATTGCGCGTAAGCGAGGGCCGACACGAACAGAAGAACTGCAAGCGAAGCGGTTCTCCATGCCAGGGAGCACGTTGGTGAAGGTCTGCTGAGATTCATTGCCAAGGTCCGAACCCTCGACCGGGAATGCTCGTTAGATTGCCCGCTAACTCGCCCGCGAAGGCCGGTGCGCGTTGTTGATCGCCGACTGGCTTCGCTGCCGCCCCTGTGATGCAGGCATCCGCTCATCGGTTGGGCAGAGAAAGAATATGTCTACCGCGAGCGGCGAGCAAGGTGATTCCGCATGGCGCGTGATTCCGCATAGCAACGCACACTCCGAACTTCACGCGTTATCGCTCGTCTGTTATATTGCTCTGCGTTCGTCGAAGTAATCTTCTGATCCAGCATCGCTACGGGAGAATCGCTTGAGCATACTCGTGGACAAGACCACACGTGTAATAGTTCAGGGTATAACAGGCAAAGAAGGTTCATTCCACGCCGGACAGATGATCTCCTACGGGACGAAGATCGTCGGCGGCGTCACGCCGGGCAAAGGCGGAACTCGGCACGACGGGGTGCCGATCTTCGATACGGTGGCGGAGGCCGTCAAGGCGACCGGCGCGAACGCCAGCATAATCTACGTTCCGCCGCCGTTTGCCGCCGACGCGATCATGGAAGCGGCCGACGCCGGGCTGCCTCTCGCCGTGTGCATAACCGAGGGGATTCCGGCGCTCGACATGGTTCGCGCTTTCGACTATCTGCAAGGTCGCTCCACCAGGCTGGTCGGGCCTAATTGTCCCGGTGTCATTTCACCGGGCAAATGCAAGCTCGGCATCATGCCCGGGCATATTCACACGGAAGGGCGCGTTGGAGTCGTCTCGCGCAGTGGAACGCTCACCTACGAAGCGGTTCACCAGCTCACCGAACTCGGACTCGGTCAGTCGACGGCGATCGGGATCGGCGGTGATCCGGTTATCGGCACGAACTTCGTCGATGCGCTGGAGTTATTCGAAGCCGACGGCGAAACCGAAGCCGTGGTGATGATTGGCGAAATCGGCGGCACCGCCGAGGAGCAGGCCGCCGAGTTCGTACGCGAGAAGATGTCGAAGCCGGTCATAGGCTTCATCTGCGGACAAACGGCGCCGCCGGGCCGTCGCATGGGTCACGCCGGGGCGATCATCGCCGGTGGGAAGGGAACTGCGGCCGAGAAGATGGCGGCTATGCAGGCAGCGGGAATCCACGTCGTCAACAGCCCGGCTGACATCGGCGCGAAGGTCGCCGAGGTGCTGGCGGCGTGAGAAGAAGGATGAGCGGTGGCGTACGAGTGATGAATCCGCGCCGCCAGGATGGACTCATCATTCGTCACTTATCGTTGTTCTTTTCTGGTATAATCGGGTCGCTTATTCCGGCACGTCTTGTGGGCGCAACAAATTCGATTCCCGGAGCCGAGACCGGGAGAACGGATTGTATGTCGTCCCAATTGCGATCTCCGACCCAAACGATCAAGAAGACGGCGCGAATCGTTTGCGCGAATGACAACGAGTTCTGGACAACGCAGAGGCAGTTCTGGAAGTGGGTGCGCGACGGCCTGGTTGACGTAACCGGGCAGCGGCCGCTAACGGGGCGCTTCGGCGGGCGGCGCGAAAAACTGCTTGCCATGATTCGCCACGTGATCCTCGATAATGCGTGTCCCGAGCACAAACGAGAGGTCCTTGCCAGCTACTCCAAGCTGCCGCCTAAGAGGACCAGGAAACCACCGCAGGCCTGATCGTGCCGCGATAAGGACTCGTTGGCAGGATCAAAGCTCACGGATGAGCCGTAGGCCGCGGCACGTGATGCTGGACGCGGGCGCCCTTCACTCTGGCCCGAGCTGCCCGGTCGAGGCGCTTGTATGCGAGTTGCGCCCGACCCTCAGGTGATGCGAGGCGACTACTTCAAACTCAAAGAAAACGGCGCCAACGTGCGCACTGAGACGCTCGCGGGCGTCACGACGTTCGCGACGATGGCCTACATCATCTTCGTTCAGCCCGTGGTGCTGGAGCAGGCAGGGATGGATAAGGGCGCGGTGTTCACGTCCACTTGCCTGATCACGGCTTTCTCAACGCTGCTGATGGCGCTGCTGGCAAACTACCCGGTGGCCGTCGCGCCGGCAATGGGTCACAACTTCTTCTTCACGTTCGCGGTCGTGATCGGTATGAAGGTCCCGTGGCAGACGGCGCTGGGTGCGGTCCTCATCTCAGGGCTGATCTTCGTCGCGACCTCATCGTTCCGTTTGCGCGAGCAGATCGTGGCAGCCGTTCCCGAGTCGCTGAAATCTTCGATCGCGGCTGGCATCGGCCTGCTCATAACGCTGATCGGGATGGAGTGGGCGGGACTCGTGCGATTGAACGCCGACACATTCGTGAGCCTTGGCGATTTGAAAAGTGCGCCGACAATCGTCGCGCTGATCGGGTTGGTGACGACGATCGTTCTGATGTCGCTCGGCGTCCGAAGCGCGATTCTGATCGGCATCGCCGTCGCTGGGATTGCCGGCGTTGGGTTCGGGATCGTGAAGAATCCCGGCGCGATCGTGAGCCTGCCGCCCTCGATTGCGCCGACGTTCTTGAAGCTCGACGTCGTCAGCGCGGTGACCGAGAAGCTCGTCGCGGTCATCTTCGTGTTCTTTTTTCTCGATTTGTTCGACACGGTCGGCTCGCTCATTGGGATCGCGAAGCAGGCGGGCCTGATGAAGGACGGGAAGCTGCCGCGCGCAGGCCGCGCGCTACTGGCCGACGCGATCGGCACGACGGGTTCCGCCCTCGCCGGCAACACGACGATGGTGAGTTACATCGAGAGCGCTTCGGGCGTAGCGGCGGGTGGACGGACGGGCTTGGCTGCGGTGGTGACGGCGGGACTGTTTCTGATCGCGCTGTTTTTCTCGCCGGTAGTCGCGGCGATCAGCGGCGGGTATCAGATCTCGGAGGTGGTAAGGATCGAAGAGCAGGAGATTACCCGGATGCATACTCTGTATCCGATCACGTCGCCTGCGCTGATCGTCGTTGGGAGCTTGATGATCCGCGCCGTGCGAGACGTAGCGTGGGATGACTTCACGGAATCGCTGCCGGCGTTCCTGACGATGGTGATGATGCCGCTGACGTTCAACATCACGGACGGCATCGCGTTCGGGTTCATATCGTATGCGCTGTTGAAGCTGGTGACAGGCAGGGTGCACGAGGCTCACTGGCTTGTTTACGTGTTTGCGGTGTTGTTTGTGCTGCGATACGCCGTTCCTGGATTGCATTGAGCCGCGAATGAGCGCGGGTGATCATCGCCTCGGCATTATTGACAATCGGCGGCTTAGCGCCCTAAGATGCGGAGTCGAACGAGCGGGTGTAACTCAATGGTAGAGTGTCAGCTTCCCAAGCTGAAAGTTGCGGGTTCGATCCCCGTCACCCGCTCCATTCTTTAGCCCACAGCTTTTAGTTGACTGCCTTGAGCACTATCAGCGTCACCTCAGCCGGAGCATTGTAGCGAACGGGCGCCAGGGTTACTCCCAATCCGTTGTTGATGCTGACCAGCATACCGCCGGTCTTGTAAAAGCCCGAGACGTAACGCGTCTCAAACGACGACCCCGTCAGCAAAAATCCGGGCAGCGGAAAGACTATCTGGCCGCCGTGCGTGTGCCCTGCCAGAAACACGTCGTAGCCCTTCTGCCGCGCCCAGTCGACGAGCGTGTTCGACGGCTGATGGGTGAGAAGTATGTTCACCGCCCTGTGCTCGCGATGCTGTTCGACAGTGTCGAGCGTCGCGCGTGGGGGGCGCGACGGATAGACGTTCGTGATTCCAGTGAGCGAGAGACTCGTCGAGCCGACCGGTACGACCACAGAGGTGTTGTCGAGGACCGTGATCCCGTTCTTCTCCAGATTGCGTGTGACGCTGTCCCGATTCGAGAAGAAGTCGTGATCGCCCAGGCAAGCGTAGACGCCGTGTCGTGATTGAATCCTTCCGAGCGCGGCGGCCCCCGCTTCGATGTAGCCGGTTCCTGAAGTGACCAGGTCACCGGCAACAAGGACGAGGTCGGGGTTCGAACGGTTTACCGCATCGATGTGCCGTCGAACCCGCGCGGCCGTCGTCCTCCCGTCCGCCTGAACGTCGGCGATTTGCACGATCCGGAATCCGTCCAGCTCTTTCGGCAGGCTCGCGATCTGCAATTCGGTCCGCCGGATGCGCGTGTGATTGAGGTCGACGTAGACCCGCGCGACGACATAAACGAGCCCCGCGCAGAACAACGCGAGAACCGCCCACGCCTCCACTCTCAGCCACTTCGGCTTGTGCCGTTTGTAGACCGGAAGAAGCAGTAGGCGGGCTGCGTCGAGCACCAGGAAGAAAAGTGCGAGCTGGATCGCAAGGATGACCCCAATCCAAAACGGATAGGTGATCAGCGCGTCCCGAGCCAGGCTCGATGCCTGAAACGACTGATACACACCATTGATCTGAAAGATGTAGCTTGTAAGAACGACGAGCGGGTAGGTGACAACCCAGAGGGCGATGGCTGCAGCGCTGAGGCGGATCCGCTTCTTCGGCCAGCCTGTCAGCGTCGCGAGCGCGTTGGTCGTCTTTCTGCCGATGTAAAACTGGAAGGCCAGACCGGCCAGCGCGAGCATCAGCGTCATACGCATCGTCCACGGCATCCCGAGATCCTCCTGGTAACGTAACGATCAGAATCTAGTTCAGGTTGCTCGCGGCGTGCAATCCGGCGAGCCCTTGCCGGCCGCCGCGTTGGTTTGTCCCGCGAGAATCCCCCGATTGGCTATGCTATCATTTTCAGTTCCAGAAGATGTTCGTTGGCGTACACTACGAGGCACGTCAGTCATCAAAGAGCGGGGCGGAAGTCATGCCAGGCAGAATCAGGTTTCTCCTAACGTTCAGGGCGCGACTGATGTTGCTGCTGACCTCGTTTCTTCTGCTCACGATCGTTCTGGTTCTCGCCCTCGACAAGTGGGCGCAGAAGCGTGCCGACGACGAGGTTGCGCGCCAGAGCGCACAGGTGAGGGAGGCGTTCAATACGAGCTTCGGCGATTTCGCTGAGGCGGTGAAGCTCGCGCTGCAGAGGTTCAACACCGAGAAGTATCTCTACCAGGAAGTGCCCGAGCTCCCGCCGACGGTCCAGCACATAATCGTCGCCGACCAGAACGGCATGGTAGTCGATAGCGACGTGCGCGAAGTGGTCGACAAGCAAATCACCGTGCCCGCTCAACTGCATGGCACAAGCGCGGCGCAGAACCTAGATCCGGTCGAGGGCGAGGTCCAGATTCACGGCGGGTTGATCAGGACCTACAACATCCCTCTCACAACCGCGAAAGGACCGTATTGGGTCGTGATCGTGATGCAGCAGCAAGCGATAATCAACCAGATAGACACGTCTTCGCAGATGCTCGCGAGCAGGAACCGCCAGCTTTCGAATTACCGGTTGGGCGCGACCGCCGGATTGCTGATACTCGCGCTGGCGATCGCGGTCATCATCGGTTGGCGTTTCACGCGACCGATCAATCAACTCGCCGGCGCGGCTCACAGGGTTGCGGCCGGCGACCTCGATTTTCGAGTCCCGGTAACCCGCCCGGATGAAATCGGCAAACTGGCCAGCACATTTAACGAGATGATCGACGGCTTGAGATCAAAGCGCGAGCTTGAAGAGAAGCTGAATCAAGCCGAGCGTGCCGCGGTGATCGGCCGGCTGACCCAGGCGGTCGCGCACGAGATTCGCAATCCGCTCAACGTGATCAACCTTTCGATCGATCACGTCGGGAGCAAATTCGCGCCCGAAGATGAAACGCGCCGGCGGCAACTGGACAAGATCCTGGCTTCCATCAAGGACGAGGTCGCGCGCTTGAAGCGGCTTGTGAACGACCTGCTCAACTATGGCCGGCCGGCACAGTTAGGGATCGGCACCGTGGAACTGCGAGCGCTGGTCGAAGAAACGCTCGCGCTGGTCCGCCCGCAAGCCGATGAGCAGCACGTTCGGGTAAGCCTGGAAGCTGACGGCTCGCCCGCAGAGGTACGCGGTGATCGGGAGCGGCTGAAGTCCTGCGTGTCCAACCTTGCGATCAACGCACTTCAGGCGATGCCGGGAGGGGGCGAGTTGATCGCTCGCGTGCGACGTTCGGATGGCGCCGTCGAGCTTTCAATCAGCGACACAGGAGTTGGGATCAGTGAAGAGGCTCTGAGCAAGGTGTTCGAGCCGTACTTTTCCACGAAGCAGACAGGATTCGGGCTTGGGCTGGCGGTGACGAAGAAAATCGTCGAGGATCACCGCGGTTCGATCGAGGTAAGGAGCCATCTGAGCCGGGGGACCACGTTTACCGTAAAGCTGCCCTCGGTGGAGAGGTAGGTTCGTGGTTCGTAGTTCGTGGTTCGTGGTTCGTGGTTTGTGGTTCGTGGGTTCGTCGCTTATGGCTTACGGTTGCAATTAGTGGTTTTTTTGGTTTGGGGTCTTCGTGATGGGGTCCGTTGGGTGGTTACCCGAACGGCAAAACCACAAACCGCGAACCACGAACCACAAACCACAAACCACAAACCACAAACCACGAACCACGAACCACAAACCATGTCCAACCGTGAGGTATCGGAACAATGGCGCGAAATAGAGTGCTGGTCGTCGATGACGAGAAAAACCAGCGGGACATATACACACTGATACTCGAGGACGACGGCCACGACGTGACTACGGCGCAGAGCGGGGAGCAGGCGCTTCGACTCGCCCGCGAGAAGCAATTCGATCTCGTGCTGACCGATTACAAGATGACCGGCATGGATGGTCTCTCGTTGCTCGGCGAACTGTTGAAGGCCGATCCGTCGCTGATCGTCGTGATGATGACTGCGCATGGCTCGGTTGACTCGGTGAAGGAGGCGCTGCGCGGCGGGGCCTTCGATTACCTGGAGAAGCCCATCGACCGCGACCAATTGCTCCGGGTAGTAGACAGCGCGCTCGGACGCCTCAACCGGATAGACGACGAGATCATCGGCCGGTCCCAAGAGATGGAGCGCGTGAAGAAGATGGTGCTCAAAGTGGCCGGCTCCACCTCCACCGTGTTGCTTCGCGGGGAATCGGGCGTCGGTAAAGAGCGAGTCGCCCGCGCCGTCCACAAGGCAAGCCCGCGAGCGGGCGAGGTCTTTCAGGCGGTCAACTGCGCCGCCATCAACGAGAACCTCCTCGAATCCGAACTGTTCGGACACGAGAAGGGCTCCTTTACCGGCGCTCATGCCCAGAAGAAGGGCCAGTTTGAGATCGCCGACCACGGCACGTTGTTCCTCGACGAAATCGGCGACCTCAGCGTGCCGATGCAGGCCAAAATCCTCCGCGTACTCCAGGAAAGGGAGATCATGCGAGTTGGCGGGACGAGGCCGGTGAAGGTGGACGCCCGCGTGATCGCGGCGACTAATCGCGACCTGGAGGCGATGGTCAAAGACGGGCGTTTCCGCGAGGACCTCTACTATCGCCTTAACATCATTCCGATCACGATGCCCCCGCTGAGAAACCGCCGGGACGATATCCCCGAGCTCGTGGATCATTTCATCGCCAAGCACAGCGCAGGCGCACAGCGGAAGATCAAGGGACTCACGCCGTCGGCGCGCGCCCTTATCCTGAACTACGCGTGGCCGGGAAATGTGCGCCAGTTGGAATCGGCGATAGAGCGGGCTATCCTGCTGGCCGAAACCGATCAGATCGAAGTGGAAGACCTTCCGGTCGAAATCCGCCAGGAGGGCTCGCCCTCGAATGCGTTTGGCTTCAAGCTGCCGCCCGAGGGGATATCATTTGAGGAACTTGAAAGGTCAGTAATAACTCAGGCGATGGATCAGAGCAACTGGAACATCACCCGCGCAGCCAAACTGCTCGGGCTTTCCTTTCGCACGCTTCAGTACCGTCTCGAGAAGTTCGGGATCAAAAGGCCGTCATAGGTGTGACGACTCCATCTCAGGTGAGCAGGTGGGTTCTGACGCGCGCTGTCCATGCAACCATTCTAACGAGAAGGCGTGGGATCAAAGCCGTGCGCAGGGGTGCGGTTCAGTTACGCGTCCGCTGGCGGCGGAGCATTCCAATCCCGAGCTGAGCCCTACTTAATCGCGGCGAACCTTCTTAAGGTCCGCTGACCGATGGCGATCGCTTCGCTTCGTTCAATGTTCTGCGAGGGGATCTCGGCTGGGCGTGGCGTCGCGAGCCGTTGCGTCTCGGTTCTGCCGGAAGCCACGCGGTGATTGATCAGCTCTGGTGTTAGCTCGTTGTGAAGCTCGCGTGCGGGGCGCTCGGCTCCACATTCATAGCAGACCTGAACGAGTCTGTTATCGGCTGAGCGGTGAGGCGTGCACCAATAGTGTCTGCGACTCAGGCGACAGAAAAACGACATTCCTCAGTTCCTCTTGCTCACAGTTCTGGATTTTTCGCTGACTCGATTCTCCCCCGGGGGCGTTCGCACCCTCTCGACACGAAAGCACAGAAGCTAGCGTGCGTCAAAATGCCAAGCCGAGCAATCAGAGGGGGCATAACGGCCAAGCCGGGCCGAAGTATAAGCTTGGCACAAGGAAAATGCAAGAAGTTTTTTCTGATTTAACAGTGATTTAGCCCCGGTCCCCTGGGGCCTGCCCGCCCCCTGCCAGCCTCTCAATGACGCGAGAGTAATCTTCAGGTGTGTTCACGTTCTCGAAGAAACTCTCGGCGCCATCCAGAACCCGTACTTCGTCGAAAGTGACCAACCGTGTACGGACTCGCTCCAGCAGAGAACCGATCCGACGATGACCGTGCTCAATCAACTCAGTAACACACCCCAACGACTCGCTCGAGTAGACCGCGCAGAGAGGCTCCATCCGCCCATCGCAGTCAAGTGGGACGATGGCCTCCCAATCGCCATCCACCTTCAGCAAGAACGCAAAAAGCTCCGAGGTCACGAACGGGAGGTCGCAAGCGGCCACGATCACGTGAGCGGTTCGAGCGTTCGCCATCGCGGTTCTGATCGCTTCGAGGGGGCCAATCCCGATACTCGAGTCGGAAAAAACGGGTAGTCCGAGCCGCTCATATTCCGTGCTGTTTGCGATGATCGCGAGGTTCGCGCAAACGGGCGACAGCGCGTCGATCACACGGCTGATCATCGCCCTCCCGCCGACGTCGAGCCACGCCTTGCCGCCCCCCATCCGCGAGCTGCGGCCGCCTGCCGTTACAAAACCAGTTGCTTCTCTCATCAAGGACCTATTTCGTGTCCGGCGTCCTCAGATAGGCGTCCTCGCCTTTTATCCAGTCTTCGCGCGGTGGTGTGAAGATATCGTACGCCACGAGGTCTTCGACGGCCTCGGCGGAGTGAACTACGTTTGACGGTATGTGGAGCATCTCGTTTGGGCCGACGAATATCGTCTCGCCGTCGATCTCGAACCGCCACGACCCGCTGATGACAAAGGTCAACTGCTCGTTCTCGTGGGAATGCGGCGGAACCCGGCATCCGCGTTCGCATTCCATCCACGCGATCATGACTTTGCCGTCCCATGCCAGCTTGCGGACGAACTTGTCATTGACTCTCTCGATGGGAATCTCGTCCCACTTGAAGTGTTTCATCTCTCGCCTTTCTCGCCAAGGATCTGCCGGATCGTAATTCCTAGCTCGTTTCTTGCTCAGCTCACCCGTCCCTTGTCAGCCGGTTCCGTGGACCATGCCGCTAAGTTTCCGTGCTACTATTGCCGGGACAGTTGACACTAATCAAGTCCGGCTCAGGGAGTTTCGCCGACAATGCAGAAGCCTACAAGCGCGGCTCAACATCTACAATCGGTGTTTGAAGAAACCGGCGCGTTGCTCGAAGGTCACTTCCTGCTTACTTCGGGGTTGCACAGCTCGCGCTACCTTCAATGTGCGCTGGTGCTGCAATACCCGCAGCACGCCGAGTGGGTGGGAAAGGCGCTCGCGGGAGAGTTCGCCAACGAGGGGATAAAGGCCGTCGTCGCCCCGGCGATTGGGGGAATCGTCGTCGCTCACGAAACGGCGCGAGCGCTCGGCGCCCGCGCGCTCTTCACCGAACGCGTCGCCGGAGTGATGACTCTGCGGCGAGGCTTTCAGATTGACGAGGGCGAACGGGTACTCGTGGTCGAAGACGTCGTGACAACGGGCGGCTCGACGTGCGAGACGATTGACGCCGCCGTCAATGCGGGGGGCATCGTTGTTGGCGCCGGCTCGGTCGTGGACCGCAGCGGCGGCGCGGTCGATGTCGGCGTCAGGCGGATTGCGCTGCTCACGCTCGACGTGCCCACCTATGAGCCGGGAGAGTGCCCTCTCTGTGCGCAGGGCATTCCGGCGATCAAGCCCGGCAGCAGAAAGGCATGATTCGCGAGTACCGGTCACAGTCTGGCTAGTGCGGTGGCAGATCAGCGCTTCTGTACTCTCTGGTTGGAGCCGAAACCCTAAGCTTTGAGAGACTACGAAAGCGCCGTCAGGCCGGCGCGCTCGAAGGATACGCGCCCTTTCAGCGCTCTTCCAGGCAGGCTTCCTCCGGCGATGCAAAACGTCAAGATCACAATCCAGTACGACGGCACGGACTTTCACGGCTGGCAAGTTCAGTCGTCCCTGCGGACAGTTCAGGGCGAACTCACTCGAGTTCTTGCTCTCCTGGACAGCCGGGTGGTGACGGTTCATGGCGCCGGACGCACCGATGCCGGCGTCCACGCCGAAGGCCAGGTCGCGAGCTTCTTCCTCGAACGCGAGTTCGAACCGCGCGCGCTTCGCGACGCGATCAACGGGAACCTCGACCGCGACGTCAGGGTGTTCGACGTTGAGTTTGCAGACGATTCCTTCAACGCCCGCTCATCGGCGAAACTCAAAACCTATCGCTACCACATCTGGACCGGCGATGTAGTGAGCCCCTTTCTTCGCCGCTACGTCCATCATCATCGCGGGCAGGTGGACGTTGATGCGATGCGGCGCGCGGCTGCACAGTTGATCGGCGCGCATGACTTCGGCGCTTTCACTGTTGCGACTCCCGAAGTTAAACAAACCGTGCGTAACCTCATGCGCCTCGACGTCGAGCCGCGCGGCGAGAGTCTTCTGATAATCGCCGCAGCCGACGGCTTCCTCCGATACATGGTAAGGACCATCGTTGGCACGCTCATGGACGTCGGACGAGGCCGGCTCTCCGCGGACCATGTCTCCGGTCTTTTGGCTACTCGCGACCGCGCTGACGCCGGTCCGACCGCGCCGGCGTGTGGGTTGACTTTGGTGAGAGTCGACTACTAAGATGACGACTCCCTGCGGTTTAGGAGTCGAGGCGGACGTGCCAGTCGGGCATAATGAGCAATAATCCTCTTAAAGAGTTTGAAGGTGTAATTGAAGTCGGCTCCCGAGACGAATTCCTCCTCAGACAAATAGACCCGAAACGGCTTCCGTCGCACATTGCAATCATAATGGACGGCAACGGACGTTGGGCCGCACGCCGCGATCAGCCCCGTGTCACCGGACACCGCGCCGGTGCCGAGGCCGTGCGAGTAACGGTTGAGACCTCCGCGCGGCTACGTGTCGCCCACCTCACGCTCTACGCCTTTTCAACCGAGAACTGGAAGCGTCCGCGGCTTGAAGTCGAGGCGCTGATGGGCCTGCTGAGGGAGTTCCTCCGCAAGGAGATCAGGAGCCTGAAAGAAAACAACATACGGCTCCAGACCATCGGCCGCGAAGGTGGTCTGGAATCGGCCGTGCGGCGGGAGATCGATCGCGCGAGGCGCGAAACCGAAAACAACACCGGGCTCGTGCTGACCGTCGCGCTCAACTACAGCGGCCGCTCCGAAATACTCGAGGCGTGCCGCGGGCTTGCTTCGGAGTATGCGGCGAGCAACCGCGATCCGGCTGAGTTATCCGAGCGCGATTTCGAGCGTCACCTCTACACCGCGGGCCTTCCGGACCCTGACCTGCTGATCCGCACCAGCGGCGAAATGCGCGTGTCGAACTTCCTGCTCTGGCAGATCGCCTACAGCGAAATCTTCCTGACCGAAACGCTTTGGCCTGACTTCCGCCGCGCCGACCTATTCGAAGCGATAGTCGAGTACCAGAAGCGCGAGCGGCGCTACGGCGACGTCAAACCCGCCGAAGGCACCTCCCTGACCGCGGCGAATACGAAGTAATGAAACGGATACTGACAGCCCTCGTCGCGATTCCGATCCTTCTATTTACCGTATGGGTTGAAACGCCTTACTACTTTGTGGGGATTACCGCGGCGGCTGCGGTTGTGGCGCTCACGGAGTTTTATGCCCTGGCGTCGCAGACAAAGCTCAAGACGGTGACTGCCGCTGGCTACGCGGCTGGTGCCTTGATCGTCTACGCCTTCGTCGCCGACCGGCCCGCGTTGATCGTCGTCGCGATAGCTGGGCTGGCTCTCGTCGCCCTGACCGTTGCTGTCGTGACCACGAACGAGATGAGCGCGGCCCTCGCTTCAGTTTCGGCGTCGGTATTCGGCGTGGTCTATGCGGTGTTGCTGCCGGCGTATCTTGTCGGGGTTCGCATGATACCCGACTCTTCGGTGACCCCGCCTGTGCCGCACCTCGCAGCCAAGCTTCTCACGATGTTTCTTGCGATGGTGATGATGACCGACACCGGGGCTTACTACACTGGCCGGTCGATCGGGCGCCATAAGCTCGCGCCGCGCGTCAGTCCGGGAAAGACCATCGAGGGATCGGTTGGCGGGTTCGTTGCTGCGACGCTGAGCGGCTTGGTTTGCAAGCTTGCGTTCTTTCCAGAGATTCAGACGTTGCACGCGGTCGCGTTTGGCGCAGTGATCGGAGTGGTGAGCCAGATTGGCGACCTCGCCGAATCGATTCTGAAGCGCGGGGCTGGAGTCAAGGACTCCGGCAGAATCTTTCCCGGCCACGGCGGCATGCTCGACCGAATGGACAGCATCTTGTTCTGCGCTCCGATACTCTATTACTACTCGCGCTACGTGCTACCGGCCGCGTAGCCAACCACTCGCAAGTTTGGAATCGCCCTCGCGTTTTGATAGTCTCAACCGTGAATCGAGTGGAGGTCCTCGACCGTGAAGAACACTGAGAGCGGCGAGAAGGTTGCGCGAACAAGTTCGGGAATCGAGATGCGCGTGGTGTGTCGGCCTTTGGACGCCGACATTGTTTACGACCGGGACCTCGCAGACCCTGGCAGCTTCCCGTTTACACGCGGGCCGCACCCGACGATGTACCGGGGGAAGCTCTGGACGATGCGGCAGTACGCGGGTTACGGCTCGGCTGCGGAAACGAACGCCCGCTTTCGCTACCTGCTCGATGAAGGGCAGACCGGTTTGTCTGTCGCGTTCGATTTGCCGACGCAGATGGGATACGACTCGGACCACGCGATGTCGCGAGGCGAGGTGGGCAAAGTCGGCGTGGCCATCGATACGCTCGATGACATGGAGCGGCTGTTGGATGGGATACCCCTCGGCCGCGTCTCCACGTCGATGACGATAAACGCGACCGCGGCGATACTGCTGGCAATGTACCTGGCGGTGGCTAGAAGACAAGGCGTTCCAACCGACCGAGTGTCCGGCACGATCCAAAACGACATCCTCAAGGAGTACATCGCGCGCGGCACGCACATATATCCGCCGCGGCCGAGCTTGCGAATCGTCACCGACATCTTTGCCTACTGTGCGCGCGAGGCGCCGCGATGGAACACGATCTCGATCTCGGGCTATCACATCCGCGAGGCCGGCTCGACTGCGGCACAGGAAGTGGCCTTCACGCTCGCGGACGCCGTCGCATACGTGCAAGCCGCTATCGACCGCGGTCTCGAAGTAGACGAGTTCGCGCCTCGGCTGGCTTTCTTTTTCAACTCGCACAACGGGTTTCTGGAGGAGGTCGCGAAGTTCCGCGCAGCGCGGCGGGTGTGGGCCCGGATAATGCGCGACAGGTTCAAGGCCCGCGATCCACGCTCTCAGATGCTGCGGTTCCATGCCCAGACGGGCGGATCGACGCTGACTGCGCAGCAGCCGGAAGTCAACATCGTTCGCACGACAATCCAGGCGCTGGCTGCCGTACTCGGAGGGGCGCAGTCACTCCACACGAACTCGATGGACGAGGCGCTCGGACTTCCGACGGAGAATGCCGTGCGGATCGCTCTGCGAACGCAGCAAGTGATCGCCTACGAATCAGGCGCTGCCGACAGCGCCGACCCGCTTGGCGGCTCGTATGCGATCGAGTACCTGACCAACGAGATCGAGCGCTTGGCGGCTGACTACGTCCGCAAAATCGACGAGATGGGCGGAATGCTGAGGGCGATTGAGACCGGCTACGTTCAACGGGAGATAGAACACGCGGCGTATGAGTACCAGCAGGCCGTCGAGGCAGGCGAGCAGACCGTTGTCGGAGTGAACCGCTTCACGATCGATGACCAGCCGCCGGTTCCGGTGATGCGAGTCGATGACTCGCTGGAGAAGGAACAGATCGAGAGGCTGAAGGGCGTTCGCGCGCGCCGCAACGGTCGTCGAGCGGAGGATGCACTAGCGTCGATCCAGCGGGCCGCTCGCGGCGACGACAACCTGATGCCGCACATCATTCGCGCCGTTGAATGCTACGCGACGCTCGGCGAAATATCGGACCGCCTGCGGTCGGTATTCGGAGAATATCAGGCCGGGCGCTCGGATTGAACCCTGCTGGTGTCATCTCAACCGAATGGCTGACAACGTTCTCGAAGTCAAAAGCCTAACCACCCATTTCCTCACCCGGGCCGGAACCGTCAGGGCGGTCGAAGACGTGACCTTCTCGATACCGCGCGGCTCAACACTTGCCCTCGTCGGGGAGTCCGGCAGCGGCAAATCCGTCACAAGCCTCTCGATCATGCGACTGGTCCCGCCGCCGGGCCGAATAGTCTCCGGCGAAGCCGTCTTCAACGGGCGGGATTTGATGAAGCTGTCGGATGAGGAGATGCGCCGGCTTCGCGGCCGGGAGATCGCGATGATCTTCCAGGACCCGATGACGTCGTTGAATCCAGTGTTCACGGTTGGCGATCAGGTTGCCGAAGCCGCTGCTATCCACGAAGGCCTGTCGAGACGCGACGCCTCCGCGAAAGCCGTCGAGTTGATGACGCGGGTCCTGATCCCCGACGCCGGCCGCCGCGCGAAGGACTATCCTCATCAGTTGTCAGGCGGGATGCGGCAGCGGGTGATGATCGCGATGGCGCTGTCGTGCAATCCTAAGCTGCTGATCGCCGACGAGCCCACGACCGCTCTCGACGTGACGATCCAGGCGGAGATACTCGATTTGCTGCGCGCGCTGAAAGACGACTTTGACCTCTCTCTCCTGTTGATCACGCACGATCTCGGCGTCGTAGCGGAAGCAGCCGATCGCGTCGCGGTGATGTACGCCGGCCGGATCGTCGAGGATGCCCCGGTGCGCGAGGTCTTCAGCGAGCCAAGGCATCCGTACACTGAAGGCTTGTTGCGATCAGTTCCGCGATTGGCGGATCAAGGCGTGAAGCGGCGACGGCTCGATACGATTGAGGGAAGCGTGCCGAACTCCTTGGAGCTTCCGGCCGGTTGCACATTCGCGCCGCGCTGCGCCTACGAGATCGACGTCTGTACCGGCAAAGACATTCCGATGGTCTCTGTCGGCGACGCGAGGAAGTCGCGATGCGTGCGCCATGACGTTGTCGGCCGCGAAGCCTCGATCACTCATTCGGAGCGACTGGGACGCTCGGTCTCGGCAAACTAATGCCGGTGCATTGTCGATTGGGTGTGAGATGAACAAGACCACTACCGAAAACCTGCTCGAAGTGAACGGCCTCAAGAAGTACTTTCCTGCGGGCGGCGGGTTGCTAGGGGGCGGGCACGGGGTGGTTCGCGCCGTCGACGACGTGAGTTTTGCGATACGGCGCCGCGAGACCTTTGGACTCGTCGGCGAGTCGGGCTGCGGCAAGTCCACAACCGGCCGCGCGATTCTGAGATTGACCGAGCCCACGAGCGGCGAAGTGTGGTTCGACGGCTCCAACGTGGCGGCATTGACGCCGGTTGAGCTGCGAAGTCTGCGCCGCGATATGCAGATCATCTTTCAAGACCCGTACTCTTCGCTCAACCCGCGGATGAGTGTCGGAGCGATAATTGAAGAGCCGCTGATCATCCACGAGGCGGGCAATCGCAGCCGGCGGCGCAATCGAGTGTCGGAGTTACTTGATCTGGTTGGGCTCGAGGCATCGCACGCCGGCCGGTATCCGCATGAGTTCTCCGGCGGCCAACGCCAACGAATCGGGATTGCTCGGGCGCTCGCGCTCAACCCGCGGTTTATCGTGTGCGACGAACCGGTCTCGGCTCTCGACGTGTCGGTGCAAGCCCAGATCGTCAACTTGCTCCAGGACCTTCAAGAGCGGCTGGGCCTGACTTACCTGTTCATATCGCACGGGCTGTCGGTGGTCGAGCACATATCGACTCGCGTCGGCATCATGTATCTCGGAAAGCTGGTCGAGGTCGCTTCCAGCGGCGAGATATTTCACAACGCGCTTCATCCGTACACGCGGGCGCTGCTATCGGCCATTCCGATTCCGGATCCCGCCGCCGAGCGTCGGAGGTTGCCGCTGAAGGGCGAAATGCCGGCGGCGACAAACGTTCCGTCGGGCTGCAGATTCCGCACACGGTGTCCGCTGGCTGAGCCGCGATGCGCCGCGTCGGAGCCGGAGCTGGATGAAGTGAACCCCGGTCACTCGGTTGCCTGCCTGATTGTTGCACCTAAACCGAAAGAATAGTAGTCTGCCGAGGAACGGGCTCTCTCGATCCTATGTTGGACTCTCTTGTGTTCAAATCTAGAAGCAAAGGAATGGCGACCCATGCTTGAGAGCATTCTGCTGCTAGTCGGCGTCACTTACCTCATCCGGCATCTGAAGGACAGGAAACTCAACGCCGCCGCTTATTCGGGAGTCGACCCGGAGAAGTTCGCCGTTTGGCACAAAGCGCACCTTACAACGACTTTCACGGTCTTATTGGGCACGTGGGGAGTATTCCTCGTAAAGCTGGGCACGCGCGTGGCGTTCTGGCGTGCCGATCTATCTCCGAACGTGGGACTGGCAATTGTCGGGGCATGCCTTGCCGTTTGGGCCGCGGTTTTCGTCTTTGCCGACATTCGACGCAGGAAGGCTAAGCATCTGGCCGATGAGGCTCGAATTGGCGGGCAGGCGTGGATCGGCCCCGCGAACCGAGTCACGAGCACGCTGCTCTCCCCTAGCGCGACATTCGAGGACATCAATCGCAGAGCGACTTGGCTCGCTCCTTTCATCGTAGCGATACTGACGACATGGGCCTTCGCCGAAGTCTATGAATGGCGGATTAAACCTGACCACGCGCAGATCCTGTTGAATCAGTCCAAGAAGAACGCGGAGAGGACAGGGACGCCGGTGCCGGCTGAGCAGGAGGAGATGATCCGGAAGAGTGCTCCATATGTCGCGAAGGGATACGTTGTGATCTTCGCTCTTGGCATGCCTGTTGGCTTCCTAATCATGTCGGGGATCTTCGCTTTGGGAATGCTCCTGATGCAGGCGCAGTCGAGTTTCTTGAGGATACTGTCGGTTGTATCGTGGAGTTTCGCATCGACCGGTGTTGTGGCCGCGGTAGTCGTCGCCGCCTCGGTGTTGACTCAGGATCCCGGGCCATTCAAGACGGTCCCTTGGTATCTGGCGAACACTTATAGCGCAACGAATCTGGCGGCGGCATTGCCGGCGGACGCATCCGCAGTGGTACGAGCGCTGGCCAGCTCCGTTGATGTCTTTTCGATATGGCGCTTGATCCTCCTGACGATCGGCCTTACAGCCGTTGCCGGCTCTCGGAGGACTAAGAAAGCAAGTGTTGCGATGCTGGTTTGGGGATTCTGGGGATTCCTGGTCCTGGTTTCCGTCCTGGCGGCGGCTGCGGGCTTCAGCCCAACGTGAGACGGAACTCTTACCATTTTGCCAGCCACCATTCTGCGTTTGGGCAACGCAACCCCGCCGGGTCTACGCGGGCAACGAATGGTCTCATCGTATCAAGCGGCACGGGGGTTGCTCCGACACGGGGTGATGGACTTGGTCGGAGGCGATCACATGCTGCTGCTAAATAATCTGCCCGAAGTTGATCTGGTGGGAATTTGCGAAGAGATGCTGCTACAACGCGCCATCAAGGGGATTCGACCCGTCCTCTATCTTTCGTCGAACACTGATCTTGAGTGCAGCATGCTGATGCTGCTCGATGAAGGGACAGAGGACGGTCTCGACGGACTCGAACGCAATACGAGGCGGCGGCCGGGCTACTACGTGATGACAAACTAGACAGGCGGCGCGGCAATTCGCCCCACCTGAGACGGGGAACAAGTACACTCCACGAGACGATCAGTCATATTCCAGGGTTTCAATGGCGAGCAAGACGTGACTGAGAGTCAGCGACAACTCCGATAGAAACGTAGCCCGCAAGGAGACGATGAGCCCCGAGCAGCTAACTCGCGATCTCGTGACCCGAAGATGGATCGCATGATGTCTGACATTGGACGCGACTCGCGCTCGGGGGCGCCTGTCCTCAGGCTTGGTGATGAGCCTTTCACCGCCAGCGCCGCGCGCAGGTTTTATCTTTAACTCGGTCCGCTCGCGTGATATATATTTTTTGGTCGAGAAGTTTTCTACGGCTGCCACACTTGGGGGATCATGAATAATTCTCTTCCGATTCGTTTCTGCCGGGAGGCAGGGAGGCCGGTATGGACTGGATGTTACCTGATATCTCGATAATCCTCGCAACGATCACGATCATTTTCTTCATCTTCTTGCGGGTAGGCAGACAGCTACAAGTGAAAGAGACGTTCTTTCAGTTGTGGGTGCTCGCCTGGCTGCTCTCAATAGTGCACTATGGCGGACAGCTTGCCAGAGCCGGCGCGGGCGCGCGCTGGGGTCAGTTGGTGGACGCACTGTTCCTCGCGTATTCGGGAATCACGTTCGTCGCTGCCGCAGAATCGCTTCGGGGGCGCAACCTGAGAAAGATGTTGCCCTACTGCGTCGGGGTTGCGGCGTTGTTCACGCTTTGGGCGGTTGCTCTTGTCTATAAGTTCTTTCCGCAGGGGTTGGCCCCCGTGCGGTACGGTTACGGGCTGGGCGTGATCTTCGGGTTGGCCGGGGTATCTCACTGGTTGCAGCAGCGAAGACATCGGACGATCGGCGCGGCGATTCTCGCTTACTCGTTCTTCTTCTGGGCGGCGTGTTTCTTCGTGCTAACGGCTATGGCGCAGACTGCTTTTGTACAGAACTACATTCAGTACCTGTACCAGTTTTCGAATCTTCCGAAGCCGATTGCCGCGATCAGCATGCTGATATTCCTGCTCGAGGGCGAGAAGGTCAACGCGCAACGGCAACGAGACTTCTCTGAGAACCTGATCGAGAACGCGCCGGACGGGATATTCATAGTCGACCTAGACGCCAACGTCACCAGGGTGAATAAACAGTTCGAGGCGTTGTGCGGGTGCGACGCCGATCACCTCCTCGGCAAGCCGCTCAACAACATGAGTCCGGATTCAGAAGGCGCGGGCTGCGAACATATCTCTCGCGTCTTCGGCGGTGAAGCTGCATCCTACCAATCGAAGCTGGCGGCCGCGGACGGGACTGCGCGCGACGTCCTGGTTACGAACAATCCTATTTACGACGGGGGACGGATCGTCGGCGCGATGGGGATCGTCAAGGACGTGACCGAGCGCATCCGGCTCGAGCAGCAGCTTCGGCAGTCCGAGAAGATGGCTTCGATAGGGCTGCTGGTGTCCGGCGTCGCCCACGAGCTCAACAACCCGCTCACGTCCGTCATCGGATTCACTGAACTTGCGCTGGGCGGCCAGGCGCTTCCTGACGCTACGAAGGGCCGGCTGAACATCGTGTTGTCCGAGGCCCGCCGCACGCGCAGCATAGTCCAAAAGTTGCTGAGCGCCGTTCGTCAGCAAAAGAGCCAGCGGCTTCCCGTCTACATCAACAACGTCATCCGTGAGACGATTGCGCTCCGCGAGTTCGACTTCATGATGAACAACATCACGATCAAGACCGATCTCGCCTCCGATATCCCCCTCGTGGTCGGCGACCCCGCCGACATACAACAGGTGCTGATCAATCTCATGCAGAACGCCTTCGACGCGATCAGCGAGACCGGCAACAACGGCTTGCTGGCAATAAGAACACGGTGCGAGAGCGGGCAGGTGATCATCGAGATCATCAACGACGGCCCCCCGATCTCTGCGCCCGAAAGAGTGTTCGATCCGTTCTACACCACCAAGGAGGTCGGCAAAGGCACGGGCCTTGGGCTATCAATCTGCTATCAAGTCGTCAAGAGTCTGGGCGGCGAAATCGCCGTCGAGAACCTACCGCAGGGTGTGACGTTCACGATCAGGTTGTCGGCCAGCGGGATTCGACTCAGCTCCGCGCCGGACAACAAGCCTGACGGCGGAGAAACCGCGCACGGCCGCATTCTGGTCGTCGATGACGAGCCGGCGGTGCTGGCGCTGTGCAAAGACATCCTCTCGGCCGAGGGCTTCGCCGTTGAGACCGCCTCCAGTGGAGTCGAGGCCATTGAGAAACTACGGCGCTCGAACTTCGACGTCATCCTGACTGATTACAAGATGCCCGAACGCGTGAGCGGGGCCGACGTGTACAACTGGGTGCGGGAGAATCGCACCGGCCAGGAAGCACGCATCATCTTCATCACTGGTGACGCGGTGAATCCTGACACGTACCGGTTCCTCAACCTGAGTGGCAGCCCCGTGGTGTTCAAGCCATTCGACAGTGAAGAGCTGGTCGCCAAGATCAAGGGCACTCTCTCGGGCACAAGCTCGAGCGCAATCATCCGACCCTCGCAAGCCAGGTCCGGGTAAGCGGCGCCAATCGCACGCGTCTCGGTTCGGGAATATTTCAGGTTGGGGGCCGGGCGTGGCTGGCCCAGAGCGAGGTCGTGTCAGCGGCGCTCGTCGGAATAGATCTGCCCGTCGCGGATGTGGAGGACCCGATGGGCGTGCGCCGCGATGTCGTGCTCGTGGGTCACGAGGATGATCGTGTTGCCCTGCCGGTGAAGCTCGTCAAAGAACAGCATGATCTCGCGCGAGGTCTGCGAATCCAGATTGCCGGTGGGCTCGTCGGCGAGAAGGATTGACGGGTTGTTGACAAGGGCTCGTGCAATGGCTACGCGCTGCCGCTGGCCGCCCGAGAGTTCGTTCGGTTTGTGGTTCATTCTGTCCGTGAGGTCCACTCGCGAGAGCGCCACTTTGGCCATCTCGATCCGCTGGTTCTTCGGCGTCCCATTGTAAATCAGCGGAAGCTCTACGTTGTGCAAAGCAGTTGCGCGCGGGAGAAGATTGAACGTCTGGAAGACGAACCCGATCTCCTTGTTGCGTATGTAAGCGAGCTCGTCATCATCCATTTCCGACACAAGCTTCCCGTTCAAGTAGTAGCGGCCGGAGGTCGGCGTGTCGAGACACCCGATCAGATTCATCAGCGTTGACTTGCCCGATCCCGACGGCCCCATTATCGCCAGGTATTCGCCGCGCTCGACCTCAAAGCTAACGCCGCGCAGCGCGTGCAACTCCACGTCGCCCATCACGTAGGTTTTCCAGAGATCTTCAGTGCGGATCACGATGTCTGTTCCCGGCTCGAGATCCTCCAACGCCATTTCCCGTTCGAGCACAGCTTCTTCTATCATCTTTTCACCTTCGTTCGCCAACGTGTAAGCTCGGTGTGCTTCGGGTCTTGAAGTGCTACTTGGTCTCCGTTGAAGCCGGTTTGGGCTCCTTCTTGACCTCATCATTGTCTTTCAGGCTCCGGAGCGTTTTGTAGGGACCGATTATGATTTCGTCGCTCTCGGCGACTCCGCTCTTGACCTCGATGTCCTGGTCGCCCTTGATGCCGGTCACGATCGGCGTAAAGCGCGCCCGGCCTTCCTTGATGAGGAACACGCCTTCCACCTCTTTCTTGTTGACCGAAGAAGACGTGCCGGCCGGCTGTTCCTTCTGCTCTTGATCAGTCTTGGGCAGCTCGCGAGGCACTATCGCCTGCAGCGGGACGGTGAGCACGTTCTCGACGGTCGCCGTCGTGATGACCGACGTCGCCGACATCCCCGGCCGCAACTTAGCCCTCACTTCGGGGGTTGGGTTCAGTTTGATCTTCACCAGGAAATCGCGCGCCTCCTGCGAGCCGGTCGATTGCGAAATGGTCTGACCTGACCTGGTGATGGCCGACGCGCCCTTTTCGATCACGTCGCCGTCGATCTCCGTGTCTCCTAGCGCATCCACTTTCACTTTCGCCTTTTGCCCAACTTGAACGTCGGCAATGTCGGTTTCGTCGACTTTTATTTCGGCGTTGATTTGAGACATGTCCGCGACGGTCATCAGCGGCGTAGTTGAGAAGTTTGCAAGCGCGAACTGACCCACCTTCACCGGCAAGCTCGAGACGACGCCGTCGATCGGAGAGTAACGGGTCGTCTTCTTAAGCTGGTCGGCCTGGATGCTGAGCTGGGCCTGACTCTGCTTCTCGCGCTCCTCGGACGATTTGAGTCCGGTGCGCGCGCGTTCGACGGCGAGTTCGGAGTCGTGTACCTGAACCCTAAGCTGGGTGACCCTGGACCGTTGGGCTGCAACGACGGCCCTCGCCTGGTCGTAACGAGTCTTCGCCTGATCGAATTGAGACTTGGTGATGACCCCTGACTCTACAAGCTGTTGATAGCGGTTGAATTCGTTTTCAGCGTATTGAAGGTCCGACTTGCTGCGCTCGAGATCGGCTTCGGCAGCCGCCAGGTTCGCCCTCGTTTGATTGACGTTATTCTCCGCTTGTTGAACCGCGACGAGTTGATTCATCTTCTCGGCTTGGGTGACCCTCACGCCGGCTTCGCTGGCGGCGAACTGCGACGTGAACTGAGTAGGGTCGACTCGCACGAGCGCCTGGCCCTTTTTCACTTGGTCGCCCTCGCTGACGTAAATCTGCTCGACTCGCCCGGCGACCTCTGCCGTCAGGTCGTAGAACTTGACCGGGCGGATTTCCCCCGACGCCGTGACCTTCGATTCAAGGCGCGCTCGCTTCTCGACGACGCCGGGCTGCACGGGCTCCCCTTCCTTGCGCTGGATGAATCTGGAGAGGATGACAATCGCCGTCAACCCGACGACGACGACCAGGACGATGACCCCTGTGCTGATCGTGACGCCAAAAATCACGACCTTCTTCTTGGTGCTGAATGCCATGAAGGTATTAGTCCTCCGCTGAGTTTCTGAGATAACCCCGACCGAATGATATTACGGACTTACATTTACCCAAGTTTCAGGAAATGACGCCCTCCTCCGAGCACGAACCGAATATTCGGCCGCCCGCTGACGCTCAAGAGGATTTAATCATAGCGAGCGCCTGAAAAGGGTGTCAAAGGTAATCTCATGTCGAATGGCTGTCCTGATGGCGCGACCTTGCCCGTGACGACGCGAATCTCCGTCGATTCGCGTTAGAGACTGCGTGGAATGAACGTTCAGACTTGTGCTATCCTTCACTACCCGCGTATGAGCGAAGCGTTCAAAAGCGAAGCGGACATCTGCCCTAACTGTGGCGCCGGGGATAATCAGCGCGACGCGCGCTTCTGTCAGACGTGCGGGTGCAGACTGGGCTCAACCCTTTTGATGACGCCCGCCCCGCCGCCCCCGGCGGAGATCGGTAAGAGGATCGCGGGCCGCTTCGAGGTGGAATCGCTACTCTGGACTGCCCCGACTTATAACGCCTACTCGGCTTTTGCGAATGAATCCGGCCGCTCGACCTACCTCGTGCTGGAGCAGATGCTAGACGACGCGCTCGCGGGCTTGCCGCCGGCTACGCTTCCTTCAAATGGCGGCGATGTTCGAGGGCGCGGCAACGTCTCCGGAAGCCTCGAGGAGGCCGCTCCGGCGTTTGAGCGATTCGGTCTCTTGAAACCGGTCGAGCACGCTGTCGAACGCGACATCATGTACATCGTATTCGAGCAGCCGCAGGGTCAGGCGGTCGCGCACCTCGACCAGACCACCGAGAAGGAGGCGCGCGATATACTGCTCAATCTGTGTGCGCTCGCGGAGCTATTCCACCGGCACGGATGGGCCTACAACGGATTCGAGCCCTACAACATTCTCATCGACAAGGAGCGCCGCGTTCGTTTGATCGGCTTTGACCGCGCACGTCGGTCCGGAACGCCGGTCGACGACGCGCCTATCTATCCGAGCAGCGGATTCACCGCGCCGGAGTTGTTCGAGGAGGGCGCAGTATACGATCAGCGAGCCGACATTTATTCGATAGGGACTTTGCTTCAGTTCCTGCTGACGGGCGAGGGGCTCGGAGGAGCCGTCGGCGCCGGTATGTATCCAATCGCCACCGTCAGTCCGAACTTCGAGCGGCTCATTGCTCGCTCATTAGCCGAAGACCCGGCCGAGCGCTTCCAGACGGTTGCCGAGCTTCAGGGTGCGATAGAAGAGCTGAATCTGCCCGTCGTGCTTCAGGCCGGCCATTTCACCGACGTCGGGTTGGTCCGCGAGTTGAACGAAGACAGCATACTATCTCTCAACCTGACTCAGTACTACGAATCCGTCCAGACTCAGATCGGCCTCTACATCGTCTCGGACGGGATGGGTGGTGAGGCCGCCGGCGAAGTGGCGTCTCGCGTCACCGTTCGAGCAATCGCCGAGTGGATGACCGACAAGTTGATCTCGGCTTCTCTCAGGTCAACGCACGACGAGAAGATCGTCGAATCGACTCAAACCGGCGGCTTGCGATTGGCTGTGGCGAACGGCAATGACATGGCGACGACGGAGATGCTTCGATCGGCCGTTCTGCACGCCAATCGCGAAGTGATGGCATATGCCGCAGCGAATCCAAAGGACCGGGGACTTGGGGCAACGGTAACCGCGGCGATGCTTGTGGGCGACGTCCTGACGATCGCCCACGTCGGTGACAGCCGCTGCTACCTGCTTTCGGGCGATCAGCTAGTACAGGTGACCGAGGACCACTCGCTGGTCCAACGAATGATCAACACCGGCAGCCTTACACGCACCGAGGCCCGCGTGTATCCCTACAGAAACGTCATCTACCGTTCAATCGGGTCCGACGAAGAGGTCGAGATCGATGTCTTGCGGCGCCGTCTGACCAGCGGAGACGTCTTGATGTTGTGTAGCGACGGATTGAACGGGATGCTCAGCGACGATCAGATCCGTGACATCCTGATGGTGAACCCCGACCCCAGCGCCGCCGCCAAGGAACTCGTCGTGGCCGCTAACGCCGCCGGCGGCGAAGACAATACGTCGGTTATCGTCGTACGGATCCTGTAAGCACCGCAGAAGAGACACACTCACGGAGGTCGCTCCATGGCTAAAGTCGCGCTCGTCTTAAGCGGGGGAGGCGCCAAAGGCGCTTTCCAGTTCATGGCCGAAAAGTATGCCCGCGAGGTTAAGGGCTACAACTGGGAGGTCATCGCCGGTGTATCGGTCGGCGCGCTCAACGGCGTGATGCTCGCCCAGAAGAAGTATCAAAGGTTGGAGGAGATCTGGAAGACCATCTCGAATGATCAAGTCTACACCGGCGGCTTGAACGTCTGGTCTGCGATTCGAGTGGCGTTCGGAGCGAAGTCCTTCTACGGAAATCGTCCGCTGCGGGAGCTGATCAACCGCGACGTCGAGCCGAACAAGGTAACGGTGGACCTGAGAATCGGGGTTGTGTCTCTCCGCACGGGCGAGTACGCGACTTACAATGCGGCGCATCCCGATTTCAAACGGCTCGTTCTGGCTTCGACCGTCATGCCGATAGTCTGGACGCCTGAGGACATATCACCCGCTCTTCAGGACATGATTGACGGCGGCCTGAGGAACACAAGTCCGCTGGGCGACGTGCTCGATGCGGAACCGGACGAGGTCCTGGTCATTAACTGCAATCCGAGCAAAGCGCCTCGCATGCCCGAACCTCCGCGCAACATTCTTGATATCGGCAGAGGCTCGTTGGAGATCGCGCTGAACGAGATTCTGGTCAATGACATTCGCGAATTTGCGAGAATCAACGAGCTGGTACGACAGGCAGACGAGTTTAATAGGGCGAACAACCTCACGGACGACAAACGCTTCGTGCCGCGCAAGACGGACGGCACGCCCTTCAGGTTTTACAAGCTAACGTTGATCGAACCCGACGAGATGCTCGATGACACGCTGGACTTTTCACGATCCGCGATTCAGAGGTCAATGGAAAGAGGCTGGGAAAAGGCCAAGGCCGTGTTGGGATGATCTTCGACGTCGAGACTCACTGGTTCGACGACACTGAACTCAGGAACATCAGCCGCGAGTACCGCTCGAACTGGTCGCGGTTGTCGCTGATCACTGATGACCGCGCCACCGGGCGATACGCAAGCCCGGTCCGCTTCACGCCGCGGGCCTCCGTGCGTGTTCGTTCGGGCCACGCGCGTGCAAGCAGGCCTCGAATCCGCGCGAAGCTGTCATCGACCACCGCGCGCGGCGCCGCCCCGTGGAGCGCGCTGATCGCAGTTTGAAAGTTCAACTCCGCTCTAAACGACAGCGGCCATACCAAGCCCGAATAGTCGAACGCATCGGCCTTCATTCGAAAGCTGTGATTAAGGCTCGTTGAGTACACATCCAGCAGCGTCTCTTCGCCGCGAAACTCTGCGGAATCGAAGACCGTGCCGCCGGCGCTTCGCACGCCGGAAATGCCTTCTGTGTAGTCTACGCGCGTGTTCCTGAGCGCGCCGACAACCATCAACTTGACGTCGGAAAGCGGGGCGGTCATCACACCGCCCGAATGATGAACTTCCAGCTCGCCCTGACCCCGCACGATGCGGCGCGCCCTGACAATCTCGGTTTCCAACTGCAACTCCTCATCGCCGACGACGATCGCGCCGAGCCCGCAAGTGCGGACCAAAGCCGCGATCAACTCAGCCTCTTGCGGGCTTTGACTTCGCGCGACGGGCAACCACTGACCGGCGCCAACCAGCGCACGAGCCTCCGTCGCTTCGATGTTCAATGCCGCCGCAAGCGCCGCTTCCGTTTGCTCATCGGGCTGCCGCCTGGGTGGTTGCAGAATCGTATTGAACGCATGCTCGATGCTGTCGATCGCACGTTGAGGCGGCGCGACTTCGATCCTGGTGACGGGCAACGCCGCGCCACAGTAAAGGCATGAGGCGCGCGCCGAGGGCGTTCGCCGGCTGCACGCCGGACAGTTCATGACGTCCTGGCTCAAGGGTGATCTCGCTTTCGAGCGATAGTATCTCGGAGGCAGGGGAGATTATAACACGGGTCAGAATTCGATCGAGGAGGGAACTCGGCGGAGTCGGCCAGGAACGTCAGGCGATTCTTTCTGTCGTTGGATCGACTGCGGAAGCAAGGAACTCTCTCGGCAAATCCATCATGTTGCCGACGGAACCGGCTTCGGGAGCCAGCGCGACGCTATTTCCGCCTCGTCGCTTGGTGCGGTATAGCGCCGCGTCTGCGGCTCCGATTAACGCCTCGCCTCGCGCATCCGAACCGGCGTTCACGGCCGCCCCCACGCTGATCGTAACGCCAATCAGTCCTTCAGACGTGTTCATCGCGGTTTGCCCCACGGCCCTGCGGATTCGCTCGGCGACGATCAAGGCAGTGCTCTCGTCGCACCGAGGCAACACGACGAGAAACTCCTCACCCCCGTAGCGGCCAACCTCGTCGTATGATCGTACCTCGCCTTGCATTCTCTGGACGGTCTCGCTCAACACTGCGTCGCCCGCCAGGTGACCGTAGGTGTCGTTCACGCTCTTGAAGTGGTCGAGGTCGGCCATCAATACGCCAACGGACGATCCCTCGCGGCGAGCACGCGTGATCTCTTTGGCCAGGACGTCCAGGATCGATCCGCGATTCCATATCCCGGTCAGAAAATCGTGGGTGGCCTGGACTCGAAGGGTCTCCTGAACGGCAAGCAGGCGAGACTGCAAGTCCAGAATCCGTCGGCCGGCACGCAAGCGAACTTTGAGTTCCTGCGCATCGAAGGGCTTGGTTATGTAATCGTCGGCGCCGGCTTCGAGCCCCTCGATGAGTTCTTCCTTCCTCGTCTTCGCCGTCAGCAGGATGATGTAGGTGTAGGGCGCGCCTTCGCAGCGGCGCACCCGGCGACAAATCTCAGGCCCATCGGTCCGCGGCATCATCCAGTCGAGAATCACAAGCCGCGGCGCATCCGGCTGCTTGAGGATCTCCCACGCCTCCTCGCCCTCGGAGCACGCCACCACCTCGTAGCCCCATTGGTTCAGCGTTGCACTCAGCATGCAGCGCGATACCTGGTCGTCTTCCGCAATCAGTAATCTCATCGTTCTATCGAGGTCTTTTCGTGAGCCTCGTTTTCTCCTCAGCTTGCAGCGCGCGCGGCCGCGACTACAGGCGACGTTAAGCATCGAGCAATATGCGTTCCCGACCGGCGTCCCCGCGCGCAATGCTAAACCAAACCGCACCAATCACTTGCCGCGCGAACAAGATTCCCATGCGTGACTCGGCCTCATGAGCCTGGGGAGAATCGCTTCACCTGTCGCCTATTCCCTCACCCGCAAATTCCACAGCCGGCTTTGAGAACTGCACCGAGCTGTTGTTAGTATCAGTCGGTATGGGCAGATACTTGACGCGGCGGAATCTCATGCTTGCGATACTGACGATTCTGGCTTTGATCGCCGGCGCCGCCTACTTCGTCCTGCGCCGCCCCGCGCGAGTGCCGATGGAGCGCTTCGCACCGGCAACCTCGCTCGCGTTCATTGAGGTCGACAGCCTGCCCGATCTTGTCGACGGGATCACGAGCACCAAAGCCTGGCGCGAGGTCGCCCCCGTCCTTGGTCTCTCGAGCCAGATTCGGCAAATCGGACTCGCGGCCGACCTGATGAGCAGAGCGGGCATCGGAACCGATGAGACCGTCGTCGCGGGCCGCGCGCAGCTCGCAGTTGTGCTGACCAAGATCGAGAGTAAACCGCACGCCGCCGAGGGACTCCCCTCCGTCCCGTTCAAGATAGCCATCATCGTGGAAACGCATTCAAGCCCCGAGACTGCGGCCCGCCTCGTGCACGATCGCGCGCAGCTTCTGGCGAGGCGAGTGTATGGCGACGCTGCAGCGCCCGAGTCCGAAGATTATGCCGGCGTCGAGCTGCTCAGGTTTCGCGGCCCGGAGCCCGGCCGCCAGTTGATCGCCGCCTCCTCGGGCAGCGTCGTACTCGTCGCCAACAACGACGACGCGATCAAATCATGCCTCGACACCATTAGCGGCCGCGCGCCGAGCCTCGCGGAAAACAACACGCTGAAAGAGCTGCGGCCCAAGGTCGATCACTCGGCGTCCGTGTTCGCATTCGTCACTGAGCGCGGCGTCGAGGAGCTGCTCAAGTTCGGCGCCTCGGTCTTTGCCGGGCGGTTCACGACCGACGCCGATCGCGCGTCGTCGATAGTCGAGCTGTTCGGGCATCTCTCAAAGCAGACCGCGGGCGGATTCCTCTACGGCAGCGAGTTCACAGAAGATGGTCTGACTGAAAGGTACCTGACCGTGCTCCGCCCTCAGCTTGGAGAAGCCCTAATCGAGCCGCTGAAACCGGCTGCTACGGCGGATTTTGAGTCGCTCCCATTGATACCGGCCGGTATCGAGGACCTTACGATCCTGAACGTAGAGGCCGCCGGAGACCTCCCCGAGCGCATGCTCAAACAACTCTCCCCGCGCGTGGACCTGGTCGCGGCGATCGCGCTCAGGGAGTTCGTCATCAACCTGCGCAAGCGACTCGGACTAGACAGCACCGATTCGGTCGGAAGCGCCATCGGCAACGAGATCGCCCTGGTGAAGTTCAGCGATCACGAACCGGTCGCAATGCTGACTCGTGTCAAAGATAAGACGGCGCTGCTGCCGATCGTCAGCCGCTACCTGGCCAGAAGCGGCGCGCCGAGATCGGCCGAGCAGTACAACGGCATCGAAGTCAACGGCTCGCCGGGCGACGACTCACCTGGGGCGGCCTTCGTCGGCGAGTATCTTGTCCTCGCGACGCGTCCTCAGATTCGCAACATCATCGACACGCGCGCGGGGGGCGGCGGCATCCGGACCGACGAGGGGCTCAAGAGCGCTCTAGCCGCGCGGCCGGCCGGCGCTTCGGTGATCTCATATCGTCCGGGTGCGAACGACGCCGGCGAGTTCATGCTGACAGTCTCGAAGCTCACGCGGGTAACCGACGGCTCGCGTGACGTGATGAATCGCGAGCCGTTTCGGGCCGCTCTCAAACGCTTGCCCGGCTCAATCAGCTTCACTGAGGTTTTGAAGGACGGCGTCTACACCGAGTCGCGCTCGGCGATGGGGAGCTTTCCGTTGATCGCGTCAATCTTCACAGGAGAGGATGAAAAGTGACTGCGTTCTCCCCGTCGCTGCGTCGCGCCTCTCCCACTCTCGCGTTTTAGGGGTCACCCCTTAACCACCTCCGCTCTCTTTTTCCGCTTTAGCACCCGGAGCCGCCGGCGTTCGCGCACTTCGATGCGGTCCCGCACCTTGCCGTAGAACTTCGTGAAGTAGTCGTACATCGACCACAACGCAAGCACGACTACTATCCAGAGCATTGCGCGGCCCGCGCCGTAGCACAACACTCGAAGGTTGTCGAAACTGACGGCTCGCTGGCTCACGATCGTCGTCAGAGCGCGGCTCGCCTCCCCGAAAGCGGAGAACGAAACGTCGGGATTCACGTTGGGCGGCGGCTGCAAACCCGATGGCCCTCCCGACACGCTGCCCATTATCAGCATCGTGATCGCGATGACCTGTGAGAGCATCTTGAACTTTGCTTTTCGCGACGCGGAGATCGTGAATCCCTCAGCCGCGGCGATCGAGCGCAACCCGGACACCGCGAACTCGCGGCCGATGATGATCACGATCGCCCACGCAGGAGCGAGCCGGTTCTCGACCAGCGAGACCAACGCGGCCGAGATGAGCAGCTTGTCTGCGATGGGATCGAGCAGGATTCCCAGGGTTGACACCTGCCCGCGCCGTCGCGCAATGTAGCCGTCGAGCCAGTCGGTGATCGACGCGCCTACGAACAACGCGAGGCCGAGCAGTTGTTGCGGAAGCCCAAGCAGATCGGCCGGGACCCTGGTCAAAAGCACGACGACCAGCAACGGCACGATGAAAATCCTGGAGAGTGTGAGCGCGTTTGGGAGATTCACAACTCAACTTCCCGGCCTTTATTCTCTGGCGCGATCCTCGGCAGCTAAGTGGAGGCTGTGGAGAGAAAGCAACGCATCCAAATTAGCTCCTCGACTATATTTTCGCGTCCGCACCTTGTCAAGCGAGGTGGTTTTTTGAAGCAGGCGTTCAGAGTACCGACTTTAGTCAGGTCTTTTATTGGCACCGTCAAGCGACGCCGCGCAATCATCGCGATTGCCGCCGCGGTCCTGATCACCGCCGCCGTAGTCATCGCCATTCTCTACATCAACAGCCGAATCGAGGAGGAGCGCCGCCAACAAGAGGCCGCGGCAAAGATAGACGTCAAAGAGAACGCGCTTCGACCGCCTGCCGCCGACGGGATGACACTGTTCTTGAACGCTTCCGAAGTCCGCGCGACGGTGGTCTATGCCGGCGCACGATACTTCGCGACGTCGGGCGGACTAATCGCGCTCGACGACAGCGGCAGCGTCAAGCGCCGGTACGCCACGCTCGACGGTTTGCCCGAAGTCGATCTCACGGCACTCGCGGTCTTTCGCGATCGGCTCTTCATCGGGACGGCAGCATCGGGGCTGCTCAGCTTTGACGGAGAACAGTTCAAGAGTCATCAGTTCGTCAAACCGCGCGCGACTCGCGTGAGCGTGCTCGCCGCGACCCCCAGCGAGCTGTTGATCGGCACGCTTGATGGCGGGATGTTCGAATACGACGGCGAGCGATTCACCCGGCGTATCAACTCGGCTACTGGAGCCGATTTCAGCCGCGTGACCGCGCTGCTGCCCGTCGAGTCGCGCCTGTACATCGGAACACACAACAGCGGGCTCTACATCTGGCGCGAGGCGCAGATCGAACACCTCACGACGAGCGAGGGTTTGCCTTCATCTCACGTCACCGGGCTCGCCGTGCTGCCATCGTCATTCGACGAAGCCGGCTCGCTCGCGGTAGCAACTGATTTTGGCGTCGCGGTGCTAGACGAATCCAACTCGATGAAACCGATCTCCAGTCAGCCGAACGTCACCTCGCTGGCGGTGAGCGGCGGTCACTTGTGGGCCGGGTTGTTCAACGGCGGGATCGTAGACTTGAGCTCAGATCATGTTTCGACAAGAACCGGTGAACGAACCAGTGGGGCTGATGCTCAATCGGAGTCCTCAGCGGCGGGCGCTCTTCCGCGCAGCGCACCGTGCGCGGTCGTCGCCGAAGCCGGCACGCTGTGGGCGCTGACGAGCGAAGGCGCATTCGCGAGAGAGGCCGGCTCGGCCACGTCACGGTTCGAGCGGGTCGCCGGCGCGCTTGTGAGCGAACGCGCGCTGACTGCGAGTCACGTAACCGCGCTTGCGCTCGATGGCCAGGGGCGGCTTTGGACGGCGTATTTCGATCGAGGGATAGACCTGCTTGCGCCGCAAACCGGCGAGTTGCTCTCGCACATCGAAGACGATCGCGTGCGCGAGGTCAACTCTCTCGCTGTCGATCCGGGCGCCGATCGCATGGCCGCGGCGACGTCTCGAGGCGTCGTTCTTTTCGATGGCAGGTTGAAGCAATCGGCGTTGACCCGGGAGCGCGACGGACTGGCTAGCGATTCAGTCGCGCACGTGACATTCGTCGATGCCGGTGTCGCGAGCTCTGTCGGGGGCGCTTCGGGATCGGGCCCGTCGCCGCGTTCGAGCAGCCGCGTTATGGTGCTGGCTACCGCGGGCGGGCTCACGGAGATCCGCGACGGGCGAGCTCGATCGTTGACTGCGTTTCACGGCTTGGCGAGCAATCATCTTTATGCGTCGGCAGCCGGCGGCTCGCGGCTGTTCGCCGGGAGTCTCGCAGGACTCATCGAGCTTGAGGGGCTGCGAGTCGTGCGCACCTACAAGACCTCAAACTCCCGGCTCGCCCACGACTGGGTTGTTGCTCTTGTGGAAGCCGGCGGGACATTGTACGTCGGAACGAACGGCGGCGGAGTTCAAGCGCTGTTGCCGACGGGCGAGTGGGTCGACTTCGAGAGCGAGATCGGCCGCTTCGAGGTGAATCAAAACGCGATGCGATACGATGGCTGGCGGCTTTACGTCGGAACGAGTGATCGAGGTCTGCTTGTCTATGATGAAGCGGCACGGCGGTGGTTGCGAATCAGCGCGGGGTTGCCGTCGCAAAGCGTGACTGCGATCGCGAGCGACGATCAGTTTGTCTACCTTGGCACGCTGAACGGATTGGTGAGGATTGAAAAGCGACTGAGCGAGTAGTCTCGTACTTTGGAGTGCGCCGGCCTGACGGCGCTTTTGTAGTCCCTGTTGGCGTGAATACTGCGGTTACAACGAAGCGACTGCGTTTGCGCCGCCGGCCTGACGGCGCTTTGGTAGTCTCTTCCAAGACGGAGGTCTTTCGATTGCCGCTACCGATATTATGAAACGCATCGCCTATCACCGTGCCGTTATCGCAGCGCTGCTGTTCCTGGCGCCGATTTTCCCTGCGAGCGCGCAGGAGCACAGACGCATCACGATTATCTATGACGCGTTCGGCGCGCCGTCCTCGCTGGTCAAGGATTGGGGATTCGCCGCGCTCGTCGAGTACGCCGGCAAGCGGATCCTGCTCGACACCGGCAACAACGCTAAGATACTCGAGCATAATGTCAAACAGCTCGGGATCGACCTCAAGCGGCTCGACGCCGTGGTCATATCGCACCGCCACGGCGATCACACGAGCGGCCTCACCGTACTCCTGGAGGCCAACGCGGCGGTCACGATCTACGCGCCGCAAGAAGGCGGGTATTTCAAGGGACCAATCCCTCCGGAATTCCTCAAGCCCCAGCCGCGCCTCCCTCCCGAGATGCGCTACTATGAAGGCAAACCGCCCGAGAGGGTCGTCACCGGGACGCCGTGGGAAAAGGGGAGATTCGAGATCGTGGCGAACACGACCGAGATCTTCCCCGGCTTCTTCGTCGTCGTCACGCGGTCGCAGAAGCCGGGCACGCTCGAGATGAACGAGCTTTCGCTCGCCATTCGAACCCGAAAGGGCTTGCCGTTGTAGTCGGCTGTTCGCATCCGGGCGTGGAGAGAATTCTCGATGAAGCCGCTAAGCTCGATCGCCGAATTTACACGGTGGCCGGCGGCTTTCACCTGGTCCTCGCCCCGCAGGAGGAAGTCCAGCGCGTCGCGAGCGTACTCCACGATTCGCTGAGGGTCGAGCGGGTCGCCCCGGGACACTGCGCGAGCGAGCTTGGGTTCGCCGTATTTCTCGATCGCTTCAAGGAGCGCTTCGATCGGGCGGGGTTGGGCGCGGTAATTCCTCTACCGTAATGATCTCGCATGACCTCGGCGTGCAGACCGACGCGCGCAGCCTCCAACTCGTAACCAAGCGTACGCATGGGGCTCGCGGCACACCTGGAAGGCGTGATGAACGGAATCTTCGTCGTTGCGTTGGGCACCGTCTGGACGGAGGTGAGGCTGTCTCCGCGGTTGAAAGTTGCGGCGTACTGGGGGCGCGCTCTCTCTATCCGCTGACCGCGCCGGGCCGTGAAGGTGTTACTTTCTCCTGGCGGTATAGAGAGCGGCTCGACAAAATTTCGTGAGAGACGCTGAATACGCTTGCATCATTCAACCTCCTTTTTTCGTCCACTAAGGTGAGGGAAAATTAATAGGGCTAAAACCAACCAAAGGAGAAACACCATGAAGCTGTTTATCCAGATCTACCTTCTTGTATTTGCCATTCTGTGCCTTGCTACGTACTCCAACGCACAGATCACGATCCAGGTGCCGGGCGCTTCTAACCCCTGGCCCGCAGGTATGCCCGAAGGCACGACTGCAGAGGCCGGTGACCGCGCTCCAGCCCAGTCTCCGGTGTTGGTACCGTTGAAACTGGCGGTTGGCCAATGGTTGGAGTTTTCCAGGATTGCGGGCAGTGTGTCACACGGACCCGGATTACGTGGATTCGGTGCGGAAGGCGACCTTAAACATATCGTTTGGCACGCTGCGCACGCGGAACACTCAAAGTCCGACGTGGTGGCCCCGGTGAATAGCCTTGTCGGCGTCTTTCTCGGCGAAACATTCCCAGCCGGTGTCACGCCCGTTAGATTGGACTTCAGCGCACCGGCAGCCAGAGCCTATACCGAACTGCACCCGGTGCTCCGCCAAACGTTCTTCATTGGCGATGGTATGGCGGACGCAAACCAACGGCAGAGAATGTATGTGCCACAAGGCGCTACGCGTCTGTTTCTGGGAACGATGGACGGCTTTGGATGGGTCGAGAACCAGGGGGCATTCACCGTCACCGTAGAGCTATTCGGGACACCCATACTCCTCATAGCAGATAAGTCTGCCGGCCCAGAGTTGATTTCACCAAAAAACGGTGACGTGCTCGATAACGGTTGTCAGGATAGGAAAAACGGCATACTCCACGCGTTTGAATGGTCTGAAGTGCCTGGTGCTCAACGCTATCATCTGTATGTGAAAGGTCCAAGTGCGCGAATCCCCGTGATAGACGATTCGAACATAACGACGACCGGATACACTCGGTGGGAGCAGGGAAGCTATATTGTTATAGGCAATGGTAAGGGCTGGACATGGAAAGTGCGGGCCATGGTACAGGGGCAATGGACTGATTGGAGCAGCGATCGAACATTCGATGTCGAGCCGGTGGATACTGATTGTAGGAGTGGTGCAACCCGATAGGCAAAGTCGATTCTGCCTCTGGTGATTTGAATCTGACGGGTAACTGGTATCGTGATGATCGAGGGGTTTACTGTATGAGACACGTGGGGAGTCAATCATGGTTGTACGGACTGTGTTGATTGTCGCTACGACTCAGAGGACAGTTTCTCCTCTGGTTTGAAGTCTACCGAGAACGGATAGTGCGTTTGCGTGTCCGTCGCTGCGGCTTCGTTTCATTCTCCATTAGCCTGCGAACCTCCGGCTGGCTCAGCTCGCGGTACTCGCCGGGCGCGATCCCGGCGTCGGTTATGTCGCCGATGCGCACTCTTCGCAGCTTGACCACCGAATGATGGATCGAATCGAACATCCGCCTGATCTGCTGGTTCTTGCCTTGTCGCAACGTGACTTCGTACCAAACGTTGCCGCCTTCTCGCGTGCGTTTCACCATGCTGATTTCGGCGGGGGCGGTGCGTGAGCCGCCGATTGAAATGCCGCGACGCAACCGCTCGATCTGTTCCTCAGAAGGCGTGCCCTTTACCTTGACGCGGTAGACCTTTGGCACGCGGCCGCCCTCGGTGAGGCGCTTCGTCAACTCGCCGTCGCTCGTCAGTATGATCAGTCCCTCGGTATTGAAATCGAGCCGGCCGACCGGGTGCAGTCCGCGCCGGAGAGCCGCCGGCACGAGATCCGTCACCAGCGGCCGGTGCTGGGGATCAGAGACCGACGACAAAAAACCGCGCGGCTTGTTGACGAGCAAGTATCGTTTTTCCGCAGTTGCAAGCTGCGAGGTTATTAGCTTGCCGCGAACCTTGATGTGATCAGCTTGAGGGTCGGCCTTGGCGCCCAGCTCGGTGACCCGCTTGCCGTTCACGGTCACTTCGCCGTCAAGGATCATCTGCTCGGCGGCGCGGCGTGACGCGATGCCGGCGGCGGCGATTATCTTTTGGAGCCGTTCCTTCACGCGATAGTTTGCGAGGCGCGGCGCGGAGTTCGTGGTCCCACTTCAGGCGGAAGTTCGTACGTCGATTGCCTAATGCAAGTCGTCCGCTTCGCGAAAGTGGTAGCGACAGCGCGCGACCACCTGAAGGCCACGGGCCAAAATCCGGCTACCCTCCGACCAGGTCTTCGAAGTCTTCGAGATTAGGCAGCTCGGAGAGGTCATTGAGGCCGAACTGAATGAGAAACTCTTTCGACGTGCCGTAGAGCATCGGTCGGCCGACGACGTGCTTGTGTCCCTTGGTCACTATGAGCCGCCGGTCGAGCAGCGTCTTAATCGCCGAGGTCGAGGTCACGCCGCGAATCTCGAGTATCTCGGGAATCGTGATCGGCTGCTTGTAGGCGATCACCGCGAGCGTCTCAAGCGCCGCTAAAGATAACCGCGCGCTGGGTTGAGATTTGAGGTACCGCCGCACGTACTCGCTGAACTCGGTCCGGGTTGAAATGCGATATCCACCGGCAAGCTTGCGCAGCTCGAGGCCGGAGCCGCGCGCGTTGAATTCCTCCGCCAACTGTTCACAAGCGGCCTCGATGTCGTCGAGCCTCTCACCGTCAAGGATCTCGGCAAGTTGCTTGACCGAGATCGGGTCCTCCGAAACAAAGATCAGCGACTCGAGAATGGGTTTTAGCTCGTCGACAGTCATTAGCGTGATGTGTAATTCGTGAAGCCTGACGCGGGAGTCGCAACACTTGAATCGTCGCCCGGTGAATGTCGCGACGAGCGCCGCAGTCGGGTGTCAGGGATCACGGCTCCTCCCGTCTGACCAGCAGGATATCTCCGAACGTGGCCTCTTGCACAAGGCGGATCACGAGTTCCTTTACAAGCTCCAGCACTGCGAGAAAGATGACCACCAGCTCGCGGCGGGATTGCGCCCGCTCGAACAGCTCCCGCGCGCTGATTTCACTGGTTGCATCGATCATCGATCTGATCTCGGCGATCTTTTCAGCCATCGTCATCTCGTCGCGCGCTATTTCGATCTCTGTCAGCGCGCGCTGGCGGTCGAGCACCTGACGGAAAACCTCGAACAATTGAAACACCGTCGCCGCGATCTCGGGATTGCTCGCGTCGGTCTCCATCGCCGCACGCGTGAAGACCGCCGCTTCCATCATTCCGCGCTGGTGAAGCGTGTTGGCTGCCGCTTTGAACTTCTGATGCTCCAGCAACTGATACACGAGCTCGGCCCGCGCGTCCTCGACGCTCTCTTCGGGCGCATCCGGATCGCGCGGCAGCAGCATTTGGGACTTAATGTGGATCAGCGTCGCAGCCATCACCAGGAACTCACCGGCGACTCCGATGTCCATCTCCTGCATCGCGCGCAGGTGTTCGAGGTACTGTTCGGTTATGCGGGCGATCGGAATGTCGTAGATCGAGACTTCCTCTTTGCGAATCAGGTAGAGCAACAGATCGAGCGGCCCCTCGAAGACTTCGAGCTTGATCCGGTATTGGTCCTCGCTGGCTTGGGCCTCGACCTGAAGCACTTCGTCGAGCGACGAAACCTCGGCCGCCTTTGGAATGTGTCTGTCTGAAATCTGAGTTGTCACGCCGTCAGCTCCAGTCCATTTTTATCGCCTGCCGGACCTCCGCCATCGTCTTTTGAGCTTCTTCGCGGGCGCGGCGCGAGCCCTCTTTCACGACCGCGACGACGCGCTCGGGATGCTCGCGCAACTCGCGGCTCCTCTCGGCGATGGCACCGTACTTTTCGAGGATCGAATCAGCCAGCGCGCGCTTGCGATCCACGCAGCCGATTCTCGCCGCGCGGCAATCGTCGTCGAATCTGTCCGCGACATCCGAAGCCAGAAAAAAGCGATGCATTTGGCACACGTCACAAGACTCGGGATGTCCCGGATCGGTCCGGCGGATGCGCGTGCGGTCGGTGATCATCATCCGCGTCTTCTCGCGCACCACCTCGTCCGAATCGACCAGGTAGATCGCGTTGCCGTAGCTCTTCGACATCTTGCGGCCGTCGGTGCCCGGAAGCACCGGCACTTCGGTGTGTAACTCTTTAGGCTCGGGGAAGACCTCGCCATAAAAGTTGTTGAAGCGCCGAACGATCTCGCGAGTCAGCTCGACATGCGAGGCTTGATCCTTGCCGACCGGAACGTAGTGCGCTTTGTACATGATGATGTCGGCGGCTTGCAGCACGGGGTAACCGAGGAAGGCATAGTTGCCGATGTCCTTTTCGGTTATGTTCTCGCGCTGTTCCTTGTAGGTCGGAACGCGTTCGAGCCAGCCGAGTGGCGTCACGGCTGACAGTATCAGGTGAAGCTCCGCGTGCTCGGGGATGAGCGACTGCAAGAAGATGGTCGAGCGATCTGGGTCGAGCCCGGCTGCAAGCCAGTCGCTCACCATGTCTATCGTGTTCTGCTTGATCTGGCTGGTATCGGCGTAGTCGGACGTGAGCGCGTGCAGATCGGCGATGAAGAAGAAGCACTCGTAGTCGCCCGAGTCCTGGAGCCTGACCCAGTTCTTGAGCGCGCCCTCGTAGTTGCCGAGATGGAGGTTCCCGGTCGGGCGCATGCCGCTGACGATTCGCTTCTTGCCGCTGTTTGAATTCAACGTTCTACCTCTGGTCACTATTCGCGTCAGAGACGTAACAGCAGCATGATCATGAAATGAACTGGTATGAAGATGGCCCAAAGGACGCCGAGAAACAGCAACGCATACAGCAACAGCCAACCGTATGGGCGGATCTGTTCATACGCCTTCGCCAACTCGTATGGCAGCAGACTCTCTAATACGTGACTCCCATCGAGCGGCGGAACGGGTATCAAATTGAAGACGCCGAGCATTACGTTCAGCATGATCATAACGCTGAGAATCTTCGCGAGCGCCTCCATGGCTATTGAGTGCCCTTGAGGTGAAAACGCCGGGACTACCAGGTCGAACATATCACCTCCGGCGGGGAACAAGTGGCCGGTCGCCATAAGAATCTTGGCGACGGCGAAGGCCACCGTGGCGAGAATGAAATTGCTGATAGGTCCAGCGGCAGAAACCGATATGTTTGCCTTGTTCTTTTCTCGCCAAAGGAGGGGATTAGTCTGCACTGGTTTTGCCCAGCCGAACAGGGGGACGCCCCAAATAAAACTCACTATTGGGAAGATAACCGTGCCGATAGGATCGATGTGAGCGAGCGGGTTGAGAGTGATTCTCCCCTGGTACCTTCCTGTATCATCACCGAAGCGTTCTGAGGTCCAGGCGTGCGCTGCTTCGTGGAAGGACAGAGAAAAAAGCAAGACTACGAACCATAGAATCAAGTTGCCTACATTGAGCTTCTCCAAGGCTGACAATAATGCGAACTCCTGAAGCGGCTTTCCCAGCGTGAGCAACAAGCTAACACGCAGTCCGAAATCGTGTCAAACAATGGGGAATCTCAAAACGGCCAGTAGCCGCTGATTCCAAGCGGCACGCGGAAGACCTCGCGATTCGACGCCAGGATCATGTTGCCGCGATCATCGAAACACAAACCAACCAGCGATACTCCAGCAACGACAACTTCAGCTTCGGCATCAGGCGTGACTCTTATGATCCCGCGGTGGCCTCGCCGGCTCGCCGCGACGTAGAGATTGCCCGCCCGATCGAACGCCAATCCCTGTGGCCGGCCAAGCCCGGTGAAAAACCGAGTGACTTCGCCATCACGGCTCACACGCATGATCGAGTCAAAGCTCGACAGTGTCGGTCCCGCGACGTACAGGTGGTCGTCGGGTCCAAACGCAAGATGAAACGCGGCCATGCTCGGCTCGACCGTCGCAAACGGGGTCGACTCACCCAGGTCGTTGACTTCGAAGATGGTCCCGGTGCGGTCGCCGACGAACATTCGGCCGTCGGCATCAAAAGCGATTCCGGTTGGTATCCCTAGATTGCGCGCGAACACTTCCGCGTCTTTGAATGGTGTGACTCGATAAACCGAGCCGTCGTGCCGGCTGGTGACGAACAACTCGCCGTCGGGACTGAACGCGAGCCCGGTCGGATTGGTTATGTCGGTCAGGAACGGCTCGCTTTCGCCGGTCGACGTCAGTTTGTAGACCGAGACCGGGACCTTCTGCCCTCGCGTGCCCGACAGCGTCGTGTAGATAGCCCCGCTATCGCGGTCGAAAGCGGGATTAGCGACCGGGTGAAGGTTCTCGGCGAGCTTCTGGCCGACGATGAATCTGTCCGAGTTGCTGCGAGTGCCGTTGGCTTCGATCGTGACTTCGACCGCGCCGCCTTCGAGCACCCGGCTTGGGGGGACGGGAGCGATCACGCGGGTAGGAGAAGCGCTGACGGGTCTGGTCTCGAGGCCGCCGAATTTCACCCGTGCCTGATCGTACGTCGAGAAGACGAAGTCCCTGCACGTGATGACTACCTCACCGCCTTCGACTCCGGCGCCGGGCACAATGCTTTCGATTACGGGTTGAGACATAGTAAACGCGAAGCACAATACTACGCTGGCGAGATTGGATTTGTCCACAAACGACACCTGACGAATGATGCTGACTGTACTATACCTCGACCATTGACAGTCCTACACGCATATACTTAAATGCTCTTGGAGGTTGTCGAATGCGCAAGATTCAACCGATCGATCCCGACGAGCTGGACGATCAAGCAGAACTCCACGACGAGGAACTTCGACGGCAAATCGCGGATGGTCACGACGCCTACCTGCGTGGCGAGGCCACCAACGCCGAGAAACTGTTGGCTGATCTTCTAAGAGTCAAAGGGCCGGAAAGCGGAAAGATGAGCGATGCCTGATCTTTTCAGGATGCTTGCCACCCCACCATTCGAGCGTGATGTTCGCAAAAGACTCAAGCGAAACCCGAAGCTGCTGATTCAGGTTGAGGAAGTTTTGGCAATCCTAAGGAAAGACCCTTACAATACGACAGGGCACTTCAACATCAAGAAACTAACCGCGGTTGCTCCGGGAGAGGGCCAGTGGCGTATTCGGTTGGGAGACTACCGCGTTCGCTATGATATCTTCGCCAACGATGTTGTCTTGTATTCGTTCCGGCACCGCAAAGAGTCGTACTAGCTGGTAATAGGAATGGCGGTCTTGGATCTCATCGATCATCTGCGCCGCATCTTGGATCTTCTCGAGGATTCGAGACCGGAGGAACTCGGTCGAGACGTCCGGTCAAGGCTGGACGCGATTCACGAGCCCGGTTTTTCGCCGGAGCGGACATCCATTGCCGTGCGAAACTGGATCGACACTAACAAGCGCATTATTCAAACTCTGACTGCCGAATTGGATCATATCGAGTCCAACCGGTCCGCACTTGCCGACGAGATTTTGCCAGATGGAGAGGCACGCAACCGAGTAAGGGAGATGCTTCGACAGATTTCGCGGATAACCACGAATAGGTCACTGGTCGAGCAGACGTGGGGCAGAGGAGTGCTGTCAGGGGTGTCGACAAGGATTCGAACGCTTGAGATCGATGGCCAAGAGTTGACAAGTGCAGTCGACGCGCTAAGAGATGCCGTCCCACTATGGGCTGAATCGTATCAGGCTGCCCATGGACGCTTTAACAAGCTCGAACTCTATATCGCACTTAAACGTGGTTTCGCGGAGTCTGCGCAGCGGAAGCAGCGTGAGGCCAACCTCGAAGAGATCAAGAGTGTCGGTGTAGAACCCTACCCCCATCGATTCGACCGCACTCACACGATAAGCCAAGCCGTCGAGACGTATGCCCAGAAAACCGGAGAGCAACTCGAGGCCCTTCGCCCGCAAACGCGAGTCGCCGGCCGCATTCACGCGATCAACAAGATGGGCAAGGCCGCCTTCGTTCGTATCACCGATGGGATAGAGATGATACAAGTCTACCTCCGTTCCAATGAACTGGACGAGCGAACATGGCAGCTCTTCAAGCTGCTCGATCTCGGCGACCACGTCGGCGCCGAGGGCCGCGTGTTTCGCACTCGCACCGGTGAACTCTCGATTCACTGCGAGTCGCTGACTTTTTTGGCAAAGGCGCTGTTGCCGCCGCCAGACAAGTACTATGGCCTTCACGACATTGAGCTTCGGTATCGCCAGCGCTACGCCGATCTGATCGCCAATCGCGCCGTGCGCAGGGTGTTCGAGACGCGCTCGCAGGTGATCAGGCTGATCCGGGCCTTCTTCGACGAGCGCGGCTACGTCGAGGTCGAGACGCCGATGCTCACGCCGCTCCCGACCGGCGCCGCCGCGCGACCGTTCGTCACCCATCACAATGCCCTAGACATAGATCTCTACGCGCGGATCGCGCCCGAACTCTACCTGAAGCGGCTGATCGTCGGCGGGTTCGAGCGCGTCTACGAGATCAATCGAAACTTCCGCAACGAGGGGCTCTCTACGCGGCACAACCCCGAGTTCACGATGCTCGAGTGGTACCAGGCGTATTCGGACTTTGAGGACCTCATCGAGCTGACCGAGACGATGATCTCGCAGTTGGTAGAGCGCGTGTACGGTACTGCCGAGGTCGAATACGACGGGCAGCAGATCGACTTCGCGCGACCGTGGGCTCGAATGACCATGCGAGAGGCGATCGTTCATTACTGGAACCACCCGACAGCATCCGTCGGCGCGGGCGAACCCGGCACCGTCGCCGCCCAACGCCCGGCGCCCGACGATCTGACCACGACCGAAGACTTGCTTCAGTGGATCGAACGGTCGGACCATCCGAATCTCAAATCTCAAGTCTCAAAGCTCCAATCTGAGGTCTCGAATGGCGGTACGCTGAGCTACGGATACCTGCTTGGAGCGATGTTCGAGCACGTCGCCGAGCCTCACCTTGTAAACCCGACGTTCATCACCGAGTTTCCGATCGAGCTTTCGCCGCTGTCGAAGCAGAACGAGCGCGATCCGGCATTCGTGGACCGCTTCGAGTTGTTCATCGCAGGCATGGAGATCGCCAACGGGTTCTGTGAGATCAACGACCCGGCTGATCAGCGTCGAAGGTTCGAGGACCAAATGCGGCTGCGCGAGCGCGGCGACGAAGAGGCCATGCTGATCGATGAAGACTACCTGCGCGCGCTGTCGTACGGCATGCCTCCGACCGCCGGCGAAGGAGTGGGCATCGACCGGCTGGTGATGATACTGACGAACTCGAAGTCGATACGCGACGTGATTCTCTTTCCTCACATGCGGCCGGAATCTACGAAAGGATGAGCCTCAGTAAAGACAGCGACGCGGGGACGGGGCGACGCGGGGACGCGGCGAGATAGTGAATCGCGCGTCGCCGCGTCTCCGTGTCCCCACGTCTCTCGGCACCGTGCCTTACGAACTGTTCATCGCGCTTCGTTATCTGCGCGCGCGGCGCAAGCAGGTGATGATCTCGGTCATCACGGTGATCGCGATAGCGGCGGTCGCCGCGGGTGTGGCTTCGCTCATCATTCTGCTGGCAGTGATGACCGGATTCCGCGAGGAAGTGCAGACGAAGATTCTTTCGGGAACAGCCCATCTCAATCTAATGCGCAAGGACGGCCGGCCGATCGAGGGCTACAACGAGTTGGCCGAGCGGGTTCGACGGGTTCCGCAGGTTCGCGCGGCCTCGGCGACCCTCTATCAACGCGTGCTCATTCAGGGGACGGCCGATACGG
>DATDOV010000027.1:0-14676 GCA_035293105.1 Blastocatellia bacterium
AAAGCCTGAGAGTCGGCAACGCGACAGCCCAAGGCTTCAACTTGATCCAATCCTGCTGAAACGACTTCGCAGTCGGGCTTTGATGTGCGAAAGTCCGATTGTGTCGAGCCAGCAGACAGTTTGTGAGAAATCCGGGCTAAGGCCCAGGAGCTTCAAAACCCTTTTGCACTTGATCGAGCGGCATCATCACCTGGTGAGGAAGGCAGAGTTGTTAGACAGAATGTGGCCCGACGTTAGCGTAAACGAGGGCGCGCTAACTCAGTGCATCATGGAAGTGCGAGAGGCGCTTCGGGATGTTGCGCACCATCCGCGCTATCTGAAAACGATTCCTCAGGCTCTGTCGCGGGGCCGCCCGCCATTAAGCACCGCGCGTAGCGCCTGGCCGGTGTAGGATTTTCGATTGCGCGCAACGTCTTCGGGAGTTCCCTCGGCTACGACTCGCCCTCCGTCATCGCCGCCTTCCGGGCCGAGGTCGATGATCCAGTCCGCGCTCTTCACGACATCCAGATTGTGTTCGACGACGACAACGGTGTTGCCCAGCGAAACGAGCTTGTGAAGAACGTCGAGCAGCTTTCGCACGTCGTCGAAGTGCAACCCGGTGGTCGGCTCATCGAGAATGTAAATCGTGCGGCCGGTCGCGCGCTTTGAAAGCTCCTTCGCGAGCTTGATCCGCTGCGCCTCGCCGCCCGACAACGTCGTCGCCGGCTGGCCGAGCTTGATGTAGCCCAGGCCGACGTCCATCAACGTCTGAAGCCTGACCTTGACCTGGGGGATGTTCTCCAGCAGCCCAACCGCTTCTTCAACCGTCGTGTCGAGCAGATCGGCTATCGACTTCCCCTTGTACTGGACCGACAGCGACTCGCGGTTGTAGCGCGCGCCTCTGCATACGTCGCACAACACGTAGACGTCGGGTAGGAAATTCATCTCGATGCGTTTCATGCCGTCGCCCTGGCACTCTTCGCAGCGGCCGCCCTTCACGTTGAACGAGAAGCGGCCGGGCTTGTAGCCACGCTCGCGCGATTCGGGCAACATCGCGTACAGCTCGCGGATCGGCGTGAACAAGCCGGTGTAGGTTGCCGGGTTCGAGCGGGGCGTTCGACCGATCGGCGACTGGTCGATCTCGATCACCTTGTCGATGTATTCGAGCCCTGACAGGGCGCGGTGCTCGCCCGGATCGAGAAGGCTGCGAAAAATTTTGCGCGCGAGACTGCGGTACAGGATGTTCTCGATCAACGTCGATTTGCCCGAGCCAGAGACTCCGGTGACTGCGATGAACAGTCCGAGAGGAAACGTCACGTCGATGTTCTTCAGATTATTCGCTCTCGCCCCCTGGACGACGATCGCTTTTCCGTTCGACTGCCTTCGCGAGCCGGGAATAGGTATCTCCAACTCGCCCGACATGTACTTGCCGGTCAGCGAGTTTGGCGCGGCGCTGATCTCATCGGGCGTTCCCTGGGCGACGATCTCGCCGCCGTGCGCGCCCGCCCCCGGTCCCAGATCGACGACGTGATCGGCGCGGCGGATCGTCTCTTCATCGTGCTCGACGACCAGCACCGTGTTGCCGAGATTGCGCAGGTGGCAGAGAGTGTCGAGCAGCTTGAGGTTGTCGCGGGGGTGCAATCCGATCGACGGCTCATCCAGGACGTAGAGGACGCCGCGAAGCTGCGAGCCGATCTGGGTCGCCAGCCTGATTCGCTGGCCCTCGCCGCCTGAAAGCGTAGCCGACCCGCGATCCAGCGTGAGGTACCCGATGCCGACCGTTTCGAGGAAGCCGAGGCGCTCGCGGATTTCACGCAAGATCAAGCCGGCAATCTTCTCATCGCGAGCATTCAAGGTCACGTCTTTGACCACTCGCAGCGCCTCGGCGATTGGCAGCGACGTGTAGTCTGCAATCGAGCGCCCGGCGACTTTGACCGCGAGTGAGGCCCGATGGAGCCGCTTCCCGCCGCACTCCGGACACGCCGCCTGGGAGATGAGCGATTCGAAGGCTGCGACGGCGCTCTCGCTCTTCATGCTTTCGGCGCGGCTGCTGAGGTACTTCAGCGCGCCCTTCCATTCCGCTTTGTACTCGTAGCTGCCGTAGCGAAGACTGAGCCGCTCCTTCGTTCCGTAGAAGAACGCGTCCTGCGCCTTTTGCGGCAGGTCTGAAAACGGGCGTTCGGTTGGGAGGCCTGCCTGCCGCGCGAGCGCCCGCATACAATCGCGGAGGTACCCGCTGATCGCGCCGTCGGCGGGGAACGGGTCCTGTTCGCTGATCGGCACGGACGGATCGGGCACTATCTTCGCCGGATCGATCTCGGCGCGGCTCCCCAACCCGTGACACGCCGGGCACGCGCCATACATGCTGTTGAACGAGAACGAGCGCGGCTCGAGCGCGGGCACCGAGATGCCGCAATCGGGGCAAGCCATCTGCTCGGAGTACAATCGCTCCTGGCCGTCGACGACCGACACGAGCACCAGTCCGCCCGTTAGCTTCGACGCCAACTGGACGGAATCTTCGAGCCGCTTTTGAACGCCTGATTTCAGGAGCAAACGGTCGACGACGACCTCGATCGTGTGATTGCGGCGCTTGTCGAGCTTGATTTCCTCATCGAGTTGCCGAAGCTCGCCGTCGATTCGCGCGCGGTTGAATCCCGATCGCGCGAGCTTTTCGATCTCCTTCTTGAACTCGCCTTTCCGGCCGCGAACTATCGGCGCGAGAATCATGACTCGCTCGCCTTCGGGCAGTTGATTCAATTGCTGGACGATCTGGTCGACGGACTGGCGCGAGATCGGCCGGCCGCACTTGTGGCAGTGGGGCTGGCCGATCGACGAGAACAGCAGTCGCATGTAGTCGTAGACTTCGGTGACCGTGCCGACCGTCGAACGCGGGCTGCGAGTTGTAGTCTTCTGCTCGATCGAAATCGCCGGCGAGAGGCCCTCGATGGCATCGACGTCGGGCTTTTCCAATTGATCGAGAAACTGCCGCGCGTAGGCAGAGAGCGATTCGACGTAGCGGCGCTGGCCTTCGGCGTAGATGGTGTCGAACGCGAGGCTCGATTTTCCCGAGCCGGACAGTCCGGTGATGACTGTAAGCCGGTCGCGGGGGATTTCGAGGCTGATGTCCCGGAGGTTATGCTGCCGTGCCCCGCGGATTGTAATCCTGTCTATCGCCATCAACCCGGTGCCCTGATAGTGACGAATCTGCGCCGTATGTGAATCGACCATTCTAGCCGAGAGTCCGCGACGGTTGTCAAGAAACGCCCCGTTCCGGAATTGACTTGGCCCAACCTCGCCCCTAGAATTGCCGCATCAGTGGAGCGTTCCAGCAGTATCGAGTATTAAGACTGATCCTCTGCGGATCAGTTTTTCAACGACCAGCACGACGGCCGGAGGCATTGACTAGATGAAGAGATATCGAATTCACCTGCTCGCGATGGTGTTGTGTTCGACGTTCGGCCTGGCGGGGATGGCGGGCGCGGGCTCGGACGCGCGCGCGTCGCTGACTTTCAACAAAGACGTTGCGCCGATCTTCTACAAGAACTGCGTAGCTTGCCACCGGCCCGGCGAGATTGCGCCGATGTCGCTGCTCACCTACAAGGACATCCGCCCGTGGGCTAAAGCGATTCGTGAAAAGGTCGCCACCCGTGAGATGCCGCCGTGGCATGCCGACCCTCAGCACGGCCAGTGGGCTAACGATCGCCGCATGACCCAGAAGGAAATCGATACGATAACCGCATGGGTCGACGCCGGAGCCAGAGAGGGCAATCCGAAGGACCTGCCGCCGCCGCCTAAGTACTCGCCCGGATGGCAGATCGGCGAGCCCGATGCCGTTTTCTACATGCCGACCGAGTACACCGTGCCGGCCGAAGGCTCCGTACCGTATCAGTACTTCACCGTGCCGACCAACTTCAAAGAAGACCGCTACATTCAAGCCATGGAAGCGCGGGCCGGGAACCTCTCAGTCGTCCACCACATCGTGATCTACGTTCGCGATCCGCGCGGCAGGCGATCGCAAAAGCTCGACCTCGGTGAAGGACTGCTCGGCGCGCTCTCGCCCGGCCAGACTCCCTTCACGGCTCAGCCCGGCTCGGCCAAATTGATCAAGGCCGGCTCGCAACTGATCTTCCAGTTGCACTACACGCCGAACGGCACGGAGGGGAAGGACCGCTCGATGGTCGGCTTGATCTTTGCCAAGCAGCCGGTGACCAAAGTCATCACGACAACGGCGGCGTTCGACATGAGGTTTGCGATTCCGCCCGGCGCGCCCAATCACGAGGTGAAGGCTGAGTACGAATTCGAGCAGGACGCGCACATCGTCAGCCTGATGCCTCACATGCACCTTCGCGGAAAAGACGTGCGGTATCGGGCGACTTATCCCGACGGCCGGTCCGAGATTCTGCTGTCCGTGCCGAAGTACAACTTCAACTGGCAGGTGTACTACTACCCGAAGACTCCGTTATTCGTGCCGAAGGGGACGAAGATCGAGGTCGTCGCGCATTTCGACAACTCGACCCGAAACCCCCGCAATCCGGACCCAGCGAGAGAAGTGAAGTTCGGCGAGCAGACCTGGGACGAGATGATGAACGGCTTCATCGACTACACGGTAGACTCCGCTAGCCCGGTGAGAGCGGACGCGGCTGCGACGAAGAAGGACTGAGTCGGTCCGAAGAATTGATGCAGAAGGGAAAGGCCACCGCGAGGTGGCCTTTCTTCTTGGTGGATGTGCAGCGCGACGCCAGTCGCCTAGCGATGACTAGTGATCACTTCACGTCGAACGACCCGCTCAGGACAGCGGCGCCCCACTGGATCTTGATCCCCGCCTTGCCCTTGTTATCCATCAGCGTGATCGTCAACTGCTCGGCGGAATCGCCTGCGGTCTCCATGGTCAACGGCGTCTCGGCGACGAAGCCCTGGGTTTGCGGCGGAGCTCCCCAGACATCGGCGTTGGGATGAAAGAGAAGGGACCAGGTGTTCGCGCCGGTTTTCTTCGTCCAGAGTGAATACTTGCCCGCCTTGACCTCTTTGCCGCCGACGACAAGGTCCCCGGTCGATTCGACCTTGGTTGCCTGGTTCATACCCGTGCGCCAGATCATGCCAACCGTCATCTGAGAAAACATGTCGCGGCCCTTCAAACTCGGCCGCCCGTAATCGACAGTGATCTTCTTGCCTTTGATTGTGACTTCAGTGGCGCCGCGATTGCCCTGCGCGAAAGCCGATGCCGCCAGGCATAGCGCGATCAGGATCGGAACGATCTTTCTGAAACTCATTTGTTGTCTGCTCCTGTGGTGAATTGTTGGAATGGACTCACGGCGAAGGATATTATCCGCCGCGATAGTATCGGGCAAGCCGGCTGCGGTTCGCTGAAAGCGCCGCAGATCATCGAGCTTCATCGCTTGCCCGCACTGACGCTGAAAGGCAGCGGGTAGTCGCTGAGGTGTTCGCAAGGCCCCAGTGAGATCGCGATGCCGGCCGCGTCCGCATCGCGATGGGCCGCCCCGCGGCCCGTCGCGTCCCACCAGAATGGCCGAGCGGCGTCTCGGTCGTCCACGGGAGGCACGCGAGCCACCACCTTGTAGCGGCCGGGCGCCAGATTATTCAACTCAAACGCGCCATCCCGTTCCACCACGGTTTCTGAGAATCGCAGCGCGTCGTCCTTGCGCGCGGCATCGGCGGGAACGAGCAAGACGCGCAAGCGATCGGGAAGGGAAGCGCCTTCCGCGGTCGGAATGACTCGCCCGCTCAGGCTCGCCGCGCCCTCCGAGATGGTGATCGTTAGTCCGCTGACGCGCTCGCCGGAACCCGCCGTTATGGGATTCCGCGCGGCATCTCGTGGCTGCACTTTCGGCGAAGCTGCGGGCAGAGTCATCGAGCGTACGTACCACTCCTTTACCGGTAGTTGCGCCTCGATGTGATATCGCCCCGAGGTCAGACTCGCAACCTTAAACTCGCCTTTTTCGTCCGGCGCAACGGGCCGTTCGGGAGTACTAGCAACAGCCCTTGGATCCGGGCTCTCGTCCGCTCGGGCCACGACGACGATCTCCGAAATTGGCGTCGAGCGCGTGCTCCGGCAATCCGGTTTCAGTTGTGTCTCTGGGCTGGCAGCGAGCTCGACGCGGCCCAATATAGAGGCCAGCGGCGCGAGCGCAAGCTCGACGCCGGTGACATCGGCGCCACGAATGGCTATGCGGCGTGGGGCCGATGCCGCGCCCTCGCCGTCCGCTGTGTTGACTCGCGCCGTCAACTCGTATTCGCCATCGGGTACGCCGTAGATCGCGAAGCTCCTCTCGTTGCCCTGCGCTGGAATGAAGGTCGAAGCTTCGATTGCGCCACCGGGCGCGCGAGCCAGCGTTATCGTGACGGGGACCGAAGAACTCCCGAGTGCCGCAGGTGAGGAATAAGTCCCGCTCACTGCGTGGCCTCGCTCGCTTCGGTACCTAATGTCGATGTTGATGACTTCATCTCCCGCGCGCACGATCACTTCGGCGGCAGTATCCCGCGTAGCCGATGGGTGATAGGTCGGGGCTTCATCCTCAAACGGACTTGCGGTACTAGAGGAACCAGCCTTGGCGTTGACGACCACGTGATAGACGCCGGGGTAGAGTCCGTAAAGCCGGTAGATGCCGCGATCATCCGCCTGCCTCTCCCGCCCGGGCCCCGTGCGCAGCGGACGACCGTCGAGCGTCCGCAGTCTAATGGCTTGAACTCTGGCGGCAATCAGCGGCTCGCCCGCCGAGTTGGTGACCTTACCCGTTATCACTCCGCCCTTCATCAATCGAAGCGTGACCGAGTCGCCGGGCCGGTAGTAGCGGCGCTGGATTGGTTCATCGGCAGGGACCATTGATGCGGCTGAGGCCGTGACCGAGTAAGCGCCCGCGGGCAGATCGTCTACGCGGAACCGCCCCTTGTCGTCGGTGCTGGTCGTGCGCTGCGATCCGGCGACACCCACCTTGTTCACGTATATCCCGGCGTTGGCGAGAGGCCTCCCTGAATCATCGACCACAAGCCCGGTGATGGAGGAGGCGCGCCGCCTGGCGGCGCGGTCTTGCACGGCGGGCGCCGGATTCTGAGCTACCGCCGTCAGGGTACAGCCGCAAAGCAGGACTCCGATGGTCAAGGCGAGCGAGATATTCGCGGCGAGGAGACGATTCATCGTTGGACCTCCATTGGGTCGTTTCACCGGTCTTTGTCGTTGGAGAGTGCGCTCAAGTCGATAACGAGCACGACTTCGACCTCGGCCCCATTCACGGCCGTGACCGTTTTCTTCGGAAAAGGCGGTCCCTTACGGAGAGGCGGTGACGGTATCACCGACACTTCATACTCACCGGGCACGACGCCCTCGAGCACAAACCGGCCGCGCGCATCGGCTTCGATGTTGGGCCCGGGTTGAGGCGGATTGCTCAGGCGGCGGGCGAAGGCGATGAGGACCGTTCCGTCCGGCAGATTGCCGCCCTCGATCTTCAGTTGCCCGCGGATCACACCGGAGCCGTACGAGATCACCGCGCGGACACCCGATATGTTCGCACCGGACGAAACATCGATGTTCCCCTGTTGATCCGCCGCCTCACCCTCAAGTCGGACGTAGCGCGAGAGGCCCTTTGGCCGCTTCGGTTCCTCGCTCAGTGTGACCCGGACCTTCCCCGGTTGTAGCCCGGTGATTCTAAAGCTGCCGTCCGGGGCTAGGTTGGCAGGAGCGATCCGGGGGGCCGCCAACTGGTCCGTCTGGATACTGGCAATGAGCCGAAGCTGCGAAAGTTGCCCCGTTAGCGCCGGGTCGTCCGTTCCTTCTATGACCGCGACCCCGCTGATGCTCGCGCCGCGGCGAATCTTGATCTCGATGCCGGCTGCGTCTTCGTCGGTCACTTCAAAAACGGCCGGTTCGCTGTAAAAGTCGGTTTGGGTGTCGCTGATCGCGAACGCTGCGTATCGACCTGGGTGAAGTCCCTCGATTCTGAACCGGCCTTCCGTGTCAGTCCTGTTTGATGTCGTTCCGAATCCCCCAATCCTCTTCGCATCTCCCACGAGTGGGCCATGGCCGTATCTCAACCCCGCCACGGACGCCCCGTTTTCGGCGTCGATAACGCGCCCGGACGCCGTGTAGGTCTTCAACGCCCGGCCGACCTTGATGTCGACGCCCGTAGCTTCGCCGCCCGCGGTGACCTCCACGATAGCGGCTCTGGCAGCCTCGCTCGCGTCGGGATGAAACGTGCGAGCGAAGAACCCGCCCGCGAACCCGATTCTCACCGACCGGTCAGTTGGCGATACTCCGACGCTCACTTTGTAGAACCCGGCGGGCAGCCCATAGATTCGATAAACGCCCCGATCGTCGGTGCTGAATCTGAACACACTAACGGGTAGGATCTCCGGGGCCGGTGCGCCATTTCGGTCGACCTGATCCAGCCTGATGCTCTGTTCGATCACGGGCTGGCCTTCGGCGTCAGTAACGCGGCCGGTGATCACCCCGCCTCTCTCGAGCGCAACGCTGAGTCCTTCAACCGCTTCACCGTCGTCGAGCGTCACCGCCTTACCCGAAAATCCGTACCTCGGTATTTGAGGCCCGACATACGCCGGGGCATACGCGCCGACTGTATAGTTTCCCTTAGCGACGCCCGTGATACGGAAGCGGCCGTCCTCGTCGGTCGTCGCTTTTGCCGGAGGCGCGTGCGGCTCCCACGGCGGAGTGTCCGAAGACAATACCACCGTGACATTAGCCAGCGGCTTACCTCCGAGGGTGACGCGGCCTGAAACCGAGCCCGACGCTTCCTTTGCTCTCGATTCTTGAACGTAAGGCTGGGAGAAGGCCGCCGGATCGACGCTGAGCGCACAGGCCAAAAGAACCGCTGCGACCGGGAGAATAGGCATTGATGTACCCTCCGGGTTGTCGATTGAACGGGACGATTGTCAATTCTTCGTTCGGACTACTTCAACGTCGGGCAACCGCCGCGGTTCAACAATTGAATGGACCTCACCGTTTCGCCGCCGGCGCCCGATAGCGATACACATAATCGGTAACGCGCTCGCATCGCTTCAACTCAACGACCACATCCGACGCTTCACCCTCGATCCGCAACAACGCGCGCGTGGTCGCATCCCATGCCGCGGCTCGAAGCTCATCCTCGTCATTCGCCTCGTCATCCGAGACGATTCGAGCAAACACCTTGTACCGCCCCGGCGCCAGGTTTGAGATGGCGAACGAACCGTCGGCTTCTACGAGCGATTCCGCATACCGCAGCGGATCGTCGACGCGTTCGGGCTCGGCTGGCGCAAGGTGCAATCGAAGCTTGCCCGGCAACGCTACGTTTTCCTGAGACGAGACGACCTTTCCGCGAAGCCCCGCCGCGCCCTGAGCGATCGCCAGGTTCAGACCCTCCAGCTTTTCGCCTGACTTGAGTGAGATGCCGCTCCGCGCAACGTCAGGACGGCGCTGGCTCGCGTTCGCCGGCGGACGCGAGATCGAAGCGACCCACCAGTTCTCGCTGGGAAGCCGAGTCTCAAGTTGGTACCGTCCGCCGTGTAATGCTCGCACGGTAAAGCTGCCGTTCGAGTCCGGCACCGCGTCAATGTGCAGGGAGAACGGAGAGAGGCTCATGATCGATTTCGCTCCGGCCAGCTTCCGCTTCGTCCTGTCTTCCGGTTGGGCCAGTATCACGATATCTTCGATCGACTCACTCGCCCCGGCCTTGCAGCCTCCCTTGGGATCGGCAGGGGGAGCCGGTTCCAGGACGACGCGGCCCGAGATTGAACCGAGCGGCGTAAGCGCGAGATCCACTCCCGTCACGTCGGCGCCTTTCACTTTCACTCGCTTGGGTGCTGCCGCCGAAGTAGTGCCGGAATTCTCGACGGACATTGCGCTGACGTCATACTCCCCGTCGGACACGGCACTGAACGCGAATTGCCCTTCGCCTGCTCCCTCCGTGGGGACAAGGAACGAAATTGTTTCAACCGAACCTCCCGGCGCTTGCGAAAGGACGACCAGGCCGCCGCCCAGAATTCCGCCCGTCACGCCGGTCACCTTTCCGCTGATGACGTACCCGCGGTTCTCTCGATACCGAATATCGATGCCCATCAGTTCTTGTCCGGCGTGGAGTGTGAGTGGCGTCGCCGTGTCTCGCGTTCCGGACGGGTAGTAGGTTGGCGAATCGCCTTCATACCCGGTGACGGAGATGGGCAGCACGGCCTTCCCGCCTGCTGAGACGACGTAGACTCCGGGCTCGAGGCCGTAGATGCGGTATGCCCCGCGATCGTCGGTTCTCAAATATGACGTGGTCAGCAGGGTGGTTGAGAGGGCCGGCTTGCCCTCGAGTGTTCGGAGCCGAATGGCCCGCACGTGAATGCCGACAATGGCCTCGCCTGATGAAGTCGTGACCACTCCAGCAATCACGCCTCCCCGGATCATCCTGATCAAGACGGATTCGCCGGGCCGAAAGAGCCGCCGTTGGCCCGCGGCTTCGCGCTCTGCGTAGTACCCCGGCACCAGGGCGGTGACCTCGTACAGTCCGCCGGTAATCCCGTCCAAGCTGAACCGGCCCTGGTCGTCGGTCAGCGATGAGGGGTAACTGAGGTAGGATGCCTGACCCTGGCTGCTCCATGTTCCGGCCGGTACCGCGATAACCGTGGCTTCGGGCAACGGCTGGCCACCCTCGTTGACTACGCGGCCCGTCAACGGCTTCGCTCGTTGTTGAGGAGCGCGGCCGACCGATGCAGAAGCTGTTGGCTGCCGAGATTGGGCGGCGCAAGTGGGTTGAATCCGAGTCGCCGCGACGATGACAGCGGCGAGAGTCGAAATGAGTGCCAGAGCTTTCATCATCGTATGCGTGGTGTATGCGCCCTTCGCGCTTGGGTTAACGGTCGTTGGATTTGGGCCGAACGTCGAGGACGATGGTGATTGCTGACTCGCCCGTGCCTGCCACCGTGACGTTCTCTCTTGCCATCGCCAAAGGGGTGTCAGTCCGCGCCTTTTGGAAAACGGTCGCGGTCACGCGATACTCCCCCGGCATAAGTTTATCGAGGGTGAAGCCGCCGCTTGAGTCCGCGACCGTCGAGCGCGCGCCCCCGAGAAAGCCGGAGTAGTCATCGTCGTCGTCATCGGCGTCGCCAGCCTCTGTTCGTCGGGCGATAACGATGATGTGCGCGCCTTTGGGCAGGTCGCCTTCGAGCTTCACGTGGCCACGAATGATGCCGCTTGGGTATCCAACTACGACACGCAGGCCGGTCACGTGCTCCCCGGCGGCGATCGTTATTGCTCTGCCTGCATCGACGCCGTCGTGCTCGACGCGAATGAGGGAGAAGTCTTGTTGCGTTAGGAACTCGAACAGGCTGATTCGCACCTTTCCGGGTCGAAGGCCTCGCAGAACGAATTCACCGTTTGGCGCAACCTTTGCGCTAGAGAAATTGGGAATGGCCGCGTTCTCGCGTTCTGCGCCGGCGAACAATTGAATCTGCGACAGCTTGGCCAGCACGTTCGGATCGGAGGTCCCTTCCACCGTAACGACGCCACTCACCGAACTGCCACGGTGCATCTTGATTTCAAGGCCGCCGACGTCTTCGTACTTGATCTCGAATTGTACAGGGTCGCCATAAAGCTCACTGTCGCCGCCAAGCCCTTGTACCGCGAAGGCCATATGGCGGCCCGGTGTGAGGCCGTCCAGGTGGAACTCGCCGTTCGCATTCGTCATCGATCCCACGCCGGCATCTGCCCCCGTCGAGGGCTCCATCGAGATCGAGTCACTTGGCTCGCCTGTCGGATCGGACCGCTCGCGCATTGCCCTTGTGTGACCGGTCAGAAGACTTGCGATGGGCTTGCCGGTTTCGGCATCTACTACTCGGCCCGTGGCCTTGTAGGTTCGCGTTGCCTGCCCCAAGCGGATGTCGACGTTGATCTTCTCACCACCCAACGCCACATCGACGACCGTAGCTCTGGACCTGTCTGTCGTGCCGGGATGATAAGTCATCGGACGCGCAGGCCTCTTGCCCACTGTCGTTATCTGCGCAAGTCGATCGGAACCTCCGACGCTAACAATATAGCGGCCCGCCGGTAGGCCGTAGACTCGATATACGCCGCGGTCGTCGGTCTGGAAATCATTCGGAATGAGCGAATACTCTCCCCGCCAGGTACCTTGTGTGGTGTTGACCGGGGAGACGCTGACGTGCTCCTGGACTGCGGCTCTGCCATCCGCGTGAGTGACTCGTCCGGTGATTACGCCGCCGCGGATGAGCGCGAAGTTGATCCCCGTGGCTGTTTCGCCGTCCGCGACAACGACTGTAAGGCCCTGTTTTGCTGCGGACTCACCGGAGGCGATGAGCGCAGGAGCAAGAGGCTGAACCGAGTAGGAGCCGGCTGCCAGGTTCGAGATACGGAACCGGCCAGCCTCATCGGTTGTGGCCTTCTCAAACAGCGGACGACCGCCGAGAAACGCCTGCAGCACTTCGGCGTCACGCTGCTCGCGAGCGGCTATTACGACGATGCCTACGGCTGGTTTGCCGCTCACCGTTACCCGGCCGGAGATCGCAGCCGTAGTCTCCTTTGCCGGCGATTGAGCCTGAGCCCGTCCATGCGCCGGACCGCCGCACAGTACAGTGATCACGACTGCGGCTCCCAGGGCGATGCGCACTTTGCGTTCCTCCATTCTCTTTCTCACGAACCAAACCGGACTTCAGATTTTCAGATCTAACGTGACGCGCGGTGTTCCGACCGCCTCTCGAACCGTCAGCCTTAGCCGCCAGTCGCGGGAGGGCAGCCGATCGCCGAGAGTTTACAGCTTGGCGGCGGTCGTCGCAACGATTAATGTAACAGAAAACAGACCCCGGCCAATCAATAATGTTGACAAACATCTCAATACACTCATAATGGTCGTGGCCCTGATATCAGACGCTCAGACCTGACGGCCCCTATCTCCAACGCGCCCGCGTCCAAGGCATCGAAATGGCTTCGCAAGGATCCGGTTTGGCTGAGCCAGCCGGCTTAAAGAACTTAGCGACTGACAGTGGCGGAGAGCCCAGTCTCACGCCAGCGCAGATAAGCGCATACTATCTGGAACTCAGCCTCCTACTTGATCGCATCGAGCGGGGCGGCACCCACTATCAGGTGTTGGGCATTGAGAGACCCGCGACCCTCCGCGAAATCAAGCAGGCCTACTACCGCGCGGTCGACTTTTTGTACCCGCCCTATCGGATCAGTGCGACCATCCCAGGCGACCTGCACGCGAAGATTGAAGTGGCGTTCGAGCGTGCGTCGCGCGCGCTTGCGGTGCTCGGTAGCCTTCCGAACCGCGTCCGTTACGACGAGCACTGCAACGACAGCGTTGCCGAATCGTCACCGGCGGAGTCGACGACTCGTACGCGAGCGGTGGCCCTCCGCGAGCAGCAAACCGCCAACTCCGCCCGTGGGGACGAGCAAGTCGACCTCGCCCGCTTGCCTTCACATCGAAGAGCGTACCGCGCGTTCTCCAGCGGCGAAACGGACGATGACCGGCGGCGAGTAGAGCGGATCAAGTTGTCGGTTCCGGTCCTCGTGACCGGACACGATCGCGTCGGCGGGAAGTGGGATGAAATGGCGACTACGTCGGACGTGAGCAGGACCGGCGTGACACTTCTAACTAGTCGCCGCATGCGCACAGGCCGGGTGTTGTATGTGACGCTCCCGATGCCGGTGAAACTGCGCAATCACGGGTTCACCGATGCGGGCTACAGCGTCTATTGCATCGTACGGAGGGTCGAAACTCCGGTGAACGGGGTCAGAAGAGTAGGGCTCGAGTTTCTTGGCGCAGGTCCTCCGCCTGGGTTCCTGGAGAAACCTTGGGGCACATTTCAGACAACCAGTTGGAAAGGAGCCAATCGAAGGCGAAAGCCGCGCGAGGCTCGAGCGGAAATTCTCATAGTTGAATACTACGACGAGTCAATGCGGACAATCACCAAGGAAATGGCTCGGACCGACAATCTGAGCTCGAACGGCGCACAGATTCTCGTTAAGACGCCACCTGCCGAATTCGACGTGCTGCGAGTAGTCAGCCCTAGCCAGGGCTTCGAGAGCTTCGCGGTTTTGCGCAACCGCTTCCGAGGCAAAGATGGTTTCGAGCGATTGTGTGTACAATTCACCGACGCCGAGTGGAAATTCTGAAAACCCCGCAACCTTTTGAGATTGTTTGGACAAGTGGCTAATGAGTACCGCTCGGAAACGAATTTCGCACTGCGAGGTACACTTCGTATCCACTCGACTTGGAAATCCAGGCCCTCGGAACACCGAGCAAACTGGACATCTCCGACTTTTTTTCCCGCTTTAATATAGGTTTAGCAAATAATGTCTTAACTCTTGCGGCTAATGCCTATGGTGGCACGCGGTGTGCAGCAAGTTCGACTCGCCTCCTGTCAGTTCAAGGCGTATTTCTGCGCAGTTGAAAATGATCAGTCTTAATGTTCATTACAAGACAGTCACCGGATCGCCATCTGGGCGGCCGGGGAATTATTCTTAGCCGGAAGGCATGGATCCAAGTCGGGTGATCGTCCGGGCTTGGAGAGACTCCCAAAATCCTAGGAGAGGGATAGAGAGATGAAAACGAAAAGAGCGGTAATGATGGCAGTGCTGATAGTAGCGGTGGCGGCGCTGGCAGTGCCGGTGGTGGGGCTGAGGGCTCGCGCGGCAGGGACGGCAAAGTCGCCCGTGGTTGCGGCTAAGGGTGCTGCAGCTATGGCACCTGCAGC
>DATDOV010000028.1:0-36446 GCA_035293105.1 Blastocatellia bacterium
TTTGTCGCCGAGCTGCGGCCGCTCACAGGGCGCGACCCCGCCGTTATTCAGTACTTGCAATCGGAGAGTGAGGTCGAGGATACTATCGCGCGATTCGTCGATTTGCTCGCGTACCTGCTGCCGCGGTTTCAGCGCGAAGGAAAGAGCTATCTGACAGTTGGCGTCGGATGCACCGGCGGCCGGCACCGGTCAGTTATGGTCGCCGAGGCGGTCAACAAACAGTTGAACGAGCTGGGATACAAGACAAAAGTAGTTCACCGGGATGCTCATAAGGATGAGGAGCGGTATAAGTCATGATAGGCGCGGTAATAGTAACTCACGGACAGTTAGCTAATGAGCTGGTCTCGGCGGCGGAAATGATCGTCGGTGAAATAAACCATATCACAGCGGTCTCGATTGGCTGGCACGATGATGTCGACGTAGCGTCGGAAGAGATCGAACGCGCGATTCAACGAATGGACGCCGGCAGCGGCGTGCTGTTGCTCACGGACATGTTCGGCGGAACGCCCACAAACATCGCGGCCAGCTTCCTTGGGCGCGCGCCGGTGGAGGTGGTGACCGGCGTGAACCTGCCGATGGTCATCAAGCTCGCGACTCAGGAACCGGACGAGACGCTGCCAGAGCTCGCTCGCCGCGTCCGCGACCAGGGTCAACAGCAGATCCACCTGGCGAGCGACATACTCACACCCAAGAAGAAGTGATTGGATTGCCGATTTGCGATTGGCGATTTGCGATTTCATGTCGAACACCGATCTCCCTCCGCAGTCATACTTCGTTTGTCAGGCATCGAAAGCTGAACCATGAGCCGAGTATTGGAAATCGGAAATCGGAAATCGGAAATCAACAATCTCCTTTCGGTTTCCGGCCTGCGAATCTGTTTCCACACCGACGATGGCGTTCTTGAGGCTGTTGGCGGAGTGAGTTTTGACATCGCAAGCGGCGAAACCCTCGGACTCGTCGGCGAGAGCGGGTGCGGCAAGTCGGTCACGGCTTATTCGATTCTCAAGCTTTTGCCGGCGCCACCTGCCGAGTATGCAGGCGGCGAAATAAACTTTCGCGGCGAAGACCTCCTGCGGCTCGATGACAAAGCGATGCGGCGCGTGCGAGGCAACCTGATCTCGATGATCTTTCAGGAGCCGATGTCGTCACTCAATCCGATAATGTCTATCGGCGCGCAGATCACGGAAGCGATTCGCGAACACCGCACGGCATCGAGGCGCGAAGCCCGGGAGATCGCCGTGGATATGTTGCGGCGGGTCGGCATACCTTCGCCCGAGTCTCGATTTCATGAGTATCCGCATCAACTGTCCGGAGGGATGAAACAGCGTGCGATGATCGCGATGGCATTGGTTTGCCGTCCCGCACTGCTGATCGCCGATGAGCCGACAACCGCGCTCGATGTGACCATTCAAGCCCAGATACTCGAGTTGCTGAATGAGCTTCAACGCGAGCTGAACATGTCGGTTCTGCTGATCACTCACGACCTTGGAGTGGTCGCCGAAACCTGCGATCGAGTCGCAGTGATGTACGCCGGGAAGGTGGTCGAGTCTGCGACTGTCGCGTCGCTCTTCGAGCGCCCGAAGCATCCTTACACCCACGGGCTGTTTCGGTCGCTGCCGACGCTGGGGGAAAGGAAGGAACAACTTGCGGTCATCCCCGGAGCCGTGCCGAGTCCGCTGGACTTTCCATCGGGCTGCAGGTTTCGCACACGCTGTTCGTTCGTGCAGGAAATCTGCAAGGAAGGGCCGCCGCTCCGCGAGATCGCGCCAGATCATTTCGCGGCTTGTCACTTTGCCGAGGAGGTAGGAGAGATGCCTCGCGGCTCAGCGTAAGAAAATCGAAGAGAATAAAGAACATGCAAGATCATTGGATCATCGCTCAGAACCGAACTATTTTCCATTTTTTATTTTCCATTTGTCATATTTGTCATTTGTCATTTAGCACCGACCCGTGTTTATCGGATCGTTGGTCAGGAAATAGCAAATGACAAATAGAAAATGGAAAATCTGTTGACCTATTTTTTTTTATGGATGACATTCTAGTCGTCGAAGACCTTATCAAGCACTACCCGATCCGCAAGGGCGTCGTGCCCAGGACTGTCGGCTACGTGCGAGCGGTTGACGGGATATCGTTTTCGATCCCGCGCGGAGAGACGCTTGGCCTTGTAGGCGAGTCCGGCTGCGGTAAGACTACGACGGGCCGAACGATTCTCCGATTGATCGAGCCTACTTCCGGGCGAGTGATCTTCGACGGGCACGACGTGTTCTCGCTAAGCGAACGCGAGATGCGCGGTCTGCGTCGCGAGATGCAAATCATCTTTCAGGATCCGTACGGTTCGCTCAATCCACGGATGACTGTGGGCGCGATGCTCGAAGAGCCGATCCTGGTCCACGGAATTGACTCCGCGGACGAAAGCGCGGAATCGCGAGATGAATCGCGAGGTTCACGCGGCCGCAAACAGATGCTCACACCGGCGCGCCGCCGCGCGCGTCAGCGAGTCGCCGAGCTTCTCAAACTTGTAGGCCTCAACGCCGAGCACGCAAGCCGCTACCCTCACGAATTCTCGGGCGGGCAGCGGCAGCGCATAGGCATCGCAAGAGCGCTCGCGCTGAAGCCTAAGCTCATCGTGTGCGACGAAGCCGTATCGGCTCTCGACGTTTCTATACAGGCGCAGATACTCAACCTGCTACGCGAGCTTCAGCAGCAGTTCGGGCTCACGTACCTGTTCATCGCCCACGACCTCGCGGTGGTCAAACACATATCCGATCGCGTAGCCGTAATGTATTTGGGACAGATAGTCGAGGAAGCCGATACCGAAGAGATTTTCGCGAACCCGCTCCATCCTTACACGCAGGCCCTGCTGTCTTCGATACCGGCGCCCGTGCCGCGTGCAAAGCGTCAACGAGTTCGCCTCGAAGGTGATGTTCCTACTCCCATCAATCCTCCCGAGGGTTGCCGCTTTCGCACCCGATGTCCGATAGCAATCGACGAGTGCAAACTGGCCAACCCGCCACTGGTAGAAATCAGCGCGGGCCACAGCGTGGCTTGCATACGCACGGACGTTTCGGCCCTGGGAACAGGCGCTGCGCGAGAAGGAGAATGACTGTTAGAAAGCAGCAGGCAGGGATGCCTGCGCTCCCAGGGTGCTCACCGCTCAGCGACGACCTCTCGACTCGTCTCGGCCTCAGCGTCGTCGTCTTGCACGCGTGTAAGCCCTCCGCTGTTTCGGGTCGAAACGGAGTGGCTTCCCGAGTGGTGGTTGTGGTTGTAACGGCTATCGGACTTAGTGATCTCATCCAGGTGGGAATCAAGCTCGATGAATTGATCGGCGACGTCTATCAACCGCGGACTGGTGTTGCTGCGAAAACCGGCAAGCTCGACGCGGACGCCTTTGTAAGCGACGGCGTTTATTGCATAGGAAAAGTCCTCATCGCCTGAGACCAGCACAGCCGTGTCGTACTTGTCAGCGAGCGACAGCATGTCAACCGCGATCTCGACGTCGAGGTTGGCCTTCTTGGTCCCGTCAGCGTAGGTTTTCAGTTCCTTTTCGACTACTCGATAACCGTTTCTACGCATCCAGAGCAGGAAGCCCTGCTGGCGCTCGGCTTTTTCGTCGACTCCGGTGTAGAAAAACGCCCTTAGAAGCGGAGCGTCGCCGCGGAGAAAATTCAAGAACTTGGCGTAGTCAATCTCGACCCCAACCGACCTGGCCGCGTGAAACAGATTATTCCCATCAATAAAAATTGTTATCTTTCCCCTCATAATCCCTCTTTGATGCATGTAATTGAAACAGAATTAAATACACTGAATAACACTGAATGTCTAACATACGGCTTGGTGCGTTGCAAGTCTGCGGTCAATTGGGGTCAGAGTTGACAGTCGCTGTGACGGACAGAGACAATGACAAGGTGTGATGGTCAACAAATCACTCGCAAGTTTTCGTGCGGTGTCTTAATTTGAGTGTGACCAAACGAGCAATACTAGCTTCCATCCTCATTCTCGCGTCTTCGCTGGGGGTCCGGGCGGCATCGACTGACACTATCGTGACGATGCCGTTTGAGAACTTATCCGGCCGCGCTGAATACAACTGGGTCGGCGAAAGCTTTGCCGCGGCGTTGGCTGATCTGTTCGACAAGCCTGGGCTGGTCGCGATCAGACCCGACGAGCGCAACGTTGCCTATAAGCAGGAAGGCCTGCCCCCGACGGCAATACTCACCCGCGCTACGATGATCAAGATCGCCGAGCGTGCCGGAGCCACCCTGGTGGTGATGGGCACCTATCGCATCGCCGGCGAAGGACGGGACAGCACTATCGCGATCACCGCGCGGGTGGTTGATATCCGAGAGGGCCGGCTGGTCGGAAAAGAGTACAATCGCGGAGGTCCGCTCGTTGATCTGCAAAAGCTTCAGGGCGATCTCGCGTACGAGATTCTCTATCAGCACAACCAGGCTCTGCCGTTCTCGCGCGATCAGATCACTACCGATGCCACCGTTGCACCGATAGGCGCGTTCGAAAACTTCATTAAAGGCACGCTCACACGAGACCGCGACGCGCGCATCGGCTTCCTCGATCGCGCGATCAAAGAGTATTCCGAGAAGACCAAGAACCAGTACATCGCGGCGACCTTCGAGCTCGGCCGGATTCGGTTCGAGGCCGCCGAGTACAAGGAAGCCCTCGAACAGCTCGCTCTAGTCGACGAGAAGAATCCGCGTTATGACGAGGCGCAGTTCTATGTAGGAGTAGCCCAAGACGCACTCGGGCAGACCGGGCAGGCGCTGGCGACGCTGAAGAAACTTGCAGCAAGGCTGCCGCTGTTTGAGGTCTACAACAACATCGGCGTGCTGCTGATGAAACAGAAACAGTACAAAGACGCGATCGATCACCTGAAGCCCGCCTCGGAAGCCGCACCGCGCGACACCGACACGCTTTTCAACCTGGGCTACGCTTACTTTCTGGCGAAGGACAACGCCAGCGCCGCCTCGACGCTCAAGACCGAGACCAAACAGCGAGCTTTGGACGGAGAGGCGTTTTACATCTTGAGCAAGGCTCTTGCAGCCGCTAGCGATGAGGCGGCGGCTGCGGCTGCTTCGGATCAGGCGAAGAAGCTCCTGCCGTCGTTCGCGCAATGGGAAACGAAAGGCACGCCGCCGCTCGCGCGCGTGAAGTCGAGTTTCAGCAAGATCAACTACTATCGCTACAAGCGAGAGCAGGACGAGCGGCTGAACACGCAGACCCAGATCAGCAGTCAACCCCCGCAAGCCGATCAGCTATTCGAGACCGCGCGCAGTGCTTACAACTCGGGCCGGGACGCGGACGCGCTGGCTGCGCTCGGCAAGCTGTTGCAGGCTTCACCTCAACACTACGATGCGCATTTCCTGATGGGCCGGGTGTATGAACGAAAAGGCGATTTCGAGCGCGCGTCGAATGCGCTTAAGGCGGCTGTGTTTTGGAACCCGAAACTCGGTCCCGCGCATGTTCTGCTTGGAAGGATCGCTGTTTTGAAGAACGATTGCGCCGCGGCTCAGGCTTCAGCGGACAAGTCGCTTCAAATCGACGCCAACGATCAGGACGCGCAAGCGCTCAAGCGGCTTATCGAACAGAAGTGCAAACCCGCTACTTGAGCTGACAGGCGCGTCTTGCGCGAATCCCACCCCACTGTGCGAGTGGGTGGTATTAGGGCCGCTTTCTACTGGCGCTTCCGAGCGAGGTGATAACCCGTAACAATCACACTCACTTTGAAAACCATTCCCTCTGTGCTAGCTTCCCTTCGGAGCAATTAGTATGGCAGCCAACCTAGAGCCTCTTCTAACCATAGCGGACATCGACTCAATGCCTGAAGATGGAAACCGCTACGAGCTTATCGAAGGAGAGCTCTTTGTGTCTCGCGCACCCAGCTTGATTCATCAAGGGACCGTCCGGAATGTGCTGGTTCTCTTTGCGCAGTATCTCAGAGAAAACCCTGTTGGAGAGATATTCCCTGGACCTGGCGTGATCTTCAGCGACTTCAGCGGCGTAATCCCCGACCTCGTGTATTTCAGCTACGAACGCGGGAAAGAGATAGCGACTGGAGATCGAATAATCGGCGCGCCCGAGTTGATTATCGAGATTCTTTCTCCGGGAACTGAGAACCGGCGCCGCGACGAGCACGCAAAGCGGCAGCTCTACAGAAAGTACGGGGTGAAAGAGTATTGGATTCTTGATCCCCAGCGACAGACGGTCCAGGTCTTTCGCACCGCCAGGCTCAAATTAGTCGCCGCGCTAGGCGTTCGCGATGTGTTAACCACGCCGTTGCTTCCAGGCTTCCGCTGTTCAGTCAAAGAGATCTTCCGGTAAAGACCCGCCTCGCGGCTATGTGCCACAACCTGACGCGCGGCCAGGTCAACGAATCCGCTAGGAGCCTGTCGGAATAATGCTCGTAGTAACGAATTCATTCGTTCCACGTTGGCGAGACGTATGTCTCAACGAACAGAACGAATGAATTCGTTACTACGAAGGGGCTCCTCGTTATTCCGACAGCCTCCTAGTTTCTGATAGAATCTTGCTCCGCTTCTCAAGAGGAGATCCATGAGCGAGGCAAGACGCGCGACGCCTGAAGGGACCCGCAGGTACGCCGAGCGAATGCGGCCGACCGCAGCGCCCGAGCACTTCCGCAACGCGAACGGCTTGATGATGTCGACCATTGGGCTGGGCACTTACCTTGGTCAATGGGACGAGCACACCGACCGCGCCTATCAAGAGGCGATCAAGCGGGCGCTCGAACTCGGTTGCAACGTCATCGACTCCGCGATCAACTACCGCTTCCAGCGCAGCGAGCGTTCGATCGGCGCGGCGCTGAAGCAACTGTTCGACTCGGGGAAACTGAAGCGCGATGAAGTCATCGTCGCCACCAAGGGAGGGTTTTTCTCCTTCGACAACGAGCCGCCGCGCGACCCTCGCCGCTGGGTGATCGAGAACCTGATCGACACCGGCGCCGCGCGCCCCGAGGACTTCGTCGACAGCCATTGCATGTCGCCGAGTTACCTTGAGAACCAGATGGAAAGAAGCCTCGCCAACCTCGGCCTGGATACGATTGACATCTATTACGTCCACAATCCCGAGTCGCAGTTGGAGGGCGTGTCTCGCGAGGAATTCATGCATCGCGTGCGGCGCGCGTTCGAGTTTCTGGAGCGGGCCGCGAGTGACGGCCGCATACAGTTCTACGGCACGGCGACCTGGAGCGGGTACCGCCAGGCGCCGCAATCGCGAGAGTACTTGTCGCTGTCAGGGATGTTCGAGGCCGCGCGCGAAGTCGGAGGCGACTCCCATCGCTTTCGCGTGATTCAACTGCCCTACAATCTGGCGATGCCTGAAGCGCTCACGCTCGCAAACCAGAGCGTCGACGGGCAACAGCTTTCTGCGTTCGAGGCCGCGACCCGGCTGGGGATGACGGTGATGTGCAGCGCGTCGATACTCCAGGCGAAGCTCGCCCAGAACCTCCCTCCGTTTGTGGGCGCGGCGCTCAAGGGGCTTGGGACCGACGCGCAGCGCGCTATTCAATTCGTCAGGTCGACGCCCGGCGTCACCACCGCGCTTGTGGGGATGAGCGACCGCGGCCACGTCGAGGAGAATATGCTGGCCGCCCGAATTCCACCGGCCTCGCTTGAAGAGTTCTTGAAGATGTTCTCGGAGAGTTGACGTGACTCAGGCGCGGAGGCCGACCGTCGATACCGAAGCGCCACGGACGCTATGATCATCCTCGACCGAATAACCAAGGTCTTTCCGCCTACCGTAGCCGTTGACCAGGTGAGCCTGGAGATCCCTTCCGGTCAACTGGTCGGCTATTTGGGTCCCAACGGCGCGGGCAAATCAACCACCGTCAAGATGCTGACCGGCGTGCTGGCGCCTACTTCGGGCCGCGCCGAAATATACGGCCTGGACGTTCAGGCGAACACGCTCGCCGTCAAGCGAATGATTGGCTACGTACCCGAGTCGGGAGCGGTTTATGAAACGCTGACCGGCCGGGAGTACCTGGTGATGGTCGGCCGCCTCTACGGGCTCGCGGATTCGGTGATCAAGGACCGGGTCGCGAAGTTCGGCGATTTCTTCGAGCTCGGCAGCGAGACGCTCGACCGCAAGCTGCTTTCGGCCTACTCGAAGGGGATGAAGCAGAAGGTCGTCATCTCGGCGGCGCTCATTCACAACCCGCGAGTGATCTTCTTCGACGAGCCGCTCAACGGCCTCGACGCAAGCACACAGTTGATGTTCAAAACGCTGATCAAGAACCTGGCGGCGGAGGGCAAGACGATCCTGTACTGCTCGCACATTCTCGACGTCGTGGAGCGAATGTGTGATCGCATCGTGATTATCGACCACGGTCGGGTCGCCGCCGACGGCACGCTGGCCCAGCTTCAGGCGTCGAGCGGCGAGGGCTCGCTCGAGCGCATATTCAACAAGCTGACCGCGCACGAGGATCTCGAGGAACGCGCGGAAGAGTTCTCGAAGACGTTCTCGTTCTGAAGCGGGTTCGTGGACTGCGGTTCGTGGTTTGTGGTTCGTGGTTTGTGGTTCGTGGTTTGTGGTTTGTGGTTTGTGGTTAAGTCCCATCACCCTTCGGTTGACGATGAGACTGCGTGAAACGATATCCCGCGCGCTCGGCAGAGTCGGCATCGACTATCGACAGATGCTGACGCTGCTCGGAGTGTATCTGAAACAAGACCTTCGCAGCGGCAATGCCATCGCTCGAGGCGGCAGCCGGGAGTACGTCACGTCGAACTGGTCGCTGCTCGTAGTTGTCCTGATATACGTGTTGATGGGTCTCTCGATCGGCGTATACGTCTTCACCGGAATGGACGTGTTCATTTTCTCCGTCGTCGCTCTGAGTTTCACTCTCTTCATCGTCGCTCTGGCGGTCGTGGCCGAATCGGGCAACGTGATCTTCAGCGAAAGTGAAACCGACATCATTGCTCATCTGCCGGCTGCCCCGCGAACGATATTCGCCGCCAAGGTGCTCAACCTCTTCCTGTTCACGCTGCTGCTGACGGTTGCGATCAACTTCTTCCCGCTCATTCTCGGAACCTGGGCTGCGGGATCGACCGCGCTGTTCCTTCCGGCGCACGCGGTGTCGGCGTTCGCCGTGGCGTTGTTCGGGACGACGTTCGTCGTTGCCACCTATGGTTTGTTGATGCGCTACGTATCCAGGCAGCGCTTCGACAACATAGTCGCCTACTGCCAGGTTGGGCTGGCGCTGCTTTTCATACTCGGCTTTCAATTGCTGCCTCGAGTGATGGACTTCAGGCACGCGCCGACAACCGCGTCGTTTCACTGGTACTTCGTCGCGTACCCGCCCGCGTGGTACTCGGGTTTGGAGATGCTGTTGATGGGCAGATTCAGCGCGGGGTGGGCGGCTCTTGCCGGCATTGGCGTAGTCGCGCTCGCCCTTCTGGTAATGCCTGCTCTGCGAAAAGTGGGGTCCGGATACTCATCATTCATTTCTCAACTGGTTCAAGCGCCGGTCGGGATCGGACGAGCGCGCAAGCTACCGCGGGCCGCGCCGGGATCGGCCGAGGCAGAGCGGTCGTACTTCGGGCGTCTCACGAAGCTCTTTCTTCGCCGCCCTGCGGAGCGAGCCGTCTTCGACCTCGTGACCGCCTATCTGAGACGCAACCGGGAGATAAAGGTCCGGCTCTACCCGTCCCTCGCGTATTTCATCGTGTTTCCGGTGATGGCGCTCGTCACTGAGGGATTGCCTGACCCGTTTCTCGGTCAGCGAACGGGGTTCTACTCGACGATTGGAGCAATGATGGTGTGCTTCGTGACGTTGAGTGCGGTCGAGGCGTTGATTTTCTCCGAGCACTATCAGGCCGGCTACATCCTGAGGGTCGCCCCGATCGAGACGCTGGGTGACGTGCATCGCGCGCTGCGCAAGGCGGTTGCATGTTTCGTCGTGGCGCCCGGCTTTGTGATGCTGTTTCTGTTTTACGCGACGCTCTGGCGAAGTCCGGTCCACTCGGTCCTGTTCCTGGCGCCGTGGGCTCTTCTGACGCCGCCCGCGATGCTGCTGCCGTTTCTGCGACGCGAGGTCGTCCCGCTGTCGCGCAAGTACCAGAAAGGCCAGCAGTCGGCCCGGAACCTTACGGCGCTGTTCGTCTCGATCATCGGGGCCGGGGGGGTCGGCGTCCTTCAAACGAGCGCCATCTCGGGCCGCATCCCGTATTGGCTTTTCATCTCCGGATTCGCGATCACGGCGCTGCTCTTCTACCTGCTGATCGGCAAACTGACGCTCGAATCCAAGCCTCTCGCTTCGCTGGATGATCGTCAGGCGGCGGCCCTCGGCGGCGAATTGTCCGTCGGGTAGGACGATCTCGCATCCCGCGCAGCGTCATCGTCGTCATCGTCGGCCCTCCTTCATCGCCATTGGCCCGCTGTGCTATACTGCTCGCGGTTCTTTGGAGTGGGTCAGGCGGTCGCTGGCTCTCGATTCCAGATTCGGGGTTGATCGAGGGCGAGAGGAAAGTCCGAACACCACAGGGCAGCGGACTGGCTAACGGCCAGGCGGGGCGACCCGACGACAAGTGCAACAGAGAATAGACCAGCCGATGGCCTTCGGGCACAGGTGATGGGTGAAACGGTGGGGTAAGGGCCCACCAGCACACGTGGTGACACGCTGTGGCTAGGCAAACTCTCCGCGGTGCAAGACCAAATAGGGAGGCGTTACAAGGGCTGCCCGCCCGATGCGTGCTTGCACGCTACGACCTCCGGGTAGGTCGCTCGAGCGAGCGGAGCAATCCGCCGCCTAGATGAATGACCGTCACTGCAAGCGGGGACGAGTGGCTATGCGATTCGTCCTTCGGCAGAACAGAATTCGGCTTACCGGCCCACTCCAATGAATAACGCGCTCGGCTGAGGAGGAATCAGTCATCGTGTCGACCTTTCAGGTATCTGTTCACGATGGCGGCGCGTACACGCAAACGGGGAGCACAAGGGAATTCATGCCGGCGCCCGAGATGCTGTCAATAGCCGGTCGGAGAGAAGAACGGTGAATGGGAACAAGTATCTTGTTGGGTTGATCGGGCTGGCGCTCGGATTCATCGTCGGCTATTTTGCAACGCAGTCGATGAATAAGAACGCGGGAGGCGCGACCGGCGGCTCCGGCTCAACCGGTCCGCAATCCTCAGCCGGCGGCCAGCAGACACAGCAGGGGATGATGGCCAATGTTCAGGCGACGATCGAGAAAGCCAGGAACAGTCCAACTGATTATCAGGCCCAAATCGATGTGGCCCGAGTGTATAACCAGATTGGCAGGGCCGATGAAACCGTCGAGTACCTTCTGAAAGCATATGAGATTGACCCGGTCGAAACCGGTAAGCTCGGGGCGTTCCCTTTCGTAGGGCAGTGGTACTTTGAAAAGAAGAACTACGACCAAGCCGAAGTCTGGTTCCGGCGCGCTCTCGAAGTCGACTCTAGCGAACCGGATGTCTACGTTATTCTCGCCGAGGCGCTGAATCTCCGCACCCCTCCCGAACCGGACAAGGCGATCAAGGAACTGGAACTCGCCCTGAAGATCAATCCAACGAACTCACACGCTCTCGTACACCTGCTGGACGCTTATCTGCTTAAGAAGGACGCCCGCCTGGCTGACGAGACATTGAACAGGTTGACGGCGGCCGAGCCGACTAATCTCAAGATTGCGAGCTATCAAACGGCAATTGCGGACCTGAAGGCAGGGCGGCCGGTGACGCTTCCCAAAGAACGACCTGAGTGACCCGCCATGAGGTTCATCCAACTCGTCTTCTACGTCATTGTTGGCTACTTCATAGTGAGCGTTATCCGGCGGCTCATGCGCGGGGGTTCCCCACGTCGCGAGGCGGCGGCTCGACGGCAGCAGTCTTCCGGCCGGCGGTCCTCGCAAATGATCAGGTGCGAGGCATGCGGCACGTTCGTTACCGAAGGCAGTGCGCTGATCGTGGGCGACACTGGCTTCTGCTCAAAGGGATGCGCGGAGGCCAGAATTCATCGAGCCTGAACGCTCCGCCGAGGAGTGACGGTTTATTACGAAACTTTTTTTGCATTATTCTACGCAGTCTTTCCGTCTATGGTAGGTGGAGGGAACGGCGATCACGCAGGATCCCTTCGGAAGCGCGGCTGCTTCGGCAGAGCGGCCAGATGGTTTCAGAAGGTTGGGGCTTACGGCAAGCCAAGTGGTTGGACGCTTTAGCGAAATCCAGGTGCTTCCAGTTTTCCAGGGAGAACAATCCAAATGAGACTTGATGAGGCGCTATCATTTCTGCGAGGCGAGCACCAGGAGGACGGCGCATCGCATTGTCCCGATGAGGCCGATGTCCTCGCGTATCTGGCGAAAACACATTCGGGCCGTAACCGGGCACGAATGGAACGACACTTCAACATCTGCGATAACTGTCGTGAGACACTGGCCTTGTACGTGCGCATCCCAGGCGACCAGTTGGACGGCGCGAGCTTCGCTGAGGCGGACGAACAAACGGTGACGAGTCAGGCGGCGCGGGTGCGCGCGATGATCGCGGAAGACGAATTCAATCGTCGAAGAGTGCGCACCGGCGCTCAGGCCGGAGCCGATGTCGTCGGAGCCGGCGGCATGTCCTGGACCGGCATGAATCCAGCGCGACTCATCATCCGCAGGTCTTTCCTGCAGCTTGCGGCTGCAGCCGTCGTGTTTCTTGTGGTCGCGGTGGGCGGAGTGATTCTCCTGACGAGGGGGCCGTCCAGAGAAGAAGTGGCAAACAAGGCTGTCGCCAGATTGATGAGCGCCCCGAGGCGCTCTGAAGGGCGCATCTCCGGGTTTCCATGGGCGCGGCTGGAGATACAGCGCGGCGAGAACGACCGGGGTGAAAGTGAGTACAAGCTCGCACGCAACACGCTGAGTTACGCAGAGGACCGGTCCGCTCCCGCTGCGGAGCGCCGGAATCTTGCGCGCGCGTATCTGGCTCACGGGAACGTGGACGACTCCACACGGGCGCTCACGATACTGCGCGACTTAGCGGAAGATGGCGTCGCTTCGGCGGAGGTGTTCAACGACACCGGCGTCGCGCTGATGCAATTAAGAAACTACAAAGAGGCGATTCCCGAGTTCAACAAGGCGCTGGAGAAGGACCCGAAATACGAAGAAGCCCTGTTCAACAGAGCGTTGGCCAAACAGCGCGCGAACATGTTGACCGAGGCCGCGCAAGATTGGAATCAGTTCATCAGCGCTACAAAGAACGACGATTGGAAGCGAGAGGCAGAAACCCGTCTGCGTGAGATCGATCCGTTTTCAGGCAGGTAGTCTCTTGGGTGGCCTGGCCTTCCTCTCAATCCGCTCGGTTCCAACGCCCTGCAAGCCGTCGGGATTCATTTGATCCACGCGTCGCCTATCGCAGTGTCGACCGTCACCGGGACGCTGCGAATGAACTCGCGAGCGGCCGCGGTCATCTCGCGCCCGACGATCGCGGCGCACTGTTCCGCCTCATCCTCTTTCACTTCGACGACGATCTCATCATGTATGCAGTTCACGATCTTCGCGTCGAGCGGTTTCAGCGCTTCGTACAGCAGGGCCAGCGCGCGCTTGACGATGTCGGCACAGCTCCCTTGAATCGGCGCGTTCTTGCCCAGGCGCTGCGTCGCCGCGACCTGGGTCCGGTCCTTCGGGTCGAACGAGTACGTGATGAGGCGCCCCGAACGTGTGCGGCTCTCGTGATCCGTAACCGCGCGGCTCGCGGCCTCGCGAAGCCACTCGGCAACACCGCTGTAAGTCGAGAAGTATTTTCGGATCAACTCCTCGGCCTCCTGTAGCGAACATTCTATGCGCGCCGACAGCCCTTGCGGCCCCAGCCCGTAAAGCAGTCCGTAGTTGAGTTGTTTAGCCGCCGCGCGCTGGTCCTTTGAAACCTGATCGAGCGGTATGCCGAACATCTGACTCGCGGTCACCCGATGCAGGTCCTCGCCCGAGATCAGCGCCTTCAGCAGCGCCGTATCTTGCGACCAGTCGGCGAGAATGCGAACCTCGATCTGCGAGTAGTCGGCGATGACGAGCTTTCTCCCGACCGGCGCTCGGAAGCACGCGCGATACTCGGGCGTATTGGGCACCTGCTGGAGGTTCGGGTCCGAACAGCTCATCCTGCCGCCCGTCGCGCCGATTTGATGAAAGTCCGGATGCAAGCGGCCGGTCGCCGGATGAATGTGCTCCAACAACCCGAGGCCGTAACTCGTAAGCGACTTTTGAATCGCGCGATAATCGATCAGCTTCGCGATCGCCGGATGATCTTTCGCCAGCGGCTGGAGTTGCCAGCTTCGCGTCCCCTCTACCTGGATGCCCATCCGCCCGAGCGTCTCGACGATCTGTGCCGGGCTGTCGAGGTTGATGTCGGGCTCGCCGAACAACGTCATCTGAGGAATGCCCGCGGCCAACTCGTGCTTCAGCTCGGCGGACAGCACGGCGTGGGCGCGCTCGACGTCGGCAACCAGCGCGCGCCAACAGTCGGCGTCGATGCTCATTCCAGCAAGCTCCATCGCAGCGACCGGCAATACACACTCGAATTCAAGCCGGGCGACGTCGGCGAGGCTCAACTCGCGGAGCTTTCGATCGAGCGCCTCGTAGAGCGGGAGCATCAACGCCGCGTCCTTGGCCGCGTACTCGAGCTGCTGTTCGGTGAGGGCGCCCGACCAGTCGCTCAGCCGCGTCGATTTGTCGACGACCTCGCCCAGGTGCCGGTCCGACACCGCCGCAAGTCCGTGGCCCGCATCGTCGGTGCCGGTCCCAATCAGCCGGCTTGTGAGAAACGTGTCGAACACACCGCGGACTTCGAGATCGAAGTGGTGAAGCAGCATCTTGAGGTCGAATTTCGCGTTGTGAAACACCTTGATCGGGGTGGGCGCGGACAGGACCTCTCGCAAGCGCGTATCAGCCAGCGCCGGAACCTCGAACAGATCGATGACGAAGTTCGTGCTTCCGGTCGCGATCTGCAGCAGCCGAACGCGGTTTCGATATGGATCGAGGCCGGTCGTTTCGGTGTCGACTCCGATGACCGGTGCGCCCGCAATCGAGCCTACAGCGTCGCTCAGCTCTCGTGCGGATGTTACCAGGGTGTAGAGCGTCCTGCTCACTCGGTCACCTCGATGACGACATGCTTGATCCAGACTGCGCGGCCGGAATATCCACGCTTGAGAAAGTCTCACGCGGCCGATATAGTCGGATTCTCGCATCACCAAGGAACACAATCAAGCAGGTAAGTTCCCGTCGCGCCGACTATCTGACGAAACTATGAAGCGGAGAAACTCAACTGCCAAGCCGCCAAGAACGCCAAGGCAACGCCCCAGGCCGGTTGAGCTCCGCGAGACTCCTGACGTCGTTCTGGCGGTGTTCCGCGATGCTGCCCAAAGTTGGGAGACGCAATCGTGATGGACCAGACTAGACAGAGGCGTGAAGAGCTCATGCGGCGCATTGGCGGCGGCGTCGCCCTGTTTCCGGCCGCGCCTTCCGCTATCCGCAACGCCGATGTCGAACATGAATACCGGCAGGACACCGACTTCTATTACCTGACAGGTTTTGAGGAACCGAACGCGCTGGCCGTCATCGCGCCCGAAAACCCCGAAGCGAAGTACGTGCTGTTCGTTCAACCAAAAGACCGCTCGCGCGAAGTCTGGACGGGCTGGCGCGCCGGCGAAGAGGGCGCGGTGGGCGATTACGGCGCCGACAAGGCATTCACCATCGACAAACTCGGCGAAGAGCTGCCGAAACTCGTAGAGAAGGCCGACCGCATTTACTATCGCTTCGGCAGTGACCCGACTTTTGACGAGAGGCTCATCGGATTGATGCGGCGATTTCAGCGACAGCGCCAGCGCGAAGGCTACGGCCCGACGTCGATCATCGACACCTCAGAGATTCTTCACGAGATGCGGCTGGTCAAGACCCCCGAAGAGCTGGCGCTGCTCCGTCGCGCGGTCGAGATAACCTGCGACGGACACCTCGCCGCCATTCGGGAGATTCGTCCCGGCGCTCACGAGTACGAAATCGAAGCGACATTGCGCTACGCGTTTCGCAAGCGCGGAAGTCCCCGCTGCGGCTACGCACCCATCGTCGCGTCGGGCGCGAATGCCACGGTGCTTCACTACACGATAAACAACCGGCGGATCGAAGACGGGGATCTGGTCTTGATCGATGCCGGCGCTGAGTTTGGCTACTACACGGGCGATGTGACTCGCACGCGGCCGGCAAGCGGCCGGTTCACCGAAGCGCAGAAGGAGATCTATCAGTTGGTCCTCGACGCGCAGCTCAAAGCAATCGATTGCGTCAGGCCCGGCGCCGACTTCATCGCCCCGCACGACCGCGCACTGCGGGTGCTTGTCGATGGGATGCTTCGTCTGGGCCTGCTCGAAGGCGACGCCGAGGAGATCATCAAAGAGAAGAAGCACGAGAAGTTTTACATGCACCGAACAAGTCACTGGCTCGGAATGGACGTGCACGACGCGGGCCCCTACAAAGTCGCCGACGAATGGCGCAAGCTCGAGCCCGGAATGGTCCTGACAGTTGAGCCCGGTATTTACGTTCCTGTGGACACTGACGACGTGAACCCACGATACCGCGGCATCGGCGTGCGGATCGAGGACGACGTCATGGTTACGGCCGAGGGTCACGAGGTGTTGTCGGCCGCCGTCCCGAAGACCCTGGAAGACATCGAGTCCTTCGTGCACGGATGACGGCACACGGTTTCGTGGCTCCGCTTCCAAATGCGACGATCTCATGCTGCTCGCAATATAGACCGTATAGTGGAGGACACTGTGGAAACGGACTCAACGTCGCGAAGACGATTCTTCCTTCTTTTGCCTGCCGTCTTATCGTTTGTTTCCGGGTGCCGGAACGACGAACACTCGCCAAACGGCGCGTCCGCATCCGAAACGGAGCGATACGTCACTCAGCCGACCGCGAAAACCGAAGATGAAATCCCGCCGCATTGTGAGGCCCTATCGATCGTTTGGGCTACACAGCAGGAGATGATCAAGCAGCTAGAGATCGCATATGCCACGGCTGAACAGAAGAAGCAGAAAGAGAACATTGGGACTGATGGCCGGTGGTGGTTTGACACAGCGAAGCGGCAGTGGGACGTTCAGCGACCTTTCGCCCCCGGCGGGTTCGATTCAACGCACTGGTTCCTTGTCAAGTATTCAATTGACGATCAAGCCGTTGCCAACTGGTTTGTTGATACGCGGAACAGAAAGGTCGACATTCAAAAGTAGTACCTACAGTAAGACTTCGGGGCCCGCTACACGAGTCCACGCTGGACTTCAAGCAAGGAACCCGGCTGGACCGCCTTCGCGATAGAAACCGACAACTGCGGTAACTGTCGTATGTTATTATGGCGCCGGGAGAAACAGAGATGAGCACCCGGGCTGAAGCACACATCGAAGACCTATACGCGGTGCCCGAAAACGCCAAGGCCGAAATAATCAACGGAGAACTGGTGCTGATGAGTCCAACCGGAGATGCGCCCAACACCGCAGCCACCGAAATACTAGTCAGTTTGCACGGCCACGCAAAACGCACGAAGAGTGGAAGAGCTTATTCTGATAACGCAGGCTTCAAGGTTGATCTACCCAACCGCAAGTCCTTCAGTCTCGATGTCGCCTTCCACACTGGCAAGCGAACCAAAATGGAGTTCCTCGAGGGTGCGCCGGTCTTCGCGGTAGAGGTCAGGAGCGCAGCCGACTACGGCCCGAAGGCCGAGTTGGCGATCGCGCGAAAACGCGCCGACTATTTCGCCGCGGGAACGCTAGTCGTGTGGGATGTCGATCTGCTCAACCCTGACGTCATCAAGTCCTACGATGCAGAGGATCCAGACCGGCCAACTGTCTATCGCCGTGGCGATATCGCTAAAGCCGAATCGGCAGTACCGGGATGGGAATTCGCGGTAGATGGCTTGTTCCAATAAACCACCCTCGGTGGCCGCATCATCGACCAACCTAAGCCAAGTTGACGCGTGTCGGGCTAATCCTTAAAGTGCTCTCGTTGTAGGGACCGAGTCTCGAGGAAAACGACGAGTGACCATCACTGACAAGAAGCGAGCGAGACAAATCATCGCAAGACTAAAGAAGGCCTATCCCGATGCGCGGTGCAGCTTGAATCATGCGAACCCGCTCGAACTTCTCATCGCGACGATTCTCTCGGCGCAGTGCACCGACGAGCGCGTCAACATCGTCACCGCCGATCTGTTCAGGAAGTACCGCTCCGCCGATGACTACGTCCGGGTCCCTCCCGCCGAACTCGAACAAGACATTCATTCGACGGGATTCTTTCGCAACAAAACGAAATCGATTCAAGGCGCTTGCAAGATCATCAGCGAGAAGTATCACGGCGACGTGCCGGGCACGATCGAAGAACTGCTCTCGCTGCCAGGCGTCGCGCGTAAGACCGCGAACGTTGTGCTCGGCAACGTCTTCGCCGTTGCATCGGGGGTCGTCGTCGACACTCACGTCACGAGGCTCTCACAATTGATGGGGCTGACGAAGCAAACCCAACCTGAGAAAATCGAGCGCGATTTGATGGAACTTGTTCCGAAGAAGGACTGGATTGACTTTTCGCACCTGTTGATCTTCCACGGCCGACAGGTCTGCAAAGCGCGGGCCCCACAGTGCGATAGGTGCGTCGTCGAAGCGATGTGCCCATCGTCGTTGCTCAAGAAGAAGAAATCCAGGTCACGGTCAAAAGCCTCCTCAAAACCATAGACGTGTCGCCGCGAACCTCGGACTCACCAGTTGGCGACAGTTTCGTTTTCGAGCCAGTCGCGAGTCATATCGCACCAGAAGACCAGTCCTTGCCATGGAGCGAACCGCGAATAGTACCGCGCGATCTTCTTGTCCGAGGCCTTCCGCCCGCCGTTTCGAGTGCGCGCGAACTTCGCTCTGACCCACGAGTCGAACGCGAAACCGTCGTACCTGCCGATGAACCTGAGCATGTTCTCCGCCGCGTAGTCGCCCACGCCCTTCACTCGTTTCATCTCGCGTTTGAGTTCCGAGGTCGGAAGCTCGCTCTTCAACCATGACTCGACGTCCATCTCTCCCGATGCGACGCGCTCGGCAAGTTCTTTCAGAAACGGCGCGCGATATCCGGCTCGGACTTCGTTTCGGTAGAAGATCTCGGATTCGCGGGCCATCGCCTCAGGAGTTGGGAAAGCGCGTGCCCCGTCGCCGGCGGAGCGGCCGAGCGCAGCAACCAGGCTGCTCACCATTTTGTCGGTGAGCGCCCACGAGCAGTTGGTAGTCGCGATCGTCTTGACCAAATCCTCGAAGACAGTCGGGGAGCGAAGCAAGCGGCCCGCGCCTGAGTCCGCAATCCACTCGAAGCCGGAGTCCCGTGAGACAATCTCGTAGAAGGAAGTCAGGTCATCGTCGAGCCTTAGCATGTGGCGCACGTCCCGCGCCACGTTCGCCGAGTCGCGCTTTCCGAGGGGGCCGTCCGCAGTAACAGTGATGCGGTTCTTCTGTTCGCGGATCGCGACGGTGACCGCCCGGCCTCGTCCGAGATCGATGACGCGCTTGAGCACCCATTTGCGCTGATCGATGTCGAACGGCGCAAGGTCACACCATCCGTGGCTGAAGACCGTCCGTTTGAAGCTGAAGTTGGGAGGCACAGGAATTGAGAGTTTCATCGTCATCTGGATATGGCGTTCAGAGTACCGACTTCAGTCGGGTCTTTTCTCATCAAACGCGCCGGCTCGTTGCTAAAAACCAGACTGAAGTCGGTGCTCTAAACACCCGCCTCAAGTTTCTTCGTCGAGATCAACAAACTCGTCAACGCGATCGAGGGTGAAATACTGATCGAATACTTCGGGCGTGCGCTCGAGGTCGACGCCACTCGCGTAGAAGAGATGTTCGAGAAACCGCTCCTTTGTCTGTCGTTCATCGTCGACTATATCCTGCCCGAAGCCGCCCTGGGTGATCGCGACGACGAGTCGTTCAGGCGCCGGCTCGTCTTCTGCGCGGCCGGCCTTTACCATCTCCCCGTACGCGGGTTTGAAGGAGACGACGTAGTAGGACTTCTCCATCTCCATTGCTGGTCAAGGCCTCCGGTACGACGCGCGAATGACCGTCTTAATGTTGCCGCGAACATTGAAATCGCCTTCGATATCGACCGCAATCGGGTCGCACGCGCGGACGAGGTCTTCGAGGATCCGGTTCACGACGTGTTCGTGAAATATCTTCACCGACCGGAACGAGTTGACATACAGCTTGAGCGACTTCAGCTCGATGCAAAGCTCGTTGGGAACATACTCGATGTTTATCGTTGCGAAATCGGGAAAGTCCGAGAACGGACAGATCGCGGTGAATTCAGGACACGAGAGGTTGATGCGAGTCTGCTTGCCCTTGTACTTGTACTCAAACGTATCGAGCGGATATAGCTGCAAGGAATCGAGAGGCGTCTCCTCGATCACGAGATTCGAACGCTCCAATGTGTCTGTTGTCATACTCAGCTCCTTTCGCCCCTTCAAGCGAAGAAGAGGTTTTAGACTGACCCTCACGCGGGTCAGGTTTCAGGAACGCGACACTCCGTGTTTTTGTGTCGAGTCGCGAGTCTATCAGCGAGGCGCGAGGTGCTTCAACTCCGCGACTGCGACAGTAACGGGGAATGAGAGGAGATGGAAAATATGGAAAATGAATGCCGAGGAGTCCGCGCCGTCGCCGGCAAGATGAGTCTACTGCTCCGGGGCGGCGGTGCCGTCCTCTCGACGCGGCGCGACCCTTCCCGATGGTACGGAACCGGGATTGACGACCCGCACTTCGAAGTCGCCGGGCGGGAGCTTCTTGGCGCGGACGATGAGGCTGATACGGTCGCCGCTCACGCTCGACGGAGTGCGGGGGGAGCCGTACGTCGTTCCATCTTTGACGAACTCGACCATCGCGCGCTTTCGAAAGAACTTGCCGAGCAGGACGATTTTTCGCCGCGAGGCGTCGCGCTTGTAGCCGGTCACGACCGCTTCGGTTATCTCCGGCCCGACGATCTTCAGCTCACGCTCGGCTGAAAGCACGCCCTCGCCCTTGTTGGGATTGGCAACCTTGAGCTTCACCGCTCCAGGCTGCGCGAGGAGTTGAGTCTGTCCCTCGCCGAAGTTGACGAGGATTCTGGTCGGCGAGCGGAACCTCACGCGGCGCCTCCCCAGCGCGACGAACGCCTGGCCCGACGCGTCGCTCGGATCGCTGATGAAAACACGCGAGGCCTTGCGAAAATTCGTCCCGCGTAGGTTGAATCGCGCGGTCGGAAGTCCGGCCAGCAGCTCGCCTGGGTCGAAGGCAGAGATGTCAGGCGCAAAGACCTCAAGCTCTTTCTGGTTTGACGGCAGCCCTTCCGGCGAATTCGGGTCCGGATTTCGCACGACGACCACGAGCTTTCCCGCTTCCTCGGTGAATTGCCGGACTACCGTCGCGCGGATGTGGGAGCCGTCAATGCGATTCACTCGAATCGGATTCACGATCAGGCCGTTGATCTCGACCGTCGCGCCGGTTCGAAACTTCTTGCCGATGATCTTCAGCTTGAATCCGCCATCACCGGCGACCAAAACGTCGCGTGAGGTCCGGAGTGTCTCTATGACCGGAAGCTTGGCCGCAAAGGGCCTGGGACCTGAGATCGTCAACGTCACCTCGTTGGACGCCATATCAGGAACGGCGAGGTCCACGACTTGCACCTTGTGCGTGCCGATGTTGCGAGCTATCTCTTTTGGCACGCGGACGCGCAGCGTGTTGTCGCCGGTCCTTTCGACCGTGAGCGGCTGTCCGCCAATCTGAACAATGGAACTGCCGCGGAAATTCCGGCCCGTTACCGTCAGCGTGAATCCTCTTGAAGGGGCGCGCACTTCGGATGGGCTGAGCTTCACGATTGACGGGCCGTCGGGCCTTGTGACGCGCAGCAGAGCTGGCCGAGAGAATACACCGCCGGCTCCTCTGACCTGCACCGCAATGTCGGCGGCGCCGGCGAAGAACCCCGGCGCCAACCTCGCCTTCAGCGTGTTGGTCTTACGCGAGAATCTCGCCGGGACGTCGCTGCCGTTCACCACCAGCCAAGCGCCCTCGCCAAAACCGTCGCCGGCCACCGCGATATCAAGACTTTTCAACCGGCCTTGCTCAACGCTGGCCGGCTCGACCGATCTGATGACCGGGCCTGGCTGTTCGGGCGCGTCAGGCGGCGCAAGATCGAACGACAGAACTGCGATGCCGTCGCCCGCCGGACCCGAGCGCACGGCGGCGATGGTGCGGGCTTTGGCGTTTACTGCAACACGGCGAAGCTCCCTGCCGATGTCCTGGTAGGCCTCAAGCTCCCCGCTCGCGGCGTCGAAGGCAAACAGAATCCCCGTCGCCGAGCCGACAAAACCCAACAACGCATCCGCGTCAAACTCCACGTTGTTTGCGCGGGCAATCTCGATTTGCTCGGGCGGAGTGAACTCACTCTTGACCGTCACTCGGGCGTCGCGGCGGGTCATTATCGTGACGCCGCCCGGCTCGCCATCCGAGGGCCGCCCCAGCCGAGTTACGCCGATGATCTCGTCGCCCTCAGGCCCTCGCGCGACGGTGATTCGGCCCGGATGGGATGCCGGCAACTTTTCGACCTGCGCGCCGCTATCGGCTTCAACCGCAAACAAGGCGTCGCCCTGAGCCGCAGCGATGTAAACATAGCGGCCATCTCCGCTGAATGCCGGATTGTTCGCGTGATCCAGCGCGCCGACCGGACTGAAACTCGAAGCCAGACCCAGCCCGCCGTCTTCGGTGAGCCTGATCATCGACAGCACGTTCGCCGCCGCGCTCGCAACGGCAACAAGCCGACGGCCCTCCCCTTCGTAGAGCGCGACCTCCGAGGGGCGGCCCGGCAGCATCAACTGCGAGACGATTTCTCCGGTCGCGACGTTGAACGCGAACAGCGTCGGCTCATTGAAGCTGGACGCGATCACGCAGTAGCGCCCGTCGCCGGTCAGCAACGGCCGCGTGGAAGGCGTGATGTGCACGCCCGCGGGCAGCACCGGGATCGCTTGCAGCTCCATTTGGCGGGCGTTTGTCGCGTCGATGATTGAGACGGTCGCAGGATGATCGGAATCAGGATGATTGGCGGCGGGTACCGCGATAAGCCGCCGGCCCCCAGTTTCAACCATCGAGATGGCCCCCACAGTTTCACCAACGGCGACCGACGAGATGATCTTGCCCGAGGTCAAGCTGAACGATATGAGGGAGCCCCCGGTGACCGACGAGATGAACCCCACCTTGCCGCTTGAAGAGAGGACAGGCGAAGCGGTCTCGTCCAGCACCGCGAACGCCGGCAGCGCAACAGTGCGAGAATCACTGAGCTGGGAGCGGTTGCCGCCTTGCGCGACGACAAGACTTAGAGCCAGCAAGCTCAGGACCAGGCCCGTCAAACTCTTATTCGCTCTCATCGCCCAACCTCTTTTGGTGTGATGCCCTCGCGCGGAATGCGGAAGTTCCTCAGGCGGCAATCTTATTCTGTTACAACCGCCATATCAAGCACTATCAGGTCGCCGATTCCCTCGCCGCCGATGCTTCTGGCAATGACCCAAACGCCCATGGCAGAATGGCGGTTCCAATACATTCCCGAAGGGAGGTTGCACGATGACGGAAAAAGCGCAACGGCTCTTGATGGCCGTCGTCCTCGCGCTCGTCTGCATCCCGGCTGCCATCGGCCGGCCCAATCAAGAGCAAGCCGGCAGCCCCGAAGTCGGCCGCATCTCGGTCGATGAACTTATCCTGCTGATGTCGAAGAAGTCGCCGCTCGTCGTAATCGACGTCCGAGGCAAGGACTCCTACGACTCGAAGATCAAGGGTGCGCTCCAGATTCCGGTGGACGAAATCGAGCAGCACTTGAAGGACATCCCAAAGGACAAAGAGGTGATCACCTACTGTGCCTGACCGAGCGAAGGAACAAGCGCCCGTGCGGCGCAGAAACTTCAGGAACACGGCTACAAGAAGGTAAGGGCCCTCAAGGGAGGCTGGAACGCCTGGGTGCAAGCGGCCGGCCAGATCGAGGCAGCCGGGCAGCATAAGACCTTATGATAATCACGAACCGCGATCGCGCGCGGGTGATCAACACGCCTCACGGCTCCGAAATTCGGCCGCTGATCGACCGCACTACTTCCAACATTACCCAGTGCAGTCTCGCCGAAGAGATGTTGCCGCCGGGCCGCGCGGTGACGCCTCACAGCCATGGCTCGATAGAAGAGATCTACTACATCCTCGGCGGCGCGGGAGAGATGACCGTCGGCGGCGAGCGGCGAGCGGTCGGCCCGGGAGATGCCGTCTTCATCCCGCGAGGCCACGCGCACACCTTGATGAACACGGGCAGCGAGCCCATCAGGCTCCTGCTCGTTTGCGGCCCGGCCTTCTTTCCCGAAGACGAAGTCCTCGCATGATGGGTCTCGAACCATCCCAATCTGCGACTTGGCAGCAGACTCAGTAGGGTGTATCGTTACCGCGTCGGTCAAACGCCTATGATTGTCTAGCTTATCGCGAGTTGCTCGGTAGCGCCGATGGGCGCGGGCGACTCATCCAATCCCAACCTGTCATTCCCGACGTCGGGCTTAGCCCGAGCGCGCCTTTATTGCGTGCGCGGGTGAGTTCGGCGGTCCGGGCCAGTAACAACGCAGCGAATTCAGGAGATACCTCAGAATGAACAACAACTCATACGATTTGCATGGCGTATCGTTGATCGACTACATCAACGGCGAGACTTCCAACTCGATTGCGGTCCTCAACGATGCGGGCGAGAGGATCGAGGTTCCAGTCAGCATCTTCTTCCGCGATCCTGCGGACTGGCCACTCGACAGAAAAGCCGTCGAGCTGTGCCGCGGGCGAGTTCTAGACATCGGCGCCGGCGCGGGCTGTCACGCGCTCGCGCTTCAGGAGCGCGGGCTTGCGGTCTGCGCGATCGATAATCTTCAACCGTGTGTCGAAGTGATGAAGCGGCGCGGCGTGACCGACGTCCGCTGTGTTGACATCTTCACCGCCGATGTTGAGTCGTTAGGCGGTCCGTTCGACACGCTGCTGAGCATGATGAACGGGTTCGCCATCGTGAAAGGGCTTGCGGAGTTGAAGCCATATCTTTCGCTGCTTCGGCCGTTGGTCAAACCCGATGGACAGTTCATCGTTGATTCGAGCGACATTCGGCCCGGAGCCACACCTGCGAGACGAGCTGAACTGGAGCGGAAGGCCCGGGAGGGCCGGTACTTCGGCGAGATGGACCTCGCGCTCGAGTACAAAGAGCGGAGCGGTCCCGGCTTCGTTCAGCTCTACGTCGATGCTGAAACGTTGACCTCTCACGCGTCAGATGCAGGGTGGAGCTGCGAACTGATCGAGCAAGAGGAGTCCGGCCGCTTCCTCGCACGGCTCACGTTGCTGTGATTCACTCTGCAATTTTGCGTCATTGCGCCTTTGCGTTTGGATTCGACGCGAAGGCGCGATGCCGCGAAGATTCGTCCTCACAGTCGTGATCGCCGCCTGCGCCTGCGTATTCGCCAAACGAGAACAGTAGAGACGATGACGGCTGCGACTACGGCGACTCCAACGCCGGTATTTCTGCCCCACAACGTCGCGAGTGTTGTGACCGTCCCGTCACGCGAGAGTCTTCGAACCCGCGCATAAGGTCCAACGCCAAGAGCGCCCAACACGGCGACCGGAGATTCGGTCTGGTGCTCCAGGATGTACAGATCGTCTCCAACAACCGTGACTCCTGAAGGCGACCAGAAGAACCCATCGCTCAGCAACGTGCTCACGCCTCCGTCCTGTGCTATGCGGCGAATGCAGTGGTAATCGTAGTCGGCGGCGTAGACGTTCCCCTCACCATCTACCGCCAGTCCCAGCAGCCGCGGATGCTCACCGCGATCAACGCCGGCCAGAGGATCGCCGCCAACGGTGGTGACCGTTTGGTCCGGCTTCACTCGCCGCACGCACGATCTGTCCATCAGGTACAACGAGCCGTCGGGGCCCCATGCCATACCGAGTATGTCCATGAACCTCGCCTGATCGCCTTTACCGTCTCGGTGTCCTTGCTCGCCGCCCGCGAAGACAGATATCTCGCCGACCGGAGTTCGCTTCAGCAATGCGGCCTCCCGGCTCTCCGACGCGCCGCCGTACACCGAGTAGATATTCCCTTCGCGATCCATGAAGATTCCGGAGCCCTTAGGAGGACTGCTCGTGGGCGGCATGACGTCGCTCACGTGACCGTCGGGAGTGAGTTTCCAGATGCTGCTGATCCAGCGCGCTCCGGCCGCGTCATAGTAGACGTGCTCGCCGAAGACAGTACCGTCTTCGGCGAGAAAGAGCGAATGCGAGTGCTTGCCGGTCGCGAGGGCTTCGAGCTTGCCCTGCTTGTTAATCCGCCAGATAGTGTTCTGCTCGACATCGCCGAAGTAGACCTGCCCCTGACGGTCGAGGACGATGCCCCAACCGGGGTGGGCCGCCGCGCTCGCGGAAAAGATGAAGCAGTGCGCGATGGAAGCGGCGGCGAGACCTGCGAACCCGCGCAAGAGCCTGCACTTGTTGTAGACAAGAAACCACGACATTTCTAACCGAACTCTAGCCTACCTCGCCCGAGATGATCAAAGCGAGCGATGGTTCTTATGGTTCTTGCGCTTCTTTCGTATGCTGCTTGACGCACGAGTGGAATGGCAGTAGTTTTTCATCCCGACTCGTCCGACTTTGTCCAAGAATGCCGACAAGCCGCCAATGCCAGTTCTGCAACAATCCTCGCCCGCGAGCCGCCTCCGTGTGTCCTCATTGCGGAAGGCCCGGTCTGTACCCGAACGTTGAGGAAGCCGAAGACCGGGACGAACGCGCGGCGCTCACGCGGCGGTACGAAGCGGCTCTCGTGGGGTCGACCACACGGGGGGCTGACGGAGCACTAAAAGACTTCGAGGCCGCTGCTGCAAACTCGAGTGCCGTTCTCGCGCGATCTCCGGGCGAACTTCTCCGGCTCGCGAGCAGCGACCTCGAGCTGTACGCCACGTTCTATCAGTTGATCGAAGGGGGCGTGCGGCTGTCGTCTGGCGACGAATGGGATTTTCGGCGACAGGTCGCCGACCTTACGCTCTTCCCGGGTTACTTCAAGCAAATAAGATTCGCTGCCCTGTCGCTCGACGGATTCGGCCTACGGACCTTCGGCTCCTGTTCGATAACGCTCCGAGCCGACATGATCGCTCATCGCACTTCCGTGTTGGAGGAGAACTCAGTCTTATTCGTCGAAAGGCATGGCGCGGCGTCCAAGAAGGGTGCTGTGCCTCAAGGCTATCGAGCGACATGGAACGATCGCGGAAGGCTGTGTGCGGCAAAACTCCATAAGGCCGTTGACTCCGACACCGGACCGGATAAATACTCCAGTCTGCTGATGCGCCAGGGTGCGACCTCCGAAGAGCACGAATTCGTCGAGGCGCACATCTTTGGTCCGATGACGATCCGCACTATCGAACAGGTTACTGTTTCCAAACGACGAAAGCGGGCCGATAATATAAGCATCAAAAGGATCGAAGAGGAGTTGAAGAAGTTCGGAGTCACGTTGAGGGTCGCGTAATGAATGCTGTGATCTCAGGCCGGGCGGGGTTGGCTTTGCTCATCGAAGGCGAGTCGCTCATGTCGCTCAACGTCGATGATCCAGAGACGCTTGTTCCGAGGAGCCGTCAGGATTTGCGCTTCCTCCTGGCTGAGGCCGACGACCTGATCGCCCTCGACAACGTCGACCGCACCCAGATCGCGCGGCGGCTCGAATTCGAGCACAACGTCGCGTGCGCTCTCGACATGGCGTTGATTGCCCTCGACCCCGGCGCCTCGATGGAGCTTCGAGCTGAGGCTGTCTCGGCTCTCGAAGAATTACTCCTCGACCCGCACGTTGTCGAGCGTCTCGAAGTCACGTTGTATGCAAAGCCGCTCCCTGATTCCTCCGATCTCACCGGCGCGCAATTCTGCACTGAAGCAACCACACCGCTGGCTCAATCGTTGTTCGAGCGGCTCGGGCGAAATCAACCCGCGATCCGCCTGGTCCGCGAGACTTGGGATGCGATGCCCTTCCGGGTGTTCGGCGACGAAGAGAAAGCCAAGGCTGTCTTCCATGACGCTGCATACCGCGAGGGTCTCTTCCGCGCGCTCGCGTTGAGCTGCGGGGATCAGGCAGAGATTTCCGAGTTCCGATTCAACGCTCTAAACAACAAGTCAATTAGCGGCCTGCATAACTATCGTGACGTCCTGCAGCGATGGACCGCGCCGATTCGCGAGAAGGCCGCGACCAAAATACGTACGCCATCGGTCGCCCGCGAGGCTGCTGAAGAACGCGAAGAACGCCCCCGGGACAAGAAAAGTAGGAAACCACGGCGCAGAGAACCGGGCGAAGTTCTTTTGCAGAAGGTCATGGGTCAGAAGAAAGTAATTGTGGAGGCGATGAAGGAGCGCGATCTGTCACGGGCGCGCGAGGTGCTGGAGGAGCTTGTAGACTTTCACCGCGACACCGGCAGACCCGAGCACCTGGCGATGACCCTCTGTGACCTCGCGATGGAAGCAAAGACGTTGGGGATTCGCGCGCTCCAACTCGAGCTTACGGAACGCAGTGTCGAAGCGAAGCCCGACGACGCGTGGTCGTGGGCGCAACACGGCGACGCCCTCCTGAACAACGGCCGGATGGATGAGGCAATGTTCGCGTACGAACAGGCAGACGCCTTCGGGGCTGGCCCGGTCGCCAAGAACGGTCGCGCTGAAGTCCTCAAGGCTCAAGGCAGACTCTCAGAGGCGGAGGCCGCCTTCGATGCAGTCATCGCCGCTCACCCGGAAAACGTCTTCGCCAAGAGCGGTCGCGCTGAAGTCCTCAAAGCTGAGGGCAAGCTTAGCGCCGCACTCGCGGCGTACGAATCGATAGTTGTGGCCCACCCCGAAGACCAAGTGGCGAGAAATGCACGGAGTTGCATACTGGCGGCCCTCGGACGCTACTCGGAAGCGCTTACCCATCTCCCAAGTGATAATCCGGCGACAGAACCGAATTGGATCGGCTATCGCATCCGAGGAATGACCCTGTTGCGGATGGGCGACATCGACGCCGCGAGCCAGGTGTTCGAGTTAGGTAAGGAGTTCTGCCCGTGGGCGTTGGTGAGGGAACGCTTCGATGCGTCCGTAGCGCTTACTCGATTACGACGGCGCCAGTTTAGGGCAGCGCGTGAGGTGTTGGACCGCGTGAACTCGTCCGGTTTCAAGGCGCAGGTTCAGGTTCTCACACTTCATGCGCTCGGTGAGTTAGAGGAACACGAGCGCGCGATCGATGTCTACACCGACCTTAATGCCAATCCGCGTCCGTTCCCCGATGACCTGCCTGACGAGTTGTTCAGACGATACATTGCGAGGGAAGGCAGCCTTCACGATGATGATTGGGTAGGGCAAAAGGAAGTGGACATGTTTCTACTCGGTTCGATCCAGCCATGACTTCCGCGATTCCGCCAACCTGTCGCTCTCGGCGTGCACCAGACTCACTTTTGCCGGCCGTTGCTCATCAGATACTCGTTAATCGCCCGGGCCGCGCGCTTGCCATCCCCCATCGCAAGGATCACGGTCGAGCCTCCTCTCACGACGTCACCGCCCGCGAATACGCCCGGCCTGCTCGTGAGTCCGGTTTCACTCTCGGCGATGATGTTGCCTCGCTTGGTCGTCCTGAGTCCCGGCGTCGTTGATTGAACCAGCGGATTCGGCCCTTGACCCACCGCCACGATCACCGTGTCGACATCTATCGAATACTCCGAGCCCTTGATCGGAATCGGTTTTCTTCGGCCGCTCTCGTCGGGCTCGCCCAGCTCCATCTGCTTAATCTCCATTCCCGACACCCAGCCGCTCGTCGAGCCGAAGAACTGGACCGGCGCCGAGAGGAACTTGAACTCGATCCCTTCCTCCATCGCGTGCTCGACCTCTTCTGCGCGAGCGGGAACCTCGGCGCGGGAACGGCGATAGATGATGTACACCTTCTCGGGTCCGAGCCTCAACGCTACCCTCGCGGCATCCATCGCCGTGTTCCCCGCGCCGAGCACCGCGACCGCCTTGCCTATTCGCACCGGCGTGTCGTACTCGGGGAACTTGTAAGCCTTCATCAAATTCACGCGCGTCAGAAACTCGTTTGCAGAGTAAATGCCCGACAAGTTCTCGCCCGGCAGGTTCAGGAAGTACGGCAGCCCAGCGCCCGTCGCGAGAAAAACCGATTCATAGCCCTCTTCGTCGAACAACTCATCGACCGTCTCGGTCTTGCCGATTACCCAGCTCGTCACGAACTGAACACCGAGATTCTCGAGCCGTTTGATCTCAGCTTCGAGGATGCTCTTGGGCAATCTGAACTCAGGTATGCCGTAGACCAGCACGCCGCCGAGCCGGTGCAGCGCCTCGAAGACCGTCACGCTGTGTCCCATCTTCGCGAGGTCTCCCGCGGCCGTAAGCGACGCCGGACCCGATCCCACCAGCGCAACCTTCCTGCCCGTCGGACGAGCGAGATTGACATCGGTGTTCTTTCCCAACGCCATCTCGAAATCCGACACGAACCGCTCGAGCCTGCCGATCGCGACCGGTTGCTTCTTGATTCCCATGAGACAACTCGCCTCGCACTGGTCTTCCTGCTGGCAGACGCGGCCGCAGATCGCGGGCAGGCCGTTCTTTTCGCGGATGATCTCGGCGGCGCCGAGGAAATCCCCGCGCAGGATCGAGGTGATGAAACGCGGGATGTTGATCTCGACCGGGCAGCCGCTGATGCACTTCGGGTCTTTGCAGTTAATGCAGCGCTGGGCTTCGATGAGGGCCTGGTCTTCGGTGAACCCGAGCGCGACCTCTTGAAAGTTGGCGCCTCTGATCAGCGGTTCCTGGCACGGCATCTCCTGGCGTGGGAGCTTCGGATTTCGCTTTATGTCAGTCCCTTCCCTGGTTGTCACTCGGCTTCCTCTCCTTGGCGCTCTCCTGGCGTACTTCGTGCCTTGGCGGTTCAATCCCTCACACGAGCGAACCCGCGCCCATCTCGCACTCGAACCGCTCCATCGCTTCTCTCTCTTCTTCGTGGTACGCCTTGTTTCGCATCACCAGCAGATCGAAGTCGACTTCGTGCCCATCGAACTCGGGCCCATCGACGCACGCGAACCGCGTCTCGCCTCCAACGCTGACGCGGCAGCCGCCGCACATTCCCGTGCCGTCAATCATCACCGGATTCAGGCTCACCCAAGTTTGGATCCGGTAAGGCTCGGTGGCCTCGGCAACCGCTCGCATCATGGGAATAGGGCCGATCGCATAGACTACATCGAGACCTTCACCTCGCTCGATCAGGTCCATGAGGGGATCGGTGACGATGCCGGGCCGCGCGTAGCTTCCGTCGTCGGTGACGACGTAGAGTTCATCGCTGATCTCGCCCATTTCTTCTTCGAGGATGACCCGGCTCCGGCTGCGCGCGCCGATGATCGAGATAGCGTAGTTGCCGCACTTCTTCGCGGCGGTGGCGATCGGAAGAACTTCCGCCGTTCCGACTCCGCCGCCGATGCACACCACCGTGCCGAAGTTCTCGATGTGCGTTGGGTTGCCCAACGGACCGATCACATCTGCAAGCACGTCACCCGACGTGAGCGAGTTGAGAAGGTGGGTTGATTTGCCGACGCTTTGAATGATGAGCGTTATGGTCCCGCGCTCGACGTCGGAGTCCACGATGGTGAGCGGGATGCGTTCGGCGAACTCATTGGCGCGCACGATGACGAACTGTCCGGCTTTTCTTTTCTTGGCGATCCTTGGAGCTTCGATGACGAAGCGACAGATCCCCTCGGCGATGGCTCGCTTATCAGATATTCGATTCACGCTACCCTTGCTCGCTGCTCTCGGTTCATCAATGGGCAACTGCCTGAAGTAACACTCTAAAGGGTAGCGAGAATCAGAGGCTATGATTCTTGTCACCGAGCGCTGTGACTGGCGTCACAAGCACGTTCGTGCGCTTTGCGGGTAAGGTTGCGTCTCTGCTAAAGTGTCGGGTCGGTAGCTGAGCGGGGAGCACACTGGGTCCGTTGCTCGTCGGTAGGAGAGTCGGGGGTTGCGCCCTCTGTGGCTGGGTAGAATCCTGCGAGGGGAGCGTCGAGGCGTGAGACAAAGGCAACACGGCACTAGCGGTTTGACCTTCAAGAAACTGGAGTGCTGAGCGTGCGCCAATACGAATCGTTCCGTTGAAGTAATGAGCTTCGAGTCCCTCTAGCGGACGGCCAGTTGAACTACATCAATTGCTAGGCGCAGAGACTGATCGCTCCGTCTGCCTGACTTTCGGGTTCACGCTCGACGTGAACCAAATGCCTACGGAATGAATGCAACCCTGATAATCGAGGATGTGGTCGCGATGTTAGGCCAGCGCTATGGGAAGGCCGAGTTGATTGGTCGCAGTAGAATTTTCCAATTTGGTTCGGCCATGAGCTGCTCCCTGAATTACTCGAGGCTCTTGGGTGGGCACAAGTTCTTCTTTGGGCTTTCTCGGGAAGTAGTTGACCCAGCGGTCAAGTATCCTGAAACTAGGTTCGGCGACTTCGTACTATTAGTTTGCGGCTCTGCAGACACTATTCTCGTTCTGCCTCGGTCGGTTGTCATCGAGATGATGCAAGGAGTCACGACTCGCCGACTCGACGTTTTCCGGACTGACGATGCATTCGTCTTACAGACGACGGCGCACCCGAAGCTTGATGTCACGGAGTTCCTCAACGCATTCCCTAGGCAGAAAGCGTCCCCGGCTCAAATAGAGGACGGCGGTTCGAACGTCGGCGGATCGGATCGGATACACCTCAGACTCCAATGGGGTCTGATCCTGCTCGGCCGGGCGGAGGGCTGCTCGGTCTGGGTCCCACAAAGTGACCGCAATCTATCCTATCGCCGACAGTCATTTGCCCGTGATACACTCGACAAGCTGCCGAACTTTGGCTTTGACGAGAACACACGAAGGATTGTGCAGAATATCGACGTGCTATGGCTTACTCGCAACGTCATTCGCAAAGCGTTTGAGATCGAATCCTCTACCTCTATTTATAGCGGGTTGCTCAGATTGAATGACCTTGTGTTGGCCCAGCCCAACAACCGGATTGAACTCTACGTGGTGGCGAGCTCGGCGCGAAGACAGCGGGTCCATAACCAACTCATTCGCCCGACCTTTCAACCACTAATCCCGAAATGCGAATTCGTTAGCTTCGAAGCGATTGAGGAACAGATGAAACGAGTGGAGTCCTTTCCGGTGGAAGGTGGCGCTCGAGTTACCGGGCTAATCAAAGGCGAGCGTTTTCAGGTCGCGGAACACTACATTTACCCTAGCGGCGTTTGATTCTGGACCGCGGACCGCCAGCGACTTCAGTTGGCACAATGTTACAGGCCTCGACAACTTAGCTACGGAGTCTCGAGTGGTCCTACGGTCGGTCGCGGTACAGGAGGTTTGTAACGGTGGCAAAAGCGTCGATCACACCCAATAAAATGCTGTCGATAACCAAGGTTCCCGACACGACACCGGGCATCATAGAAATGCACACCCTGAGCGACGAGCAAGCTCTTTTGGCAAGAGTGCGGTACAACCATCTCGTTGATGTGTTTACCGAAGTTGCTTGCTACTCGCTACAGAACCGTCTTCGAACGATCGTCCCGAAAGTCGGCCAAGTTGAAACGGACGAGATCTACGTTGGGGTCGACAGAAGAGGCGTGCACTACGTGTTCCCCGTACAAGCTAAGGTCGGTAGGGACAGGTTGAACATAGTGCAAATCGAACAGGATTTCGCGGTGTGCGCCGCCAGGTTCCCGTCCCTCGTCTGTCGGCCAATCGGAGCGCAGTTTTTGGCTGGCGACCTCATCGCGCTTTTCGAATTCGAAAGGGGAGGTGCTGGGGTAACAATCTGGTCGGAGAGACACTATCGGCTCGTTGCGCCGGATGAGATGACGTTGGACGACTTGGCAGCCTACCGCAACCGGACGCTCTAGACGTCGCGTGCATTCAACCCTATGCCTTAATCCGCGGCGAGGCGAAGCGGCAGCACGGCCGCTTTTGCCGCTGGCGTTTGAGCTACGATCGTTGCGCCCATCGAGAGCTTGTCCTGCAGGTAGCGATCCATCGCACGCGCGGCGTTTCTGGCGGCTGCTACCGCGGTCACGACAAGGTCCGCGCCGCGAACGTTGTCCCCGGCCGCGAAGACCCCAGGCCGCGATGTGTGGCCTGTCTCTTCAGTCGCGACTTTGATCAAGCCGTACCGGTGGGTGTCAAGCCCGGTAGTCGTCTCGCCGATCTCCGGGTCGGGCCAATAACCCACGGCCAGCACTACCGTGTCGCACTCGATCGAAAACTGGGAGTCGGGCTTTGGAACCGGCGTGCGGCGGCCCGAACTGTCAGGCGGGCCGAGTTCCATTCTCACCAACTCCATTCCGACCACTCTGCCGCTATCGTCGCTGATGAAGCGGGTAGGGGTCGTCAGATAGTTGAAGACCACGCCTTCTTCGCGGGCATGCGCGCGCTCTTCGGCGCGGCCCTGCATCTCGGCTTCCGTGCGGCGGTACACTAGGGACACTTCGGATTCGGGCGCGAGGCGCTTCGCCGTCCGCACACAGTCCATCGACGTATCGCCGCCTCCGACTATCACCGTGTGCCTTCCCACGTGAGGCCGCTCGCGCAAGTGCTCGGGCAGGTCGTCGACGGCGAGGTTGCCGCGGACCAGGTACTCGGTTGCTTGATAGACGTTCTTGAGACTCTCGCCTTCGATCTCCAAGTCACCGTTGATCGGCGCGCCGTGGCCGATGAAGACCGCATCGTAGCCATGTTTGTCCAGCAGATCATCGACGCTGAACCCAACACCGATCCGCGTGTTGCATACGAACGTCACGCCGATTTCTTCGAGGTGATCGAGGTAGTCATAGACGACCTGCTTGTCGAGCTTGAAGTTTGGAATCCCGTACAGCAACAAGCCGCCCGGCCTGGGCCACGCTTCGTAGACTACGCACTCGTGGCCGTTGACGGTCATCTCTTCGGCGACGACCAGACTCGCCGGACCCGCCCCGACCAGCGCCACTCTAAGGCCGGTCCGCGGTTTCCGCTCGCGTTGCGGGTAGCCCTCGATTCGTCGCTGATAATCAGTGCAGAAAGCTTCGAGCTTGCCGATGTTCACCGGCGGATAGCGGTATCCCACGACGCACGCGCCCTCGCATAGCTTCTCTTGAGGACAGATGCGGCCGCAGATTTCGGGTTCGTTGCTGGTCTCGCGGAACTTGTTTGCCGCGCCGATGACGTCGCCCTGTTCGAGCAGCCACAGCGCTCCGGGAATGTCGTTGCCGACCGGACAGGCGTCCGTGCACGGATGGTGCTCGCACTGAAGGCAGCGAGCCGCTTCGACCATCGCCGTGTCGGGTGAGTAGCCGAGGAACACCTCGTTCCAGTTGTATATCCTGAGCTGCGGGTCTTGCTTGGGGACCGGGACCCGAGCGATCTTGAATCTGGCCTGGCGTTCTAGGTCCATCAGCTCACCTTATTGGGGATTTTGGATTGAGCGTGGCCGGCGGGGCTTCACTCCGAAAATCCAAAATCCAAAAGCGTTCTTCATTTCGCCCTCGCTGTAGCGTTCGGGCACGGATTGAGGTCGGATGGGCGCCCGTGGTCGTTCGCGTCAGGAGTGGATGCAGTGCGCGAACGTCAACTCGCTGGAGGATTCGGACTCTCGGCGTCCTCGGGTGTCCCCACCCACGATAGTAAGAATCTATGAGTACTGATTGGCGCTAGTCTAACTTCGGCGTCGGGCCGATGTCAATGATTCGGCTGGCCCGGTCTGGCCCGGTGAGAATAATCGAGAATAATCGGAAACGCTCAAAGAGGCGGCCGGTGATATCCTGGGCATTTGACTCATATACTGAGCGGAACACGCGTGCAACATCCTTCTTCCCGTCAGCGAGTTTTGGTAGTGCAAACGTCAGCGGGATGGTGTAGAATGCCGCGCGTCAGAAGACACAACTCCCATGAGCCGCCAGGTTTTTAGGCGGGCATGAACTGAATGATTCAATGTGGAAGAAGGCGGCTCTACTACACGAGCCTTCTCATCCACAGCATGAACGCAAGCGCCAGCATCAGCGCGCCTGAGCCGAGGTCGAATTCCGAAGTCCCATCCGCGCTGACCGGAGTTGCAACGTGATCCGAGAAACCAGTCCCATCCACAGGCGACGCGTTGTTGCACAAGGGTTCCCCGGGGTCGGGGATGCAGCCCGACGTGCATGGCTCGCATCGCGTCCCGGACGATGTGTGGCCGGCGAGGGCCGCGGTTGCAAACGGCAGAGAGCACTCCAGCCCGAAACGCTGAACGGCTGAGAACCCGATGGGAAGGACCAGTATGGAGACAGCCGCTAAGACAAGTCTTTTGCTCACGAGTTTTTCCCCCTTGAGGCTCTTTTCTGAGATTCGAAATCAAGAGATATCCGACGGATTTTATCAGCAAATCGCCTCG
>DATDOV010000029.1:0-4859 GCA_035293105.1 Blastocatellia bacterium
GAGCCGGTCGACGACCCAGTAGGCCTGATACTTCTCCGACGTTTCTCCGCCATCGCACTCGTCTTCAGCGGCATGTATGTGCAGCCCCGCATCGTACTCGCGCATCAAGTCCGCGCAGGCGTCAAGCGATTCGTCCGAGAGCGTGAACGACGCGTGAGCGCCAACCATCGCGCGAAACAATCCGGCTCGGCCAGCCGAGGAGGAAGCAACCCCCGAACGTCTGACCCAATCGAGGAATGCTCGATTCTCTTCTATGCCCTCGTCACGTTGCTTGAGGCCGCCGCGATCGGTCACCTCGTAACACAACACGCCGCGCAAACCGGCCTTCTCGATTGCGTCGCACACTATCTGAAGTGACCCGGTAATGTGTGAAGGCGACGCGTGATGATCGAAGAGGCAAGTCGTCCCCGCTCTCGCCGCATCGAGCGCGCCGGCTAGCGCGCTCCAGTAGATCGTCTCTTCGTCGAGGGCGCGATCCAAACGCCACCAGACGAGCTCGAGAGTCTCTTTGAAGCTGGAAGGCGCCCGAGGCGGCGCCGGCATTCCCCTTGCGAGCGTCGAGTAAAGATGCGTGTGCGCGCAGACCATTCCGGGCATGACGAGCTTGCCGCCGAGGTCGATGACTTCCTCGCCCGGACGCGACTCGAGGCGTGGGCCTCGCTCGACGATGACTCCTCGATGAACTCTGAGGTCGCCGGCCTCGACCGTGGCGGGCTCGAACGTCACAAGCGTTGCGGACTTGAGAAGGAAGGCCATTTCAGTCGAATAATTTCACACTTTTGGATTCAATGGTAAGCCGGCTCGAGCCAGACAGTCTTCCACCTCATCGAAGTCGCGTCGCACCCGCAACGGTTCGTTCATCGCGCGCCTCGCCGAGTCGATGTCCTTCAAACCGTTTCCAGTGACCAGCAGCAACACGCGGTCGGTTGACGTGACTTCGCCGTGCTCGCACATCTTGACGAAGCCGGCAAAGCAAGCGGCGCCGGCGGGTTCCGCAAAGACGCCAGTCGCGCGGGCGAGCCTGGCTATGGCGGCGACCAGATCATCGTCGCTGACCTTGACCCCACGGCCGCCGGACTCACGGACTGCTCGGACCGCCATCGTAGCGTCGCGCGGACGTCCGACGTTGATGCTGTCGGCGATCGTGTGGGCCGGGCCTTCGCGAACGACGCCGTCGCCGTTCGCCGCATCGACGATCGCCGACCCGCCTTCGGCCTGAACGCCGATCATCTGCGGGAGATGATCGATGATCCCGAGGGCCTTGAGGTCACGAAAGCCCTTCCAGATTCCGCTGATGATGTTCCCGTCGCCGACGCCGACGAAGACCTTGTCGGGCACGTCCCAGTTCAACTGTTCGGCGATCTCGAGCGCGGCTGTCTTCTTGCCTTCGCGTGTGAAGGGGTTGAAGCCGGTGCTTCGCTGATACCAGCCATAACGGCGCGAGGCTTCAAGGCAGAGATCGTAAGCCTCGTCATAGCTGCCTTCGACGAGCACTACCGTCGCCCCGTAGATCTGGAGCTGTGCGATCTTGGCCGGCGGAGCGTATGCCGGCACGAAGATGACGGATCGTATTCCGACACTCGCACACATTCCCGCGAGTGCGCTGCCCGCGTTTCCCGATGAAGCGGTCGTGACGACTCGCGATCCGGACTCGATTGCTTTCACGACCGCCAGCGCGCTCGGCCGGTCTTTGAGCGAGGCGGTGGGATTGCGCCCTTCGTCTTTGATGAGAAGCTGCCGGACCCCGAACTCACGCGCGAGCCTGCCGCAGTCGTAAATAGGGGTCCAGCCGACGGTGAGAGGAGGAACTGGGGAGGTATCCTCGATGGGCAGCAGCGGTCGGTAACGCCACATCGTGAAGTTGCGATCTGTGGCGAGCGAGTCTCTACTCAATTGCGCGGCTACGCGGTCGTAGTCGTACACAACCTCCAGATTGCCGCCGCACGCCGGGCAGACGTACTTGACTTTTCCCGCGACGTGCTCGCCGCCGCACTCCACGCATTTGAAACCAGTCATGTTGCTCATCTGAAGCGGCCAGGGACTCGAATTATCTCACCCCTTCAACGCAACGACCAAGCAGGCTCGGCCGCGAGATGGGCTGGTTCTTGCGTTTCGACGCGGGCAAACGAAACGACCGCATACAGAATGAGACTGGCCCCTAACATTTCGAGGAGCTCTTCGGCGGCCACCTCCGCTCTGTAGAGACTCGGCGAAGAGCCGTCGAGAAGAAACTTGTATCCGATCGTCTCCAGGATCGCGCCGCCCGTGACGCAGGTGAGGAAGCCTGCGACCGCAATCAAACTCGCATGGCGCGACAGTCCCCACAGCGCGGAGAGATTTCGATATGCGATTCGCAAAGCAACAAGGAGGACAAGAACGCAGAAAAGCGTCACGCCCTCGTGGTCACTCAAGTAGCGTGGCAACCAATCGACGTAACGCAGGCCAATCCACCCGGTGATGTGTTCATGCAACTGGGCAGTCTCGTCGAGCGACAGAACCAGGAACCCTGCGCTGAAGAGCCTCAGAAAGTTGCGAGACGGGGATCTCGCCCTTCGCCGTTGGGTGCTGTAGGACCACAAACTGATCGCTATGAGAGCAAGTTGGAACGATGCGAACCACGTCGGCAGGTTGGCTTCAGCGTCCATGTCGACCAGGGAGTAGGCGGGCTGTGGAGCTTGGATCAAGACGGCAATCGAGAAAACGAGAACGAGAAGCAGTTGAAAAGAGATCAACGCCAGGAACAGATTGAGGGCTTGCGGACACGAGTGTTTCATAACTCGCCTTCGAGAGAGTGGCTCTGAACTTGACCGGTCCGACAAGCGCGAGGATGCAGCGCCTCAGATGTGGAGTGTCGGCCTGGCGTTGCTCGCGGAACCGGGAAGCGTGAAGGTGTGTTGCGATCCTGGAGAACCGGGCATTTCGGCGGGACCGCCGGCTGCGACCGGCTTCGAGTCGTAGGCGCGAAAGGCAGTTCTATTTCTGCCGGCGCGTTTCCGCCTCGGTCATCCAGCCGCGTTTCAGTTTCTCTTCCGGCACGCTCGACAGGTAAGGTTTGATGTCGAGGATCGGCGTCCCATCAAGCATATCAACTCCGCGAACCAGCAGGCGCGGCCCTTCGCGGCGAAGCAATTCAACGACGGTCAGGCCTATTGGGTTGGGCCGCCACGGCGAGCGCGTCGCGAAGACGCCGTGCGGACGGTCATCGGTTGGCGGCGTGCCCATCAGCTCGAATCCGCTCGCTTGATGAAACACCCAGACCACAAAGAGGTGTGAGAACCCCTCGATGTCGGTCAGACCTCGCTCGAGCTCGGGAAGGAGTTCGAGGAAGCCCTCAGCCTCGTGCTTCGCGCCGCGGCCTTTGGGCACCTGAGCCGTTTCGGTGTAAGGGCTCCGAACGTATCCGATCGGTCGCATCTCGAACATTGCTAGTCGATGATCTCCCATCCAACTTGATACTTATCAAGCTGCTCGCGCGTGTATTCGTCGATCGGGTGTTCACGCTCGGGCGACTCGACGTGCTTGGGCGAGCCGCATAGTTCGGTCGAGAAGTAACGCTGGCCGGAATCGCAAATCATCGTGACGATGCGTTTCATTCCCGGATGGCAAGCCGCTACCTTAATCGCCGCGACGACGTTGGCCCCTGACGAGATGCCGCAGAAGATGCCTTCCTCTTTTGCAAGTCGTCTCGCCATCTCGATCGCCTCGTCGGACTTCACGGTGACGACGCCGTCGAGCAGGCTGAGGTCGAGATCGCGCGGAACGAAACCGTCGCCGATGCCTTCGATCTTGTGCTCACCCCACTCGCGCCGCGCCAACAGCGGACACTCGGCGGGTTCGGCTGCGTAGAGCTTGACCTTCTTTCGCTTCTTGCGCAGAAACTTCCCAATGCCCGTGATCTGACCGCCCGTTCCCTGGGTCGCGACGTATGCATCGATCCGCCCGCCAGTCTGTTCCCAGATTTCGGGGCCTGTCGTCCTATAATGAGCTTTGATGTTGTCGGGGTTGTCGAACTGCGAGGGCACCCAGTACTTCTCGGGCTCTTGATTGCGTATTTCTTCGAGCTTCGCCAGCGCGAGGTCGACGTCTGATTCGCCGCCGGGCGTGTAGACCATCTCGGCTCCGTATGCGACGTCGATCTTCTTCCGCTCTTCGCTCATGCCTTCGGGCATCACGATGATGCAAGGATAGCCCTTCACGGCGGCGACGAATGAGCACGCGATTCCGGCGTTGCCCGTCGAGCATTCGAGGAGGGTCATGCCGGGCTTGAGGTCTCCTCGCTGCTCGGCCTTCTCGATCATGTTCCGGTAGATTCGGTCCTTGAGTGAACCGGACGGGCTGAAGTACTCAAGCTTGACCAGAATCGTGGCGCGTACTCCGCCGGTGACGCGGTTCAATTGAACTAGCGGCGTACACCCGATCGCTCCGAGGATCGACTTGCGGTACTTACGATTGCGTTTCCATTTCGGCATGTCTCAGCGGCGTTCCTTTCGTGTGTCTCCAGCGGTCTGGACTCGCTACTCTAGCAGAGATGAGACGGCGGCGCACACGGTGACTCGGCGCACTGGCACTAGCGAAATCTGCGAAGTTGACGAAATTCGCGAAAGACATAGTTCGCCATCCGTGCTAACCTTCACTCGCCTTCGGCCACTTCTGCTCACTTTCTCAGGCTCGTCCGACGAAGGCGCAGAAGCTGAGAGCGTTTAGGGAACGGTTAACGGAAAACAGGCCGCGGGTTCCTCACGATCAAGGGCGTCAGGTAACCGGGACAGTCGAATAACGCCAGCGCACACACTGCGGAGTCGCGTGCGGCACACAATCGCCGTGTGCAACGGATAGGTGCCTGTCGAAAAGGAGAGCCG
>DATDOV010000030.1:0-9138 GCA_035293105.1 Blastocatellia bacterium
GGGGCGATCATCGTGACGAATCCTGGGACGTCACCCTCGCAGCCGTTCCAGTGCAACAACACCTGCAACTAAGAGGTTGGGCTGACGGGTGAGAGGGCGACCTCTCACCCATCGGGCCTGAACAATCTGTGAATCAAAAGAGGAGGACCACGGTTGTGGTCCTCCTCTTTTTGCATCCTTCGTGAGAGCCGCAGCCTGCACTCGAAGATGAATGCCGCGCCGGTCTTCGAGGTCTCCGGTTTTCGGTTGCCCGATAGAGGACAGGACGAGACTACGATGGAGAATGACGTGCTTTTAAGCCGAATGAATTGAGGATAGAATAAGCGTTCGCTGCGGCTCATACCGAATGGACTGTGCTGATCTGCTATGCCTTACATCGTCGACGGTAACAACGTCATGGGGCAGAGACCGGGCTGGCACCGTGATAAGCCAAAAGCTCGGCGGAGACTGCTGGAGCAGATCGCTGCGCTTGCACGAGCGAAGAAGGTTCGAATAACGGTGGTGTTCGATGGCGGAGGGGACCGCGAGTTCCCTGAAGGATCAGCGTACCATGGCGCTCGCATTCTGTACGCGGAGCCGGGATCGGACGCCGACACGCGAATCCTGCGGCTAGTTGAGGCCTCGGCGGACGCGCGAGGCATAACAGTGGTGACCTCCGACAGAAGGCTCGCGTTTGCCGTTCGGGCCTGTGGCGCGAAGGTGGTCAGATCAGGAGTATTCCGACGGAGCCTCGATGAGGCGAGTGAAGACGCCACGCATACGGCGGACGCGGTTCGGCCTGAAGGCGGTGACATTGAGGAGTGGCTCAGGTATTTTGGGGCGTCGTCGCCGGATGGTCGCTGATTGGCTGCGGCGGGCCTCCGAATTTGCAAGTGGAGAATGAAATGTCGAGGACCGAAGCCGGTTACATTTCTACTGCATACCGCGACGTCAGAGTGGGAGAGCTTCTGACTTTGCTCGCGCGTGACTATCCGCGTCTTGAGGCCCTAATCTATCCGAACCGCGGCCTGCGGTACGATTTCAGCCAGTTGGAGTGGCTCGCGCGTCAAACCGCGAAAGGGCTGTTGAGTCTCGGTATCGAACGCGGCGACCGCGTGACGCTGTGGGCGCCGAATATTCCGGAGTGGGTCATCCTCGAGTTTGCCCTGGCCAAGATTGGGTCGATTCTCGTCACCGCCAACACGAACCTGCGAGCAGCCGAGATTGCGTATCTACTAAAGCAGTCGGAGACCTCTACGCTGATAACGGTTGCGGGATTCAAGGACATCGATTATGTCGCGACGATCAACGAAGTGATTCCGGGTCTGGCAAGTGCCGATCAGTGTGCGTTGCGCTCCGTCGAGTTCCCGTTCCTCCGCAACATCGTCTATATCGGAGACGACCACCCGGCTGGAATGGTTCGATACGATGCTCTGCTCGAGCGCTCGCAACTGGTCGGCGATGAGCGGCTCGACGCGCATCTGACAATGCAGGACCTGGATGATGTGGTCAACATTCAATACACGTCGGGGACGACCGGATTCCCGAAGGGTGTAATGCTGACGCACCGGAACATCGTAAACAACGGCTACTGGCTGGGCGAGGGGCTGGGGCTGACGGCGGCGGACAAGCTCTGCGTCCCGGTGCCCTTTTTTCATTGCTTCGGGTGCGTTATCGGTGTTCTGGGCGCGTACACGCACGCCGCTGCGTTGGTGCCACTCGAGACGTTCGATCCGCTGCGCGTCCTGGAGTATGTGGAAGCGGAACGGTGTACCGCGTTGTACGGGGTTCCAACCATGTTCATTGGGGAACTCGAGCAACTCGCTTATCACAACTTCAATCTGTCGAGTTTGCGCACCGGCATCATGGCGGGGGCCCTCTGTCCCGAACCGCTTATGCGGCGAGCGATGGAACGGATGAATCTCACCGAACTTACGATCGCCTACGGTTTGACGGAAGCCGCTCCGGGAATAACGCTGACATCCCGGTACGATAGCATCGAGCTGCGTACACAAACGGTCGGCCGCGCGCTACCCGAAGTTGAGATCAAGATCGTTGATCCGGCGACGGGCAACGACTGCGCGATAGGCGCTTCCGGGGAGTTGTGCTGTCGCGGGTACAACGTGATGAAGGGATACTACAACAACCCGAAAGCGACCGCCGAGGCGATTGATAGCGACGGATGGCTCCATACCGGCGATCAGGCTTCAATCGACGCCAATGGTTATGTGAGGATCACCGGCCGTATCAAGGAGATAATCATCCGCGGCGGTGAGAACATCGCGCCAAAAGAGATTGAAGACCTGCTGAGGCATCATCCGATGGTCGCCGACGTTTGTGTGTACGGCGTTCCGAGCGAGAAGTACGGCGAGGAGGTCGCTGCCGCCATCAGATTGGCACAGGGCGCGTCGGCCACGGCAGATGACATCAAGGCCTTCTGCGATGGGCGCATTGCGCGGTTCAAAGTTCCTCGCTATGTTCGGTTCGTCGATTCGTTCCCGATGACGGCTTCGGGGAAGGTGCAGAAGTTCAGGCTGCGCGAGTCGCACATCGTCGAGCAGCGGGAGTCAGGTGGGTAACAGCCCGTCAATGCCGGATCCGCTCCCAATAGGCTCGCAGTTCAAACTTCGGGCTCGCCTGCACGGTGTGACAACGGGAGCAGAGTTCAGCCTTTGCTCCCACGTTGCCATAAGCCTTATCTGGTTTCAGCGCATGGTCACGACCCGGCCCATGGCACTCCTCACATTGCACACCCTGTAGAATCTTCTGGGCCATCTGAGCATCTGCGGATGCTGACGCTCCGCTCGCATGACAGTCAAGGCAGCTCGCGTCAAAGTCGTGCTCCTTCCCAGCAAGGGAATCGGTCGCGTGTGCGTGCCTGCCGCTGCCCCATTTGATGTATTGAGCCGCGTGGCACTCCGCACAGGCTCCAGCCGATGAATAAGGACCGGGCTTCACCGAGCCACTCGTGGCTCGACGACCGCCAAACGACAAGCCGCGAGTGGCGGACAACCAATCGTTCAGCAGGGTTTTGGACGCGGAGCGGGCTTCTGCTTCGGCCGAGCTCGCGGCGGCGGCGATTCCGGACGCGGCCGGGTCATCGGGCACGGCTCCGTCGAGCGCGATGTACCGGGGTCTCGCACGGAAACCATTCGTTGCGTTTCCATAGACTCGAATCTCGCCGAGGGCTCTGGTCTCGTAGGGTGTAAAAGCGACCAGGGTCTTACCGATCGTCAGCGGTGGTGTGAACATATCGCCGTTGCCGACGATCATCGCATCAATATCGGGAACTTCGCGGGCGATCTTAACGGCCTCCAACGTCTTCATCCGTGCGAGCGCAATGATGAAGTCGGCCCCACGCCTGGCTTCAACAACGGTTCGCCTAGCCGCCTCGACAGGATCACTGAAGGTGAAGCCATAAGGAGGGGCGGAATCCGGCTCAGTCAACCCAATGAATGCGACCCGAAAAGCGCGCGCCGTCCTACCGCGACCTCGGATGTTTCGCACCGTATAGGGCTGGGGAGCCGTCAGTCCGGGAGATTCGATTCCAGTGTTGGCCGCTACCAAGCGTCGAAGGATGGGGTATGTTGTTGCATTGCGCGCGAAGCCATCCTTTGACATCAGTCGCGAGATGAAGCGCAAGTCGTGCGACGAGAGATTAGCGACGTCCACTGAAAACTGGCCGTATGCTCGGAGGGTCGCTTCATTCTTGGCAGCCGCGTCCACCCTGGGCGCGCCGTGTGGGCTGCTGTCTTCGGCGAGGAAGAAACCGCTGTCGACCGTCAGTGAAGGAATGTCCCGGAACTTCTCTTTGAATGCCCTGATGTAGCTGACACGCCGTGCCAGTCCCCCGGTGCGGGGCTCTTTTCAGCCACATGGTTCCAGCCCGCCGTGTATTTCGCCGCTGAAGTGAACGGCCAGGACTGCGCCGTCGTCGACGCCGAAGCGCTCACCGAACGGAGTTCCAACGGGGACGAAGTCCAGGCGATTGGGAGGAATCCGTTCTTGCGTCCTCCCGTTCGTGGATGTCCACGGAGGGCCGGAGGAGAAAACGAGTAGCGCGAGCAGAGCAATCAGCCTAGTTCGTTTCATCTGATGCCTACAAAACACACGCGTCGCGGGCGGCGGCGTGCTTGGCTGCGGGTGTGACCGCACCAATTAGCCTGGAGGATTGCTCCGCGGTAAGCGCGCCCTCATTTCTCCGTCTTGTGGTCGTGACTGGCGAGATACGGTACTTTGATTTCAGCCGAGGCGCGAATCTTTCCGTAGCGCCCCTCGAATGTGAAGCCATCGGTGTCATTGCTGGGCCGCGTATCGAGGCTGAGGTAACCGACGACCGGACCATCCAGCGCCGTCTGCAACGGTATGGCTGTTTCCTTTCCGCCGCCGACGAGCAAGAGCTTGAAGTTGTCGCTCGCGTCGAAGCCGATTCCCATGTCGTAAGAACCCTTGGCGATCTGGATGCCCCCGATAACCACGTCGAAATCGGAATCCAACTTGCCGATTTTCTTCCATACCCTGTTGAGGTTCACGAGCGTACGCTCGTTGGTCTTCGCCGCCATGTAGGCGGTTTCGTTATAGTGCAGCGACTTATAGCTGATCGTGAGCTTGCCGGCGCCCTCGATTGCGAGGCTGTGGGTAAAGTCCCTGGCCACCGTCCTCGGATCGTGCGCCAGTACCACCTGAATTGCGAGCAGTGAGAAGGCGAAAGAAAGCGACAGACTTCTTTTCATCTCCGTATTCCCCCTATTGTCCTTTTTCAGTTGTCTTGACGAGCGGAGGCGAGATTATATCGCCATGAAAACCGAGTTACAAACTGATTACAGGGCGCGCTATCCGATAAGAGATCTCGGCCATGATCGAGTCGACTGCGTGCGAGGGCAATGGTCAGTGGAGTGATCGGGCCGACGGGGTTGTTGGGTTGTTGGGCGACTGGTTGACTTGGTGCGATGGCCTAACCTACTATTTGGTTTCGTTGAGGGGCGCCGCGGCCTTGTGGGTCGGCATCTCCCAAGTTTGGTAGCGTAACGTGAGGAACTTCTATGGGAAACCTCGGATGGCCTGAGATAGTGATCATACTGGTTCTCGCGCTGATAATCTTCGGGCCGCGAAAACTCCCGGAGCTGGGTAAGACCCTGGGTCAGAGCCTCGCACAATTCCGGCGCGCGAGCGAAGACTTCAAACGCACGTGGGAGGAAGAGGTCGAGGTGGAAAAACAGAGGATTGAGGCCCCGCCCGCGGCATCGCCGGAATCGGTGGCGCAGACAGCCGGCGATGCGGCCGATATGGAGTCCAGCGATCACGGCGAGAGCGTGGATGTGACGGTGGAACGCGAAGAGAGCGGTGTCGCTGCCGATGAGACCCGGAAGGACTGGATGTGAGCGGCCGCTTCGAGATTCTCCCCTCTGCTGCGCGTCCCTCGTTCGCTTCATAACTACTCCCAATGACAAAGAAGAATGTGGCTCCCGACGAAGACGGCGACCGGCAGAATCAAGGGTCGATGTCCTTCCTCGAACACCTCGACGAGCTACGTACGCGCCTTGTCCGAATAGCGATCTTCGTCATGGTGGCGTTCGGTGTGTGTTGGGCATTCTCGGACCGGATTTACGACTTTCTGCAGAAGCCGGTGATTGCGGCCATGCTCGAGACGAAGAACGAGGAGGCTGAGCGACATCCGGGCCTGGGGGAATCCGTGACACTCTATGAACTGGCCGACGCGGATGAAGCGGATTTCACGTTTCCAGCGGACAGCAAGATCGGCGATGCGCTGATACCGGCGGGGACAAAGGTCAGAGTGCGAGTTCAACGCAACGCCGACGGGCTTGTGGAACTGGTCACGTCGTTTCCTTGCGTGGTGAACGAAGTGACGGTCGTAAGGCCCGGCTACGTCATACCGCGCGAGCTGTATGGGCGCTCGAATCTACGCCTAGACCGCGACAACCGGCTTGTTGTCGGTACGGTCCAGGGGGCGTTCAACCTCTACATAAAAGTCGCCTTCTATGCGGCGATCTTCTTCAGCGTTCCGTTTTTACTGAGTCAGGCGTGGGGATTCATATCACCCGGCCTGTATCCGCACGAAAAGCGGTACGCCTGGCCGTTCCTGATAATGACGTCGGCGTTCTTCTTGCTGGGTTGTGCATTCGCGTACTACCTGGCGTTCCCGCGCGCGGCGAATTTCTTGCTTGGTGTCGCAGGGAAGGGGAATCTGCGACCGCTGGTGACCGCCGACGATTATTTTGACTTGATAATAACGATAATGCTGGGCCTCGGGCTGGTCTTCGAGATGCCGACGGCAACGTTCTTTCTGGCCCGCCTCGGATTGGTAACGCCGCGACTGCTGCTCAGGGTGTGGCGGGTGGCGATGATAGTGATCTTCATCGTCGCGGCACTCTTGTCTCCGACGACCGACGTGCCAAACTTGCTCGTGTTCGCCGCGCCCATGCTGCTGTTGTACTTCTTGAGTGTGGGCATCGCGTGGTTGTTTCATCGAGAACGGCAGCCGGCGGGTTAGCGCGATTGAAGCGCAAGCCCGGCGCAGATTCCCATTCTGACAGTGTGCGCTCGTCGAACGAAGCCTGCGGCTTGACCGGTCTCAAGCCCAGAACGTAAACTTGTTCGCTGTAAACCCTGACAAAAGCGCACTTCTTACGTCCGATGAAAGGAGCATTCGGTTATGAACAGTTACATCAGCCTTTCGAAGAGGATTCTGGGCGTTGGGTTGATCGTGCTTCTGTGGTCCGGTAGTTTGAATGCCGGTCTCGCACAGGAGGGCAAGCGAAAGGATCCCAACGAGAAGAAAAAGCGCGAGGAGCTGAAGAGTGTTTATAAAAGATGGCTCGATGAAGATGTGAACTACATCATAACCGACGACGAGCGGAAGGCGTTCAAGGCGCTCAAGACGGACGAAGAGCGCGATCAGTTTATCGAACAGTTCTGGCTGCGGCGTGATCCCGACCCTGACACACCTGAGAACGAATACAAGGAGCAGTACTACGAGCGGATTCAGTATGCGAATGAGCATTACGCCTCCGGCATACCTGGTTGGAAAACCGATCGTGGCCGCATCTACGTCATGTTCGGTAAGCCTGACGAGATTGAATCCCATCCTGCCGGCGGGCCTTATGAGCGCCCTTCCTATGAAGGCGGAGGCTCGACCTCAACTTATCCGTTCGAGATTTGGTGGTACCGGTACATCGAGGGCATTGGTTCTGATATCGAGATAGAGTTCGTCGATCCCAGCGGTTCCGGTGAGTTCCGCATTGCACGAAGCCCGCAGGAAAAGGACGCGCTCCTGTATGTTCCGAATGCAGGATTGACGCTGGCCGAAAGCCTGGGGCTTGGCGATAAGGTGGACCGAATAACTGGCGCGAACTTCTATGGTGGAAACGGGAAGCAGTTTTTTGGCACCCGTGTCAAGGATCAACCGTTCGAGCGGTTGACCCTGCTTGCCGACCTTCAGCGGGCGCCCGCGATCAAGTTCCCCGACCTTCAAGTCAAAGCGGACCTTCCCGAAATCGCGTCTGACATCCTCCCGTTCAGCGTTCGCACCGATTTCTTCCGCATCAGCACCGAGTCGGTGGCCACCTCCTTTACGATGCAGTTCGATCACACGGACCTGTCATTCAAGAACCTGGGCGGCATCTACTCGGGTTCGGTTAATATCTACGCTCGGATCACGGGTCTATCCGGCCGCCGCGCCGGTTCATTCGAGGACGTGGTGCAGACCACGCGCTACACCGAGGATCAGTTGCCAGTCGGACAAACCCAGCGGTCGATCTATCAGAAAAACGTGATGCTTCCGCCCGGCCGGTACAAGATCGACGTCGTCGCAAGGGATGTCGTCAGCGGCAAGACCGGGATCCTGCACCATTCGTTCGAGGTGCCCAGGTATCAGGAAAAACAACTGGCAACAAGCACGCTTATTCTCGCAGCGTCGATCGAGCCGCTAGACAATCGTACGGTGCCCGCCGGTCAGTTCATAATCGGCAGGTACAAAGTAAAACCCTACGTGAGCGGCGTCTACAAACCGGGGCAGAACCTCGCGACGTTTGTTCAAGTGTATGACGCCGAGATGGATCAGGCGACGCTCCAGCCAGCCTTGAAGGTAGAATACTCAATCTCAAGGGGCGGGCAGGAACTCCTCCATTTCGTCGAGGACGGCAAGAGCAATGCCGGAATAGTGGACCTCAAAGGCCAGCAACTGACGATTGCTCGCGGCATTCCGCTGAGAGATTCGCTCGCTCAGCCCGGTACTTATACCATCACGGTGAGGATTACCGATCTCGTATCCATGAAGGCCGTGACGCCCCAGGCGCATTTCACCGTGGTGAGCAGGTAAGAACAGAGTCGTTGAATCGCCAGGACGCCTGCCTGCGCGTTTGACCCTCATCTTGCGTAGTTTGAGGAGCTGCCGGTTGCGCCTTCCCTGAGGCATAACCGGCCGCACCCAGCCCTCCTCCAACTCCTGTGGAATACAATGCCGGCATAGGCGACCTGCTTGGCCAGGCAGCCCGCAAAAAATGATCGGGCGTCACAGCGGATCTTGACAAGCACGCTCCGCGTCGATTAGATTAGCACTCTAATTTTTGGAGTGCTAAAGTCAACGGCACCCAATGACCACTGACGTGACTACGTCCATTGATTAAGGAGGTGTGTGTTATGACAAAGGTTAGGCCGCTGCACGACCGTGTGCTGGTCAGGAGAATCGAAGAGCAAGAACAGGTGCGGGGCGGGATCATCATTCCCGACACCGCTAAAGAAAAGCCGCAGGAGGGGCAAGTCATCGCCGTTGGGAGCGGCAAGGTACTCGACAGCGGGACTCGTATCGAGCCCGGCGTAAAAGTCGGCGACAAAGTTCTCTTCGGCAAGTACTCGGGCACCGAGATTAAGCTCGACGACGAGGAGTTTCTCATCATGCGCGAAGACGAGATCCTCGGCGTGATCGAGGGTGCCGCGAAAACCAAGGGGAAAGGTGCATAGCTAGCTCTGAGTTGAGGAGGAATCAACATAATGGCAAAAAGAATAACATTCGGCGAGGAATCACGGCGGAACCTGTTGGCGGGAGTCAACCGGTTAGCCGACGCAGTGAAGGTGACGCTCGGACCTAAAGGGCGGAACGTCGTCATCGAGAAGAAATTCGGTTCGCCCACCATCACCAAA
>DATDOV010000031.1:0-106776 GCA_035293105.1 Blastocatellia bacterium
CCTCCCGCCGTTCAACGACGGGACTCTTCCGGGGGACAACTTCAGGCATTCGCGGAAGATCGGCCTCGACCGCTTCCTGACCGGAAACGACCACCGTTCCCGCTACCTCCTGTTGTTGCTCCCAGCGCCGGACCTCTTCCGCCCGCTGGCGGCGCTCCTCTTCCACGCGTGCGAGTTCTTCAGCCCGTCGAAGCTCGCGCTCCTCGTTCTTCTGCCGCTTAAGCTCGAGGCGCTCAGCCCGGCGCTCCCTCACAAGTTGCCGCCTTCGCTCCCAACGCACCGCCCACCACCCTCGCAGCCGGCTCAACACCGAAGGGCGCGCCGCTCTGGTGTCGGCGCGAACATCGCGCGGCGACCGTAGCCTGCGTGCGATCGAAGCCAGCGACACCTCCAGCGTGAGCATCAACGTCAGAACAGTTGCTACGGCCAGCACGATCGCCGCCCCGCCGATGTTCATAAGGCTCGCGAGCTGTCCCTCGATCAGGTACCCGACCATCCCGCCGTTGCTGACCGTGTTCTCGAGTTTGTAGAGGCCGAGCTTCGGCAGCAGCGCGAGCAGTCCCGCGAGCGTTACGATCAGCAGCGATGCGCCGGCGATCTTGCGCGCGGGAAGTTGAAGGCGATTTGAAAAGAAGAGCCGTGCCGCGATCAGGATCAGCAGCGCAGGCAGCGCGAATGAGGCGAGGCCGAAGAGGTGAAAGAAGATGTCGCCGGCGTAGGCGCCGACGACCCCGATTCCATTTGAAGGTGTCTGCTTTGTCCCGACCGAGTTCCAGCTTGGGTCCCAGGGATCGTAGGTAACAAAGCTGATCATCAACAGGACCGCCGCCGCCAGCAGCACGACAGCCAGCACCTCGTCGGTCAACGATTTGTTGCCTGACGTTCTTCCGCGAGACCTGGTGCTAATTCGAGCGCCCATTTTCTGTCGACCCGATGATCACCGAACTGGCAACTGCCCAGGAACCAGCGCTTTCACGGCCCCATTTTAGCGTAAGCCGCAACGCGAAGGAAAAGACATTTTGCACTCATCACCCACCAGCCCCCTCGCGCTGCCGTCTACTGCTTGTGAATCGAGCGCCTGCTTCCCCGCGGCCGGCAGCCTACGCCTGACCATCGCGAGCCGTTCGGCTCTTCATTGCAAGGTAGCTCGTGATGAACGGATCGATGTCGCCGTCGAGCACCGAATCGACGTCGGAGGTCTCGTGCTTGGTCCGCACGTCTTTCGCCAGCCGATAGGGATGAAGCACGTAGTTTCTGATCTGCGAGCCGAACGAGATGTCGCGTTTGGACTCCTCCAACTCGGCGGCCTCCGCGCGCTTCTTCTCCATCTCTAGTTCGTAGAGGCGTGACTTGAGGATGTGCATCGCGACTTCGCGGTTTTGATGTTGCGACCTCTGATTCTGGCAGGTCACTACGATTCCGGTCGGAATGTGAGTTAAACGCACGGCCGAGTCGGTCACGTTGACGTGCTGGCCTCCCGCGCCTGACGACCTGTACGTATCGACTCTGAGGTCCTTATCCTGAATCTCGATATCGATGTCCTCTTGAATGTCCGGATAGACGAAGACCGAAGCGAAGCTCGTTTCGCGGCTCGACCCGGCGTTGAATGGGCTGAGCCGGACCAAACGGTGCACGCCGGCTTCGGCAGATAGCAGGCCGTATGCGTACTCGCCCGCGACGGTGAATGTCGCCGACTTGATACCGGCTTCCTTGCCGGGCTGTTCATCGACGATTTCGGCTTTGAAGCCGTGCCGCTCCGCCCAGCGGAGGTACATCCTGAACAGCATCTCCGCCCAATCCTGCGCGTCTGTTCCGCCCGCGCCCGCATTTATGGTGACGATTGCGTCGCGAGCGTCGTTGGGCCCCGAGAGCAGCATCTCAGTCTCGGTCTCTTCGACCTCGCGATCGAGCCTGGTCAGGAGGGACTTTAGCTCATCGAGCGAAGCTTCATCTTCACCTGAAAACTCTATCAGGACGGCCGCATCGTCCAGGTCTCGCGCGAATTGCTCGGCCTTTTCGACCGCCGCTTCGATGCGGCTGCGCCGCTTCAGCACCGTTTGCGCGCGCGCCTGGTCGGCCCAGAAGTCGGTCTTGACCGTCTCCTGCTCCAGCCGGGCGAGCTCCGCGCGTTTGGCCTCCGGGTCAAAGAAACCTCCGCAACTCCACGGCGCGTGCCGCCAGATTCTCGTACTTCTCTCTCAACTCCTCAATCATCTTCTATACCTCGCTACCTCTCGATCTCTTCGGCACAAGCGCCGCAATCGTCAGTACCGCACTCACCACGGCACACGCCGCCGCAAAAACATCGCCATACCGCGCGTAAAAAGTCAGCGGACGCACGTTGGCTTCATCAGCAGTTTCGGCCTTCCACCCTCGAGTCGCCGTCTCAAACCTCTGCGTCTCGTCGTGCGGCTGCCCATAGCGGTCTACCCAAACGGACCCGCCGGAGTTCGTCGCGCGAATCAACGAGACGTCGTTCTCGACGGCGCGCAAAACCGCGTGCGCCAGCATCTGCCTGGAGACGGCCGACGGTCCGAACCACGATTCGTTCGATAGCTGCACGAGCACCGACGCGCCCTCTCTTCGCATGCGTCGCACGAGCTCGGGCCGCGTCGCTTCAAAGCATATCGGTGTTCCTATCTTTGCCCCGCCGGCTTCGCTCAATCGCAGACTCGCGCCGGCGGTCACGTCCTGCACCAGCGCCGGCACTCGGTCCATAAACGGGATAACACCGCGAGCGGGCACGTACTCTCCAAATGGCATCAGGGCAAGTTTATCATAGCGAGAAATCAGCTCACCAGAAGGGCCTATGAGTATCGCGCTGTTGTACACGACGGAACCTGCCGCCGGAGTCTGCGGGAACCCCCAACTGTTCATCAACAGGTATGCGCCGTGTTTCCTGGTGAACTCCTCAACCCTGCTTCGAAGCGCCTCGTCCCGTTCGTACTCCCAGTTCATTGGCGACTCCGGCCAGACGATCAGGAATGCGCTGTTGGCCGCGTTCCGGCGGGCGTCCGCATCAATCTGCGTATCACTGCTAACTTGCACGGCGGCGGCGCGCAGCGCTTGTTCCGACAGGAAGAAATGCCTCGCGACCAGCGAGTCAACAAATCGTGGATCGCTCCAATCCCCGGCAACGGGAACGTTGGGTTGAACAACCGCGACCGTGAGCGAAGCTTCGGCGGCGCGTTCCGACTGAACCACCGGCCGAATCGAAGCGCCGTACACCACTGCCGCGATCACGACGACGCCGGTCGTCATGAAAACGACCAACCCTCGCCGGCGTTCGAGGTAGACCACGGCAAAGACGAGCGCCGCGCTCGCGGCGACCAGCATCGCACTCACCGCGTAGACGCCGCCCCATCGCGCGACCTGGATGACCGCAGGCTGAAAGGCCTGTGAGTAGCCAAGCGCATTCCAACCCATTCCGGTGACTTGGATTCTCGCGAGCTCGCTTGCGGGCCAGATCAGCGGCGCCGCAAGCATCGCCCATCCCCCTAACCGCTTGACGAGGAACGCCAGCAACGCGGCGAACGATCCCGTGAACAAGCCGAGCACTAGCGCGGCGACTGTTGCGAGTATGTATGACAACCATAGCGGAACGTCGCCGTAGTTGTGCATCGAATAGGTGACCCAGCTCGACGAGCCGACGTAAAAGATCGTTCCGGTGATCGTCCCGAGCAGCAGACATCTCCAGAACCGCTGCGCGCGCACAACGGCCATTATCAGCGGAGCCGTCCCCACCCAGGCGAGCGACCAGAGACCCCAATCGGGAAACGCGAAGACGAGCAGGAGACCCGACGAAATCGCGAGCATCAGATTGCTGACGAAGGGCGCGCGCGAAAGTTGATAGGGCAGCACCCTTGCGACGCGCAATCGCGCCGCCAGGAAATCCTCTCGCGCGTAAGCTGGCGGGAGCGCCTCCTCGGAGCGCTGAACGACGGACGCCGAGCGATGAACGATGAATGCGCTCCTTTCTTTCATCGCGCCGCCTTCCCTCCGCCGTTCGTCATTCAGCGTTCACATTCGGCACTGTTTCTTCGTGCACCGTTTCAGCCATATATGAGCTGCGCACCAGCGGTCCGGAAAAGACCGCGCGGAGTCCCAACTGCTCGCCGTAGCGCCGGTACTCGGCAAAGACCTCCGGGTCTACGTACTCCTCGACCGGCAGGTGAGCGCGCGTGGGCTGCAAGTATTGGCCTATCGTCACTACGTCCACATCGTTGTCTCGCAGGTCGCCGAGCAGTCGCTTGACCTCATCGCGACTCTCGCCCAGCCCGGCCATGAAGCCGGACTTCGTGACAACTTGATCACTATAGCGGCGGGCGTTCTTCAGTATGGCAAGCGACTGTTGATAGTCGGCTTGAGGACGCACGCGGCGATAAAGACGCCGCACGGTTTCGACGTTGTGGTTGAACGTATCGGGCTTCGCGTCCAGCACGACCTGAAGAGCGCGAAGGTCCCCTTTGAAGTCGGGCGTCAGCACCTCGATGCGAGCCCCGGGCAAGCGGCGTCGCACGGCGCGAATCGTCTCGGCGAAGTGAGTCGCGCCCCCGTCGGGCAACTCATCGCGGTTCACAGAAGTGATAACGACGTAGGTGAGGCTGAGCTGGGCGGCCGCTTCGGCGACCTGTTCCGGTTCGCCCGCCAGTGATTCCAACGGCAGCCCGCGCCCGGTCTTCACCGAACAGAAGCCGCAACTGCGCGAGCATACGTCGCCCAGAATCATGAACGTAGCCGTCCCTCGGCTGAAGCACTCGTTGCGGTTCGGACACCGGGCCTCTTCACAAACCGTGTGCAACCGGCGAGTCCTGAGCATGCGTTTCAACTCGTGATCGGCTGCAACGTCGCGCCCCGGCTTGCGCAGCCACTCCGGCAATCGCCGCGGCGGCCCTGGATTCATACCCTCAAGCTGAACGAGCATATGTTCGAACGCGAGCGATGCGTGCGAGATGACGAGCCGAGCCCCGGGCCCGGCTCTTGCAACTCGCGTTGCGATCTCGGCGGCTCACTTCTTCGACGCGGGCAGAATCATGATCCCTTTGTAGCCAAGCCCCGACAATTCGCTGGCAACCTGGTCCGCGTCGCGCTTGTCGTACGGTCCGATGTTCACGCGGTAGAGCTTATCCTGTCCGCCCGGCTCCGGTGATTGAGTGTATGCCGCGCGGAACTTGCGCTTGAGCTCGGTCGTGAACTGATTCGCCTGTTCTGCGGTGCCGAATATCCCGGCCTGAACCACGTAGAGCGAATTGCCGCTCGTAGTCTGTGGCGGTTCAACGGCGGCTGACCCCTGATCGGGACCAGGCCCGGCGGCGTCGCCTGGAGCCGCTCCGACTGCCGGACTCGCCGATGCCCCGTTGCTCTGCTTGACGACGCTCAGCCCCATCCAGAACACCGCGAGCAACAGTCCCGTGCCCACAACGAAGATCGCTACAACCTGCTTGTTACTCATCGCCATGTCTCTGTCACTTTTTTAGCATCGCTTCGAACAACTGGATCGGGATCGGGAATACGACTGTCGTGTTGTGCTCGACGCCGATCTCGGTGAGCGTCTGAAGATAGCGCAACTGCAAGGAGACCGGCTCCAGCGCTATTTCTCGCGCGGCAAGGACCAGCTTCTCGGCGGCTAGATACTCGCCTTCGGCGTGAATGATCTTCGAGCGCTTCTCGCGTTCCGCCTCGGCCTGCTTGGACATCGCGCGGCGCATCTCCTGCGGGAGGTCAACCGCTTTGATCTCGACCAACGACACCTTGATGCCCCACTGGTCGGTGTGCTTATCGAGAATCTCCTGCAGCCGCGCGTTCAGCTTTTCGCGCGCCGACAGCAGCTCGTCCAGCTCCGCCTCGCCTAGCACCGACCGCAATGTCGTCTGGGAGAGCTGCGAGGTCGCGTACAGGTAATTCTCGACTTCGGTCACGGCCAGCCGCGGCTCGAGCACTCTGAAGTACACGACCGCGTTCACCGACACCGTCACGTTGTCGCGAGTGATGATGTCTTGCGGCGGAACGTCCATGACGATGGTCCGCAGACTGACTCGCACGATGCGGTCGATCGGCCTGAAGACCAGGATGATGCCGGGTCCTTTGGCTTCGGGAAGCAGGCGTCCCAACCGGAAGATGACCCCGCGCTCGTACTCGGGCAGGATATTGATGACGCTCAGGATGTAGATGAGGATTATCGCGGCCGCGATAATCACAAAGGTCATATATTGTTCAAACATTGTTATCTCCTGTTCTTAGAGCCCACGCGCTTGCGGCTTCTCGTGACGATTACGAATCCGGCACGGACTGGCCGTCGACTGCTGAAGCTTCCTTCGGAACAACGGCGTCGTCTCGGATCGCCTCGACCTCAAGCGTGAGCCTGTCCATTCCGGTGACCCTGACCGTTTCGCCGCGAGCGATCTGCATCTGAGATCGCGCGCTCCACAACTCCCCGCGCACGAAGACGGTCCCTTCGGGCGAGACCGGAGTCTCCGCCCTTCCGATCAACCCGATCATGCCGGCCATACCCGTCGTCACCTTGGCGCCTCTTGCCCGAAGCGCGAGCCTCAGCATCACGGTCAGAATCACCGCAAACGGAACGACGACCGCCAGCACAAGCGTGAGCGGCAACCGCAGCTCGGGATTGGGTACGTCGATCAGGATCAATGAGCCGATCACCGCGGCGACAATGCCGCCGAGCCCCAGAATACCGAAGCCCTGGACCTTCGCTTCCAGGACGAACAGCGCGATCGCGACGCCGATCAGCAACACGCCCGTCAGGTTAATCGGCAGCATGTGGAAGCCATACAGCGCCAGCACCACCGCCAGCGCCCCGACTACGCCGGGCACGACGGCTCCCGGATGCTGAAACTCGAAGTAGATGCACAGCGCGCCGATCGCGAACAGCACGAACGCGATTCGCGGATCGGCCAGCGCCATCAGCAGCCGCTGCCTCAGCGACGGGGTTACTTCCGTGAGTTTCGCGTTCGATGTTTCGAGCGTCACTTTGCTCTCATCGCTCAGCGTGACCGTGCGGCCGTTCAACTGAGCGAGCAGGTCCCATTCGTCACGCGCGATGATCTCGATCAAGCGGCTCTCGATGGCTTCACGCTCGGTGAAGTCCTTGCTCTCGCGGACGCCGGCTTCGGCCGCCTTCGGGTCGCGGCCGCGTTTCTCGGCGAGGGTTCGCACGCCGGCGGCGGCGTCATTCAAGACCTTCTCGTTCATGGTCTTGTCCATCTCGCGCCCGTCGCCCATCACCGGATGCGCCGAGCCGGTTCGCGTGGCCGGCGCCATCGCCGCTACGTGGGCCGACAGCAGAATGACAAACCCGGCAGAAGCGGCTCGCCTGCCGCTCGGCGCTACGTAGACGACGACCGGAACCCGCGAGGCCAGTATCGCCGAAACGATGTCGTCCATCGAAGTGCCGAGTCCGCCGGGGGTGTCCAACTCAATTATCAGCGCCTGGGCTTGCTCGCGTTCGGCGCGCGTGATGGCCGACTTTATGACCTCGGCGCTTGCGGGAGTGATCTCGTCATCGAGCTTGAGGAGGAGCACGTCGGCGCGCGCATCACGGGATGCAGCGGCTCCGGTGATCAACAGAATTACGACTATGAAGATCGTTCGTTGAAGAGCCTTCATACTGATGCCCTCCGATGATACATCCATCTCAGTCTAGCACAAAGTAGAGCGGCGCTTATGACGACGTTGCGCGAGGGATCCATGACTGAATGCTGCGAGCCGCGGGCGCTCACGGTTCGAGCGAAGGCTCGTAGGAGGTGATGAACTCGAGGAACTTTGACGCCTCGATGATGTCCCTGGCCACGAATCGAATGGCGTGCGAGTCGGTCCGCTCGACGATCGACAGGTAGCCGAGCATCTCCGGCGGCCGGTAGTTCTTGAACCGCACGTCCAATTGCACCGGAGTCTTGATCTTGTATGGCTTGAAGTCCTTGATTCGCGCGATGGCCTTCCTCACCTTTTCGCGAATCAGGTCGCAGGCGGCGTCGGGAGTAAGAGTCTTCGCCGAATGAAAGCTGATCGCTTCTTTGACCACCGCGCCTTCGACGTCGCCGAGAAACGAGGTGACTTCTTTTACTACGGCGTCATCGCCGCTGAGCATGATAACCGGGACGTTGAAGTGCCCGGCAATCGCGGCGTTGAGCCCGGCTTCAGAGACCGAGACTCCGTTTAGCCGCACGTCGGTGAGCCGCGCGCTCGAAATCGTATGAGCGCGCACCCCGGAGGTGTTCGTGGTGCTCGCGTGGTAACCGATGAAGATCGCGCCGTCGAAGGATTCGTCGATGCCTTGCATCATCATCAACGGGCGCGGCCACGAGCGGACGAGCCTGACGTGTTTTGGGAGCTTCTCGATGAGCAGGTTCTGTCCGTTGCCGTGGGAGTCGCTGACGAGGACTTCAGTGGCGCCGGCGTCGAAAGCGGCTTGAATGGCGGCGTTCACTTCGGCGGTCATAAACTCGCGGAAGCGGTTGTACTCGAACCCGGCGGGTCCGAGTTGTTGATCAGTGACCACGCCGGCGATGCCTTCCATGTCGGCGGAGATGTAGAGCTTCAGCTTCTTCGCCTGGGCATTTGCGCTCGAGCTCACGCCGAAGGCAAAAAGACACAAAGCGAGGCAGAGGATTGTCCGTTTCATTGGCTACCACGCTCCATTTCAGGGTCACAGCCCGAGATCCGACTCGATCTCCCGCATTCGCGAGACGAGGTTCAACAGTTCCCCGTCGCTTATCTGCCGCCCGCGTGCGGCTTCTTCACATCGCGCAAGCAAACGCCTCAACTCTCGCTCGTCCATCCCAGCGCGGCGGGCGGCGGCAGTTGCGAGCTTGCCGGTATCGGCCTTCGACGGCAGCCCGCTATACCGACACAACCGATTGCGGAACTCCCAGTAGATGTTCTGTATCGCGAGGTCGGTGGCGCGCGCGAGCCTCGTGATGTTCGCCATCGACGAAACGAATTCCAGATTCGTCGTGCGCCGCTCTCGCCTCAAGGGCAACGGCCGCCCGAACCTCCTGCCAAACGTGTAGACGATGGCGGCTACGATCAGCACGCCTTGCCACATCATCCACGGGACCGGCGTGCCGCCGAAGTAAGCCATCAATCCGCCCGAATCCCCGGCGACGTAGCCGTGATGGAATTCATCGAACGCTATGCCGCCCCTCGGCGCGTCAGCGAACAGATTGAGCGCAAGCATCGCGTTGTCGCTTTCGGCGATCCCGTTGTTCGCGACGATGTACGGATCGGTCAGCAGCACGATCCGGCCTTTGCCCGCCTTCACGTCGGCCAGCACCGCGCCCTCAACATCGCCGACGTGGTAGACCGCCGAGTTGCTGTCGACCTTCACTCGGGAGGCGAGCCTCGAAAGCGCGACCCGTTCGACCCCTCGCGTGTAGGCCGTCGGCTGGAGCGCATGGGCTCCGCTCTCGCCCGCTGCGTATGCGTAGCTCGTTTTGATTTCGACGCCCGCCACTTCGACGGTGATCTCCCGGTCGATGATGACGAGCAATCCTCCGGCTTTCACCCATTCAGAGAGGCTATTGAATTCCTCATCCGACGGATTCCTGAGAGGCGGGGGCGAAATCACGACCAGCGTGCCGATCTCTTTCCGGTCCTTTAGTGCCGTGTAGGGCTGATCCAGGCGCGATACTTTGTGGCCGCGCTCCTGAAGTAAGGTGTAGAAGGCGAGAGCGCCAAACGGCGCGGCGCGATGTGACGAGCGGTCCGCGTTAAATTCGGTCTCCTCTTCGCCGGGGGGTTCAGCCGAAAAGATGAAGTTCAGGCCCACGAGAACGAGGAAGAGAACACCGACGACGAGGATTGCTCTTGCGTTAGGTCTCATGAGTCAAAAGACCAGTTCGTGGTTCGTGGTTCGTGGTTCGTAGTTTATGGTCTGTAGTTCGTAGTTCGCTGCGCGTGCCTATGTAGGGTCCATCCGGCGTAGCTCGCGGAATGGCCACGAACCACGAACCACAAACCACAAACCACAAACCAACCGCCTACTTCACGTTAAAAAGCTGCACATCTTCGAGCATCCATCCCGACGCCGTGCGATAGAGCACAAAGACCGCCGTACCAAACTGGTCTCGCCCTTCGGCCTTCACCTTGAGCGCGACGTCGAGGGCGACCCGGTTGCCGTCGATCTTATCTTCGCGGAGGACCTCCGTCGCCCACGCAGTAGGCGGCGTCACCGTCAGTCCCTGTACGAACCGCTTGAGCGTGCTCTTGAACACCGCTGTGAACAGCTTGTCGGACGAAGGCTGTTTGATCAGAGTGTCAAGCTGAGCGATGAAGGTGCGAACCGTAGGATCGGCTTGCAGGGCGGGATTGGCGGCGCGTTCAGCCCGCGCCAGAGCCTCGCGTCCGGCGTACTGTGCAGGCGCTTCTTCGGCTTCGGCCAGGGCGCGGCGGAAGTGCTGGGCCGCTTCTGCCGGCTGATTGCGGCCAGCGGCGATTTTGCCGAGCGTCAGGTGCGCCCACGCGAGCGCCGACCCAATCGGCGGCTCGATCCTGATCGCCGCGTTGGCTTCAGCGGCTGCTTCATCGCTCTTCCCCGCCGCTTGAAGCGTTCGAGCGAGCCACGCGCGAACCAGGGCGGTCCCCGGCGCTGAACGCGCGGCCTCGCGGAGTTTCGCCTCCGCCTGCGCGTAGTCGCTCTTGTTGAATGCCGCGATGCTCTCACTGAGCAAGGTCTGGGCAGAGATCTTTGGCGGCTTTCGATCGTTGTCGTAGTTGGTCTGGATGATCAGCTTGTCGGGGTCGACTTCGACCGACTCGATCTTCTCGGCGGTCGCGATTTCGGCCGTCGTGATGTCTTCGGAGGGGACCTTAACCGACATCGTCAGTCTCTTTCCCGAAGCGGTGATAGCAAGCAGCGGAACAGTGACCTCACCCGTGCCCAGATTGCGGAGGTTGACGCGCTGTGTTCCGGCGGTGTCACCGGGCTGCGGAGTGCCTACGACGATGTCGGGCTCGATGATCGTTTCCACCCATTGCTGGATCAGCACGTCCCCATCGGTTACGGCCGCTTTCGCAAGAGCCTGCCTGAAATCTTCCGGGGTTACCACCTTCGTCTGAGGGCCGCCGAGCAGCGAAGCGACGGCGGCGAGGAACTTGTCGCGGCCCGCCGTTTCCGCGATTAACCGCAAGACCAACGGACCTTTTGCGAACGCTGCGGCGCCGTAACTTGGAAGCGAGAGGGTCTGAACTCCAAGCTCCGCATCTCGACCGGATTGGGCAATCGGTGTGTAGCCCCAGCGGAACCGGTCGAAGCCAGCGCGGGCGGCTTCTTTGCCGAAACGCTCCTCGATGTACAACGCGGCCATGTAGCGCGGAAGTGAATCGTGAATTAGCGCGCCGCTTCGGGCCTTCTGTGCCGGGCGACTGCCTTGCGCGGCGCGAGGCTCCTGTCCGCGAACCCGGACCCGGCCATCGATCCAAATTCGAGCCAGCGCGTCCGCGAGCAATTCGATGGTGCCCGCGTTCAGCGTGTAGCGGCGAAAGACCTGTTCGTTGAGCACGAGCGCGCCGGGGACCGCTACGTTGCCGGTGCGGTAGGATGAGATGACTCGGAAGCTCGTGCCGGCGGGCAGCGGCCCAAGCACCTTTGTGAAGTAGTCGATGATTCGGCGCGCCTCATTGCCGATACGAGTAACCGCGTCAGATCCCGCGCCGTCAGCCTTTTCCTGAGGCGCGGCCAGACCCTGCTGAACGTAGAACTCGATTCTGATGCCGGAATGTTCAATCGACTTCGGCTGGTCGAACGCGGCGGCGACAAAAAATGGAAGCGAGTTGAGCGGTTGATCGAACGTATAGGTTTGATTGGCTTCCGACTTCAGCGTCCCTGAAGACGCCGCGCGAAACCCCACGGGCGCCGTCACCGTCAACGAAAACGGCGCCGTGGTCGCCCCGTATATCGCAAACCCGGTCGAGGGCATCGGGAACCAGACCGATTCGGGCGCCACCAGGACCTCGCCGGGATAGATCGAAACAAGGCCCGACGCCTCCGGCGCTTCTATCCTATAGCTGAGGTCAACCGTGGCCTTGGCGCCGGGCGCGATGGGAGTCGAAGGACTGATGACGATCTGGTTGAGCGCCGGCACGCGGCGATCTTCGATCGTTTCGAAGGCGGCAGACGAGCCGTCAACTGAAACCGCCCTCACCGCCGCGAGCTTGGTCAAGCGTAGATATAGCTTCGGCTTCGCCGACTCGCCCAGGTTTGAGATCGCGAGCACGGCTCGGGCGTCCAGAGCGTTTGACGCCGGGTCGATGCGGACGTTGATCGTGTAGCGATCGACGTCGACCTCTTGAGCGGCCGCGCACAAGGCGAAGGCAAGAGTGACGACGAGAGCGAGAGCAAGTCGTTTAGACATGGAAACCAGGGACCTCTGATGAATCTGTGGTTTTCTTACGATTCACCGTGCACGAGTTCGTGAATCGACTTGAGCTTCTCAAGCAACGGCGCAAGCCTCTCAAGCGGCAGGCTGTTCGGCCCATCCGAGAGGGCCGCCGTCGGATCATCGTGAACCTCCATGAAGACTCCGTCCACCCCGCAAGCGACAGCCGCGCGCGCCATGTATTCTATGAAGTGCGAATCGCCGCCGCTGCTCGATCCCAATCCTCCCGGCCGCTGAAGACTGTGAGTCGCGTCGTACACTACCGGATAGCCGAAGCTCCGCATGATCGGCAGCCCACGAAAATCGACGACCAGATTGTTGTAACCGAAGCTTGTGCCGCGCTCGGTCACCATAACTCTGTGGTTGCCCTGAGAAGCCGCTTTCTCGATGGCGTGCTTCATTTCGTGCGGCGACAGGAACTGGCCTTTCTTGATGTTGACGGCGCGGCCCGACCGCGCGACCTCGACGATCAGATCGGTCTGGCGCGAGAGAAACGCCGGCACTTGAAGCACCGCCGCAACTTCGGCGGCGGCTCGCACCTGCGCAACTTCGTGGACGTCGGTGAGAACGGGGACACCGGCTCCGTTGGCGACGCGCCCGAGGATGCGCAAGCCCTCCTCGATGCCCAGCCCGCGGTGGCCGGTGATCGACGTGCGGTTCGCCTTGTCGTACGACGATTTGTAGATGTACGGGATTTGGAGACGGTCGGTGATGGCGCGAATGGCCTCCGCCATCTTGATCGCGTGCGATTCGCTTTCAACGAGGCACGGACCGGCGATCAGGAAAAGGTCCCTCCCGCCAATCTCCACGCTTCCGATCTTGAAGGGCTTAGTCGCGGCCAGCATAAGGAAGCGATATTCTACACGCCGGCAGTCGGGAATTGAAAGCCGCGAATATAAGGCCATAAGGCCGGATTAGGATCACTACCGTCCAGATAGGTCTTTATGGGTCTTTGCTAGGAGCCTGTCCGGAAGTATGCCGCGGGCGTCAGCCCGTAGTAGCTTACGAGTGACCTAACCCGGTCCCGTGCGCCTCAGATGCCGTGGGCTCACCCCCGATTGCATTGAGTGGTTTGGTGTCGGGGCCGTTAGGTCGAAAGCAATCTACTTCGGGCTGACGCCGCAGCATTCTCCGACAGACCCCTCGCGACCGGGTCTCGTGGCCGCCGTTGCCGCGGGCCCGCGCGCTGTTGCCGAAGGCGCGGCGCTGGCACCGCATATAGCTACCCGCGGGCCGGGCTACCCCAACGAATTGTGGTTTATGAAATGAATTTGATTGACAGGAAGGAGCGGTTCGGAGTATAAAGGGGGTGCGCGAAAATCAGAGTTCGACGGAATATCCCAGCCCCCACGACCGTGATATTCCCCCTGTTCCCGCGCACCCCCCGACCAGAATCCCGCGCCGCGGCCCCACCCGCGGCGCGGAAGGTTCTCACGCAGGACGGACAATACCATAGAGATCAATCGTTTGCAACAAAAAAGTTAAGGTAAAGCCTTAGCCGCGAAAGCGGAGCGCGTCCGGTTGTCTCACGGGAGAGACGCAGGTACAGCCCCAAAAAGAAAGGTCTTCAGAGTGCCGAGGAGTATCCAAAAGCGCACAGCCGAGCTCGAACGGCGGGTCAGAGAGCGGGCCGAAGCCGTCAAACAGGTGCTGAGAGAGTACCGCGAGACGATGCGAGCAAGTTCTACTGCTGCTAAAGGTCGTCCCACCGGGCGCGCGCGGCTTAACCGTAAACGCCAGGATGTCGAACGCGCCAACGCCGAGTATATGCAGCTTCAGAAGGAGTTGGACCGCCTGCGAGACCAGTCGCAGGCGAGAAAGTAACTCCTCCCTTTCTCCGATCCCACATCCTCACCCCGCGTGCTGAACAAACGCAAGAATCTGCCACGACGGCGCCATGGCACAATCGAGCCGGATCCATGACATCCGAGATTTCGGTTCGCGTGTTCTTGGTGACTTCGTGGCGGGAACTGCGGCTGGCGAGAACTGCGGCCTTGACACTCCGAGGAGCCAATCAGAGAATTGGTACCCGCCCTGTCGCCGTATCATCATTCGATCTACCGGGGGTGAACTATGGACAAGAACACGCTGTCGGACCGCTTTGACTACCTGACAATGGCGCACGGAGTGACCTTGCGCGCCATCGGCTCATTCTCGGATGGAGAGCTCGACTTCCGCCCCGTTCCGCAGATGCGATCGGCGCGCGAGTTGATTCATCACATCTACGCCGGCGAACGAGGATTAGCCCAAGGCGTGCGACAAGGGCGAATCGAGGCCGACGACCCAAAGGCAGCCGAGCTCGAAATGGCCGCGATGACCACCGTCGCTGCGGCACAGGAGTTCGCAAGGTCCTGCCATCAGGCAGCGCTCGACGCACTCGGCGAAATGTCGGATGCCGAGGTCGCTCGCATAGTCGAATCGCCCTACGGTAGTTTTCCGGCCTGGCAGTTTTTCCTCTTCGCTTATGACGAGCACTGGCATCACCGCGGGCAGTTGTACACCTATCTTCGGTTGCTTGGGAAGGAACCGCCTTTTCTCTACGATTACGAGGGCAATTGATGGCGGACCCGTCTTCCTGGGAAGTCAATGGATACCTCGAACCGCGAGACGGTCGCCTTACGGTTGACGGCGCAGACTCAACCGAACTCGCCCGATCCCACGGCACACCTCTATACGTTTTCTCCCGGAGGCGCATTGGCGAAAATGTCCGCGGCCTCCGAAGCGCGGTCGAATCGGTCCATCCGCGAGTCAAGCTCTGTTACGCGTCGAAGGCCAACTCGAACATGGCTGTTCTTGCCGAGGTCCGAAGCGCCGGCGGCGACGTCGAAGTGAACTCAGGCGGCGAGCTGTTCAAAGCCAGACGCGCCGGCTTTCGACCGGACCAGATAGTCTTCAACGGCGTCTCGAAGACCGACGACGAGATTCGAGATGCAGTAGACTACGGGATTCTCGCGATCAATGTAGACTCGCTCTTCGAGCTGGATGAAATCGCCCGCGTGGCTCGCAGCCTTGGCAAGCGCGCCAACGTCGCTATCAGGATCGTGCCCGAGATCGTGACCCGCTCGCACATCGGGCTTCAGACGGGATTGCTCTCGTCAAAATTCGGCTTGTCGCCTTCGCAGATTGACCAGGCGTTCGCGCGCGCCCTCGAGCTCCCCGAAGCGATCAACCTCGCCGGCGTTCATATTCACGTCGGTTCTCAGACCCCGGACCCGCAGCCGTTTGTGCGCGCGTTCGTCGAGATGTGGCGCTTCCTGATCGAGCTCCACAAGAGGACGGGCCATCGATTGACTCACATCAACATCGGAGGCGGGCTTCCAGTCGACTATTTGCCCGAGACTCCGATGGCCGGCGAGATCGGTCAGCAAGAACGCGAGATGTTATCGGCGACGATCGACGCCGGCGCCGTCCTCAGATCGGCGCTGAGTGAAGCTAGGTCAGTCGGAAACGCCGAATTGCTCGATGACCTCACGATCGTACTCGAACCCGGCCGGCGGATCATCGGCGATACGGGTCTGCTATTGACGCGCGTGTGCAACATCAAAGAGCGGCCCGAGACCGGCGATACGTGGCTGCTGACCGACGCCGGGTACTCGCTGATGCTGTCGATCAACACCTACAAATGGTACTACCATCTGATTTCCGCCTCGCGCGCGGGAGAGCCCCACGCGACGCCCTACAAAGTAGCCGGCCCGCTCTGCGATTCGGGCGATGTCTACTTCGACATCGAGCGGGGTACACGGCTGCCGAATTACCGCTTGCTGCCGGCGGCGACGGGAGTCGGCGATCTGCTGGCGTTGCTGAACACGGGAGCCTACGCGCTCGATCAAGCGTCGCAGTACAATGGCCGCCCGCGCCCTGCGGCGGTGATGATCGGAGAGCGGGGCGAGGTTTCAGTCATCCGGCGGCGCGAGACCTACGAGGACCTGTGCTCACTCGACCTCTGGTGAGGCCTGGAGCGCGGCGACCTGGCGCCGGTTTGGTAGTCTCTTCGAAACGGCGCGCCTCCAGGGCGGACTACCAAAGCGGCGCCAGGTCGCCGCAGTCCAAAGCTAGGCGATGATGTAGGGCGGGTTGAACGGCACGATTCCCGCCTGCCTGCCCGCGATCCAGCGCAACACGTAAACCGTCCGCGGGTCGGTCTTTCCTCCGGTGGCGGTGTTGGGCAGCACTTCCAGCAGCGCATGAGCCCCAATGTCCTGGTAGTAGTCGATGTCGGGCTCGATCTTCACCCAGTCGGGATTGGGCGTCTCGTCGTTCTCGTGGAAGGTCAACTGGACGTTCGCCTCGCCGAACTGGACCTGTTTCCAGCTTCGGGTTGCGCCTTTGTGAAAGAAGCTCGTGCCGAACTCGGGCTTGAACATCTTCTCGCCCGCCTCGATGATCTCGCCGATCAGCCGCTTGTCCGCGTAGCCGAAGAAGCGGTCCTGCGCCAGCTCATCCCAGATCATTTGCTTCATGAAATCCATCGCCGTGCCGTCGCGAAGGTGAATGGCGGACATCGCGGTTGTGATGTTGAGCAACGCCGCGAGCTTCGCCGGCTCCTGCTGCATGAGTTGGTTGTATCGCTCTTCTGCCTGCGCCGAAGTGACTCCCGCCGAAAGCACTTCAAAAAGCTTAGGGTGCGTCTGCTGAAGCACGGGCCACGCGGCGTCATCGAACCTGAAGGTCCCCTCTTTCGGCAGGAGCATCAAGTCGACGCGGCTCGTCGCGTTGCGCGCGACTTTCACCGGCGTGAATCCGGCCTGTGAGTGGTTGTCCGCGTAAGCGATCACCGCGTAGCGGTCTCCAAGGTTGTCGAAGACATCTACCTCGAAGCCGATCGATGGGCCTTTGTGATAGTTGCGCTCGACCTGCTTTTGATTCCCGTCGCTGATGGTGACGAGCAGGTTGGTATCGGAAGATATCGGCGCGCGAGTGCCGTCGAATACGTTCAGTAGAATCCTGGCTGTGTCGGGCATGGTTTCCTCCCTTGGCTTGTTCGGGCGCGTTGTCACCGGCCAGGCAAGATGACGCTTTTGGTCTCGTTGCGCTGGGCCGAGGGACCTCGTCGGGTTGCGTTCTGAAGCGCCGCCGCTTGATTGAAGATGACCCGGCGCTTGGTGAGTAACATACTCTTGAAGGGTTGCCGCCGCAAGGCACGCCCGTCCGAGGGGTACGCGTCAGATTCTCGCGCACGCCCAACGAAGTGGTGCAGAAGTCTGCGCCGTGGAATCTGTCGTCCGGCGTCACTTAACCTGGCCGGCTCGGGAGTCCCGGTCTTAATCACACCCGACTTTACTTCGCGCGGCGAGTTATGCCATTCTGCCTCAACCTGGGAGCCACGAATGAGACCAGAGAACTTCGTTTCACCGAAGGTGGCATGCTAATGCAAAGGCCATCCTATGAGACTACCAGCGACAATGAACATCAACCCAGGAGATAAAAAGGGTCCGTCGGTTCTCATCTGACTTACGCTGACTTTCGAGGAGACATTCGCTGATGAACCTTACGCTCACACCTATCAGATTCAAGGACCGTGCTCGGTCGCTATTCGGCCACAAGATTGGGATCGTCGATGGTGATCGCCGATTCACCTATAACGAGTTTTCCGAGCGCGCCGACCGGCTGTCGAATGCACTCGCGGGGCTCGGCATAAGACGCGAGGAACGAGTCGCGTGGCTGGGCTACAACAGCCACGAACTGCTCGAAGCCTACTATGGCGTCGTGCAGATGGGGGCCGTGCTGTTGCCTCTGAACATCCGCCTGACGCCCGACGAGATCGCGTTCATACTTAACGACTCCGGATCGGTAGCGCTGTTCTATAACCGCGACTTCCTCCCCCTGGTCGAAGCCGTGCGCTCTCAAGCCCCGGCGCTCAGGCAGTGCGTAGTGCTGGAACCGGGAAGCGGCGAGCCGGACTATGAGTCCCTGCTTGAGGCCGCAGGAGCCAATTTCACGCCGCCACCTGACATCAAGGACGATGATCTTGCGGAACTCTTCTACACGTCAGGCACGACTGCCAACCCGAAGGGGGTGATGATGACCCACCGCAATCTTTACATGCATGCCTTGCAGGTGGTCGCGGGGCTTGGCGTCGACGACACCGTCGTCCAGCTTCATACGATCCCGCTGTTTCACGTCAATGGATGGGGGACCCCCCACACGCTGACGTGCATGGGCGCACGTCACGTGATTGTGAAGAAGTTCGACCCGGCCGAAGTGCTCGAGTTGATTCAGCGCGAGCGAGTGACGAACTTCGCCATGGTCCCGACGATGGCCAACGCCTTGATCCATCATCCGTCGCTCGGCGAGTTCGATCTGTCGAGCCTCGACTACGTCGCGATCGGCGGCGCGGCGTCGGCGCCCGATCTGATTCGCGAGGTCGAACAGAAACTCGGCTGCAGCGCTTATGGCGGATACGGGCTGACCGAGACAACGCCCGTGCTCACTCAGTCGTTCATCAAAGACCATCTGAAGGACCTGCCCGACGAAGAGCGATGGAAGCGGCAGTCGATGGCGGGGTTCCCGATGCCCGGAGTCGAGATGAGCATAGTCGACGCCGACGACGATCATCTCCCTCACGACGGAGTGACCCCGGGCGAAGTCGTGGTGCGGGCCGACAACGTGATGGCGGGCTACTGGAAACAACCTGAGGACACCGCACAGGTGATGCGCGGCGGCTGGTTTCACACCGGCGATATGGCGGTCGTCGACGAGGAAGGCTACTACCTGATCGTCGATCGCAAGAAGGACATCATCATCTCGGGCGGGGAGAACATCTCGTCGATCGAAGTCGAGAAGGCGGTCTTCTCTCACCCGGCGGTCTTCGAGTGCGCGGTGATAGCGGTGCCCGACGACCGGTGGGGCGAAGTGCCAAAGGCGCTGGTCGTCGTGAAGCCCGGCCAGTCGCTCACGGATCAGGAGCTGATCGACTACTGCCGGACGAAGCTGCCGGGCTTTAAGGCGCCGAAGTCGGTCGAGTTCTTCGAGTCGCTGCCAAAGGGCGGGACGGGGAAGATTCTGAAGAAGGAACTGCGCGAGAAGTACTGGCGCGGCTACGAGAAGCGCGTGCATTGACCTGGAGGTTGCGTTAATCTGTTGGAGCGATGCAGCAAGAGACGTTGCCGGTGCCGATCACTCAAGTCGGGTCGTTCTTCATGAAGGAAGATCCCGTCCACAGGGCTTTAACCGAGCTCGCCCGAAAACTCGACCAAGAGGGAATAAGCTACGCCCTCGCCGGAGCCATGGCTTTGGGCTATCACGGATTCGTCCGCGTCACTCAGGACATAGACTTGATCATGACGCGAGAGGGCCTGAAGAAGTTTCGAGAGGTCCTGTTAGGTGTGGGATACGTGCCGGCGTTTGCCGGAGCGAACAAGCGCTACAAAGACACAGTCAACGGGGTCCGTATCGATGTGCTCGTAACCGGCGAATACCCGGGCGACGGAAAACCCAAAGCGATAGCCTTCCCCGATCCCAAAGAAGCCCATGAAATCATCGATGGCGTCCGGGTGGTCGTCCTCACTAAACTGATCGAGCTCAAGCTGGCGTCCGGCCTGAGCGCGCCGCACAGAATATCGGACCTCGGTGATGTGCAGAAGCTGATCGAATTCGCGAATCTTCCTGCCGATCTCGCTGAATCACTCGACCCGTCAGTCCGGTCCGAATACGTTCGCCTCTGGGACGCTACCCGGCAAGCCCAAGAGCAGAATGTGGGGCCTGACCGGGAGTGAGGGCCAACTAACAGCTAGATCAACCCGGCGTGTTCGGCGCGCCGGATCGCCTCGAGCCTCGTGTGAACGTCGAGCTTGCGCAGGATGTGCTGAATGTGATTGTTGACGGTGGTGCGGCTGATTCTCAACTGTGCCGCGATCGCCGTGGTCGTCGCGCCCTTGGCCAGGAGTCGAAGGACCCCCACTTCCCGCGCGGTGAGTTCCGTGCCGCTGGCGGCCGCTCGCGACGAGGAGATGATCGCCGAGGCTTCTTCGACCGGCAATCCGGTTCCCTGAACTATGAAATCGCGCATCGCCATCTCGAGCCGCTTCCGGACATCGATCTGCTTGATGATGTGTATCGCATACGGCGAGCTCGATCCTTCATCGGGCGCGGTCAGCACCGACACGTTGCACCATCGCATTCCTTGAGGCGTGTGGACCTGCAGGTCGAAGTTGCCGATTGGGTGTTGTTTGCGAACAGCTTGATGGATGGTGCAGTCCCGCGAGCAAACCGGCCCGCACTCATCCACGCCCTGGACGATGTGACCGCACGGCTTGCCGATCGCTTCGTCGGCAGGCACGCCGAAAAGCTCGGCCGCCGGCGCGTTCCATGCCACGATCAGGCCTTCCCCATCGGCCGCGAACGAAGGGTCCGAAGTGCTCTCGACCAGTTCTTTGATCTCGCGAGCGCGCATGCGTGCAAAGTACCCACAAAAATAGTGCGGCTTGATTATTGCCCACACGCGCCGCCAAAAGCAATCATTAGCGCGCACACTTTACCGAAAGGAGTCATCCCAAAAGCAACGTCGATAGGCCCCGGGCGTGTCACTCATATGAGGGCAGACGTGACATTCCCGGGGCCTTTCGCTTTTGGGTCGAGACTAGCCGCCGTCGGACTCGCCCGCCGGAACGACGCCATCGAAATAGACATCGTGGGGCCGACCGCAGCCTTCGCACGCGAAGCGGACAACAGTGAACCGCCGCCCATCGTAAATGAAACCCTCCCGTTCGAGTGTCGCTCCGCCCCGGTAACGAGGACTCGTACACCAGCGGCACAACGTTTCCAGGTGATGGGCGAAACCGTCCGCCCCGCTGATTCGAAATGCGGTTTCGGGCGATGCTCCAGGCAACGGCCGCAGACTTTCCTTGAACCGGTTGCGCTGCTGACGGCGAAGCACGAATCTGACGCCCAGTACCGCGACGACGGCCAGCACCGGCCCGGCAAGCAGACCCAGCAGCGGGATCACGGCGCCCCAGTTGACCACCTCCGCGCCCTGTTCGATCTCGTATCCAAGCACGCTCTGAGCCTCGTCGATCACTTCCAGATGCCTCGCTACTTTCTCGGCGGGAACATGATCCCGGAGAGTGGTCAGGTTGTAGTCCAGCCTAATGAGGCTGCCGCTCCGCTCCCATTCGTAGCGCAACCGAATGGCCTCACCTTCTACAGTGCCCGAGTCGGTTGAAATCGGAATCGGGGCCGGCAGTTTGATCTCAATCGTCTGGCTGATGTTCGCCGGGAATCGAATCGCGAGCGGCATCGACCGCTTCGAGATGATCGGCTTTGAGAGTTCCTCGATGATACGCCCGGCAACCAGATACGCCTTCTTGTCCTTCCAGAAGCCGGGTATGTTGTACTTCTCCCTCACGACCAGAATATTCTTCTCGGTATCGTCTTCGATTTGAATCGGACCGTCGGCCTCGATCAACGGATACCGGTTGGCGTAGTAGTTGAGATGGATGCGGCTGGTCTCGGAGATCGTATCCTAGGCCATCTCATATCGCGCCGCGTCGGCGTCGGCTTCACGATAGGTCGTAATCACCTCCAGCAATACGGGAAGGTCGTAGCTCTCGACGGTGTAGACATCCTTGACCGAGGTGGTCGGAGACGCGCTCGACAGCAGCGGTATCTCTTCCAGTTCTCCGCTTCCCTGACGCACTACGAGCGCGCGCTCGTACTCGGGACTGGGCAAACCGCTGAGCGGGCCTCGCTGCTGGGGGACAGTCGCGTCAAGCCAGTAGACCTTGCCGTCAAGTCGGGCGCGCACGATGACGTGATCGAACGCGAACGGCGACGGCTGTCTTTCGGCCAGCGTGCGGCCCGCTTCGGTGTTGACCAGGGCCGGATAGGCTTCGATCCCAAGCGCGTTCAGCGCCGTGCACAACAACAGCGACTTGTCCTTGCAGTCGCCAAACCGTCTTTCGAGAACCCTGGCGGGCGGATTGGGCAGGTGAGAATGACGGCCCAGCTCGATGCCGAGATAGCGGATCTCGTCCTGCACGAAGCGCAGCACAGCCAGCAACCGGTTTTCGGACCCGTCAATCTTGCGCCAATGTTCGATCTGCGCGGCGAGTCAGGGGTCAAGCGGCCCGCGAACGTCGTACAGCGGCCGCGCCCACTCGACCACCTCGCCCCACGTGGCGAACTCGCTCAAGTATACGGCCGGATACGGGTTGAACCAGTCCGGAGTCGAGTCCTCGAACTGCATCGCCGGGACGTTTAACCGCTCCCACGTGTACTCCGTTTGGTTGCCGGCCGTGCGGATTACCGGCTCGGCGTCGATGTTGACGCTCCGGTAGTGAAGTGTCCGGCCGGCAGGCCACAGCAACCGCCGCCTGATTCTCTCGACGGGTTCGCCCTCGGTGAGGTAGAAGCCGTCGGCGTAGCGTCCGCCCAGTATCGGGTTGTCGCCCGTCACCGTGTAAGCGTAGTCGATGACGTCGCCGGCTCGAACGTCGTTGAGAAAAACCACCGCCGACTGCGTTCCGTTGAAGAGCTGCTGGTCCAGCTCGGTCTCCTCTTGAATGAGTTTGACTTCCTTCGGCTTCAACGCGTCGATCGTGCGGCCGTCGCGGATGATGTGAATGTGATGGATCGCGAGCCGCTCGAACGAGGGATCGAAGTCTAATCGCAACTGCGAGACGCTCTCGAGCGCGGCAGTCGTCAACACCTTCTTGACCCGGCGATAGTATCGCTCGGTCGAGCTTCCATTGAATCGGGATTGATCGTCGGACAATAGTAAAGACGATTCCGCTCTCCGATTCTATCGAATGGCCTTGCGCCGGGTTCGCGCCGATCTCTTCGACCCACGCCGGCGCCTGCCTCACCACCCAGGAGCCGCTCGCCGGGAACCCGGGCGGCACAAGGATGAGCACCGCGAGTATAAGAACGGCTTGGATCAACAGCGCCCTTGAACTCATCATCGGACCCAGCGCGTCGGAATAGAAGGTACTGCGCGCGATCGTCTATTATGACTGCCCACGCCGGCAGTTCAAGCGAAGAACGTGCTTGTGGTCATCCAGCGTCGCCCTGACGGACAAACTCATCATAAAAATGATTAAGTCTGATTATTGTCCGCGGCCCCCCGCACAAACGATCATAGCGGACAAATATGTACGCTAGTGTGAGTTTGCGGTTTTGAAAAAAAAAGAGGATGCCGGGTGAGCGTGGGATGATCTTCTCCAAGACCACAGCCTATGGAATCAGGGCGCTTGCGTATCTGGCCTCGCAGCCGCCCGACCGCCTGTGCGGGCTTCACGAGATAGCCGAGCACGAGAAAATTCCGCCGGTCTATCTGCGCAAGGTGCTGGGCGAGTTGCGGCGCCATCGCGTGCTGCGGTCGGTCAAGGGGATTCACGGCGGATACGAGTTGGCCAGGCCGCCGCAGACAATAACGCTCTGGGAGATCTTTCGAGTCCTCGAACCCGACCCTTACCTGGACATGTGCATCCTGGGCCGGGGCATCTGTACGCCGGAGTGCTCGTGTTCGATACACGAAGACTGGCAAAAGGTGAGACGCGACCTAATGGTGTTGCTTCAAACAAAGACGATTTCACAAGTATCAAACGGTGAGCAGGCGGCTCCGGCCCCCGAGACGCCCGAGACGTGAGGTCCACGCTTCGGCCCGGTCCGCCACAGAATCGACGCAAGATGGAGACGGTATGAGAGCAACTACGAAACTACACGGAGCGGCACTGATCGTCGCCGCTGCTCTGGTTTCGGTGACTGCCGAATCGGCGCTCGCCCAGGCGCCGTCGCCGGCTGCAACGATGTTCGAGAAGCGCTGCTACAGTTGCCACAACATCGGCAGCGGCGTCAAAAAAGGGCCGGACCTGAAAGGCGTCACCGACCGGCGAACCAAAGAATGGCTGCACGAGTTCATCGAGACGCCGGCGGCGCTCAACCGCAACGGCGACCCCGCAGCAACCGATCTGTTCAAGAAGTTCGCCCCCGAAGTCATGCCCGATCAGGCGATGAGCACCGATGAGATCGACGCCATACTCGCGATGATCGACGGCCTGACCAAGAAGGGTGAGACGTTTGTCCCCGCCGGCGCCAAGCTCGCCCGCCCGGTCGCGCCCGACGACGTCGATGCGGGCTTGCGGTTGTTCACCGGCCGGACCAGGTTGAGCGGCGGCGGGACGGCGTGCAACTCGTGTCACAGCTTGAACGGCGCCGGATGGCTCGGCGGAGGGACGCTTGGGCCGAACCTCACGGCGGTGAATCAGAAGTACCGCGATCCCGAGTTGATCTCGATTCTTCAGAACCCGAATTTCCCTACGATGAACACGGTATTCGCGGCTCACCCGCTTAATGACGAGGAGATAGTCCAGCTCTTTGCGCTGTTCCAAAACCAGAAGCTGACGTATCCAACCGCGCAGGTGCAGCCGGGAGCTGCCGCCGCGACGGCCGAACCCAAATTCCTTGTCATCGGATTCGCTGCGCTCGTTGTTGCGCTCCTTGCAGCTAACTTCACGTGGAAGGACCGGCTGCGTGGCATCCGCGAAGAACTGGTGAAGAGCAGCCGCAAGAAAGCACAAAACACGCAAGAGGAATAAGAGAAACCGATATCGGACGCTGCCGTAGCCCAGAATGGTGGATGGCGAAAAAAAGGGGACGCACAATGCAATCCCAGGAAGCAAGATATAAACGCGACAACTCGCGCCCTTCCAATTTTGTTTTGCGACTCTTGCGCCTCTTTGCGGCTTGAAAGCGAGGAAACAAGTGAACTGGATCAAAGACCTGATCAGCCCGCAGACCCGCTCGTGGGAGGAGTTCTATCGCAACCGCTGGCAGCACGACCGTGTCGTCCGCAGCACTCACGGCGTGAATTGCACCGGCGGGTGCAGTTGGAACATCTACGTCAAGCAGGGCATCGTCACCTGGGAGATGCAAGCGCTCGATTATCCGCTGCTGGAAGACGGGCTGCCGCCTTATGAACCGCGTGGCTGCCAGCGCGGCATCTCGTACTCGTGGTACCTCTACTCGCCGATCCGCGTGAAGTACCCCTACATCCGTGGGGCGTTGCTCGAGCTCTGGCGCAAGGCCCGCGAGAGCTACGACGATCCCGTCGAAGCATGGCAGTCGATCGTCAGCAACGACGAAGAGCGCTCGCGTTATCAGCGCGCGCGCGGCAAGGGTGGATTCCGGCGCGGCAACTGGGACGAGCTTCTGGAGCTGATCTCGGCCTCCGTCATTCACACGATCAAGAAACACGGCTCGGACCGCGTCACCGGGTTCTCTCCGATTCCGGCTATGTCGTTCCTGAGTTATGCGGCGGGCGCGCGCTTTCTCCAGTTGCTTGGCGGCGTGAACCTCAGCTTCTACGACTGGTACTGCGACCTGCCCCCGGCCTCGCCCGAAATCTGGGGCGAGCAGACGGACGTGGCCGAAAGCGCCGACTGGTACAACTCGAAGTTCGTCGCCGTGATGGGATCGAACCTCAACATGACCCGCACGCCCGACTGTCACTTCGCCGCCGAGTCGCGGCACAACGGAACGAAGATGGTCGTGCTGGCGCCGGACTTCAATCAGGTTGCCAAGTACGCCGATCAATGGATTCCGATTCACGCCGGCCAGGATGCGCCGTTCTGGCTCGCCGTGAATCACGTCATCCTCAAAGAGTTTCACGCCGACAAAAAGACGCCGTACTTCTTGAACTACGTGAAGCGGTACACCGACGCGCCTTTCCTGGTGAAGCTCGACCGCACCGCGAGCAGTACCGAGCGGCTGTACAACGCCGGCCGGTTGTTGCGCGCTAACAAGCTCGCCCGGTACCGCGACGAAGAGAACGGCGATTGGAAGTTCCTCGTCTACGATTCGCTCTCGAACCAACCGCGCATGCCCGGCGGCTCGGTCGGACATCGCTGGGGCCAGGCGGGGGGGCGCTGGAATCTCGAATTCAGGGACGCGGCCGACGGGACCATGATCGACCCGCTGCTGACCTTCATTGACGACCCCGACGAAGTCATCGAAGTCGCCATTCACGAGTTCGGCTCGGGGCAGGTCTTCAAACGATGCGTGCCGGCGAAATGGATCGAGACTGAAACCGGCAGGGAATTGGTCGCGACCGCATACGATCTATTGCTCGCGCAGTTCGGGGTCGCGCGAGGTCTGCCGGGCGAGTATCCGGAGAACTACGACGACGCGAGCCGCTCGTTCACTCCGGCCTGGCAGGAACAGTGGAGCGGCGTCAGCAAGGCGACCGTCGTCAAGTTTGCCCGCGAGTGGGCCTCGACCGCCGAAAAGACCGAGGGCAAATGTTCGGTGATCATCGGCGCGGGCATCAATCACTGGTATCACAACAATCTAATGTACCGCTCGGCGATTACCGCGCTGATGCTGTGCGGCTGCGTCGGCAAGAACGGCGGCGGGCTGAATCACTACGTCGGCCAGGAGAAGCTCGCGCTCGTGGCGCCGTGGGCGACGATCGCTTTCGCGCGCGATTGGATTCCGACCCCGCGGCTTCAGAACGCGCCGTCGTGGCACTACGTTCACAGCGAGCAGTGGCGCTACGAGGGCGAGTTCACCGAGTACCATACGGTCCCGAAGAACGGCGCGAACGGCGGCGGCGCAAACTCCGTCGCGAGCGGACACGCCATCGACCTCGAAGCCAAGGCCGTCCGCTGCGGCTGGCTCCCCTTCTATCCTCAATTCAACAAGCCCGCTCGCGAGGTCATCAGCGAGGCAACCCGCTCGGGCGCGCGGACAGACAAAGAGATCATCGACTACACGGTCCGCCAGCTTCAGCAGAAGAAGCTGCGCCTGTCGGTCGAGGATCCAAGCGCGAAAGAGAACTGGCCGCGAGTCTGGTTCATCTGGCGCGGCAACGCGCTGATGTCGAGCGCCAAGGGCCACGAGTTCTTCCTCAAGCACTATCTCGGCACTCATCACAACGACATCGCCGAGGAGTGCGCCGAGGGCTTCGTCAAGGACGTCGTGATGGACGGCGAAGCCCCGCGCGGCAAGATGGACCTCGTAATCGACCTGAACTTCCGCATGGACACGTCGGCGCTCTACTCGGACATCGTGCTGCCGGCGGCGACCTGGTACGAGAAGGCTGACCTCAACTCGACCGACATGCACTCGTTCATTCATCCGCTGTCGGAAGCGGTGCCGCCCTGCTGGGAGTCGCGCAGCGACTGGGACATCTTCCGCTCGCTCGCGAAGAAGGTCAGCGAGCTTGCTGAAAAACATCTCCCGACGCCGGTGAAGGATCTCGTCGCCGCGCCGCTCGCTCACGACACGCCCGACGAGATCGCGCAGCCCGAGATCAAAGACTGGGGTAAGGGCGAGTGCGAGCCGGTTCCGGGCAAGACTATGGGCCACTTGGCGGTGGTCGAGCGCGACTACGTGAACCTCTACAACCAGTTCATCTCGCTTGGGCCGCTGGCGCGCAAGAACGGGCTTGGCGCGCACGGCGTGAAGTTCCCGATCGAAGATTTCTATGACGCCGTGATCGAAGACCGGCAGCACGCCATCGTCGAGTGGAACGGCCACAAGTACCCGTCGCTTGAACGCGCCGAGGACGCCGCCGATATGATTCTGCTGCTAGCGCCCGAGACCAACGGCGAGCTTGCGCATCGCGCTTATCAGTTCATCGAGAAGAAAGTCGGGCTTCCGCTGGCCGACCTCGCGGAGAAGAGCCGGAGCGAGCGCTCGACTTACCGCGACCTGCAATCGCAGCCGCGCCGCTTGCACAACAGTCCGATCTGGTCGGGGCTCATCAATGACGGCCGCGCGTACTCGGCGTTCACCTACAACTACGACCGCCTGGTGCCGTGGCGCACGCTGACCGGCAGACAGCAGTTCTATCTGGATCACGAAGGCTACATCGCGTTCGGCGAGAACCTGCCGACTTACAAACCGGTGCCGGCGCCGGCCGTATATGGCGACTTGAAGAAGAGCATCGCGGAAGGCAAGACGAAAACGCTCAACTACCTGACGCCGCATGGCAAGTGGCACATTCACTCGACCTACTCCGACAACCATCGAATGATGACGCTCTCGCGCGGCTGCGAACCGGTGTGGATCAACGATCAGGACGCCGCCGAGATCGGCATCGACGACAACGACTGGGTCGAGCTCTACAACGACAACGGCGTCGTCTGCACGCGGGCCGTAGTGAGCGCGCGCATCCCGCGAGGCGTCTGCATTCAGTACCACTCGCCCGAGCGGACGCTCACGGTTCCCAAATCGCCGATGCGGGGCAACCGGCGCGCGGGCGGGCACAACAGCCTGACGCGAATTCGCTTGAAGCCGGTCTTGATGGTCGGCGGCTACGGCCAGTTCACTTATCACTTCAATTACTGGGGGCCGACCGGCGTGAACCGCGAAACGCACGTGATAGTGAGGAAGATGAATAAGGTTAGTTGGTGAGGACGGGAAGGAACCACAGATGAACCCCGATGGACACAGATTAGAAAGACGAAGGAGCAGCGGCCCGGCGCGCCCGGCCGTCAGATCCTTCACACCGTCGTCTTTTTGTCGCTATCCGTGTTGATCTGTGTTCATCCGTGGTTCCAAGGAGAAATAAATGGACGTTCGAATGCAAATCGCGATGGTCTTTCACCTCGACAAGTGCATCGGGTGCCACACCTGCTCGATCGCTTGCAAGAACGTTTGGACCGACCGCAAAGGCGCCGAGTACATGTGGTGGAACAACGTCGAGACGAAACCCGGCACCGGTTATCCGACTGCGTGGGAGGACCAGCAGAAATACCACGGCGGATGGGAACAGAAGAACGGCCAGCCCGATTTGAAGATGGGCGGCCGCGTTCTGCGAGTACTCAACATATTTCACAACCCCTACCTGCCCAAGCTCGACGATTACTACGAGCCGTGGACCTACAAGTACGAAGACCTGTTCAACTCGCCCGAAGGCGCCGACCAACCTACCGCCCGGCCCATCTCGATGGTGACCGGCAAGCTGATGGACATCGAAGCCGGGCCCAACTGGGATGACGACCTGGGCGGCTCGCCGGTCTATGCGGCGAACGATCCGAACCTCGAAGCTCTGACGCCCGAGCAGCGTCAGGAGATCTTTGACGTCGAGCGATTGGTCTTCTTCTACCTCCCACGCGTGTGCAATCACTGCCTGAATCCCGCGTGCGTCGCCGCGTGTCCGTCGGGCGCGATCTACAAGCGCGGCGAGGACGGCATCGTGCTGATCAATCAGGAGCGGTGCCGCGGCTGGCGCATGTGTGTCACGGCGTGTCCGTACAAAAAGACCTTCTACAACTGGTCGACCGGAAAATCCGAGAAGTGCATTCTCTGTTTCCCGAGACTCGAAACCGGCCAGGCGCCGGCGTGCTTCCACTCGTGTGTCGGGAGGATTCGCTATCTGGGCGGCTTGCTCTACGACGCGGACCGCTTGCTCGACGCGATGGCCGTGCCGGATGACAAACTGGTTGAAGCCCACCGCGAGCTGATACTCGACCCGCTCGACGTGAAGGTTCGCGAGGGCGCGCTTAAGAACGGAATCGACGAGCGCGCGCTTGAGTCCGCCGCGCGCTCGCCGGTCTACAAATACGTCAAGGAGTGGAAGCTCGCCTTGCCGCTCCATCCCGAGTTCCGCACGCTGCCGATGTTGTTCTACGTGCCGCCGCTGCTGCCGGTGATGGCCAAGACCGACGACGGCGTGTATGACGCGGCGAACGATGAGTTGTTCAGCCCCATAGAGAAGGCGCGGCTGCCGATGGAGTATCTGGCGCGGCTGTTCGGCGGGGGCAATCCGGAACCGGTCACGCTCGCGCTGAAGAAGCAGTATGCCGTCCGATTGTTCAAGCGCATGGACACGGTCGGCGACATGGACCCGACGGCCGTCAAGCGCGCGCTCGATGGCGTCGGTTCGTCGGAAGCCGAAGCGGAGGCGATCTTCCGGCTGACTTCGCTTCCGACTATGGACGAGCGAATGGTGATTCCGCCGTCGCACCGCGAGGAGGCGCTTCAGATGCTCAACGCGGATTTGTGGAATGAGAAGGGCGAAGCCGGACTCGGATTCCGCGAAAGACCGGAACGGGGAGCGTAGCCACAAGAAGGCACAAGACACAGAGATAAAACAGCAATGGGGGAGATCGTGAGACCGAAGAATAGGGTTTATCAGGCGATTGGCGACCTGCTCGAGTATCCCGGCGAGGATTGGGACGCGCGATTGGAGCAATGCAAGAGACGTGTCAGCGACGAAGCGCCGGCGCTTGCGGAACGGTTGCTCGCGTTCGCTCTGGGACTCGACGGCATTCCGATAGCGACGCTTCAGGAGCGATACACGCAGGCCTTTGACCTGAACCCGGTCTGCGCCCTAGAGGTTGGCTATCACCTGTTCGGCGAAGACTACAAGCGCGGTCTGTTTCTGGCCAACCTGCGTGAGACCGAGGCGGGCCTCGACCTTGGACAGGAGCATCAATTGCCCGATTACCTGCCGGTGTTGCTGCGGCTGCTCGGGCGATTGACCGACGAAGAACTGCGTTCGGACTTGATCGCCGAGTGTCTGGTGCCCGCGGTTGAAAAGATGATCGCGGCGCTCAAACAAGCCAAGAATCCGTACGGCCATCTGCTTGAAGCGCTGGTCGAAGCGCTCAAGGCCGAAGTCCCCGGCCGCCAACCGGCACTTGCGGCCGCATTCACTGGTGAGGATGCGATGCCCGAGCTCTACCGGATCTCATCGCGAGCCGCCCGCAGCCGCGAGGAAGACCAACCGGCGGTCGTGTGACCTTTGATTAAGAGGGATTGTTATGCTTGATAACTTGCTCTACGTCATCTTTCCCTACGCGGCCGTCACGCTGGCGATCGTGTTCACGGCGCACCGGTACTTCCGAAACGGCTTCAGCTACACGAGCCTGTCGTCGCAGTTCCTCGAGAGCAACGAGCTGTTCTACGGATCGGTGCCGTGGCACTTCGGCGTGCTTGGTGTGCTCGCGGGTCACCTGATCGGCTTCCTGCTCCCGGCTCAGGTGCTGTGGTTCAACGGCGTGCCAGCAAGGCTGTACATCCTCGAAGCGACTGGGCTGCTGTTCGGGCTGATGTGCCTGGTCGGAATCGTCAGCCTGATCGTGCGCCGCATCCAGTCGCCGCGCGTCCGGGCCGTCACCTCCGTTGTAGACGTGCTGGTGCTTCTTCTGTTGCTAACCCAGGTCGCGCTCGGAGTGTACACGGCGCTCTTTTATCGCTGGGGCTCGTCGTGGTACGCGACCTCGGCGGTTCCGTACCTGCGCTCGCTCGTGCTGTTGCAGCCGGACTTAAAGACGCTCGCGCCGCTGCCCGCAATTGTAAAGATGCACGTGCTGAACGCGTTCGTGCTGGTAGCGATCTTTCCGTTCTCGCGGCTGGTTCACATGCTGATCGTTCCGATTCAGTACCTGTGGCGGCCTTATCAAATCGTCGTGTGGAACTGGAATCGGAACAAGCTGCGAGGCCAAGCGCCGCGCTCGCCGGTTCGGTCTCCCGACGCGCCGGTTGCGGTGAGCAGTGAGCCTGCGGCGGTGCGAAGACCGGCGATGACGAGGTGAATGGATGAACCTGCGAACCGCAAAGATAGTATCGCTGCTGGTGACGCTGATCGGCGGGGTGCTGGTGTGGCACGGCTCGACTTACTACGCGATTGGCAACCAGCAGGGATACGAGCCGGCGCAGCCGATCAACTTTTCGCACAAGCTGCACGCAGGAGACAACCAGATTCAATGCCTCTACTGTCACTCGGCCGCTGAGAAATCGCCCGTCGCAGGAATTCCGGCGGCGGCCACGTGCATGAACTGCCACTCGCAGATTCGAAAGGATTCGCCCGACGTTCAGAAGATTGCGCAGGCGGTGGCGGAGAACAGACCGATCGAGTGGGTGAGGATTCACGATCTGCCGGACCACGTCGCGTTCAATCACAGCCGCCACGTGACGGCGGGCATCAAGTGCCAGCAGTGCCACGGACCGATCGAGGCGATGGATCGAGTCGCCCAGTTCGATACGCTGTCTATGGGCATGTGCGTGACGTGTCACCGCACCCATCGCGAGGTGACGCTCGACCCGACCGGAAAGCCGCAGATATCGAAGGAGGTCTCCGAAGCGAGATTGATGGCCTCGACCGATTGCTCGGTCTGCCATCACTAGAGTTCTGAGTTCTGAGTTCTGAGTTCAGCCTTCAGGCTGCTGATCTCGGAACAGGGCAAGCTGAAGCTTGAACTCAAAACGGGCGGCCGCCCTGCGAGAGGGCTTTTATGAGCACGGAAAAACTTTGGCAAATAATTCAGCAGCAGGAGAGCGGGTCGCTCGACCTGCCACAGACTCCGGGACCGGGAATGTCGCGGCGCACCTTCATCGAGATGATCGGCTTCTCGGTCGCCGCGCTTGCGTTCACGGGTTGCCGTCCGCCCGAACAGAAGATCATCCCGTTCGTCAAACAGCCGGTCGAGCTCACGCCGGGCGTCGCGAACTGGTACGCATCGACCTGCCTCGGCTGCAACTCGTCGTGCGGGACCTTGGTCAAGGTGCGCGATGGCCGGCCCATCAAGCTCGAAGGCAATCCCGAACACCCTCTCTCACGAGGCGGCCTGTGCCCGGTCGCGCACGCGATGGTCTTCAGCCTTTATGATTCGGACCGGCTGCGCCAGCCCCTCATCGGTTCGGCGACCTCGACCTGGGACGAAGTCGACCGGCAGATCGCCGACAGGCTCGCCGCGATCAAACAGTCCCGCGGCAAAGTGCGCGTCGTCACCCCGACGATCACCAGCCCGACCTCGCGCGCGGTGATCGAAAAGTTCGTCGCCCAGTTCGCCGATTGCAAGCACGTCGTCTATCAGGCAATGTCGAACTCCGCGATTCAGATCGCCCATCAGCGCTCTCACAATCTCTCCGCGATTCCTTTTTATCGACTCGACAAGGCGAAACTGGCTGTGAGCTTTGGCGCCGACTTTCTCGGGACGTGGATTGCGCCGGTTCAATTCACGCGCGACTACTCCGCCGCGCGGAGCTTGCAGAACGGCGAGCGCGAGATGCTGCGGCACGTTCAGTTCGAATCGCGGATGTCGCTGACCGGCGGCAACGCAGACCGGCGGGTCAAAGTATCTCCCGCTGAAGAGATCGACGCGCTGTTGTTGCTCGCGAGCTTGATCGCCGAAAAGGCTTCCGCGGCCGATCCGGCGTCCGTTGCCGCGCTCGCGTCACTCGATCACGGGCGCGTCGGCAGATCGGTGCGGGAGGCAGCAGAAGACACTGCAGCCGAGATGTTGAAACTCCGGGGTGAATCCCTCGTCATCAGCGGATCGAATGACCCCGACATTCAGCAAGCGGTGAACTTCATCAATCACGCGCTTGGCAACTACGGCAAGACGCTCGATCTCGCCGCCGCCTACGAGCAGAACAAGAGCGACGACGCCCGCATGGTCGAGTTGGTGAGCGAGATGAATGCAGGCGGGGTCGCGGCGCTCGTGCTCATCAACGTCAACCCGGCGTACGACTACTTCGGCGCCGATGACTTCGTGCGCGGTCTCGCCAAGACGCCGTTGAAGATATCGCTGAATCCGGCGCTCGACGAAACGGCCTCGCACGCGGACTTCGTATGCCCGCAGCATCACTTCCTCGAAGCCTGGAACGACGCCGAGCCCGCTCGCGGCATACTCAGCTTGTGCCAGCCCACGATCGCTCCGCTGTTTCAGACCCGCCAGTATCAGGAGAGCCTGCTCAAGTGGACGGGTGACGCGCGCGCGTTCTACGACGTCCTGCGCGAGCACTGGAAGGAGCACTTCTTCCCGCAGCAAACCAGGTACGCGACGTTCGACGAGTACTGGGACCGGACGCTGCACGACGGCGCGGTCACGACGACGGCCGCGCCTTCGAGCCAACCGGCTTTCATTTCAACGGAGCTCGGCGCACCGCTCGAGCGATTGAAGTCGCGGTCGGCAGCGCTCAGTGGCGGCCTCAGCGCCGTCCTCTACGAGAAGAACACGCTTCACGATGGCGTGCATGCGAACAACCCGTGGTTGCACGAACTGCCCGATCCGATCACGAAGATCACCTGGGACAACTACGCTTGCGTCGGACCGAAGTACGCCGAGCGATTCGGAATTGAAGAAGGCCGCGTCGTCCGAATCACGAAGGGCGACGCCTCGATAGAAGTTCCGGCTCACATACAACCGGGCCAGCACGACGACGCGGTCGCGATTGCCGTGGGCTACGGCCGGACGAAAGCGGGAAAGGCCGGAACAGGCGTCGGCGTCAACGCATTTCCCCTGGTCTCCTTCGACAACGGAAGCTTCCAGTACGTCGCCGGGCCGGTCACGATCGAGAAGACCGCGCGCAAAGTAGAGTTCGCGAAGACCCAGGTCCACGACGTGCTCGAAGACAAGCCGATCTTCCATGACATCACCCTCGCCCGGTACCTCGAGGAAGAAAAGAAGCAAGGCGGTCGGGAGGTCGAGCACAAGAGCATCTGGCCCGGCTACGAGTACAACGAGCACAAGTGGGGCGTCGCCGTCGACCTCAGCGCATGCACCGGCTGTTCGGCATGCGTGCTGAGCTGCCAGGCTGAGAACAACGTGCCGGTCGTCGGCAAGGACGAGGTGCGCCGCCGCCGGGAGTTGCACTGGATCAGGCTCGATCGTTATTACCTGGGCTCGCTCGACGAGCCGAAGGTCGCCTATCAGCCGGTCTTCTGTCACCAGTGCGACAACGCGTCGTGCGAGAGCGTCTGCCCGGTGCTGGCGACGGTGCATTCGAGCGAGGGATTGAACATGCAGGTTTACAACCGCTGCGTCGGCACGCGCTATTGCGAGAACAACTGCGCGTACAAGGTGCGGCGCTTCAACTGGTTCGAGTACGAGCACACGGACCCGATTGCGAACCTCGCGCTGAATCCCGACGTGACCGTGCGCTCGCGCGGCGTGATGGAGAAGTGCACGTTCTGCGTGCAGCGAATCGAGGAGGCCAAGATTCGCGCGCGCAACGAAGGCCGACAGGTTCGCGACGGCGAGATTCAGCCCGCGTGCCAGCAGAGCTGCCCGGCAGGTGCGATCACCTTCGGCAATCTCATCGACCCAAAGAGCCGGGTCGCGAAGCTCAAGCACGATCATCGGAACTACACGCTGCTCGATGAGCTGAATCTGCGGCCGGCGTTGAGCTACCTGGCGAAGGTTCGAAACACGGAGGAGGCCTGACTTTGGACAGCCAACGAAGCTCGAATTCGGGAGTGCGGTCAAACCACGAAACTCTCAGGTTGGGAAGGGTGGCTTGCCCCCGCGTCTATTGCTTATGTCAGCCAGTCGAACGATGGGGCGGCGGGGGCAAGCCACCCTTCCCGACTGAACCTGACGACAATCGCGCGATCTCGGCGGTCACTACGGTTCGGGAGGACGAGGATAGAGTATGGCAGTAGCAGTCGAGCATCTACCACTAGCTGAACCGGAGCACGAAGTTGTCTCGGCGCTTCGCAGGCCGCTGATCGGCGGCGATAAGACCTACGGCGACGTCTCGTCGGACATCTGCCAACTCGTCGAACAGAAGCCGGGCCGCGGCTGGTGGATAGCGTTCTCGATCTCGTTTCTGCTGATGTCGGCCGGCGTCGCCGCAACCGCTCACACCGTCAACACCGGCATCGGGACTTGGGGCCTGAACAAGACGATCGGCTGGGCGTTCGACATAACCAACTTCGTCTTCTGGATCGGCATCGGCCACGCCGGCACATTCATCTCCGCGATTCTCTTTCTGTTCAATCAGAAATGGCGCACGTCGATTAACCGCTCGGCCGAAGCGATGACGTTGTTCGCGGTGATGTGCGCGGGGATCTTTCCGGTCATTCACATGGGCCGGCCGTGGCTGTTCTACTGGATTCTGCCTTATCCGAACTCGCGCGGCTCGCTGTGGGTGAACTTCCGGTCGCCGCTGTTGTGGGACTTCTTCGCGATCTCGACCTACTTCACGATCTCGCTGGTCTTCTGGTACCTGGGGTTGGTACCCGATCTGGCGACGGTGCGCGACCGGGTGAAATCGAAGTTGCGACGGGTGGCGTTCAGGATCATGAGCCTCGGCTGGAACGGCTCGAATCGCACGTGGTCGCAGTACGAGACGGTCTATCTGGTGCTTGCGGCGCTCGCGACCCCTCTGGTGCTCTCGGTCCACAGCATCGTGAGCTTCGACTTTGCGACCTCGCTGATCCCAGGCTGGCACTCGACGATTTTCCCTCCCTACTTCGTCGCCGGCGCGGTGTTCAGCGGATTCGCGATGGTGATGACGCTGATGATTCTGGTCCGGAAGGTCATGCACCTCGAAAACTACATCACGCCTCATCACCTCGAGAACATGTGCAAAGTGACGCTGCTGACCGGCTCGATCGTGACGCTCGCGTACCTGACGGAGATCTTCACGGGACTCTACAGCGGAAATCCGAACGAGCTGTTCGTCATCATCAACCGGGTGCTCGGACCTTACGCGTGGGCCTACTGGACGATGGTCACCTGCAACGCGATCGTGCCTCAGCTCTTCTGGTTCAAGCGCGTGCGCACTTCGATCCCGCTGATCCTCGTGCTGTCTGTGCTGGTCAACGTTGGAATGTGGTTCGAGCGGTTCGTCATCATCGTCACGTCATTGCATCGAGACTTCCTGCCGTCGAGTTGGGCGATGTACATGCCGACGCTGACCGAGGTGGTGATCATGCTCGGGAGCTTCGGGTTGTTCTTCACGGCGTTCCTGCTGTTCGTGAGGATCTTCCCGCTGATCTCGATAAACGAAGTGAAGGGGGTGTTGCATTATGCCCGGCACAAATGACAACGGCGCGAACGTGAGGTACACGGCGGCATTCTTCACCAAGGAAGACGACATGCTGGCCGCCGCGAGAGAGGCTCGCGAAGCCGGTTTCGACATACACGACGTCTACACGCCCTTTCCGGTTCACGGCATGGACGAAGCGGTTGGTTTGCGGCGCTCGAAGCTGACGTGGATCGCACTTGCGGCTGGGATACTGGGACTTGGGGCGGGACTTGCGCTTCAGATTTGGACTTCGGTGTACGACTGGCCGTTGAACGTCGGCGGTAAGCCGTTCAACTCGTTTCCGCTGTTCATACCGGTTGCGTTCGAGCTGACGGTGTTGTTCTCGGGGCTCATAGCCATCGGAGTGCTGTTCGCGCGAAACCGGCTGTGGCTGTTCTCGAAGCGGCTGGTGTTTGACCGAGTGACCGACGACCGGTTCGTGATGGTGCTCCGGCAGTCGGACGCCTCGTTCGATATCAACAGGGCGATCGCGTTGCTCGACCGGCACAACGCGGTGAGGATCGTCGAAGGGGACCAGTTCGTATGAAACCAAAGATCACGTGGACCGGGATCTTCTTGCTTCCGATTGTAGTGATCGGCGCCCTCTGGGCGTTCGGGCGCGACACACGAGTCAGGAATCGTGAATTCCCGACGCAGATGCAGAACTCGCCGGCTTACCTGTCACAGACCGCGAATCCGGTGCTGCCCAACGCCATGACTGAACAAGCGCCCGTGCCCGGCACGATACCGCGAGGCTTCCAGCCGTTCCACTACGGACCGGGCGCCGAGGAAGCCGCGCGCGCCGGACGCGAGCTCGCGAACCCATTCAAGCCGACGGCGGAGAACCTCGCGCGAGGGGGGCACGTGTATGCGAACTACTGCGCGGTGTGTCACGGCGCCACGGGCGGCGGCGACGGTCCGGTAATACCGAAGTACCCGAACCCCCCGGCGTACACGACCGAGAAATCGAAAGCGGTCGCGGACGGGACGATGTTCCATGTGATAACAGTCGGCCGGAACAACATGCCTTCGCACGCGGCTCAGGTGTCTGCCGACGACCGGTGGAAGGTGATTCTGTATATCCGAAAGCTCCAGGGGATGTAGTGGGGAGATGAGATGACAGCCACGAATCTGATTTCAAATCGCCAGCAGAAGTTACTACAAGCGTTGTTGGGAGTCGGCGCGCTTGGGCTGGCGGGCGGGGTGTTCACGGAGGGCAGAAGCTTCTGGCCCGGATTCCTCCTCAACGCCTTCTTCTTTCTTTCTCTCTCGCTCGGGGCGATGGTCTTTCTCAGCATTCAGCATGCCTCCAACGCCGGTTGGAGCGTCGCGATTCGCCGCATCCCGGAAGCGATGACGACTTACCTGCCTATCGGAGCGGTCACGGTTTTGGGAATCTACTTTGGCAGGCACGCGCTCTACGAATGGTCGCATCCGGGCGCGATGGCGGGAAATCACGCGCTCGAGGTGAAGGCTTCGTGGTTGAGTACACCCTTCTTCTTCGCGCGGATGGCGGTGATGCTCGCGGCGTGGATCGCTCTTTCGCTCGCGCTCTTGCGTCAGTCGCGCCGTCAGGACGCGGACGGCTCGCTCGATCACACGAAGCGCAGCAAGGCGATATCGGGGGTGTTTCTGGTCGTCTTCGCCGTGACGTTTTCGCTCGCGAGCTTTGACTGGCTGATGTCGCTTGAGCCCGAGTTCTACAGCACGATATACGCGTTCTACTGTTTTTCAGGTTTGTTCTTGTCAGGGGTTGCGGCGATCACGGTGCTGGTGATCCTGCTGCGCCGGCGCGGCCTGCTGCCGCACGTAAACGAGAACCACCTGCACAATCTCGGCAAGCTGGTCTTCGCGTTCACGACGTTCTGGGCGTACATCTGGCTGTCGCAGTATCTGTTGATCTACTACGCGAACCTGCCCGAGGAGACGATCTACTACATTCGCAGGACCTCGACCGGGGGGTGGAAGTTCCTTTTTGGACTGAACATCTTCATGAACTGGGTCATCCCATTCTTGATTCTGCTGCCGCGCAAGGCGAAGCGGGGCGAGCGGACGCTGATGACGGCATGTGTTGTGGTGCTGCTGGGTCACTGGCTGGATTTGTACATGATGATCGTTCCTGTGTTTGGCGGCGCGCTGGGAATCGGGCTGGTCGGTCTGGCGCTGACGGTGGGGTTCGCCGGGCTGTTTTTGCTGACGTTCTATCGAGGCCTCGCGAAAGCCCCGCTGCTGCCGGCGCGCGATCCATACCTCGAAGAAAGCATCGCGCTGCGCTACCACGAAGCATACGAGCCCGAAGGATGGAATCTGGAGCAAAAGCGCGCGCTTGCACTGTCGACCACGGCATTTGCAATCACGTTCGCGGTGTGGGGACTCGTCGGCGCGCTGGCTCCGAAGTTCCGCGAGATGTATCACCTGTCGGCTTTTCAGACGTCATTGTTGATTGCGGTACCGGTTCTGCTCGGCTCGATTGGCCGGATACCGATGGGCATCCTCGCCGACCGGATCGGCGGGAGAAAAGTCTTCGGCTTGTTGCTCGTGTTCTGTCTGATTCCCGCCATCGGCGTCAGCATCACCGGTTCGTATGGATCGCTGGTGGCGTGGGGGTTTCTGATCGGCTGCGCGGGCACGAGCTTTTCGGTGGGAGTCGCGTTTGCGTCGAAGTGGTTTCCAGCGAAGCAGCAGGGGACCGCGCTCGGGATTTATGGGATGGGCAACGTCGGTCAATCGATCGCGGTGTTCGGCGCGCCGGCGTTGATCGTTGCGACCGGAGACTGGCGAGTCCCGTTCTGGGTCTTCGGCGCGGTTGCCGGAGTTTTTGGGATCGTGTTCCTTCTGCTTGCCCGGAATGCACCGGTCAAGGCCCAACCGAAGAAGTTCAGTGAATACCTCGGCATACTGAAGCGCGAGCCGCTCGCGTGGGTGTTGTCGCTGTTTTACTTTCTTACTTTCGGGGGCTTCGTCGCCCTAGGCATCTATCTGCCGACTTTGCTTAAGGACATTTTTGGATTGAGCGCGACCGACGCCGGCGCGCGCGTTGCCGGTTTCGTGGTGGTGGCGACGTTGATGCGGGGGTTCGGAGGTTATCTCGCCGACCGGTTTGGCGGCGCGCAAGTGCTCGCTCTTGTTCTGATGTTGATCGCGGTCTTGTCACTGGGTCTGACATCGAGCGGCATGGTGCTGTTTACGATCGGGGCGCTAGGCACTGCTGCAATGCTCGGGCTGGGTAACGGCGCGGTCTTCAAGTTGGTGCCGGAGTACTTCCCGAAAGAGACCGGCACAGTGACCGGGCTGGTCGGCGCCGCCGGGGGACTCGGCGGATTCTTCCCGCCGCTCGTGCTTGGCATGATCCGCGGCCGGACTGGCTCATACACCCTCGGCTTTGTCCTTCTCGCTTGCTTCGCGTTGATGTGCCTAGCCGTCAATTACTTCGTCTTCATGCGCCGACAACCCGATCGCGAAGCACTGGCAGAAAGCTAGCGCTCAGGCCCCGGGGAAGAACTGCAACAAACACAAACGGAAGACCCGGTTTTAGTCGTGACGGTGGTCACATCGACGAGTGACCGATGTCATAGTTTTATGCGGCTGGCTCTTATAGCCTAACTGACCAGGAGCGTATGCATTATGCCGGAGAGAGTAAAAGCGATTGATTTCATGTACTACGTCGCGACCCGCGAGTTCATGGAGCAGTGGGACCGCGCAAAAGAAGGCGAGTTGATCTGCCGAATGGAGCGCGCGATCGGCGGTCTGCCGCGATACGAGTCTATCGAAGCAATGATCGAGAAGATGGATGAAGCCGGCGTCGAGAGGGTGTTCATCACTCAAACCAAGATGTGGTCCTACTGGCGCAAGTGGATGTACATGGACACCAGGCTCGAAGACGTCCTTCAGTACACCGAGAAGTACCCGAAGCGGTTCGTAGGACTTGCGGGCTACAATCCGTTCCGGATCAGGGAGAGCATTCGCGAGATCGAAACCGCGGTCACCAGGCACGGCTTCAAGGGCGTCTACGTTCACATCTACGGGTTCGACATTCCGCTGAGCGACGCGAAGATGTACCCGCTCTACGCGAAGTGCGTCGAGTTGGACGTGCCGGTCTCGATGCAAGTCGGCCACGTGCTCGAAGCGATGCCTTCCGAGGGCGGGCGCCCGATCCATCTCGACCGTATCGCCTGCGACTTTCCGGATTTGAAGATCGTCGGCGCGCACACCGGCTGGCCGTGGGTCGATGAGTTGATCTCGGTTTGCTACAAGTGGGAGAACGTGTGGTTCGGCGTCGACGCGTGGGGGCCGAAGTACCTTTCGCCGCAGATCATTCAGTTCATCTCGAGCAGGCTGGGCCGTGATCGCTGCGTTTGGGGAACGAACGGGCTGCCGTGGAAGGAGAACCTCGAGCAGCTCGACGAGCTGGGATTGAAAGAAGAAGTGAAGCGCAAGCTGATCCGCGACAACGCGATCGAGTTGTTCAAGCTTGACGGCAAGCCTGACGTGAGGCTGCTCGGGACGTGAGGCGGCTGCGATGGTCAGCGCTTCGATTGAGCAATGTGAGGGGAGAGCGCGTCACGCCGCGGCGTGGGTGGGGCTGTGCCTGGCGCTCGCGATTCACGTAGCCGACGAAGCGCTCACCGACTTTCTGTCGGTCTACAACCCGGCGGTCCGGGCGATTCGCGAGCGATTGCCGTTCTTGCCGCTTCCGACGTTTGAATTCGAGACCTGGCTCGCGGGTTTGATTGTCGCGGTGATCGTGCTGACGAGCTTGTCGGTGTTTGCGCTGCGTGGTGCGAGGTGGATGATCCCGGCGTCGTACGTCTTCGCAGTCGTGATGTTCGTCAACGGCTTGGTTCACGTCGCTGGCTCGGTCGAGACGGGACGAGCGATGCCCGGCGTTTATTCGGCCCCGCTGTTGCTGCTTACGGCTGGCTACCTGATCGCATGCACGCGGGAGCGTCAAAGGAGAAGCACCTCATGAGTTTGATGGATGTAAACGGAAAGTCCGTGATCGTAACCGGCGGCGCCCGCGGCATCGGCCGGGCAATCGTTCAAGCGTTCGCCGAGTCCGGCGCGGACGTCGTGATCGGCGATTTGCGTCAGGAGGAAGCGCGGGCTACGGCGCTCGAGATCAGCGAGACGACCGGCCGGCGAGTCGTTTCGGTGCCGGTCGATGTGACGAAGCTGGAGCAGACCCAGAACCTCGGCGCGGTAGCGATCGAGCTCTTCGGCAAAATCGACGTGTTGGTCAACAGCGCCGGCTGGGACAAGCTGCTGCCGTTTTTGAAGACGACTCCGGATTTGTGGGACCGGATCATCTCGATCAACTTCAAAGGCGTCGTTAACACCTGCTACGCGGTGCTGCCCCATATGGTCGAGCGCAAACAAGGCAGCATAGTCAACATCAGCTCGGACACCGCGCGGGTCGGCTCGTTTGGCGAAGCGATCTATGCCTCCTCGAAAGCGGCCATCATAGCCTTTTCCAAGACGCTGGCCCGCGAGCACGCGCGCGACAAGATCAACGTCAACGCCGTCTGTCCGGGGCTGGTCGAGACTCCGTTGATCGAAGAGATGCGCCAGGATGAGTTCACGGCGAAGATACTCGGCTCGATCGTCAACTACATCCCGTTCAAGCGCCTCGGGACGCCGGAAGAGATCGCGCCGATGGTGGTATTCCTGGCGTCGGACGCCGCGCGATACATCACCGGCCAGGTCTTCAGCATCAACGGCGGGCTGAATATGGTGGGGTAGTTCGTGGTCCGTTGTCAGTTGGTAGTTGGCAGGTGCGAAATGCTAAGCCGACGGGCGACGGATGACCGACATCGAGAACGGACCAATGACAAAGGACAAACAAGCGTGACCGTATTTCCCGAATGGCGCAACAAATCGCTCGACGATGTGCTCTACGAGTGCCGCGAGATGCTCGAAGACACGACGTTCCCGACCGTCCGACGCTGGCGCGAGGCGGGCGGAAAAGTCCTTGGCCATTTTCAGGTGCACTTCCCCGAAGAGATCGCCCACGCCGCCGGGATGCTCCCGGTCAAGATTCGCGGCGCTCAGGTCGAAGCAATGCAGGCCGACTCGCGCTTCGGATCCTACTTGTGCTCGATTCTCAAAACGTCGCTCGAACTGGCGCTGAGCAAACGGGTCGAGATGGAGATGTTCGTGACTCATCCCATCTGCGACGCGGCGCGGAACCTCGCGGCGGTGTGGGGACGGAACTTCAGCTATCCGTGTCAGATTCTCTACCTGCCGCAGAACGCCAACTCCAGTTACGCCGTGACCTACCTGCGCGGCGAGTACGACAGATTGAGGCGCGCGGTGGAGGAGACCGGCGGCGTTTGCATCAGCGATGACGCGCTCAGGAGTTCGCTCGCGCTCTTCAACGAAAACCGCGCACTGTTGAGAGAACTCTACGCGATAAAGAAAGAGTCGGCGTGGCTCGTGTCAGCCGACGAAGCGTATGTGCTGGTGGCCATCGCCGGTGTGATCCCGCGCGAGGAGCACAACGATTTGCTGCGCACGGTGCTGCCGATGATCGCCGCCCGCGAGGTGAAGCCTCAAGATAAGGTGCGCGTCGTGTTCGAAGGCGGCTTCTGCGAACAGCCGCCGCTCGATTTGATCCGCGCAATCGCGCGCTCCTGCTACGTCGTCGATGACGATCTGATGATCGGCTTGCGCTGGATTGTCGACGACGTCCCGCTCGAAGGCGATCCGCTGTTCAACCTCGCCGAGGCGTACCTGGAGAAGTCTTCCTACAGCCCCGTGCAACACGACCTGCGCAAGCCCAAAGAGAAGATGCTGCTCGATCGCATCCGTTCCGCGGGCGCCGAAGCCGCGATCATTACCGCCGCCAAGATGTGCGAGCCGGGACTCGAAGAGCAGGTCGCCTATACGCGCGCGCTCGATGAGGCGGGCATCCCATATTTTGTGAGCGAGTTCGAAGAGAACATGACGAGCTTCGATCACCTGGAGATTCAGTTGGAAACGTTCGTGGAAAACATCCTGTTCAGCTAGTCGCAAGCCATTAAGGAGGGATCAATGAAGATTAAGAAAGCGGTTTGGCTAATTGCTGCGGTGGCGCCGCTGTTCCTGAGCATTCAAGCGCGGCCGATCATCCCGGTTCGGCCGGCTTCGAGCCCGTCGAGCTTCGCCACGTGCTTTTGCAAGTTCACCGCCCGGCCCGGACTCACTCCGGGTGGCACTACGTCGCCCCCTGGCACAGTCGACGTGCTCAAGATCACTGCCACGGGCTACACGCAGGGCCTGGAAAAAGGGAAGTGCCAGAGCTACTGCAAGGGCCAGTGGGCCGCACGTGATAAGACAGAGCTGGCAAAACTTTATCCGCAGGCGTGCGGCAACATGGATCTTAAGGTCTGGGCGGCGATAGGCACGGCGGACTATGAGCTAGTGAATGCGGGAACCGTGAACGTTGGCGGAGTGGGGAATTGGACGTGCCCGCAAGGGATGTGGGTTCACACCGACAACAGGACCTGCGTGCAGTCAGCCGGCTGTCGTGTGCAGGGGATTCCCGATCAAGACCTGAAGGGAGGTTACTTCTTCTGGAAGGGAGACCTCTACAAGCTGGCCGGACCCGCGACCTTTACTTGTAAGCGATGACGGCCGGCGCAAGGCTCAGGTGCATGCAACAACATTCGGGCGACAGAGGCGGAATCGAGATGACTTCAAGCGCGGCACAGGAGATCGTCGGGCGCGGTAACAATGACGGCGCGACGCTGTTCAGACAGTGGTTCGAGGCTCTGAACGAAACGGCGGCCACCGACGGTCAGGCTGCATACGTATTCGTGATGGGCAGCATGGCCGAGATACTGCGCGTCTTCGATCTGCCGATGGTCTTTCCGGAGATCAACTCGCTGCAGACCGCGGTGCGGCGAGTCGCGCACGAGTATTTGAATCAAGCCGAAGACTACGGCTACTCGCCCGACATCTGCGGCTACGTCAAGGCCGACGTCGCCGTTCAACTCAGCGGCGGCAAGCACCCGATGGGTCAAATCCCGAAACCCGCGATCGCCGTGCTCACCAACGCTTGCAATACCTATATCAAGTGGGCCGAGATTTGGGAGCGCATGTATCACGTTCCGATCTTCACCCTCGACGTGCCGGGCACTCGCGCCGCCGGAACGCAGACCTGGCCAGGCGATCGCGACTTCGAGAACGACCGCGCTTACGTTGCGGCGCAGATCAAGGAACTGATCTCGGCGTGCGAACGGGTGACCGGTAAGAAGTTCGACATCGACCGCCTGCGCGAAGTGATGCGTCACGCCAACACGATGAACCGCGGCTGGAAGCGCGTGCTTGAGCTGAACCGGACGCGGCCGTCGCTCTTCAACGCCGTGACCGATGGGACGATCTACCTTGGAGTGGTAAACGCGTTTCGCGGAACTCCGGAAGGCGCGAAGTATTTTGACGAGCTGGTCGAGGAGATGGAGTACAAGGCGGCGCACGGAATCGGCACGCTCACCGACGAGAAGTATAGGCTGATATTTGTCGGCGTGCCTTGCTATCCCATTTTTCGCCGCTTCAATGAGTTGTTTACCGAATGGGGCGGCACGTTCGTCAACTCGACTTACTTGTGGTTCGCCGCGGGCGGGAGCAATCAAGGGTTTCAGTACGACCTCGCGCGGCCGCTCGAGAGCCTGGCGGAAGGCGTGCTGATCAGCGTGCGGGACGCGATGGACAGCATGTTCTACCAGGACCAGGCGCTGGCGGCGATGATCGATCCGTTCAGCGTTGATGGCGTCGTCTATCACCCGATCAAGAGCTGCCGCACGGTCTCGACTGGTTTGGCCGATAACCGCCGCGCGTTGATGGCGTCGCGAGACATAGCGAGCTTGTTCATCGAATCGGACATGATGGACCGGCGAGTGGTGAGCGAGGCACAGCTCAAGAACCGGACCGATGCATTCTTTGAAGGACTCGCCTCGCGACGGATGAGGTAGTCACAATCATGTCTTACGCAGCAGGCGTGGACGTTGGCTCCACGCAAACCAAGGCAGTGATCATCGATGAGGACCGCAGGATCGTCGGCCGTGCGCTGATCGACACCGGCGCGCACGTCGTCACCGCAGCCGAGAAGGCGTTCGCCGAGGCGCTCCAACACGGCGGGCTGCAGGAACCGGAAGTCGAGTACGTCATCGGCACCGGCTACGGGCGATACCGCGTGACCTTCGGCAACACCCAGGTGACCGAGATCAGTTGTCACGGGCGCGGCGCGGTTCATATGTTCCCCGGCACCCGCACGGTCGTCGACATGGGAGGCCAGGACACGAAGGCGATCCGCGTCAGCCCGACCGGCGAGATTCTCGACTTCTGCATGAACGACAAGTGCGCCGCAGGCACGGGACGCTTTCTGGGAGCCGCTTCTGCGGCACTCGACATTCCACTGGGCGAGTTGGGCGAAGTGGCGTTGCGTTCGGAGCGGCCGGTTCGAATCAGCACCACCTGTACGGTCTTCGCCGAGTCCGAAGTGCTGTCGTGGCTCGGCAAGGGCAAAAAGATCGAGGACATTCTGCTCGGTGTCCATCAGTCGATCGCAGCTCGCTCGATCGGGTTGCTGCGTCGAGTCGGAATCGAAGAAGAGGTCACGTTCACCGGCGGGGTCGCGCGAAACGTCGGGATGATCGAAGCGCTCAACCGGGGGCTAGGGCTGAAGGTGAACGTGAGCGAAGAGTCGCACTACATGGGTGCGGTTGGAGCGGCGTTGTTCGCGCTCGATCACATTCGAGCGAGCCGGGCGCCGGTTGACGGAGGAGCCGCAGCGGCGGAGGCGATCGTATGACATTCACCGTTGGAATCGACGTCGGGTCGACTTACACGAAGGCGCTCATTCTGAATGCGGGCTTCGAGATTGCCGGCCGCGCGATCACGAGCACCGGCTTTAAGCTGGCCGAGACTTCAAGGCGCGTTTACGACGAGGCGCTCAGAGAAGCCGGCCTCCGCGCGGACGACGTTCACTACGTCGTTGCGACCGGATTCGGCCGGCACATGGTCCCCTTCAGCGACGTGCACGTGACCGACCTGACCGCGAGCGCGCGCGGAACGAGTTTCCTGTTTCCGAACACGCGAACGGTTCTAGACGTCGGCGGCCAAACTATGAAAGCGAGCCGGTTGGACGGCAGAGCGCGAGTGAAGTCGTTTCGGCTTAACGACAAGTGCGCCGCCGGCACCGGTGCATTCCTCGAGAAGACCGCGCGATACATGGGCTTCACCACCGAAGAGATCGGACCTCTGGTTGCGACCTCGAAGGAAGCAGTTCCGATATCGGGCGTGTGCGCGGTCTTTGCCGAATCGGAAGTGATAAACCAGCTCTCGCTAGGGGCGGCGCCCGCCGACATCATGCACGGGGCAATCGCTTCTCTCGTGGACCGCGCGGTTCAGTTGATGAAGCGAGTGCAGATGGAACCCCAGTTCACGTTGATCGGCGGCATCCTGCGATTCGAGACGATGTCGCGCCTCGTGCGGGATCACCTGAAGGCGGAGGTCAACGTTCCGCGCGGGGGTATGGTCCAGTTCGCGACGGCGCTCGGCGCGGCGATCCTCGGACATCAACGGCTCGGCAAGCTGCGCGAAATGGCGGTGAAGGAAGCGCCGCTGGTTTCGGATTCGTTTGTTGCCCGATGGTAGCCGGACTGTCCCCGCGTCCCGCCTTCGGAGTCGGCCGCGTCACCATCGATCATCCACCTATTCATCCACCTATTCACAGTTGGGGGATTGCTGCGGGGCGCGGCTCCTCTTTGTTTGCAGGCTGGAGCGTCATAGGCCCACATCGGACGCGAAGAGGTATGGTGCGCCTGAGTGGGCGAGCGCGAGAGCCTAACGCACCCTCTCGCAAGTTTGGTAGTATCAACGCCCATGAGAACTCAAGCGGAGAAGGGGGACGTCTTTCGCGGACTCCACCAGCGCGACGGCGCGTTCATCATTCCCAACCCGTGGGACGTCGGCACAGCGCGGCTGCTTGCGCACTTGGGGTTTGAAGCCCTCGCGACCACGAGCGCCGGATACGCATTCTCGATCGGGCAGCGAGACAACACGGTCGGCCGCGACAGGATGATCGCCCACGTTGCTGAGATCGTCGCAGCGACGGACTTGCCGGTCAGCGCCGACCTCGAGAACGGCTTCGGCGATGATCCCGAAACCGTCGCCGATACCATCAGGCTCGGCGCGGCGGCGGGACTTGCCGGCGGGTCGATCGAAGATTCCAGCGCTCGCCGCGATGATCCGATCTACGAGATGGCGCACGCGGCCGAACGAGTGCGCGCCGCTGCGGAGGTCGCGCGCTCTCTCCCGTTTACCTTCACTCTGACCGCGAGAGCTGAGAACTACCTCTTCGGGCGCCGCGATCTCAAGGACACGATCAAACGGCTCCAGACTTACCAGGAAGCGGGCGCGGACGTTCTGTACGCGCCGGGGCTCGCGGGCAAGGATGACATCGCCGCGGTGGTCAGCTCGGTCGATCGCCCGGTGAATGTCCTGATGGGCCTCGCCGGGGTTCGGATGAGCCTGGCCGAGCTTTCCGAGATAGGAGTAAAGCGGGTCAGCGTCGGCAGCGTGCTCTCGCGAGTCGCGCTCGGGGCGTTTCTTCGCGCCGCTCGGGAAATGCGAGAGCAGGGAACGTTCTCATTCGGAGACGAAACGGTGAGCTTTCGCGATCTCAGCGCGATGTTTTGAGAGGTGACGGCATGAAGACGCTCTTGATCATTTCTTTGTTGCTTGGACTGACGACGGTCGCCGGGGATGCAGGTCAGAGGGGGATGAGTAGTCCCGACGCTCGCATCGAAGCCGAAGTCATGAGAGTGCTGGACGATTACATGGACGCGTGGAATCGCAAGGACCTCGAAGGCTGGGAGCGCACGTTCAATTTCCCGCACTACCGTCTGGCAAGCGGCAGAATGTCGGTGCTGGAGCGGCCCGGAATGCAAGACGCCTCGCGCGTGTGGGCAGCGGCGGGCGCTGGGTGGCATCACAGCAAGTGGGATCGCCGGCGGATCATCCACTCATCTCCCGACAAGGCCCACGTCGACACGAAGTTCACGCGATATCGCGCCGACGGGACCGCAATGGGCTCGTTTGAATCGCTGTACATCCTGACAAAGGAGAATGGGTATTGGGGAGTGAAGCTGCGGTCGAGCTTCGCGCCGTAGCAGCCGCCGCAATTACCGAATGCACACGTCGATGAGATCCAACACATCCTCGACAAACTCGGCGGGTGCTCGCTGAACAAACTTCGCTCGACGCATCGCGAAATCGACGGACTTCACTTGCTCGACCATTACGAATCCGGTCAGCGACGACTTGACGGGGAGTGCAAGGTGAAATGGATAGCCTCTGTCAGTGTTAGTGACGGGGCAGACAATGGCCAACCCGGTGTGCATGTTGAAAAGATCGTTGCTGACGACCAGCGCTGGCCGGCGCCCCTTTTGTTCGTGGCCCGTCTGCGGGTCAAAGGAGAGGGTGATGAGGTCGCCTTTCTTCGGGACGTAGCGCGCCACCTACCACTCCTCCTTGCCGACGGGCGGCCCGAAGTTAACCTCTCTTGCTTTGTGGCCTTTCGGGATGCGGGAGACAAGTTCGGCAAGATCGTACTTGGCACGTACGACCTTTTTGACGAGTATCTGGCGGTCGTCAACGATGATCTCGACGTCGTCGCCGACGGCGATGTGGGCGAGATCGAGCACGTTTTTGGGCAAACGCACGCCCTGGCTATTGCCCCACTGCTGGACCTTCGAGACCATCATGATATTCCTCCATCGGGGATAGCCTATGTATACACGGCCCACGCGATTTGGTCAACGGGTGGTCCGGTGTCGGTGTGTGGCTCCCTGACCTGTCGTCGCTGGCGACTATTTGGCTCATCTCATCCCGCTGATTCCCGACGAGGAGGGCATCGTGCCGCTCACGAAGCAGCCGCCGACATCAAGCGATCTCAGCCAAGCCAGGATCCGCTACGTGAACCGGTTGCGTAGGACAGCCCGCGTACGAATGACCCGGCAGCAAGCTCTCGCGTTTCATCACCACACTGTGCGGCGCCACATGAGTCCGCGCGCCGATGTCAGCCCCATAGAGGAGCACCGCCGCGTTGCCTACCGTGGCCCGGCTGCGAATCCTGATGTGGTCGATCTTCAAGACTCGATCTTCGAATGTATGAGCTTGAAACTGGCAGCACACCGTAGCTCCATCCCCGAAGTGCAGCATGTCCGGATCAACGACCTGCGCGAACCCGCCGCCAAGCACGACCCGCCGGCCTATGCTCGCGCCCATCGCCCGCAGGTACCACGCGAGCAGCAACGTCCCTTCTAACAGCGAAAGCGCCGCGCGAGCATAGACGCTCCAGACGACATAGAGAAAATCCCACCGGCTGCACCAGCACGACCACAGCGGATGCATATCCGGCAGCACCCGCCCGAGCAACGTCCACTTCAGCGCCAGCACCAGAAGACAGAAGAACGCCAACCCTGCCAGGCTCATCAGCGGAACGATGACGAGGAGAAACACCGGCGATGGCCAAACGACCTCCGCCGACGCGAGCAGCTTAAACCAGACCGCGACGACGAGCGCAGGGACCAACGGCAATCCGAAGCGGAGCAACTCCCAGAACACGCGATTCAGGTATCGAATAAGCGAAGGCTCGTGCGTGAGACTGCGGTCGCACTCGACGACCTCTCGCCGCGGCAGCTCGAAGGGCGGATGTCCGAACCACGACGTGCCATCGCGAATGAGCTTGTCATCGGCCACGGTCGAAACGCCTATCAGCACGTCGTCCGACAGCGGCTGACCCGCGGGAATGACCACGTGATTGCCGAGAAACGTGTTCGCCCCAAGCCGCGTCGGCACGAGCGTCACCGCGCCGCGATGAACCCGAGGCCCGCCAAGATACACCCCGTCGGCAAAGAAACTCTCCGGCCCGATCTCGACCAACTCGGGCACGACGTCGATGATCGTGCTGATCTCGCAACCGCGGCCGATCTTCATGCCGGCCATTCGAAGCCACACCGGCCAGAACAACGTGCCGCTCAACCAGTTGCTCGCCGACTGAACCACCTGCGTCTTCAACCAGACGCGCACGTACGCAAGACTCCAGCGGCTGATGGCGCCTGCGCGAACCTTGCCCATCGCCCTTAAACCCAAGGCTTCCATCACCAGCAGGAACGGCGCGGGAAGAGTCACGGTCAGGACACCGGCCGCCATCAGCGGAAGGCTCAGCGAAGGGTCGAAGATCCAGGTCAAGACGGCTTCGGCGTCAACTCCGTAGATAAGCGCGAACGCAATGGCCGGCAGCTCGAAGAGCATGGCAACCACGAGCGCAAGTCCCAGTCGCGCTAGAACGATCGCAACACCATGCCAACGGGGTGACCAGATTCGCTCCGCATCCGGCAACATTGGTCGAGGCGGCGACTGACCGGCCGGCCGCGCGGGAATACCATCCCAGCTCTCGCCTCGCGGGATCATGTCGCCGTCCTGTAAGAACGACAACGCGGTGAGATGAGCACCCGGCTCCAGGCGCGTGTTTCCGCCCACCCCGGCACGAACGTCCAGCGTGCTGCCGTCGCCGAGCGAAACAGGACCGACTACAACGTGGCCGTCGTCGAAATCCACTAACCGTATCGAAGCGTCCTGGCTGATCGTCACGTCGTCGCCGATCTCGAGCAGGTCCCAGCCCCCTTGCAACAAGCCGACGCCGCGATGAATATGCACCCGCCGCCCGATGCGAGCACCCAGCGCTCGCAGCGCCGCGCATTGAAACACGGTGCCTTCCAACAGCACCCAGGGGATGATTCGCACCGTCTGCTGAACCATCCAGCTCCGAACGTAGAAGCTCCCCCAGACCGGCGCTCGCAGCGGGCGATAACGGCCGATGAGCACTTTCTTGACGAACGCGGCGAGCAGCACGGCGACCGGCGTGTACAACGCCAGCGCGGTGAACACCAGGAACGGTCCCGCCAACAGGAACCCCGCCAGGCCGAGGCTTCGCATCAGGTACGGCAAAAGGTCGAATGCTGCAACGTAAGCGATCGAAGACGCGATTACCACGCCCAAGAGGACCCAGATGATCTGCACACTCGTCGCCAGAAGCCAGCGGCCCTCGACCCTCTCGAGCGTCTCCGGCGCGACGCCATCGGCGACATCGTCGGCATGCACCCGCTTAGAGAGCTCGGCGACCGTGCGCGCTTCGTACAGATCGCGAACCGTGACCGAAGCGGTCGATGGGTCATCGCGCAGTATTGAGACCAGCTCGGCCGCTGCAAGCGAGTCGCCGCCGAGATCGAAGAAGAAATCATCGTGAACCGAAACTCCATCGCGCAGATGAAGCGCCTCGCGAAAAGCCGCTTCCAGTTTTCGCTCTTTCTCGTCTCGCGGCGGAACCGATTGCCTGTGCTCATCAAGGCCCCCGGTCTCGAGATTCGGAAGCGCGTTTCGGTTCAGCTTTCCGCCAACCGCAGTCGGCAGCTCCGGCAGAACCGCGAAGCGGCTTGGAACCATGTAAGCCGGTAGCGTCCTGCGCAACGAAGACTTCAGATCATCAAAAGACAACGATGCGAGGCCGTCTTCAGGCACGACGAAGGCCACCAGCGTTTGTCGCGAGTCGTCTCCCTGAATACGACATGCCGCCTCGCGCACGCCATCGCACTCGGCCAGCCGCGATTCGATAGCCTCGAGCTCGACGCGATAACCGCGCAGCTTGACCTGAGAGTCGATCCGCCCGTGGTAGAAGAACGTCCCGTCCGCAGCGCGATGAACGAGATCGCCCGTTCGGTAGATGCGGCCCAAACGTAGATGCACGGGGAACTTCTTCGTGGTCAGCTCAGGCCGGTTGTAGTAGCCTCGCGCAAGCCCGATCCCGCCTATACAAAACTCGCCGCGGTCGCCCTCGCGCACCTCCTCGAGCGACTCGTTCAACACCCACGCGCGAAGACCGCGAACGGGACGGCCTATCGTGATCGGCTCACCTTCTTCGACTCGTCCCCGGACCGAGGTCACCGTGCACTCGGTCGGGCCGTAGCCGTTCACCATTCGGCGCCCCCTCGCCCATCGATCCGCGATGTCACGTGGCAGCGGCTCGCCGCCGACGTAGAGGAGCGAAAGATCGGGCAACGCCGTTTCGGGATCGTCGCACCCAGTCGTACGTAGCAACGTCGGAGGAGGACACAACACAGTGATGCGCTCGCGGCCGAGCCACGGAACCAGATCGGGACCGAGCCTGGTTGTGTCGTCGTCCATCACCACGACCGCCGCGCCGGCTGCGAAACCGAGCCAGGTTTCCTCAATCGATGAGTCATAGGCCGGAGACGAGCTTTGACCTATTCGGTCCTCGGGCGAGAGCGCAAACTCTTCGAGGTCCGAGCCGACCAGATTGGCGATAGCGGCGTGCTCGATCATCACGCCCTTGGGCCTGCCCGTCGTTCCCGATGTGTAGATGACGTAGGCGAGACTGCGGGCAGTGAGCCACGCGGCCGGGGCTACCGGAATGGGACTGCGTGGTTGAGCTATCAGTTCTTCGACGTCGAAAGCGCTTGCGCGATTAAACCCGAGATGATCAACGCGCGCGAGTCCGGCTCGGTCGGTCAGCAGCGCGACGGCTCGGGAATCTTCCAGAATGTCACACGCCTGTTCATCCGGGAACGCGGGATCGATGCACGTGAACGCGGCGCCGGATTTCAGAACGGCGAGCTGGCTGCTGTAGAGGAGCTCGGTTCGCCTGGGGAGAAGAATCGCGACTACGCATTCTCCGGTGACGAGCGGTCGAAGGAAGCGGGCGAGGGCCGCCGACTGGTTTTCCAGTTCTCGATAAGTGACCAGGCGGCGATCCGGCCTTCCGATTCCCGGCGGAACATCGACGGCCGTTCTATCCGGCCACTGCCGCGATGCTCGCTCGAAAAACTGGTGTAGTAGAAGATGTCCGTCGCCGCAGGGCGATGCGCGGTCTAATGTCGGTTCATCGAACGAAGCCACGAATTATCTAATCAACCTCGATTTGCAATCGACAGCGCGTGAAGGCGGCGTCGCAGAGGCGCTAGCCAGAATGAAGCTAAGATTTCTTGTGGTTAACGTCAAGCCTCCCGTTGACCTCATGTTCACTGGTATGAGGGCTTGCGATCTGAGCCGATGCTGTTGGATTCGAAGAAGGCCAAATACTTGGTCATGCCCCGAAATAAGCTCGATTGGAGGTGGGACAAGCATCTCGAGTAATCGCTCAGCCCTTGGGCCGCACCTCGGTTGGAGTCGGGAACTCCTTCAGGTGTCGAAGGTGGAACTCCAAGCCGCGCTCAACGCGCCCCTTCCAAAGACGAAGCGTGGAAGGTATTGCTGAGCGTTCGCCTCACCTACTCCCGGCGGCTGGACGGGGGCTATCGCTGCGTTCGGTCTAATCCCTCACCACTATGCCGATGAGGCTGATCCCGCCCCAGGGGAACACGCGGTCGATTCGCCTCAACACCGGAATCAACGTATCCACGATCTTGAGCTGCACCCGTGAGAATCGCTTACGGCGCAGCAGCTTTCCGTTCGTCCACCATCCGGGAACCGAAAACCGATTGAAGTCGAACATCCTCTCGATGCGGAATCCCGCGCCGGTCAGCGCCTGTTCGAACTCCTCGGAGGTGTAGCGCTTGCGGTGCTCGAGGGCCTTGTCCATCGTGCCGTACAACCGTGGGTGTTGCGGCGCCATGATGATCGCCCGCCCGCCGGGCTCCAGCGCCGACCAGACATTACGCAGCGTTTTCTCCCCGTCGCTTACGTGCTTCAACTCGTTGAGCATCAGCACAGTGTCGAACTGATTCTCCAGCGCCGCGAAGTGGTCCGAGCTCGCAGCGTCAATCTCCATCACCCTCAGATAAGGCTTGCCGAACGAGTACGACCGGAGGTAGTGAAGGTGGTTGGGATTGACGTCCGAAGCTATGTACAGCTCGCGCGGTATGAACTGATTCGTCAGGTTTCCGATTCCGGCGCCGATTTCCAACACCCGGTCGCCGATGTAGGGCCGCAACGTCTCCCCCAGCCAGAGGTTGAATCTCCGCGTGCGCTCCAACTCGACAAGCAAGTGCGAGCCGTATTCGTCTTCCTTATAGAGATCGTCAATCAGCCAGAAGCGGATCATCGCCAGCAAAGCCAGCATCCCGTCGCGCGCGCGGATCTTCTTTCCCTCCTGAGGGGTCCGCGGCAGGTAACGTATCGGCGCTTCGAAGATGCGAGCGCGCCGCTTCGCCAGCTTGAACGCAATCTCGACCTCGAAGCGAAAGTCATCGCTGCGGAGGGGGATCGACTTGAGCAGGGTGGCGTTGACCGCCTTGTAGCAGGTCTCGATGTCGGTGAGGGTCAGGTCGGTCAGCCAGTTGCCGAGCGTCGTCACGAACTTGTTGAGCATCGTGTGCCGGTACATCAGCGCGCGGCGATAGGGAGCCGAAAGATAACGCGAGCCGAATACGGCGTCGGCCCCTTCTTTGGCGAACGGCAAGAGCAGCGCCGGGATGTCCGCCGGATTGTATTCGAGGTCGGCGTCGTGGATGACGACGATATCGCCGCTTGCATGCGATATCGCGGTGCGAATCGCCGCCCCTTTTCCCCGGTTCCTTTCATGGCGCAAGAGAGTAATGCGCTGGTCCTCGTCCGCCAGTCGTAGCAGAATCTCCCTGGTGCCATCGGTGCTGCAGTCGTCAACCACTATGAGTTCGAGGTTGGTGATCAACTCGTGCTTCAGAGCAAGCACGCGGCGCAGGCTCGCTTCGACGACGTGGCGCTCATTGTAGACGGGAACCAGCACGCTGAGGCGAAACGAAGTGACGAAGGTCTCCTCGTAGACCGGCAGCCGATGCAGTAGAGGGGTTACAGATTCCATCTCAGCTTCGAGCCAGACCAGGCACTCGCGGGGCGGCGTCAGGTCTTCAGCGACAATCGCCGGACAGCCGCTGTCTGGTTTCTTCGGGCACGGGGTTTTTACCGCCCGTCGTTGCGGATTGTCAACTTGATTGCCGTTCTCGCCATTCCGCTTGTCACTCCCGGCGTTATCCGATTACTATACGCTGGCGCTGGCAAGTCCCGGGTTGTCGTGATGGACTCAACAAGCTCGCGGGGAGGGCACCGGTCTGGACAACAAAGAGATTTCGCGGCGGCAGTTCGCAATCAAGTCCTGCGCGGGAGTCGGCTCACTCTGGCTGCTCGCAAATCTGCCTGAGATACTCCTGGCCCAGGAGCATGCCCATCGCGCCGCAGCATCGACGACACCCTTCAAGCTGGACTTCTTCAGCCCTGAACAGGCGGCTCAGGTCGAAGCGATCGCCGCCCAGATCATCCCAACCGATTCCACGCCCGGCGCGCGTGAGGCCCGCGTCATCTACTTCATAGATCGGGCGCTGGCGTCGTTCGCGGCTGATGAGCGGCCCGTTTTCCTCCGGGGCCTAAAGGAGCTTCAGTCAAAAGTCCGAAAGCGATTCAAGAACGACGGGCGATTCTCCACTCTGAGTTCCGAACAACAGATCGAAGTGCTCAAGTCGATCGAGAAGGAGAAGTTCTTCGAATCGGTTCGCACGATGACGATCTACGGGATGTTCGCCAATCCGAGTTACGGAGGCAACTACGACGAAATCGGCTGGAAGCTCTTAGGCTTTCAAAGCGAGTTTTACTTCGAGCCGCCTTTTGGCGTTTACGACCGCGATTATCAGGCCAGCCAGTCCAACGGGGGTAGCTAGCTCATGGCAGACGAACGCGCGAAGTTCGCCGCGCAGACCGACATTGACTTTGTGATCATCGGCGCCGGCGCGTCGGGCGGAATCATCGCCAGGGAATTAGCCGCGGCAGGGTTTCGCGTGGTGGTCCTCGAGCAAGGCCCTTACCTGAGGGAGCGGGACTTCGAGCACGATGAATTCAAGTACAGGCAGCAGCGAGCCATCACCAACGATTATGATCGCCAGCCCAATACGTTTCGCATGTCGGAAAAAGAGAAGGCCAAAGTGCAGCCCGCGATAATCTACGGTCGTCAGGTCGGCGGCGGCACAGTTCATTTCACCGGCAATTACTGGCGCTTCCACGAAGTAGATTTCATCGAGCGCAGCAAGTTGGGACCGATTGCGGGAACGGCCTTCGATGATTGGCCGATCACCTACGCGGAGATGGAGCCTTACTACACGAAGACCGAATGGGAACTGGGAGTTTCGGGCGTGCCGGGTCCTTTCGATCCCCCGCGCTCGGAGCCGTTTCCGCTCCCGCCGCTTCCGATCAAATCCTCCGGCGTGCTGGCCGAACGGGGAGCGCACAAGTTGGGCTGGCATGCTGCTCCGGCGCCGATGGCCATCATCTCCCAGCCGTACCGCGGCCGCAGCGCTTGCTTGCATTGCGGCTTCTGCGAGTTCTTCGGCTGCGAGGCGAACGCGAAATCGTCGACGCTTGCTACCGTGATTCAGGAGGCGGAGAAGACCGGCCGCTGCGAGATTCGGCCCAACAGCTACGTGCGGAAGATCGAAACCGACAAGGCTGGTCGAGTCACGGGCGTGACCTACTTTGACGAGAATCGCCGCGAGACGTTTCAGGCGGCAAAGGCGGTCGTGTTGTGTGCGAACGGCGCGGAGACTCCTCGCTTGCTGTTGATGTCCAAGTCGTCGCGCTTTCCTGACGGGCTCGCCAACTCGAGCGGCAAGGTGGGCAAGTACCTAATGTTCAACGGCCACGCTTCGGCGACGGCCCTATTCGAGCAGCCGCTGAACGAATTCAAAAGCGTGGCCGTGAGCCGCGTCATTCACGACTTTTATGACAGCGACCCGAAGCGCGGCTATTACGGCGGCGGCGGAATCGACACGCGGTTCGTTTCATATCCGATCAACTTCGCTCTTCGCGGCCTGCCTCCTGATTCTCCCAGGTGGGGCGCCCAGTACAAGGCGATGCTGAGAGAGCACTACACACGCTCGCTGAACGCATCGGGTCATACAACGTCGCTTCCCGTCGACACGAACAATATTTCGCTGGATCCCCACGTCAAGGATGCCTGGGGGTTGCCGGTCGTGCGCGTGACCTACAAGGACCACGCCGACGACATGAAGACGATGAAGTTCTTTCAGGAGCGCTGCAAGGAACTTCTCGAGGCCGCCGGCGCGCAAAAGGTCTGGGTACGGCCGGTCAGAGAGCAATCGTTCGGCTTCCATCTGCTGGGCACCTGCCGCATGGGGAACGATCCGAGGAGCTCGGTCGTCGACAAGTACCATCGAGCGCACGACGTTCCGAATCTGTTCATCTGCGACGGGAGCAGCTTTGTGACCTCAGGCCGCGGCCAGCCTACGTGCACGATTCAAGCGCTGGCGTTCCGCGCTTCGGAGCACATCGTCCGGATTGCGAAGAACGGCGAGATCAAATCGGCTGTGTGACCGCGCGTGCTTGATATTCCGTGTGGCTCGCGATGGCGACGAGCGGAGTCACGGATGCCACGAGTTCGCCGTTCAGCCTCACGCTTGCTGATGAAATCAACAACAGGAGACTACCAACTATGCACATTCGACCGTCGCAGTGCCTTCTAGTCGTCGCGTTTGCGATGACGCTGAGTACGGCTTCCAACCAACCGGCAGCGGAAAGCATCGGGCAAGCCCGTGCAACAGCTCAAGCGCCGGTCGAGTACTCGAGCGCCAAGAGCAGCTCAACGCGGCCGTTCTCTGACGTCGTCCGAGTTGGAAACATGCTCTACCTTGCGGGAAAGCTTGGGACCGATGGCTCGGGTAAGCTGGCGTCCGGAGGCATAGCCGGCGAGACGCGACAGACACTCGAGAACATCAAGACGGTTCTGGAGAGCAATGGCTCATCGCTCGATCACGTTGTGAAGTGCACGGTGATGCTGGCTGACATGAAGGAGTGGGCCGAGATGAATTCTGTCTACACCACGTTCTTCAAGAAGGACCGAATGCCGGCTCGCAGCGCGTTTGGCACGAGCGGCCTGGCTCTTAACGCTCGTGTGGAGATTGAGTGCATAGCGGTTGTGAAATGAGCAGCAGTATCTTGAAACCGCGCGTCGCAGCGGCACTGGCGGCGGCGCTCTTCGCGCTGGCGACGGGCGCCTCCGCCCACGACATCCCCAACGACGTCACGGTTCACGGTTTCATCAAGCCCGAAGGACAACACCTTCGTCTCCTCGTACGTCTGCCGCTTCGGGCCTGTCGCGACGTCGATTTCCCGACGCGTGGGCCCGGTTACCTGGACCTTGCGCGGGCGAACATCTCGCTGAGAGATGCCGCGACGCTCTGGATCTCCGACAGCGTCGAGTTGTACGAGGGCGATACGCGCCTCCAGCAGCCGCACGTCGTCGAAGCGCGCGTGTCGCTTGAGTCTGACCGATCTTTCACCTCCTTTGAAGAAGCCCTCGCCCACGTTACGGGTCCCCGGCTCTCGAACGACACTGATCTCTACTGGAATCAAGGTCTGCTCGATGTCTTATTCGAGTACCCGATTCACTCGGATCGCTCGGACTTTTCGATCCTTCCCCGGCTGGCAGGGCTGGGGTTGCGAGTGGTCACGGTTCTTCGGTTCGTGCCGCCGGGCGGCGTCGTTCGAGTGTTCGAGCTCGAAGGCGATCCGGGTCTGGTCAGGCTCGATCCGCGCTGGCACCAGGCGGCCGCGCGGTTCGTCGGCGCCGGTTTCTTGCACATTCTCGATGGGACTGACCACCTGTTGTTTCTTCTGTGCCTCGTCATTCCGTTCCGCCGTTTGGGCTCGCTCGTCAAGGTCGTCACCGCGTTCACCATCGCGCATTCGGTTACGCTAATCGCGTCGGCATACAGGCTTGGGCCGGACGCGTTGTGGTTTCCGCCGCTCATTGAAACGCTGATCGCGATCTCGATCGTCTACATGGCGCTGGAGAACATAGTCGGTGGCAGTCGAGTCTCGAGACGGTGGATGATAGCGCTCGGATTCGGGTTGGTTCACGGATTCGGCTTCTCGTTTGCGCTCAGCCATAAGCTACAGTTCGCGGGGTCTCACCTGTTGACTTCGCTCTTGGCGTTCAACGTCGGGGTCGAACTCGGGCAACTCCTGGTGCTGGTTCTGCTCATCCCGCTACTCGAGATCCTGTTCCGCTACGTGGTCGCCGAGCGCGTTGGCACGATCATCATGTCGGCCCTCGTCGCACACACCGGCTGGCACTGGATGACCGAGCGCGGAGAGCGGTTGAGACAGTTCCAGTGGCCGGCGCTCGATGCCGCGTTGCTCGCGAGTGTCATGCGGTGGCTAATGGTCATCGTAGCCCTCGCGGGTGTGATCTGGCTTTTGCGAGGGCTGCTCCGGCGTGCGGAAAAGAAAGCCGTGCGCACAGAAACCGGTTTTGATATGGCCAACGACGCCGCGCCCATGATAGAAACCGCCGACGGCCGGCGATCAAACCGAATCACCTGGCGAACAGCGATACCGATTCTCATTGCGAAGGCGAGGCCGGCCCGTCGCACGGAGGACTTGTGATGGCCGACAAACTTCAGTTTGTGGGGCATCCCAGTAGGGGAGCAATGTTTGTAAACAACGGGGCCGGTGCGAGCGCCGCACCCCAGCGGGTGTGCAATGTGACGACCAGGGTCACCATCAGCGAGAGGCCGACATAGCACCCCGCTGGGGTGCGGCCACCCGCGACGCCCGATTCTATAAACATTCAACTCCTAGCGGAGTTGCCCGAACGGAGTTAGGTTCGTGCACCGATATTCGCGGAGGAATGTCCAAACTCGAGCGGCGACAACTTCAGTTTGTCGGCGGGTTGTTGCTGCGCGGCGTTCGGATGTAGACGACAAACTGAAGTTTGTCGGACATTCTCATAGGAGGAGCTGCGATGTTGCACTTACGTCGATTGGGATTCACGCTTGTAGTAACTGTCGTCGCGACGATCGGACTATCGGGTGGAAGCGCGTACACCCAGGGCGATGTCCAACCGGTCAATGACCCGCCCAATCCCTATAAAACCGTCGAAGGCTGGGCGAAGATGCCCGAAGGCAGAACCTGGGGTTCGACTAGCGCGGTAGACATCGACCCCGACGGAAAGTCGGTATGGGTTGCTGAGCGGTGCGGAGCGAACTCTTGCGCCGGTTCAAACCTCCCGGCGGTACTCAAGTTTGACTCGACCGGCAAACTGGTGACGAGCTTCGGCGCGGGAATGTTCATCTTCCCGCACGGCATCCACGTCGATCGGCAAGGGAACGTCTGGGTGACCGACGGAATCCCGCCCGGCGCGGCGAACGATCCTCGCACCGCGGGCAAAGGGCACATAGTCGTCAAGTTCAGTCCCGAAGGGAAGGTCCTGCTGACGCTCGGCAAGATGGGAGTCGCAGGAGACGGACCGGATACTTTCAATCAGCCGTCCGACGTCATCACCGCGCCCAATGGCGACATCTTCGTTGCGGACGGACACGGCGGGAACACCAACGCGCGAATCGTGAAGTTTTCCAAGGACGGCAAGTTCATCAAGACGTGGGGAAAGAAAGGGACCGCTCCCGGCGAGTTCGACACGCCCCACGGCCTGGCCATGGATTCACGAGGCCGGTTGTTCGTCGCCGACCGAAATAACAATCGAATCCAGATCTTCGACCAGGAGGGAAAGTACCTCGAAGAGTGGAAGCAGTTCAGCCGGCTGAGCGGGATTTACATCGACAAGAAAGATGTCCTTTACGGAGCCGACTCCGAGTCGAATGCGAGGCGGCACGCGGGCTGGAAGCGCGGCACGAGGGTCGGGAGCGTCAAGGACGGCAAGGTCACCGCGTTCATTCCGGATCCCGAACCGAATCCGGATACATCGGGAACAAGCGCGGCCGAAGGCGTCGCGGCGGACGGGCAGGGGAACATCTACGGCGCGGAGGTCGGTCCGAAGGCGCTGAAGAGATACGTCAAGAAATAAACGGACAGGGTGAGGTCCCCCGAGGGAGACTGCACGTCCCGAGAACCGACTCGCGAAACTCTCAGCTTACGGAACCTGCTCCACTTGGAGGTGGGTCATGCACGATCCGCTAAGAATGATTCCAGGGCCCGCTCCAGGCAGACGGGCTTGCCGCAGCCTCATCCCAACCGCTCTGGCCCGAATACTGTCATCTGCGATCGTGGTGGTAACACTGGCGCTCTGCCTGCACGCCCAGACAGCAACGGATGCTGAAAAGCTGACCCAACTGCTGAACGAGTTCCTCGCCGGAGCCTCCCGCAATGACGCCGCGATGCACGACCGATTCTGGGCGGAGGACCTGATCTACACCAGCTCTTCCGGAAGCCGGATTGGCAAGCCAGATATCATGCGCGACGTGCGTTCAGCGCCGGCTCCGAAGCCCGGCGACCCCATCACTACTTACGCAGCGGAAGACATTCGCATTCACCTGTACGGTGATACCGCGGTCGTCGCGTTCCGATTGATCGGCACGGTCGGCAAGGATGGGATGAACGAAACGACGAACTACCTGAACACCGGCGCCTTTTTGAAACGCAACGGCAAGTGGCAGGCCGTGAGCTGGCAGGCGACCCGGATGCCGCCTCGAGAAGATGAGACCAAGGCGTTGTTACAACCGCCTGCGGCCAAGCCGCCAGAATCGGCCGACACCATCGAACTTTCGCGGCTCGAGACCGTTTGGAACGAGGCCCACCTGCGCGGCGACGCCGAGGCCCTCGACCGCCTGTGGGCGGACGAGCTGATCGTCACAGTCCAGGAAATGCCGGTGATGACCAAGTCCGCCTCCCTTGGGTTTCTCCGATCCGGGCGTATGAAGTTTCAGCGCTACGAGACTTCTGACCTCCGGATTCGCGTGTACCAGGATGCTGCCGTCGTCACCGGCCGCGTAGTAAGGGCGCGCAATATCAACGGTCGCGATGTTGAAGACAACTGGCGATTCACCAAGGTCTACATCCTGCGCGCGGGCAAATGGCAGGTTGTCGCCTGGCACGCATCGGCTATGGCTCAATAACGAGCTTCCCGTAGGAGGATACCGTGAGACATTCACTATTTGCTCTGTTCTTCTTGCTGTTTCCGATTGCTACTGTCGCTCAAGCACCTGTCCCGGAGATGAAGGCTGATGCGAACGTCGAATTCCTCAAGCTGCCGCCCGACCTGCACCTCGGCGAAGCGACGGGCGTTGCAGTTAACTCGAAAGGCCACGTCTTCGTCTTCTCGCGCGGGAATACGACCGGGCCGGCGTACGGGGCGACGGCGGCGCAGCTCCTTGAGTTCGGCCGCGACGGCAAGTTCATTCGCGAGATCGGCAAGAACCTCTACGCATGGTCCTACGCTCACACTGTTCGGATCGACAAAGACGACAACATCTGGGCGGTGGATAAAGGCTCGGACATGGTCATCAAGTTCAACCCGGAAGGCCGGGTAGTGATGGTGTTCGGTCGCAAGAAGGAAGCGTCAGATGAAGCGGTGCCGTGGACTCGCGTCAATCCGCCGCGTCCCGCCGTTGACAGTCTGTTCCGGCAGCCGACCGACGTCACGTGGGACACCGAGGGCAATATCTTCATCAGCGACGGCTACATCAACTCGCGTGTAGCCAAATTCGATAGGAACGGCGCCTGGGTCAAGCAGTGGGGTGATCGCGGCAACAAGCCCGGCGAGTTCAACACTCCGCACAGCATCGCTTCGGATGCGAAAGGGAACATCTACGTCGCGGATCGCGGAAACCGCCGCATTCAGGTGTTCGACTCAAACGGCACGTTCATTCGCGCGATCACGGTCGACGTGCCTTTCGATCCCGCGACGTGGCCCGCGATAGGCAATATGCCCACGCCCGAAGCAGCCGCGTTGCAGAACGGCGCGCCATGGGCTATCTGCATAACGCCCGGCCCGAATCAATTCCTCTACTCCGCTGACGCGTATCCTGGCCGGCTTTACAAGCTGACGCTGGAAGGGAAAGTGTTGGGCTTCGTTGGCAAGACCGGCAAGCAAGCGGGGCAGTTCGGCTGGATTCACGAGATCGCCTGCCCGTCGGAGAACGAGATCTACGTGGCGGAGATACTGAATTGGCGGATTCAGAAGCTCACGCTGCATACCGAGTCTTCGCAGGTGCCGAACCGCTGAGGCGTCGTGCGACTACCACGTAACCGAGTGATTTGGAACTGCGCGCTGTCACTGACTGTACCGGACACCGCACCACGTGGACCATTCCGGCGCAGGTTCTGATTGGACGGCGGATCGGGATTTTCAGCGGAAGATTCTCTGGGATTGACGCGTCAAAGGTGAGACATCCGCTCAAGGAGGAACGAGTATGAAGCTTCAACGACTTTTCATCGCCCTCACGGTTCTCAATCTCGGGCTCACGATGTTCCTGCTGGCAGAGATCCGGCGCGTCCAGGCGGTCGCGCCGGTGCCCGGTGAGGCTGCAAGCCCGGCGCAGGTGCTCCGCGGCGGCGCACTTGAGATCGTCGACGAGCAAGGAAGAGTTCGAGCAAGCATCAAGCTGCATGCCGCAGATCCGAAGTACAAGTGGCCGAATGGTAAGATCGGGTATCCCGAGACAGTGATGTTCCGGCTGATCGATGGCAAAGGCCGGCCCGAGGTAAAACTCGGAGCATCGGAGCAAGGCGGGGGGCTCGGGCTGATCGGCGAAACTGACTCGACCCACATAGTGCTGGAGGCGGACGGCCCGGACAGTTCTCTGAAGTTGAGGAACAAGGAAGGCCGTCAGCAGCTAATCAAGCCCTAAAGGTCGCCGAGAACGGAGAGACTCGAACTGCCACCCGAGGCGGCGGCGTTTGCGTTCCGGCGCAAGAGCATCGGAGTGTGGGTTGCCCCTTTGCCGGCCGAACCGAGTCCGAACCGCGCATGCGCGGACCGCAATTGCTCCACTTCGCGTGTCGTGCACGCGAGGAGGTGATCTTCAACCGAAGTCCGCCGGTCGGCACTTCATTCCGTATCAGGCCCATCTTGTAACGTCGCAAGCGCTTTGCTATTCTCGCGCCCGGATTTCAACCAGAAAGGAAATGGAGCGCTGCTGAAATACGCGGGCATTGCGCCGACGCAAGGTGGGAGAAAGAACATGAAAACTCACGAAGCTCGATGGCCAGGACTGATCGGGGTCAGCTTTCTTGTACTGCTCGCTGCTCTCGTCTCAGGTTCCAGGCCTGCTATCGCACAAACCTGCGAGAAGCTCGCCGAGCTAAAGCTGGCAACCACAACGATCACCGCAGCGCAGCCGGTGACCCCCGGCGCATTCGCGCCGCCAGGCGGCCGCGCCACTCCCTTCAAAGAGCTGCCCGCTTTCTGTCGCGTCTCGGGCGTGATCAGACCGACCGCAGATTCGGAGATCAAATTCGAAGTGTGGATGCCGAGCGCGGGTTGGAATGGCAAGTTTCAAGGCATCGGCAACGGCGGCTTCGCCGGGTCGATCAGTTATGCCGGACTGGCCGGCGCCGTCGCGCGGGGATACGCTGCGGCTTCGACCGACACCGGTCACACCGGCGGGGACGCGAGTTGGGCGCTCGGACATCCCGACAAGATCGTCGATTACGGACATCGCGCCGTTCACGAGATGACCGAGAAAGCCAAGGCGATCATCAGCGCGTTCTACGGCGCCGGCCCGAAGCGCTCCTACTTCGCAAGTTGCTCGAACGGAGGGCGTCAGGCGCTGATGGAGGCGCAGCGCTATCCGAACGATTACGATGGACTGATCGCCGGCGCGCCCGCCAATTACTTCACGCACATTCTCACCGGCTTCGCCTGGAATTTGCAGGCCACTTCGAGTGATCCAGCCAGCTACATTACACCGAGCAAGCTGAAGGCGATCGAAGCGGCGGCGCTTACTGCTTGCGACTCGCGCGACGGCGTCAGCGACGGCGTGATTGATGATCCGACTCGATGCAGCTTCGATCCGTCGGTGTTGCTTTGCAAAGGCGCCGAGTCGGACGACTGCCTCACCGAGAAGCAGATCGCGGCGTTGAAGAAAATCTACGCGGGGCCGCGCGACACGAAGGGCAGTCGGATCACAAGGGGGTTTGTCCCTGGCGGTGAAACAGGGCCGGGCGGCTGGACCGCGTGGATCACCGGCGCCGGCCAGAATCGCGGCCTTCAGTCCTTCTTCAGCACCCAGACCTTCCAGAACATGATCTACAACGACCCCAAATGGGATCTCAAGAGCTTCAGCCTGGACCGGGACGGCAAGCTGGCCGAAGAGAAACTCGGTTCCAGCTTGAACGCGATCAACCCGGACTTGAGAGCGTTCAAAGCCCGCGGCGGAAAGCTGATCCTGTATCACGGTTGGAGCGATGCGGCTCTCCCGCCGGTGAACACGATAGACTATTTTCAAAGCGTCGCGTCGAAGATGGGCTCGCGCAATGCAAGCTCGTTTATTCGCCTTTACATGGCGCCCGGGATGCAGCACTGCGGCGGCGGCCCCGGCCCGAACAGTTTCGGCGCGGTCGTGACGAGCGCCCAGTTCGATGCGCAGCACGATATGACTGCCGCGCTCGAGCGCTGGGTCGAGCAAGGCGTCGCCCCGGATCGGATCATCGCCTCGAAGCGCCAGGGCATCGATCCCAAGCGCCCGGTCACTCGCACCCGCCCGCTCTGTCCGTATCCGCAGGTGGCTCGGTACAAAGGCCGCGGGAGTACCGACGACGCCGCGAATTTCGTCTGCACCCTGGAGAAGCCCGGCCCCAGTCATTCGGTTAGAAACCATTAGACTTCTCGGCCTGATAGTGCTAGATTGTCGCCCAAATTGGGAGTTCTCAGAGCCGCCTGGGAGGAGTCTTATTATGAAGACGACATGGAAGCTCGCGAGTGTTCTCGGGTTGACGGTCCTCGCCGCGTGGATCGCCCTGCCGGTCACGGCGGATTCAAACGAAAGCGGCGTTCCCGCTAAGCCAACCTTCACCAAGGACGTTCTTCCCATCCTCCAGAAGTCGTGTCAGGAGTGCCATCGGCCCGGAACCATGGCCCCGATGTCGCTGCTGACCTATGAGGAAGCGCGTCCGTGGGCGCGTTCGATCAAGGAGAAAGTAGTGACGCGCTACATGCCGCCGTGGCACATCGACCGCACGGTCGGTGAGTACTCTCCCGACCCGTCACTGAGCGACGTGGAGATCGCTACCATAGCCAAGTGGGTCGACAGCGGAGCTTCCAAAGGCGATCCGAAAGATGCGCCTCCGCCGCGCGGCTTTCCGCCGGCAAACTCGTGGGTGTTTGGCGAAGAGCCTGACTTGGTCGTGACGAGCTCAGGATTCGAGGTGCCCGCCGTGGCCGCGGACCAGTATCCGAAGGTCGACGTACCGACGGGCCTCACCGAAGACCGCTACATCAAGTGGATGCAGGTCATCCCCGAAGACCCGAAGGTGCTCCACCACGTGCTCGTCTTTGCGCTCCAGGGCGAAGCTGCGACGGGCGGCTTGCTTGGTGAGACGCGTCGAAGTCCGGTCAGCAACTCACTCCTGATCGAATACGCGAGAGGCAACGACGGCGACATCTTCAGCAACGGCACGGCGAAGCTCTTAAAAGCGGGCGCGAAGCTGCGCTTCAGCTTCCACTATCATCCCAACGGTGAGAAAGCCGTCAACGAACATGCGAAGATCGGCTTCAAATTCTTCCCGAAGGGCTACAAGCCGGAGCACCTGATCTCTACAAAGGGCATCTCGTCGCCGGGGACGCTTGCGATTCCGCCGGGAGAACCAAACGCCCGCAGCGACGCCTACTTTCGTCTGGACGAGCCGGCGCGGCTGGTTAGCTTCCAGCCTCATATGCATTACCGCGGGAAACGCATGACGCTCGAGGCGATCCTGCCCAACGGCCAGACTGAGTTGTTGACCGACGTTGCGCGCTTCGTGTGGACCTGGCAGATCACTTATCCGTACAAGAACCCTCCGGGGTTCCCGAAGGGCACGGTGCTGCACATGACCGCGTATCACGACAACTCACCGGGCAACAAAGAGAATCCCGACCCGACTGCGTTCGTCGGCTGGGGCGACCGCACCGTCGATGAGATGAACATCGGCTGGCTCGACTTCTACTACATAAGCGATCAAGAATACGCGGACTTTTCGAAGGAAAAGAGCGGCCGGGCCAAGACGACGGTGGTGGCAGGCCGAACGCCGCAGTAACGCGCCGCGAATCTCCACGTAGCGCAGACTGTCCAGTCTGCGCGTGTGAGCTTGGATTAACCGGTTGATATCCATGCGCAGACTGGACAGTCTGCGCTACTTTCCGTTTGGAGGGATTGAGATGGTTGAGTTGACATCGTTGTGGCTTCCGATAGTGCTTTCCGCGGCAGCCGTATTCGTCGTGAGTTCGATTCTACATATGGTGCTTACCTACCACAGAAGCGACTACAGGAAGCTGCCAGGCGAGGACAAAGTGCTCGAAGCCATGCGCAACGAAGGCGTGGGCCCCGGCAACTACCATTTCCCGTACGCTCCGAGCCATAAGGAGATGGGATCGCCCGAGATGGTCGAGAAGCTCAAGAAGGGACCAGTAGGTCTGATGAACGTCATGCCGGCTGGTCCACCCGCGATGGGAAAGTACCTGGCGCTTTGGTTCATCTTCTGCCTGGTGATCAGCGTCTTCGTTGCCTACGTCGCGGGCCGAACTCTGAAATCAGCGGACCCGTATTTGACGGTCTTTCGTTTGACGGGCACGGTGGCGTTTGTGGGTTACGGCATCGGCCAGATACAGGATTCGATCTGGAAAGGCCAGTCCTGGGGCGCGACCGTCAGGACGCTGATTGATGGGTTGATATACGGGCTTGTGACCGCCGGGTTCTTCGGATGGTTGTGGCCGCGGTAAAAGCAGGGCGGCTATTGGGTGACAATGTGAGTTGCCTCCACCGAGCTTGGTGGCGGTGTTGTTCAGGCTGCCTGGCCGAATACTACTCCCTTCGAGGAGGGACGTAAGCGCCTCCATCAACGAAAGGGCCCGATGTTTGTGTTGAGTGACGCGCCGCCGCTTCCCGGCATCGGCGCCGGGACTTGAGGTCTGAGCAGCAGGGACCCCTCCCCGAAAACGCCACGGACCATTTTACAAACCGAGCAACTTGGCCAACGACCCTTTCGTGATGCGCGCCCTGGTCGGTCCGAATGCGGTCAGGTCGCCGCGATCTATGATCGTGTCGAGCTCGGCGTCCGAGACGCCGAGCAACCGAACGACCTCCGCCCGAGTGATGACCAACGGTAACTGGCCTACATCCGTCGGATCGTCGAAGTCGGGCGGTTTGGGAGATGGCTTAGGTTGTTCTGGTTGCGGTTGCGGCACAGGGGAGTCAGTGATATTGCCGTTTTCGTCGAACGGACCATGCAACTTATCGAGGCGTGGACGCGGATTCTGCCGGTTCGTGCAGTCCGTTAGTCGAACCGTGATCGGAAACCAGCCTTGCGGGAAATTCGCGAACTCTTGTTGATCTCGAAACGGGCAAGCAAGGATCGGCCGCGCGATCTCAACCGGCAGATTGGCATTGTGCCGCGAGAAGATTTCAATCATGTCGATACCGTCAGGATCAGATGCGACGACCTTGAGGATCGGGCTGGCAGGGCCATTGTTAAACACTAGCCCGACTACGACCATCGAGTCACCTTGTGCCATATTGTCATACCTCCTATTTGGTGCCTTACTTGAGTCGCTCGAAGGAGAGCAGCCCGTTAAAACCCACACGGACAATACTCAGCCATCGGGCCTGAAAAGCTTCTTCACGGGGACGACACGTCGCGCATTCCTGGAGTCACTAAGGCCGTCGGGAGCGGCCGCTGACAGTCGCTTTCAGGGACACGTAGCAAACGCCGCTGTGTCTATTATGGGAGCGCCGGGATCGCGCGTCCTGATCAGCCTTATTACGTTCATCCTCGCGGGATTGGCAGGGTCACAGGTGAGAAGAGCTTTGGCGCCCTTCTTCGCCAGAAGTTCATCCGTGTCCCGGAATTTCGTTTTGATCAGTATCCCGTTGATGTCTATGCGGTCTCCCTTCTGGAATGAAAGACCGCTCACTACGACGTTCTTGCCCTGGACGGAAAACCCTGTGATCTTCGTGCAATCGACCTTGGTGGTAGCTGAATTCAGATCATTGCTTAGGTTGATATCGCCATCCGCGTGAGCCTCAGCGAAGTTCGTCAGCATTTGCTCGCAGTCTTCCTTGAGCGTGGCCTTAACCGTTATTGTGATCGGCGGAGCGCCTGGAAGGAGACTCGGAACCGTCGTCACCAGAGTGTTTCCCACCCTGGGGAACGAAACCAAACCTTCCGGTGATGTGGTCACCTCGACTTCGTCCTCAACGCAAAACGGCAGTAGCTCTTGCACATTGAATCCGACGGCGGCCGCGGTGCCGACGTTGCGCACCTCGATGATCCAGGTGATCATTTCCCTGCATTTGGCCATATCAGGCCCGGTTTTCTTCACCTCCAGGTCGGGCCGGCCAGCGCCCGTCACCTCCACGCCGTTCGAGAACGCCGACGTGTCGTTCGTTGAAAGGCGGGTTGCCAGCGCACTGATGAATAATCCGCTGGGAACGTGGAAGAGAACCCGCGCGTCCGCGCTGGCCACTCCTGCACTGTTGGTCGCGATGGTGATGCTGCCTAGCGGAGTCTTGCCCTGTAGCGGATTCAACTTCGGGCTTGCATAGTATTGAATTCCGAATTGACTGTTGGGAGGGCCGGTGAAACTCCCCCGAATTATTGTCTCATCGTTCGATGCTGTGGCCGAGGCCAACTGAGGAGGCCGCAGCCCTCGGTTGGCGTTGCTTGCGAGCGTAATCGACTGCTCCGAGTTGTCGAATACCCGGTTGAAGAGGAAGAGATTGCTCGAAGTGCCGGGAAGAGCAAGGACTCCGAAGCGGTTGAATGCGATCCAATTGGAGGCCGCGACGGGTGCGCCCCCTATCTTGTTGTTTGATGACGTGCCAACCAGCTCTATCGCCGCGTCTTGATTGCCGAGATTCTCAAGCAGTGGATTGGTGCCGAAGAAGTTGCCCTGAATGGTCGTGTCCGCAGCGTCAATCAGCGACAAACCGGTTCCGTTGCGGCCGATGAAGTTGGCGGCTTTAGGGTCCGTTCCCCCGATCATGTTCCCTGTGCCTCCAAAACCAATGATCCCAACTTCATTAAAGCCGATGCGATTGCTCTCGAACCGGTTGTTGAGAGCGTTGAGGAATCCGAAACCGGCCCCGCGATTGCCCTTATTCTGGGTCATCGTCGCGTCGGTCCCAAGATTATTGTCCCGGATGAGGTTGCCATTGGAATTTATAATGGAGCCGCCGTCTCCGTTGAACACGATGGTATTGCCCGTGACCGCGTTGTCGTTCGAGTTCTCGATATTCGCGCCCTCGCCCCCATTGCCTCGATTCTCGGTGCACGTGACATCAGTGCCGAGGAAGTTATTCATGATCATGTTATTCCCGCGCTGCCGCAGCGAGATTGCATGTCCGTTGAAGTTGCCGATCGCCAGCCCCTTCACAACGCTGTTTCCGGCGGTGATGACAAGTCCGTTTGCCCCGCTTCCTGCGTTGGTTCCGTCCAATTCGATAATCGATGTGCCGTTGACCTGCGGCTCGGTGATCAAGGTCGGTGAGGCGCTCGGCTGAGTTGTGCCATCGATAGTCACCGGGTCAGTAATCTCCGGTAAGGGAGACAGCAGGCTGACGGTTTTCACGCCCCCTCCGCCGACGTTGAATGTAATCAGGTCCGGTCCAGAGTTGCTGTTTGCATCAAGGATCGCGTGCCTTAACGAACCTGGACCGGTGTCGTTCGTGTTCGTAACGTTAAAGGTAGCCATCGGAACGAACAACGCTTCTTGCTTATCGCCTGCCGAGTTCGTCGGGTCGGCTGGAACGGTTGACTCGGCGGCGAGGTTGCCCCACCCCACTACGGGTGTGATCTCGTGTTCGCTCGGCGTGGAAATCGGCGTGGCCCCCGGAGCCGGCATATCACGGCCGATGCTGGCCCTCGCCCTTACAGGCAGTAGAAACCAGAGTTGAATCAACAGCGCTGCAACGGTCAGGACCGAAGCGGGTTTCGCAAAAGTCTTCTTCATAACTCTCCTTGATGGGATAGTTGACGCCGTCACGGTGCGAGACGTCTTCGGGCAACCAACAGAAACCGCCGACAGCTCCGCGGGGAATCGGTCGCTGTCGGACTGCGAAGCCAAATCAGCCTCACTCAATTAGGCGTATGCCGGTGGAGAATCCCGTCATTCAGTCGCATTTTCGCTCACGCGGACTCCGAGGCTCGTGGAGAGGCGTGACACCGTAGGTCGGAGTCACAGCGCTCGCGCCCGTGCAATCCAAACCGAGGCGGGTTGTCGTAGACTCAAATCGGCGGATATAATCCGGCGCGTCGAATCAGGCCCAAGACAGGCGTGGGGAGTAATATGCTGCAACCTTCCCCCACACAAATAACTCACCTTCTCGTTAAGTGGCGAAGCGGTGACCAGGCTGCGTTAGATCAACTGATGCCCCTGGTCTACGACGGACTCCACCAGTTGGCCGATCGGTACATGCGTCGCGAACGCCGCGATCACACACTGCAGGCCACTGCGCTGCTCCACGAGGCCTACCTCCGTCTTGTCGGCCTCGAGAATATCCAGTGGCAGGATCGCGCCCACTTCTTCGCGGTTGCTTCACGGATGATGCGCCGCGTGTTGGTCGATCACGCAAGGCGGCGGCGCGCGAGGCAAAGCGAAGGTCGGCTGCCAACGTTATCGCTGGACGACGTTGCTACGCTTTCTCAAGCGCAAGAGCCAGAGTTACTGGCGCTCGACGACGCGCTCAAGAGCCTCGAGTCGCTCGATCCGCGAAAATGTCAGATCGTGGAGTTTAAGTTCTTCGGGGGACTGACGACCGAAGAATCGGCAGAAGTACTCCGCGTGTCCCAAACGACCGTCGAGCGCGACTGGAGATGGGCTCGCGCCTGGTTGTTTAGGGAAATGAAAAAGTAGTCACCCCATATGGCGGAACATTGGAAACAGATTGAGGAATTGTTTCATCGGGCTTTGCAATTGGAGCCGGGCGAGCGACAGGTATTCCTGGACGAGGCTTGCGGCGCCGATCGCAAGTTGCGGGCCGAGGTTGAATCTCTACTCGTATCCGACGGGCAAGCCGAACAAGAAGAGAAAGAGGTTCAAAGGGCGATCCACCGCGTGGCAGAGGAGTTTGTCGAAGAGGGCAGCCTTTCTGAGGGGCGAAGGCGAATCGGGCCTTATGAGCTGGTGGAGGAACTCGGCCGTGGCGGCATGGGCGCCGTCTACCTGGGCCAACGCGCCGATGAGTCTTACCAGAAGCAGGTCGCCATCAAGCTCATCAAACGCGGCATGGATACCGATGAGGTGCTCGCGCGCTTCCGACACGAACGGCAGATACTGGCCAATCTGGATCACCCCAACATCGCCCGGCTGCTCGACGGCGGCACCACCGAGGATGGTCTGCCTTACTTCGTGATGGAGCACATCGAAGGTCAGCCCATTGACCAATATTGCGCGACACGCGAGCTCTCGATCTTTGAGCGGTTGAAGCTCTTCCGCACGGTCTGCTCCGCCGTCAGCTATGCTCATCAGAACCTGGTCGTGCATCGCGATCTGAAACCCGGCAACATTCTGGTGACGGCGGATGGTGTCGTAAAGCTGCTAGATTTCGGGATTGCGAAACTGCTGCATGCGGAACCCGGCGCGCTGACCCTCACCGCGACCGCAATTGGTCTGCGAGCGATGACACCCGAGTATGCCAGCCCCGAGCAGGTGCGGGGCGAGACGATGACAACCGCCAGCGATGTGTATTCATTGGGAGTGTTGTTGTACGAGTTGCTGACGGGCCGGCGGCCCTATCAGTTCAAAGGCTCGACTCCGCTGGAGATTGAACGAGTCATCACCGTCGAGGAACCACCGAAACCGAGTACTGCCGTCAGCCGTCAGCCGCCGGTCGTTAATGGTCGGTGGCCAGTGGAGGCCGACGACAACCGACGGTGGCGCGACGGACACCGAACGGCGAAAAAGCTCAGCCGTCAACTCGAAGGCGATTTGGACAACATCGTTCTGATGGCGATTCGAAAGGACCCTCAGCGGCGGTATGCCTCGGTCGAACAATTCTCAGAAGACATCCGCCGGCATCTGGCGGGGCGGCCGGTCATCGCTAGAACTGACACGCTGGGATATCGAGCCGGGAAGTTCGTCAAACGACATAGAGTAGGAGTCGGGATGGCGGCTGCCGTCCTCTCATTGATGATCGCCATTGGTGCGATCCTGGCCGCGCAGTCGGCGCGCATCGCCCGCGAGCGAGACCGCGCCGTCGCCGCTGAACAAGTGGCAGCCCAACAACGCACCGCAGCTGAAAGCGAGCGAGACCGCGCCATCGCCGCCGAGCGCGTGTCCGAGCGCGCCCGTGATGCCGAGCGCACACAGCACAACATCGCCGAGGCTAACCTCGCGCGGGCTCAGGAGGCCGAACGACAAGCTACGTCGGAAGCCGCGCGGGCCAATAACGAGGCCGCTCGAGCCAGGACTGAAGCGGAAACCGCCCGGCGCGTATCGGAGTTTTTGGCAGGTCTATTCGAAGTCTCTGACCCAAGTCGAGCCAAAGGGAACACGATCACCGCTAGAGAAATCCTCGACAAGGGCGCAGCCAGAATCACCAAGGACTTGAAAGGCCAGCCGAAAGTGCAGGCCACGATGATGGATACCATGGGCCGCGTGTACGAGAGTCTTGGTCTCTACGACAGCGCCGCGCCCTTGCATGACGAAGCGCTGAAGCTGAGGCGACAAACCCTCGGCGCCGAGCATGTGGAGGTAGCCCGCAGCTTGAACAACCTGGCGGAGGTTCTCCGCAGAAAGGGTGACCATGAGACAGCCGAGTCGCTCTACCGCGAAGCGCTGGCAATGCAGCGCAAGCTGCTCGGCCCGGAACATGCGGACGTGGCCGAGAGCCTGGACAACCTGGCGATCCTCTTAGACACCCGAGGCGACTATAAGGCCGCCGAACAGCTCTTCCGTGAAGCGCTCGAGATGCGGCGCAAGCTGCTCGGACGCGAGCATGCCGAGGTCTGCGAGACGCTGAATAATCTGGGCGAATTGTTGCGCAAGAAAGGTGACTACGAGGCTGCCGAGCCGCTGTTCCGCGACGCCATAGCGATTCAACGCAAGCAACTGGGTTCGGAGGATCCAAGGCTCGCAATCACCCTGGATAACCTCGCAAGCTTGCTGTACTCAAAGGGTGACTACGTCGCCGCCGAGCCCCTGTACCGTGAGGCTCTCGGGATCTTTCGCAAGGTGCTCGGCAACGAGCACCCGGATGTCGCGATCAACCTAAACAATCTTGCGACTCTGCGCTACGCAAAGGGCGACTACGATGGCGCCGAGCCGCTGTACCGTGAAGCGCTGGCGACGTATCGCAAACTGCTGGGTGAGGAGCATCCGAACCTCGGAAACATCATGCACAACCTCGCTCGGACCCTTCACGCGAAGGGCGATTACGCGGCTGCTGATCCCCTGTACCGCCGGGCCCTCGATCTGAGACGAAGGAAGCTGCGCGAAGGGCACCCCGACATCGCGCACTCGCTGGTTGGGTTTGGTCTCTTCCTGACCGACAAGGGAACTCCTCTCGACGCGGAGCCATTGTTGCGCGAGGGTCTGGAAATCCGGCGCAAGGCGTTTTCCGCGGGTGACTGGCGAACCGCCGAGGCCCAGAGCGTGCTCGGAGGCTGTCTCGCGGCATTGAAGCGATATGATGAGGCTGAACCGCTGCTCGTAGAAAGTTACGCGACGCTGAAGGCGAAGCGCGGTGACCGAGACAGAACAACCCAGCAGACGTTGAAGCGGCTTATCAGTCTCTATGAAGCGTGGGGAAAGTCCGAAAAAGCGGCCCCGTATCGAGCCCTGCTGGCCCAATCGGATTCGTCACCGAAGTAAGTGGCACCGCCTGTCGAATAAACGGCCCTTCGCGTCGGCAAGGATGTCGCGAGCCTACGAGCCAAACCACCGGCAAAACTACGTCAGTTCTGCTTCTTCTCCTCCGCGGGATTGACCGTCACTTTGATCTTCGCGCTGTTTGAACGCTCCGCGTCGGTGGCGGTCAGCTCGAGCTCATAGACCCCTGCTGCGCTGAAACGGACGCGGGTAACAGCCTGGCTGTCGTCGGAAAACGTGACCGTCCCCGGCCCGGCGTTCTTCTTCCAGGCGATAGTTACCTTGCTCCCTCTCGGCAAGCCGTCGTCCTCGACGTTGCCGTTCAGCGACAACTCCTGATCGAGGCGGGCAATGAACGACGTGGCTGCGACTGTATCAGCGCCCGCATTCACGTCAGCAAGCGGATTGATCACTTGAATCGACGGCGGCCGGTTGATGCACACCCCCTTGGGCGCCTTAGCCAGATCAAGCCCCGTCGTGGCTCGCTTCTCGCTGTTGAGCTCCAGCTCGTAGAGCGGATCAAGCATCTTCGCCGTCGTCGTGAAGGTCTTTCCTGCAAAACGCACCGTCCACTGAAGCTTGCCGTCAAAATCGGCCGCGACGACCATGCTGCACGCGAATCGATGCCGGCCCTTCAAGAAGACCATCGGCTGGTTCCGATCAGCCGGACCGGGCGCGAAGGTGTTGTCGTCGCCCGTCTCGACTCTCACCTCGACGTGATTCGTGTTGAAGTACCCGAACGACAATGTATACGTGCCGTCCTTGTTCCTCGCGAAGCCGTCGTACTGGAGGTAAATCGGATTGGAAGCCTGGGCCGCCGCATCACGCGCGCACAAGCCCGCAAGGATCAAGATCGCTGCGCGGAGTAAGAGGATTCGTGACATAGCGGAGAGACTAATACCACCGCGCGGCGATGGGCGACAAGAGCATCCGCGGCTTTTCTCAGTTTCGACCGGTCACACGTCTTCACCCACGCTCACCATTACCCGGGCCTTCTCGCGTTGTCCAATGCAAGCGCGAACCCGGCGTTCGGCGAAAGTCCGAGCGGCGGGTAACCGAGTTCCCGCGCCGCGCTATCGCCATACAGGGCCGCGATCAGGGTTGGCCGGTCGCTGTTACGGAGATATGAAGCAAGCACCTCGCGCGTGTAGACCAGGTCGTCGCCGTCCAGCGTCGGGCCGGATGAACCCGCCATCTTCATCGCGTAGCCCTCTTGCGCGAGCATGTCACCCAGCATTCGCGCGACGCCGTGACGTTGAATGTACGCCGCACGGAAGATCGACATCATCATTTCTTCGCGCACTCTCTCGGGCGAGTACGTTTCGCTCGTCCAGAGCACGCCGACAATCCAGCCGCGCTTGTAATAGGCGCTCGGCGAGAAGCGATGGGTGAACTCGCTCGTGTAGCGATTGGTCCAGCCGCCCATCAGATCGTCGCTCACCACGATGCAGACTTTGTACCGGCCCGGCTCCTGCCGTAGCTGCGACTCGGCTTCAGCAGCCGCGCGCGCCGCCTCGCCATCAGCATCCATATCGAGCAGACTGTCGAGAAAACCCGGCAGGTGGTCCTTCCCCATGGGGTTCATCGCGGCCAGCGGCAGCTTGAGGTCGCCCGCGCCGGGGTCGACCATCGTTCGAAGGTACTCGCGAAACCGCTCGAAGCCGCGCGGGAGCTCGTAAACTTCGCGCTGCACCTGGAGCAGCGGTATGTACTCGACGTTCATAATTGCTGAGGCCGCGGCGTATCCGCTTTCGATCAGCGAGCGTCCGGGGCCGCGACGAGAGGATACGTCTTCCATGGTTCATTGCGCCGGGAAACCTGGGGATGATTTGATCCTTCCGATCTGCGCGACGTGACGCGCTTCGTGCCATCCCGCGAGGAAGAGCCACTGATAATAGTTGAGCGGACCCAGCAAGGGATGCGGGTAGTTGATCGTGCTGAGATCGTAGGGACTGATCCTCGGCAGCATCTCGAGAATCTTTTCGCGCGACGCTCGCAGCCTTTGGAGCGACTCGTCAACGGGGAGGTGGGACTTCGGCGCGACCCGTTCCGGCGCTTGAGCACCTTTCCCCATAGAGCCTGCGAAGGCATCCATGCAGCCGAGCATCGATTCATCAGGCGTCGGATCGGGCTGTAGGACGCCGGCATCCGCTTGCTTCGCGGCAAAGCCGGTGAGCTTGGCGTTCGCTTCATCGGCGAGCGCAAGGTGATGCAGGACGTCGCTGATGGACCACTGGTCGTCGGCGGGTTTGAAGTTGAGTTGCGCTTCCGTCAATCCATTCGCGCTATCGAGTAGCGCCAGCCGATCTCGCCCGATTGCGTCAACCAACTCTAAAAGCTTCCGTGGTAGATGCATAGGTTCTCCTTCCACGGAGTGAAGAATAGGCCGTGCCGCCTCATGCCGCAACCTTCCTTCCGTGGGCAGTTGCACCGGGGAGCGCGGCAAACTATGATAGCTGCGGCTTTGATCTTAAGGAGTCGGACCGGTTAGCGATGAGCGCAGTACCACACCTGGAGCAGCCCACTCTTGCGCCTAGTTAGGCCGGCATCGCGGCTGTGCTATACTGCGGCCAGCAACCGAATCGTGAACGCTGGTAACCTCGTTCCTGCCGGAGGGATTATGGCTAAGACAGTTCGCGATATCATCAAGGACCGCACGCAGGTTTTCTGCATCTCGAACCAGGCGACCGTGGCTGAAGCCGCTCGTTACCTCAAGGACCGCGCGATCCGCGCCGTCGGCGTCTGCAATCTGTCTGGAAGAGTCACGGGCGTCGTCTCTCAGAGCGACATCTCGGATAAGGTCGTCGCCGAGAACTATCGCCCGTCGGAAGTGATAGTCCAATCTATCGCAAGCACGAATTTGATCAAGGTCTCGCCGGAAACCGCGTGCAGCGCGGCGATGCAGCTCATGCACGACAACGGCGTCTATCACCTGATCATCGAAGACGCCGATGGAAGGTTCTTGGGCATGGTCTCGGTGCGCGACTGCGTTGCGATGAGCCTCGAGGAAGAGAAGGAGCGCGCGGAGGCGATTCAGGCGTACGCGTTTCCGAGGTACTGATTGGTTCGTAGTTTGTAGTTCGTGGTTTGTGGTTGCGGCCATCCTCATGGGACGACTACGACCCTATTCACGACCCACAAACCACAACCAACGAACCTCTACTCATACCTCAGCGCGGCAATCGGGTCGAGACCTGCCGCCTTGAACGCCGGCCAGATTCCGAAGATCAACCCCACCGTAACCGAACCCAGGAATCCCGCCGCCGCCGCCCATACCGGTATCACCATGTTCAGGTCCGGCCACAACGCCGTGACCGCCCATGAGACGAACCAGCCAATGAGCAGGCCCGCCATTCCGCCCACGCAGGTGAGCGTCACCGCCTCGGTCAAGAACTGCCAGATGATGTCCATTCGTCGAGCGCCCACCGCTTTTCGTATTCCAATTTCCCGCGTTCGCTCGGTGACCGCCACAAGCATGATATTCATCACTCCTACGCCGCCCACAACGAACGCGATCGACGAAATGAAGATCATGACGAAGAACACCCCGCCCAGGATATCGTCGAAGGTCCTGATGAATGAGTCCGGCGTAGCAAGCTCGAAATCGTTGTCGGCGTTCAGCGGCACTTTGCGCTCGCGCCGCAGCACTTGTTCTATCTGGCGGATTCCTTCCTCCATCCGGCCCTCTCGCATGCGCACGATGATGAAGTGGTCATCGAGCGACGGAATGATCTTGCGCAACGTGTAGTAGGGGAGGATCAGATTGTTGTCATCCGGGTTCTCGCTGCCGAACGGTCCCGTTCTGAGCTTCTCGAAGGTGCCGACCACCTCGAAGTTCTGCCCAAGCAAGTTTATCGTCTTGCCGATCGGGTCCTCGGCCGGAAACAACGCCTCCACGACGTTGAATCCCAGCACGCACACCGTCGCGCGGTGTTCGTTCTCCGCATCGGTGAAGTACCGCCCTCCGGACAGATTCACGTTCATCGCTCGCTCGCCGACCGGAAAGCCCCCGAGCACCTGCGGCCGCGACATCACCTTGTCACGGTAGCGAACTTCGGGCGGCAGCTTGGGCGGCATCCCCGGAATCATGTACTGGTATGGAATGCCCGGCGCGACGTACTCGGCTGCCGTAACCTCGCGCTCGATGGCCTTGGAGTTCTCGAGACTGAGCGGCTTGCGGTTGAGTACCTCAGGCGGAATCCGCCCGGTGACGATGAACGGATAGCGCCACAAGTAGACGTTCCGCGTCCCGAAGCTGTTCGCCTGGTCCAGTATCGTCTGGCGGAACCCGTTGAGCACCGCCGCCATGAAGACAATCACCAAAACACCGATGAATACACCCAGTATCGTAAGCGCGGCCCGGAACTTGTGCGAGACAAGCGTCGCCATTGCCAGCGTCGTATTCTCTTTGATCGAAGACCAGTTCATTCCGACCTCAACGCCTCGATCGGGTCAAGCCTTCCCGCCCGACGCGCGGGGTATATGCCGAAGAAGATGCCGATCATCGACGAGAGCCCGATCGCAAGCAACGGCGCCCAGAATGGAAACGACGACGGCAGCGGCGTAAGGCTCGAGATCAGCGTCGAGATTCCATACGCCGCCGCAACGCCGATCATCCCGCCCGTCGAACACAGCACGACCGACTCGACGAGAAACTGATTGACCACGTCCTGCTGGCGCGCCCCTACCGCCTTGCGAATCCCGATCTCACGAGTGCGCTCCACCACCGACACCAGCATGATGTTCATGATCACGATCCCGCCGACCACCAGCGAAACACCGACGACGAACAGCGAAACCGAGAAGATCACCCTCGTCAGGTCGTTGAAGAGCTGGTTCACCCCTTCGGATGTTATAAGTCCGAAGTCGTCTTTGTCGTTGTAGCTGAGACGGTGATGAGTCCGCATCGCCACCCGCGCCTGGTCCTGCGCCTGCTGCATCTGCCCGGGCAGCGCGCGGATCGAGATGTTCACCGTCCGCCGCGCGCCATAGATCTTCTGAAACGTCGACAGCGGCACCTTGACGAAGTTGTCGCGTGACATTCCAAACACCGAGCCGCGCTTTTTGGCGACCCCTGCGACCGTGTACCAGTGATCCTCTACCTGAATGTCCCTGCCGATTGGGTCCAGCCCGCCGTAGAGCTTCTCGGCGATCTCGCCCCCTATGAACGCCGAAAAGCGCGCGTGTTCGTCCTCCCACGAGAGCAGCGCACGTCCCGACTCAACCTCGTAGCCTTCGATCTCGATGATGTTGGGAGTCAGCCCCGAAAGGTCGACCCCTTCAACGCTCTGCGCACCGTAGCGCACGCGCACCTGCTTGTGAGTCTCAACTCCCACCTGCTCGCACGCCGCGCAGTAGCGGCGAATCGCGTCGGCGGCCTCCGCGTGAAGCTCGGGATTTCGGCGCAGCGCTTCGAAGAACTTGTCCGGGTCGGTGATGATTGGGAACTGGGTTACGACGAACGTGTTCGGACCGAAGTTCGAGACCTTCTCCTTCCAGTAGCGGTCGAATCCCTGGATGAGGCAGATGACCGCGATGATCGACGCGATGCCGATTATGATTCCGAGCAGCGTGAGGAATGATCGCAGCTTGTTCGCGCGCAGCGAGTCGAGAGCGACGCCGGTGTACTCGGCGAACCCCGCGCGTCCGGCCCGCTCCCGCGGACTGACCCTCGCCGATGACCCTTCTGTTCCCATCTGCTATACCTTTTTCATTTATAGCGGCTGACACTACCGGGGTCAATTCAGCGCGGCAGCGAGAGGCTTTACTGGGTGTGATCAAAGGCGGAACTTTCTCCCAGCGTGGTGAACGTGTGAACGCGCGTCGCGAATACCGCGCGCGCAGCCTGGGGAACACCAACTGAAGGGGACCGTCGTACCGTTCGCTCACTCCAGAGTGGTGATGCGTTGCGACGTAAGCTTCTTGCGACAACGCCGCCGCCGGATACACATTGCGGGCCCGCGACCCGCTCACGTCTCTCCGAACATCGCATCCCCTACCCGATGCTGTCGAGACTGATCATCGGCGGGAGTGCGCTCTCCTTCGCGGCGCGAGTGTCTGACGCGCACATCGCTCGTCTGACTTCGCGAGGCGCGGGCGACGGACATGACGCCCACGCGTACGCTGGAATCGTCTTTACAATTTTGGCCGAAAGGCGTATCTTCCCGCTGCAAGCAATGACTCAGTTCAGCAGCCGCAGAGATCAAGGGCGGATGCACGTGGCTCGATAAACTGACCAGTGAGTACTTGAAACCGTCGTAATCGACGCAACGCTGGCCTCGGAAGACACACCATCAATCGGTGCTCAATGACGTACCCTGAACGCAGGTAACCCGGTCACTTCGATTCCGAGTTCAAGGCCGCAAGACGAGCGACAGGCATGACTCGTTTTCAACGGACGTTGAACCGGACGTTGCGGCCTTCATTGAGACAGGAGAGATGGGCGCGTTGAGTGGGAAGACCCGTCCTTGAAGCTACAGTTCGAGCCAACATCGGAGTTGCGGAGCGAGGGAGGAAAGCTCGCAACCGCAGTCTGATTGGCATTCATTCAACTTCAGCAGAACTATCGGAGGAACGAACCATGAAAACCGCAACTTTCCGCTTTTCTTTCTTCCTGGCCGCGCTCGCCCTCTTGTGCGGTTCGGCGCTGGCCCAGACTTCAAACCGCGAGCCGATAGCGGCCGTCTCATTCGACCGCAGCGAAGTACGTTGGCAGCCGCAGGTCGAGTACTTTCGTCTCGTCTTAACAGTGTCCGGACCTGAAGGCCAGGTGTTTCGCAAGGCATTCAAGACTAATGCCGTTCCCTCGTTCAAGCTGACCGGCGAGGACGGCAACACTCTCCCTGATGGTCACTACACCTACGAGCTGACGCTGATTCCCCGTCTCGCTCCCGAAGTCGTCGAAGCCCTCGCCGCGTCGCGGGAGAAGGGCAACTCCGCCGAAGTCGTGCGAGAGCTTAGGAAGAGCGGCCAGCTACCGGCGGAAAACACAGTCCAGTCGGGCAGCTTCCTGATTGAGAAGGGGACGGTCTTCGCCGGTGGCACAGAGGAACCGGGCGCGCCGACCGGCCACGACGGAGTGCCGCGGAGGAGAACACCGGGCGCCGAAACTCAAGACCAGGTGATCCCTGACGATCTGATCGTTCAGGGCTCGGCGTGCGTGGGACTCGACTGCGTCAATGGCGAGGTCTTCGGCTTTGACACGATCAGGATGAAGGAGAACAACACGCGTCTCCAGTTCGACGACACGAGTACCACGGCCGGCTTCCCAACCAACAACTGGCAGATAAGAGCGAACAGCTCAGCGAGTGGTGGAACCAGTTTCTTGGGGTTTGTAGACCAGGGCGCGACCGGCAATTCTGAAACCGGGACGATTGTGTTTTCAGTCTCCGCAGGTGCGCCGGCCAACTCACTGTTTGTCAGTTCGACCGGGCGCGTGGGCTTCCGCACTTCGACGCCGGTGTTGGATCTGCACGTGACGACAAGCGACACGCCGGCGCTGCGGTTTGAACAGAACGCGTCGGGAGGTTTTACCGCCCAGACGTGGGACGTCGCCGGGAACGAAGCGAACTTCTTCGTCCGGGATGTGACGGGCGGCTCGCGGCTGCCATTCCGAATCCGGCCCGGCGCGCCGACGAGCAGTATTGATATCAGTGTCTCGGGTGATGTGGGTGTCGGAACGGCGTCCCCGACGGAGAAGCTCCATGTCTTTGAGCAAGCCGACGTCCTTTCAATGGCAAAGGTCGAAAATCCAAACAATGGCACCGGTTCGGCAGCCTTTGCTTTAGTAAAAGCCAACACAGCTTCTTGCGACATACGTGCCCATGCCGACGCCCGGACGATTACGCGCTACGGCGTAACACTCGGTGGGTGGACTGAGGTCGCACATACGGCAGGACTCGGGATGGCGATTGGTACGCATGTAGCAGCTCCCCTGATCCTGGGCACGAACGCCCTCAACAGAATCCACATCACGGCCGCTGGCGATGTTGGAATTGGTACGGCTGCTCCGGCTGGAAAGCTAGACGTGAACGGAACCATCTTCCAGCGCGGGATTCTAATCCACGCAGACTATGTGTTCGATCCGGGTTATACGCTCGAGACCATCGAGGATCACGCTGACTTCATGTGGAACAATCGACATCTACCTGCGCTTGGAGCCAGGAAGGTCGATGAACAGGGTCGGGAGGTTGTCGAGATTGGGGCCCAGATGCGGGGGATTCTCGAAGAACTCGAAAAGGCCCACATCTACATCGAGCAACTCAACGGCACGATGGCCGAAAAAGACGCGAGAATGGCGAAGCTCGAACAGCAAAACGCCGAGCTTGGCGAACGACTGGCTCGCCTCGAGGCTTTGGTGAAGATGGCCAAGACAGATCAGAAGTAGAAGTCACGGATTGACACGTCGCAAAGGACGAGGGCGTTCCGCCCTCGTCCTTTGCTTCCTGAAGCAGGCCTTCGCCACTGCGTGCGCGAGGTTGAACATCGCATTGAATCTCCTACGTCTCTCATTCTGTCGAATTGAAGTTAAGAATCTGCGTTAGCCGTAGGTGCTGCAGTTATCAGATCAAAGCATCAGGTGTTCTAACTGAGCATCGGCTGAGTAACTACTTGCATGTCTGGCGGAGGGGGCTTCATGATTAGGCGCATCAAGGTTCGCTTGACTCGTGGAAGGGCTCTTTCCGATGAACGACGTGAGTGGTTTGAAAGCCGGGGATCGTCACTATCGCGCCTGGGTCGGTCAGCCTGAGCGATACGACTTACTTGGGGCGTTGCAGTTCAATCTCCTCACTACGCTGGGGCTCCGGGAGTTCCACCGAGTGCTCGATATCGGCTGCGGTTCCCTCCGCGCCGGACGCTTGTTGATCCCTTACCTCTTGCCCGGCCATTACTGTGGTGTTGAGCCGGAAGCTTGGTTGATAGAAGAGGCAACGGAGTTTGAGTTGACGCCTTCGTTGATAAAGTTGAAACAGCCTGTATTCCGCGCAACGCGTGATTTTAATTTTGAGGGTCTCGGCTTGTTCGACTACGTTATTGCGCAATCGATTTTTTCTCACGCGTCCCTTCATCAGATTACGGTGTGTCTGGCAGCAATTCGCAACGTCATTAAGCAGGACGGTCTGTGCGTGGTCAACTACCTGGTCGGCGAAAGCGATTACTCCGGGACAGAGTGGGCGTATCCCGAGTGTGTCAGCTACAAACCGGAGACAATGTGCGGCCTCGTAGAGGCCGCCGGGTTTGGACTGAGGCACTTGGTTTACCCGCACCCCGCCGGGTTGTCGTGGATACTTGTTTTTTGACCGGCTTCTACGACTCGGAGGTGGTTTCCGCACAGCGCAAATCAATGCGCGACTCAACCGTCGCGGCGAACGCGGTCAACGTAATTCGGGCGGCGAGGCGGGCTTATTGCGCTGTCACAGACGATCTATGACCGCAAGAGAAAAAGCGACGAGTTTCAGTTCAGGCGATTCGGCTGCGTTAAAGACAACTGCGGATTCGAGCGCTGGTACCGCGCTGAAAAAACGCGGCGCCGCGTCCAAGAGTGGAGGGCTACTGCCCTCGGCGCTCCGACTCAACCTTCCTCCGCAAGGTTTTGCCGACCATCTTGTACAACGGCAGGAGGTAAGGGTACTTTATTCGGCCATACAGGCTTAGGAGTCGCCAGCCAAACGAGCGCCTTATGCTGTTTAGGTCAGCTTCTTTTGCTCGAAGTTGCTCGATTTCACTGTGAAGGTCCTCAATGGTCCGATCTCTAGTCGCGACTTCACCGGCCAGATACTCCTCCCGTGACTCTGCCCCCGCAACTCGATCGGAAAAGGCGCTCGAATCACAATCTGCCGGTTTGATCTCGTCCATCACGCCGTACTCAACCTGTCGTTGCGCGCCCAACGCTTCGCTCATCTCCTGCCCGTGCACTGATCTTAGTAGCGGCCAAAACTCATGGAACGTCTTATAAAACGACTCGATCCACCGACGCGAGTTGGGCTGGTTCTGCGAACCCCTAAGCGTTTCGTACACCCGCTTCACAAACCTGTTGGAGACTTCAACATCTCCGCAGTCGTGATGGTATAAGCTGGCATCGAATTGCTCCGCTACTGAATCCACGTCGACGTCCCTCCGACTCAGCCAGTCGGCAACGACTCTAACCGTCGAGCGCGGATCGGCTGCCATGCGATCGAAATCGACGATCAAGGGATCCAGATGCCGTGTGAAGTAAAGAGCGCCGAGAATGTGCAGGACCCAATAGAGCATCATTCGGTCGTCGTGCGAACTTGGGTGCAGTTCCTGTTGCGACCTCAGATAGCCGAGCGGATGGCGCAGGGCAATCAAACACCTTACGTCGTAACCCATCTTGTGGAGGGCCGATTCCCATAGCGGGAAGAGCAGACTGATTCTCGGATCCTTTATTCCGATCACAGGCGCAGTGGTGCCCCATTCTCCCTTAACAGATTCGACGATCCTGTCTACCTCGTCGTGGAGTTTGAGGGGATCTATTATCTCGTCAGTGAGAAACTCGATAGATCCCCACGACAATCCAAGCCGCGAGAAGATGGCATCGTTGAGTTCGTTCACCCAAACAAGCTCATAGAAACCCTTTGGATTGTGTCGGTGCACCTTCGGATCTACGAAGCGTCGCTCGTCCCCGAAGTTCACTCCTAGATTGGCGAGGAGTGAGGCAAAGAACGATGTTCCCGAGCGTGGCGGACCCAGAATGAATATCGCGGTCTTCTCCGCTGACATTGACATAATGTGAGCCACTTTCGCCTACAAAGCTCGAGCCGACTCAAGCTGGCGATCAAGCTTAAACGTCATCTTGAGATCAACTGCGCGCGGCGATGGCGGAGGCGTTCGCGAAAGGCTGCCATCTCGGGCCGACTCTCGATCTTGCGCCGAAGCTCTGCCGCCTCTTGCGCGCGGCGGCCTAGATAGTCATCCACGGCGGCCTGATGCTCCAAATAGAAAGAGATCGCGCCATAATGCTGCGCAGCGAAAGGGACGGGAAGCTGTCTTGAATTTGCTCGGCGGTTGCTTCTTGATTGAACTCATAGACAACCGTGTCGAGCGGGATGCGCGACCCCGTCAGTCTTATGGCGCCGTCCTGATCCTCAAACAGCGGCGTCGTTTGAGAAAGCGTCATCGTACTCATCGCGCGGAATATATCATGTCCGCGGCCCGCCGGGGAGTGCTTTTAGGGGAGGCGACGTGCGACCCGGACGATACGCCGTGGAATGACCCACCAACGAGCGTATGATGCGCATCGCGATGCGGGTCTTCTCGGCCATCGTCCGGGTCATCGCAAGCGGTGCGGTCTTTTCTACTCCGCCCGGTCTCGAGAGCCGGTATGCTATGTTGCCGCCGGAGAACGAAGACCTTCGATGAATAAAACCCGAGTCGTCGCACTGGTTTCCACAATCGCCCTACTGCTCGACTGCACGCCATTCGTAGCCGCGCAGTCCGCCCCCCGACACTCTCTCACCGGCTTCACTCGAACGTCAGCGGCGCGCGAGTTGAAAATAGAGTCGAATCTGCGCGACGCCATTCAGCCCGCGCGAATCGAAAACGCTCTCCGCCGCCTCACTCGCGATCCGCACACCGCCGCCACCCCGGCCAACAACCGGCTCCCCGAATGGGTGCGCGACGAATGGAAAGCAGCCGGCCTCGAAGACGTTCACTTCGAGAACTACGACGTGCTGCTCTCCTATCCCAAGCCGGGACGCGTGGGTATTCGGCGGGCACGATCCGTCGAGCGGGACGGCTACGATGATGGAGTTCGCGCGCGTGCTCGGCGGGATGGCGCGCGAGGGGTGGCGGCCCGAACGAACGTCGATGTTCGCAAGCTGGGACGATTACACCGCTGAAGAGTTCGACCGCGTCATCCCGGTGAACCTTCGAGGCACTTTCAACGTCTTGCGCGAGGCGGGCCGCATCATGTCCGAGCGCGGCGGAGGCAGCATCATCGCGTTCTCATCGATCCGGTCGCTGGTAGTCGAGCCGGGACAGGGAGTGTACGCGGCAACCAAGGCCGGCATCGTCCAGCTTGGGCGCACGCTTGCTGCCGAGCTTGGTCCGAAGAACGTCAGGGTGAACGCGATCGCGCCCGGAGTAGTCGATACGCCGCTGACTCGCCCGATCAAAGATCAGCCCGATTAGTACGCCGCTTATGCCGCGAAAAGCGCGCTTGGCCATTGGGCGCGCGCCGACGCGTTGGCGGGACCGGTTGTGTTTCTCAGCGACGCAGCTTCAGAACGCCGTCCCAAAGTGAATAGCGAACGTGACCGCGGTGATGTTGTTGCCCGCCGGCTTCTGAAACCGCACCGGCAGATCGAACTCGATGAAGAACTTGTTGTTCTTGTGGCCGGCAATCGGGAAGCTTCGCGCAACGAGCGGCGTGAACCCCCACGATGCCGAATCGACATCGAAGGCCGCTCGCACGCCTCCCGCCCAGTTGTGTCCGAGGTCCCAAACGACTCCGGGATGAACCGTCAGCGTGACGTTCCGCGGCGAGCTATGAACAGCGGGGACCAGCTCGAGGTCGAAGGCCATCTTGGAGCCTTCCCGTTTGATCGAGATGCCCATCGGGAACGCGGCGACGAAGTTGTCGCTGATGGTCGTCGTTCTTCCACCGGCATGAGTAACTAGCGGGAAGGCTACACCGATGTGGCCGCCGACGCTGTTCTGAGCGACAGCTTTCCCTGGCAAAGCGAGGAGTGCTAAGAGCGCGGCGAACACCGCGAGGTCCGGAAGCGTCAATCGGAATGAACTCGTCATTGATTTGTCCTCTCTCTGAAAGAAATGGTCTAAAGATGCCGGAGCACTCCCGGACGTCGCGGCGGGAACCTGATCGTGCTACGCAGTATTCAAAGAGCCACGCAAACCTCAACTCGAATCGCACAGATTGTCGTCAGTCTTTGCTGCCGGGCCTTGAAGAGCTTCAGGATATGCACAAGATTCAGGAGTGTCAAACTTGCTTCCACTTTCGCGGCTCTATCGAAGTCAGTCGGAGGTGGGGTGGCCGCTACGTACAGGCACGAAGATGGCCGGGAACCGGCCGTCGGTGAGCGGTGGGGGGATAGCGAGTGACTCGATCATCTCGAACACTCTCCACCGAGCACCGACCGCCGATTGCCGGCCACCGCGTTCGATCCTGCGGGAGAATCAGATCGGCCCTCGAACAGACCTCCGGTAGCGGAAACCGGCCCGCTCCGCCTTGTTATCGGAGGCCGCTGATTGTAGATTATCCCGTGTTCGATTTCGGCCAAGGTCTCGGGGACCAGGGAACTGCACGTGGAATAACACGCGAGCTGTGGGTTTATTCCCGCTCCGAGAGAACAAATCTCGGCGTATTATAGAGGGCGGCGCGCCCATTAAATCTGGGCTGCCCGGGTCCCGGAGGTTGAGCCCGCTATGAGCGAAGCCAACAAGTTCACCGTAAGCTTCACCGAGGCTGCACTCGAGCACCTCGATGCGCTGTATGGATTCGCGATGACGTTGACGCGCAGCCGGACCGAAGCCGAAGATCTCGTGCAGGAGACCTATTTGAGGGCGGTCCGCGCATTCGGGCAATTGATGCCCGACAGCAACCTGAAGAGCTGGCTGTTCGCCATCATGCGCAACATCTGGCTGAACCAGCTTAGACACCAGCGCAGCGGGCCTCGCTTCATTGAGCTTGAGTACAACGACGACGCACCCTCGCGCTGGCTCGACGGTGCTGCCGACGATCCGTACCGGGTCTATCTGAGAAAACTCGAGCGCGAGGAGGTGCGGGCTGCAATTGAGAGCCTCCCGCTGCTCTATCGCGAGGTCATAGTCCTGCGCGACATCGAAGGATTCAGCTACCAGCAGATCGCCGGCGTGCTGGGCTGTCCGGCCGGAACGGTGATGTCGCGCCTAGGGAGAGCACGGGAGAAGCTGCGAGCCGTGCTTGCCCAGTGGTCGCTCGCCGGTACGATGAGGGCCAAGGAAGCATCATGAAGACTTGCGGGGAGATCCGCGCCCGGCTCGCTTTTTACCTGGATGACGAGCTGCACGGCGGCGAGCGCGTCGCGTTCGAGTCACACGTGGGTTCGTGCGCCGCGTGCCGGGAAGCCATCGACGTTGAGCGCACGTTCCTTGAGAGCGTGCGAGCCGTTCGGCCGCTCTACGCCGCCCCGTTCAGCGTCCGCGAGCGAGTCGAGGAAATAGTCGCGGGCGGGCCCCAGACTTTCGCGGCGCCGCCCGAGCTCCGAAGCAAGCTCGAGCGGTCGCTGGGGAGACGGACCTCGCGGGCGCTGCAGCTTCGTGGCGCGCGCCGTCTTGCCGCGCCGGTCGTATTGATCGCGATGGTTGTGGCCGTGGTTGTGTGGTTCTTCGTCAGCGTGCGGAACGATGTCCGCGCGAGGCGTCCGTCTGAGTTCGCAAAGATGGCGACCGACACACATCAGCGGCATCAAAGGGGCCAGCTTCCGTTGGAGGTCGAGACGGAATCGCCCGAGGCTGTATCGGCGTGGTTCGCCGACAAGGTGCTGTTCCCTGTGAAGCTGCCCAACTACCAGGAGTCATCGGGCCAGGAGAAGATGTACCGCCTTGAGGGCGCGCGGCTGGTCGGCTACAAGAACGATTACGCGGCGTACGTGGCTTATCGGATGACGCAGCGGCCGATCAGTCTGGTCGTGACATCGGATTCGGTGGCGCTTCCGTCAGGGGGCGAGGAGATTCCGTCGCGAGGGCTGACCTTCCATTTCGACTCGATTGACGGATTGAAGGTCATCACCTGGTCGGATAAGGGTCTGACCTACGCGCTGGTATCCGATCTCGAGGAGCGCGGCCAGCAGTCTTGTGTGGTCTGCCATCAGGGGACCAGGGATCAGGATTTCATAGAAGGGCTCAGGCCTAAGTGATTCCCAGCTTCAGTTCGCTGGTGCCAGCCGTTTCATCTCTTCAAGCACCTCTGTCGGCGTCCACTCATTACCCCGGTAAATCTTGACCAGCTTTCCATCAGGCGCAATCAACGCCGTCCGCAGAGAGTGGACTATCTGATCTTTGTCGGGGAAGTACTGAAGCCCGAAATAACCTGCGATTCGTTTCACGTCGTCGGCCGTGCCCGAAGCGAATTCCCACCGATCGAAGTTCGCCTCGCCGTTCTCACCCGCGTGAGCGGCGCCATACGCCTTCAGCACTCTCGGCGTATCGAACGCCGGATCGACGCTGATGCTGAGCAGGTGCGTTCGCGGATAGCCCTCGGGGTCCTTCGCGATCGCGTCATCGATCCGTTGGAAGTAGCTCGTCATCAGCGGACAATAGTCCGGCAGCGGGCACCGCGTGTAAATGAACGTGACCAGCAACGCGCGGCCACGATACTGGTGGATGCGAATCCGCTTCGCATCCTGGTTGAGCAACTGAAAGTCCGGGACCTCGTCGCCGGGTTTCGGCTCGACCCATGCTCCTGCGTTGACCGGGCCCGCCGGGTCTACGGTTTCGCGCACGACGACGAGTTCCTCGAGCCACGAACGGTAACCCTCGATCACCAGGGTCGCCTGCACGCTGTCGCCCGCCTGGAGCGTGTCTAGTCCCCGCTCATCTTTCAGCCTGAACGCCATCGTCATCCCTTCCATGTAGCCGGGGATTGCCTCGTGGGCGATTGTCACGGTCTTCCCTCGTTTGTCGACGCTCACGACCTTGCCCTTGAGTTCGTAGCGGCGCGGTTGGGGCGGCTTACATGCAATCATCAATAAGACGACGATAACGATCGCGATTGCCCTCGCGGGGCGGACCATTTCGCTTGACTCCTCTCGCAGTCGAGACCTTGCCGCGTAGGTGCTCATGAGAACCAAGATTCTCCATTAAGGAGTGCTAATCCACAACCCGGGGTAAACGGAAGGTTCAATGACGCGGCATCTCGAAGCCAGCGTGAGGGGAAAGTCCAGGAAAGAACCTGCGAGCAGTTCAGCCCGCGGCGCGCCTTCGGCTTCTGGATCGAGCGATCGCAAACGCGAAAGCTGACGCTATCAGGAGGTAGAATCCGCCGAGAGCAACACCCTCAGCGCGCCAATCGCCGGCCGCCAGAAACACCACGGTGAATGGGATGGCGGATATCATCGCCAATTGCCATGCGTGGCTGCGTACCAGAAAGCCGACGTACCCGCCGATCGCCATCGCGATCACCGGACACATAACGAACTTGATGATCGACAGCGTCGTTCCAAGGACCGCGAACGGGTCTCCGAGCTTAGACCAAGCCGTGTCGTTCTCGATCAGCACCGATTTCATTGGCGTGAATTGAATGACGATCCACCCGCCGGCGACGACGAGAAGGAAGCTGAGCATTACTCCGCCAACTACAATCGAGATGTTCTTGATCATAAAATTCAGTTGAAACAGGGGGCTTGATGAGGCTCGATCCAGGGTGATCAGAGTTAGTTTATCGCTTCCGCCTTGAAGATCAAGAATAAAGGCAGATGCGTTGCCTCCTCATATCGTCTCGCGTTCCTCATTGCGAACTCCGGTGGCGGCGAGGGCTCGCGCAAATCGGTCAAGGTGAGTCCGGCCCTCGCCAGCGCGCGAAAGTAGTCGCTGAGCGTGTGGTGACGGCATGCGATCCTGCGGCCTTCGGAGGGCACGTCGCCAAAGTCGAGCCAGGGAGTCTCAACCACGCGGCAGGGCGCGCCGAAGTACCTCGGGCGCGATTCGCTCTGTTCAGCTTCCGAGTCGTCGCAAGAGTCCGGCAAGGCGAACCACGCGGTGGACATCGGGTGCAAGACGCTGGCGATGAAACGCGCGCCGGGCTTCATGACGCGCGCAGCCTCGCGCATCAGGCCTTCGAGGTCCTCGACGTAGTGCAAGGCCGTCGCCGAGAACACAAGATCGAACTCGGCGTCGGCAAACGTGAGACGCCGGTTGATGTCTCCCACCCTGAGGTCAATCTGAACTCCGCGTCTCCGCGCATTCTCACCCGCAAGCGATATCATGACCGGTGAGAGATCCAGGCCGACGACCGTTGCTCCTTGCTCGGCCAGCCAGACCGCGAAGGTTCCTGACCCGCAGCCGAGATCGAGCACGCGCGCGTCCTTCACATCGCCGGCCAACGCCTCAATCGCAGGACGTTCGATGTTGTACGAGTAGGAGTCTTCGGCCGAGGTGAACCGGTCAAACGCCGCGCCGCACGCATCCCAGGTTCTTTTCACATCGGTAGGCATAAGAGAACTCGCCGCCCTCACCCGGAGCATTGTAAGTCCCGCCTTACCGAAGCGCCAAGGACACGCGCGACGCGTCGAGTTGTTGGGCGGCGGCTCGGGTGCCGCCGCCCTCTCGCCTCAAACAGATTAGGGACTCATCTTGCCCCGAGGACATGCGCCACCGCGACTATGCAGTCTCCGTTGGAGATATACCTGACCACATAGCTCAGGGCGCCGGGGGGAACAGGTCCCGGCGAGAAAAAGCTGCTCGTTTGCGTATCCCACAATTGGTTGAGCGGACCGCCGTCGCTTCCGTTCCAGTCGGAGTCGGTGTTGAACCCCGAGCCCGGTCCCTTGATCTGTGTTGCGTTGAGGAAGGTCAGCTCGCTGGTGATTGGAGCCGAGGCGAACGTGCTGAACAGAACCTGACCATCCGCGCCCAGCCGCGTGTGCTTCAGAGTCGTGTAAGCCGGAACGGGCTGAGGCAACGGGTTGTTCATGGTGACAGGCCCGAAGAACATCGTCGCGCCATGGTTGATGAACACCCGCGCGGTGACGGGGATGCTGCTATGCGAGTAGATGACCACAAGGCTCGTGCCCTCCGACAACGGACGCGGCGCAGGAACCGGCGCGTGCAGCCAGGGGTCTCTGCCATCGGTTATCGAGCTGGGCAGGCGGGAGACGAGATAGTCGCCGTTGATTCCCGGTGCGATCAATGCGATTACGCTGGCGCGGAAGGCGACAAAGAAACTACCCGGCCAGCAAGGCGGAGCCGAAACCCCGATCAGGTTCCCGGTCACAAGCGTTCCCCTGAATTGCACCGTCTGGGTTAGCGGTATCGCCGGGCCGTCGATTATCTCCCCCCAGTAGAGAAATGCTCTGACCGCGGTTGCGCCGTTTTGAGCGCCTCGCAGTCTGATCGTTCCAAAGCCTGCGTTGCGAGTGCCCGCGCCGTTGGCGACATAATCGAGGCCGCCAGGAAGAGGAACCGGAATCGGGATCTTCTTGCCGGAGGCGACCGTTGCCCCGTCCCGGTCATCGGGGGCGAAGGGGTCGGCTTCGACTGACTCTTTGTCGAGCGATTCGCCGTCCTTGAAGCTGGCTTCAAAGTCGGCTGCTTGTTGCTTGGTTGTGCCGTCCTGATCGGTCGTCGATTGGGCGGCAGACACCAACGGTTGCGCAACAATTGCCGCGATGAACATCAGGGCTATTGCTGCGGAAAAGAACGATCTGGATTTGTGTGCGTTCATTTTTTCCTCCTGAATCCTGGTTGGTTTGTTGTGGGTACTAATCCCGCCTGGGAGACAAGCCAGACGGTTTGCAGGATATGAGCAGAAGCGCTCTGCCCATATGGTTTCCGCCGGGGAGATACTCAATGGAGCGCGACGCGCAGGAAGAAAATACACGGTTGGTAGAGAAATTCTTTCCTGGCGGGCCGTGCGGGACATAGCTGAAAACTCCTCGGACGCAGACCTGGAATGGTACGGCTGGCGCTGACCAACGGCAATAAGGCCGTACAGGTCAACGACATCCATCAGTTAGTTTTCGACTCGGGACACGAGGACGGGCGCCGCCTACTCAATCCGGTAGTTGGGCGCTTCCTTGGTGATGATTACGTCATGCACGTGGCTCTCCCGAAGTCCGGCCGACGTCACGCGAATGAAGCGGCTTTGTTGATGCAGCTCGGAGATCGTCCTGCACCCGCAGTAGCCCATCCCGGCGCGCAAGCCGCCGACCAACTGGTGCACCAGCGCCTCGAGCGGCCCTTTGTGCGGCACTCGGCCCTCGATTCCTTCAGGAACGAGCTTGGCCATCTGCGTCGCGCCGCTTTGGCCATAGCGATCGCGGCTGCCGGCCTTCATCGCCGAGATCGATCCCATGCCGCGATAGGCCTTGAATGAACGGCCCTGGAAGAGAATTATCTCGCCCGGACTCTCGTCGGTTCCGGCGAACAGCGAGCCGATCATCACCGAGTCCGCGCCGGCGGCGATCGCCTTGGTGATGTCACCCGAGTACTTGATCCCGCCGTCGGCAATCACCGGAACGCCCGACCCGCGTGCCGCGCGCGCGCAATCAAGTATCGCCGTTATCTGCGGCACGCCCGCGCCGCTGACGACGCGAGTAGTGCAGATGCTGCCGGGGCCCATCCCGACTTTGATGGCATCAACGCCCGCCGAAATAAGGTCCTTTGCCGATTCAGCGGTTGCCAGGTTACCGGCCACGACGTCGATCTCCGGAAAGCGAGCCTTGATCGCCCGCGTCGCGCTGATCACGCCTTCGGTGTGGCCGTGCGCGGTATCAATCACAAGCGCGTCGACGCGTGCGCGGACAAGTTCCTCAGCGCGCTCGAGGCAATCGCCCGCGGCGCCGATTGCGGCGGCGACTCGCAGGCGGCCGAGGTTGTCTTTGGCGGCGCTCGGGTACTTGATCGCTTTTTGGATGTCCTTGACCGTGATCAAACCCTTCAGCTTGTAGTTCTCATCGACGACGAGCAGCTTCTCAACGCGGTGGCGCTGGAGAATGGCCTTCGCTTCATGGAGCGTGGTGCCGACCGGGACGGTGATAAGGTTCTCGCGGGTCATCGCCTCGCCGATCGGAATATCCAATCGAGTTTCGAATCTCAAGTCGCGATTGGTCAGGATGCCGACCAGATGGCCGTTCTCTTCGACAATCGGAACGCCGGAGATGTGAAACCGGTCCATCACCTCCATGGCCTGCGAGATCGGGCGGTCGGGCGTCATCGTCACCGGATCGACGATCATGCCAGACTCGCTCCGCTTTACTTTGTCGACTTCGTCGCGCTGGGTTTCGATCAAGAGGTTCTTGTGAACGACGCCGATGCCGCCCTGTTGCGCGATGGCGATGGCCAGGTGCGACTCGGTTACGGTATCCATGGCGGCGGACGAGATCGGAATGTTCAGCGGTATGTTGCGCGAGAACTTCGTGGCGGTGTCTGCTTCGACGGGGAGGACGTTGCTTCGCGCGGGAACCAGGGAGACGTCGTCGAAGGTCAGGGCTTCGGGGATTTCGACATCCAGCATCTTGCTACCTCGCGGGGTTTCAAGTGATCCAACAGGCGAAACGCGCCGTCTGGATGCTGGAGGTGTGTTACCAGCTACGGATGCTATCAAAAGCGCATGACGGATTGCAAGCGCGGGCAAATCTAGGACGTTCCTTCCTCGACGCCGGGGAGCGCAAGCGCAAGCCTGCGCACCGTCTCGAAAGTCGCCCCTCCAGAGTCGCGCCCCGGCTTCCGCGTCCGCGACATGTTCAATCTTCTCCCATCAACGCTTTTTTCACTGGCCGGACTATTTTTTCCATCAGCCGCGCACGCGCCCGTTTGAGCACACGACGCGCTGGAGCCTGGGCCTCTGATCGCGTCGGCTGCGCCCAACCCTGCTGAAGCTGTCGGATTGCAGAGTTGAGGCGTTCGATCTCCTGTGTGGCCCAGTTATTATCACGCTGAAGCTGCCGGATTACCGAATTGAGATGTTCGATTTCGCCGCTGGCCGATTGAACGTCTTCACGCGTGGAAAGAAGTTGTTTCGAACACGATTTGAGCTTTTCGGCGAGGTTGCTCTCAACAGCGCGAAACGTCTCCACAAGCACCCCATCGGTCTGCGCGACAAGCTGAGGCGTCTCACGCGGCGCATTCAGGTTGCTGACAAACGCCTCGATGTCCAACTCGCGATCGGTCGCAACCGCGATCAGATACCGGTAACAAGGCTCTCGATAATCGAAAGCCGACAACCGCTCGTTGTAGATTCGGTTGAGCGGCTCGAACAGTTCGGCATCCTCGTTCCTGTATTGCAGGTCAAAGAAGATCAGTATTTGGTGAATCCAGCGATACACATAGTTACACGGGAGCGCCGCCACCCGATCTGCGCCGAGCGCTTCAAGCGACGCCAACGTCTGCTCCAAGGGCTCCAGGCCGAATGATATGTGTTGCTCGAGCGGCTCGAACCTCTCGGCGTACTTACCCCAGATGAAGTCGAATACGATCCGGTCGAACCTGGTGACGATCTCATTGCCTTGAGGCGATGCGACCAGCACGAGACCGTCCGTCACCCGCAACATCTCGCGCAACAATTCCGGGCGCGTCGCTGCGGGAATGTGTTCATAAACATCCGTGATCAAGCAGCCGTCAAATGAACGATCCGGGTAAGGCAGAACAACCGGCGTCACGAGAATCGGTCGGTTGTTTTCATGAGTGGCGTAGCGCGTCACACGTGCTTCCGGAATGTACTCCAGAAGCCCGGTCTCCCTTCGTGATAATTCCAGCACACGCGGATAAGCAACAGACCGCTGCCGCGCCGCTTCACGCAGGCAAGCCGCAATCTGCATCATGTTCTGGTACGCGTCAAAGACACGTCCCAGGAAGCTATGACCAGCGTTCGGTCCTTGAATCCCATCATCCATAGCTGAAGTCCTGGCTCGAGTCGCGCCGCGGCCTACGAGATCCACGGCGAGTACCCGTCAGCGACCACCGCCGGGAGATCGACCCCTTCCTGCCTCTCGGCCTTCTCCCTCATTTGTCCATCACCGTTAGCCTGTAGATCACCGATTCCCCGAATTCGAACAGCGGCGAGTGACGTGACAACAAGCGGACGGCCGCGACCGTCCCCTTCAGATCAGCAAGTACTCGCGCTCGATTGATTACTGGTCGTCGTCGCCCGTACCGGCTTCCGCCCGCGCGGGGCGCTCAGGCCGCCCGGCGCCCAGGTTGTTGTAGTTCAACGCCGCGTTGAACAACAAGAAGAACGCGCCTTGCGTTTGATGCCGCCACATCGGGTTGGTCGCGAACATAACGACGTGACCTTTGCCTACCGGGATGTCAACCACCGCAGGTTTGCCCGCGAGTTCCGATCCCCCGGCGAGCATACCGCTCACCAGCAGGCTCTTCTCGTCAGTCACGAACCTCAACACGATCCGCGGCCGCATGTTGGGTGGCGGAATCAACGCACCTGCGAACTGTCGAACTTCCTCGGGGATTCCCTCTTCACCCGGCCGCGCCGGCGGAGCAGGCGACACGGCCGACGCGCGCGGCATCCCTTGAATGCTGTCGGGATCGCTCAATGTCCCGCGACCCGAAGGCCGCTGACCCGGACCGCCCGGCGCGCCGAAGCCTCCCCCGCCACCGCCGAAGCCGCCGCCCGGCCCGGCGCTCACCTGAAGCAGCGGCGCCTGGTTGAAGTAGACCGCCAACGAATCACTGTAGCCATAGGCGATCGGGCTCTTCTTGTCTGCAAACGTCGCGTTGAACACCGACCCGCGAGCCTGCAACACTCGCGCATCCTGGATGCTGACCCCCGTCGTGATGCCGTAGTCGATCGGAATCGCCGCGACGTTCGTGATCGGAACGAACAGGCCGCCGTCCTCGATGAACTTCTGCAGGTTCACCATTCCGCGCAACTCGATCCCGCCGCGCATGTCTTCGGTTTGGTCCGGCGATAGGCCCATGTTCGGTGTCAGCTCGGATTTCTTCCACGGGATCGGATCGCCGCGCATCGGTGTGCCGTTGACGATCGATTGGGCCGAGCCGCCGACCGGCGGGAAAATGATCACGTCGTATTTGTCTTTGAGGTTCGCCGTGTCGCGGATCGCGTGAACCGAAATGTACGAGTAGGGAATCTGCAACCGGTCAAACTCGATTCGGAACCAGCCCTCGTTCTGAGTGTTGGTCCACGTGTGAACGATGGCGATGCGCGGGACGGCCAACTCGTGAGTCTTCACTTCGGGGAGCTTGTCGACCGCGACCGCCGTCAAGCCCAGATCGGTCACGGCGGCTTCGAGTCGCTGCCGCAAATCCGCCGAGTTGCCGTCGGTCCTGATGATGAACGAGCCGGCGTTGAACTGGCGGTCGCCCGACTTGAATGTATCTTCGGCCGCCAGCATCTTGACGTCTTTCAGCTTGAACCGCAGCGTCGCCAGCGTGTTGTCGGCGTTGTGGTTGATGATGAAACCGGCCGTGGAAGCCGCGCCGGCGATCTTCCCTTGTACCTTCGCGTCGCTCGTGAGCATGACCATCGGCACGTCCAGGATGCTCTTGTAGCCCTCGACCTTGTCTTCGGGTTTTACCCGAACCGTCTTCACGTTGCGCAGCGCGCCGAGCGTCCAGCCGGTGTCGTCATACGGTCGTGGATCGTTGACGTTGTAGTACTGCGTGTCCAACAGCATGTCGGCCATGCGCGAGTACGGCTGGTCCATTCGAATGATGTAGGAGTCGGCGGGGAACTTCTGGTCCTTGACCGTGAAGTCCTTGGTCGCCTTGTTCACCTCGACTCCCATCAAGCGAAGCAAGTTGACCATATCGGCGGCTTCGACCGGACGATCGGTGTTGCCGGGTACGACCCACGCTGCCGGACCTTCGTTCGCGGCCTTGGCGATCGACCGCTTGCTCTTGATGTAAAAGTTGTTCAGGAACCGGTCCTTGTTATTCGCGACGTAGTTCATCGCGAACAGGATCGCCGACTGCTGCAGGTTGATGTTGTTTCGAATCGACCAGTTCACGCGCGGGAGCGGCGGGTTGGGCCGGTACCAATCGCGCTGGGACTGCGCGCCGACGTTGCGAGGTCCGGAGTCCGCGCCCTGACCGCCGAACGTCTCGTAGAATCGCCCGATCGCATTGTGGCCGTTCGCAACGTAGAACATGTAGTTGGGCGCCCAGCCATCATAGAAACCGTGCGTCCAGACTCCCGGCACTCCGCGCTTGGTCATCTGCTCGATCTCGTGGTAGGCGAGCACGTGCCACTCGTCGATCACCAGCGGGTCGAGCCAGGCGTTGTAAGGTCCGGTTCCAGTTGACGTGTACAGGAACGGCACCGACTCGTGGAGGTCGTGCAGTATCGCCGGGTGATACTCGAGGAACGTCTTCATCTGATTACGCGTCAGGGCGAGCGCCATTCCCAGGCCGTCGCGGTTGTTGTCGTGCGCGACGTATTTGCCCCAGTAGAGCAGCGGCGGCGCCTGTTTGTTGGGGTTCGCCTTGCGGTAGTAGTACTGATCGACTGCTCGGTCGCGGCCATCGACTTCGAGCGCCGGCGTGATCAGCACGATGACGTTCTTGCGAATCGCGTCGATGAACGGCGACTCCTCGACGGCTATTCGATAAGCCATCTCCATCAACATCTCAGGCGAGCCGGTCTCTGGCGAGTGAATCGAGCCCGATGCCCAGTACATCACCTTGCCCTCGCCGATCAACTGCTGGGCCTCGGCGTCGGTGACGCGGCGGGGGTCGGCAAGCCGGGCGGTGATCTCCTTGTAGCGGTCGAGCTTCGCCAGGTTGGCTTCGTCGCTGACAGCGACGAGCAGTTGCTCCTTCCCGTCTTCGGAGCGCTCGGGCGCGGTGAAGACTCGAACGCGCGGCGTCGCTTTCTCAAGCTCGCGATAATAGCGGTACAGGTCTTTCGTGTAGGTGAGCTTGTTTGGCGTGCCGATCACGTAGCCGAGCACCTTATCCGGAGAAGGCACCGTAGCCGACGCCGGAAGGTGATCGACCAGTTCGGTCAGGAAGAACTTCTCGGTGGTGTATTCTCTGATCTTCGCCGTGTAGGCGTCGTCGTTGGTTTGGGGAGCGGCGGCCTTGGCTTTGTCTTTCTTCTTTTGCGCGAGCGGCCCGGCTGCCCAGTCCGTTGTCGTGATGGATGCGAGTAGCGTCGCGCATGCTAGGAGCGCAATGGCTCGCGGTAGCGCATTGAGGCGTCGGTTCATCTTGTCCTCCATGGGGTACTTTCCGAATAAGCTGGAATAGCGGTAGAGAAGTCGGCCTGAAACAGTGAAGTGCGAGGTGGGCCGGATGACCGACAGCGCCACGGCCACCCTGTTCATCCTGACTATCCCTGTTTGAAGCTACTTTGTTTAGAAACTGGCAGTGCGTGCTCGTGTCCGCGCCAGTGGAAGCACGGCCACGAGCCCGCCCGCCTGGCTGCTAAGACTGCGACGGCCCGGAGCCGGTTACAAAAAATTCCGGCCGCGCGCGAGGCAGAATCGTGGCAGCCCCGGCGCGGTTTTGCAAGCAGATAATCAGGTCACAAGCGTATACGAGAGAAGTCCGGTCGCGAAGCAGTGGCCGCCCGCAGCCTAGCCGCCGCTTCAGCCTGTAGCGTCGCCTTCGTCAATCACGCCTGCCGATCATCCACTCGCCTATTGAGCGGCCACAGCCAATGTGATACAAACGCACGCAACCAGGGAGATCATTCGCTCGATACGGGACTCACCCGTCGGCTTTTTGCGGGACGGATTCAACGAGTCGTCGAACTAGTGCACATAGGCCGGCCGCGATGTCAACCAGTCGAACAACGGTTATCAATCTTCCGGGCGCGCCCGCGATGCTACTTCAAGCTCGCGGCGATGTCTCAATCAAGATGTTGAAGAAGATTGAAGTAATACGAAATTTTGCCGCCGAGGCGAGGTGAGGCTATGGGCAAATCCGGCAAGGGCGCGCTGGCAAGGTTCGTCACGCGGGTCATGAAGACGCGAAAGCTGACGCAGGCCGAGGTGTCGAAAAGGTCTCGTAAACCCGGCCAGCCGCGCAGCGGACTCGCTCCCAGCTACGTGAGCCAGATCATGAGCGGCAAAGTGTACAACCTGACCGCCGATAAGATAGCCGCGCTCGCCAGGGGCCTCGGAGTGGAGCCGCTCGATCTCTTTTGCGCCTCCGCCTCTGTTAAGGAGGCGCTTCCAAAACCGCCGGACCCCTCTGCGCACAAGTTGCCCGACGTTCTGGCGGTCCTCGAGTTGATGGAAAAAGTCGTCGTGAATCCGGACCTCACAGAAATGATCGAGGAGGTTGCCGCGATGTCAGAGCGGAAGCAAGCGATGGTGGTGGCGTTCGTGGAGGACCTGCGGGAAATGCGGGCCAGAAGGCGTAAGGGGCGGAAGGGCGGCCAGAACCCGGCGGCCAACTAACCCTTCGCCTTCTCCTGGCGAATGGTGTACTCGATGAAAGTGAGGATTGTCTGCAGCGCTTGTTCGCTGACCTCTTCGCCCCAGATGAGCTCGGCGATTGCGGCGCGCCTCTGACCCGGCGTCATTGCCGCTATCTGTTCCGGAGTGAGTTCGGGAGTTTGGCTTGATTCCTTAGGCACACGGTTCTCTTTCCACTTTTGAATGTCAACAACCGGCCCCGGCTGGATTGCGGCGCGCGGTTCGGCTGCGGTCGTCTCGCTAGGGCGCGCGAACTCAGACAGTCGCACAACGTTGCCGGCGTTTGGAGCCGTTCCACAAAACCCTACAGTCGATCGCGACGGGCGGGGTCCCCTCCCTGCTATCTCGTCGAATGTTTCGCGCCACTCAGGATACGCACTGGCATAAGGCGACGCAAGCACGATTCTGGAAACGTTGCGAGCTTCTTCGAGCCGTCCCGCCGCGGCCAATTCCACGGCGTAGCTGTTGAGGTAGTCAGGGAAAAGTGGTGGATGCTCTCTACCGACCATTCGAGCGAGAGGGAAGAGTCGCTCAAGATCATTGAGGGAACGCTTATGATCTCCGTCTGCGCCCTTGAGTACAGCGATCATCCGACTTAATCCGAGCGTCACGTGAGCATCGAAACGATCGACGTGTTTGGCGACGCGACCGGCCTCAAAGTAAAAGGGCAATGCAGAGTTACAGTGACCGGCCATGAATTCTGATGTTCCAAGGGACAGCAGAGCCCTGGCGCGAAACTTCGGAGATCCTTCCTCTGCCACGCGTTCAAGCTGGGCGCGGGCCTCGCGAACGCGCCCCTCCCGCCACAGGCAGACCGCCTGATAATATCGGCCCACGGACCGGTAATGTGGACGCAACGGGAGGTTCACGAGCAACTGGCTCGCCTCGCTGACTACAGACATTGTGCGTTGCGAGTGGGCTCCGTCGGCTATGCGGATGAGCCAGTCGGCGTACGACGTAAGCGCTTTGGCTTGCCGTAAGCCCTGTGCAAGCGCGAACACGATTTCCTGATAGAATCCGCGAGATGCCTCGTCACCAGGCAGTTCACAGACAACGTTCAAGGGGGAGAGATTCGTGAAGACAAGACTTCTTTTAGCGGCTGTATCCATCGTTGTCCTTCCGGTCGGGTTTTCAGCCCTCCAGGATTCCTCGTCGATAAAAGGCTCCGCACCATTTGCCGTCGTTGCCCTCGCTGGACACACCGGCGCCGGGCTGCGGTGCGACACCTGCACGACGCCGGGCTGCATTCCCGACCCTGGGGAACCCGCGTGCAACAACGTGTCGCCTATGGATGGGACTGAGCCCTCGGATCACGGTGCAACTCCCGTCAGCGTAGCTTCGGACTTTGACCCAGGCTCAGGCGCGCTGATGCTGGTGCTTGCATTAACGCTGTGGATTAGGATCCGCGCTTTCTAACTCGGCGCGTTTCTCAGTCCACTTTGAACCATTCCACTCATCACCGCTGGAATGCTCGGCGGCCCAGGGAATCTGTGTCTTCTGACGGGCCGCATTCTACATCATCCCACTGGCGTTTGCACTACCAAAATCTCGCTGGCGGGTGGAAAGACGGCGCGCGGACGTTCCGACCGGTTTATTGGCTTATGACCTAAAATACCGGTCAGCGGTCGGCCTCTCTTGGGCCTGAGGTCGGCCCGACGAGATTCAATCGAAATCGATTCTTGGAAGACGGTCGCGTAATCGGAGGCGGGCAATAAACGCGAACGTAGACCGTTATCAAAGGGTGCCGAGATTGGTGGTGACGTAGTGGGGTGGGGTGAGTCCATGGGCTCGATACGTGGGCTTTGCTTCTGCCTTGTCAGGTAGTATGCTGGCTCCACTCCCGAAGATGTTATACTGCTACGCGAGAGGGCAAGTCCGACTATGGACCTATCGCATCCCAAAGCAATTGCAGATCGCGGTGAGACGATCTATCGTGAGAAGTACAAGACTGCATTTGAAGCGGAGCATCTAGGAAAGTTCGTTGCGATAGATGTAGCCACGGAGCATGCCTATGTCGGCGACTCACCGGATGAAGCGCTGGAGCTAGCTCGCAAGGAAGCGCCCACGGGGCTGTTCCATCTGATCAAGGTCGGATCACCAGGAGCATTCCGCGTCAGCTATACAAGCGATGCCAAATTGGACTGGATTTTTGGATAGCTCAGGTGCTCCCTGCCTGCGAATCTCTGTCACCGGCCCGTTTAATCCGGCGCAAGAATTTGACGCCGTAATCGACACCGGATTCAGCGGGTTCCTTTCGATGCCGCTCGTTAGGGCTTTTCCGCTCGGTCTCATCCTGTATGGCACTACGACGGTAACTCTCGCCGACGGATCAACTTCATATAAACTCACGGCGCGAGCCATGGTTGTTATGGACGAGCAGCGAGAGATCGGTATTGCTATTCTGGAGCCTAGCTCGAATGAGGTCCTGATCGGCATGGAATTCTTGCATACCTTCAACAGGGTTCTGTTTATTCATCCAGGAAAACCAACAGTGACGCTCGCAGAGCAGGCCGAGATAGACAGAATCTTCTCTGCGACGCCAAACACCTGATGCCTGCAACCATGACGAGTCCGTACCGAAGCCCGGATCACCGCGCTCGTCGACCTTTTTCCTCGCGCCAATTCAACGTCGATTCTCCGTCAACCGCTGGAATCGCTCTGCACACCGCCGTAGTGCCATCGCCGCGTTCCTCAAAGCCTCCGCCACCCGTCCGCGCTGCGAGCGAAACTGCTCCTCGCTGTCGTTCTCGATCGCCTCGGTCATACCGGGAAGCGTCATCCCCGCGTAGGTGTACCGGCAGCCGAATAACAGGTGCCTATACCAGGTGCGGCCCGGCAGTCCATCAGCATGCGTGAACAGCCGCTCCACGGAGATCAGCTCGCGATTCACATCAGCCAGGACGTGCGGTCGCGCGCCCTCTGCCAATAAGACGTCGCGCTTCGCATTTGAACAGCGTGCCAGCCGCTTCAAGCTTTCGCGCGGCTTCGATCACCGGCGCGACCTCCAAAGCGGCTGCCCCGGCCTTCTCCAGGTCACGCGCATAGCGAGCGACTTCGGCTCCGGTGAACGAGTGATAAACCCCGTACGGCCCGTCGAACGAGGCGTCGAGGCTCGGCGCGCCGAGAAAGTGCAGGAACACGGTGAAGTCGCTCCCGCTGCCTATGGTCGCGATCTTCGCCGCGCCCGACGCCTCGGCAAGGTTCCGCTTCGGTCGCGCCGGACTTCCATCGCTCGTAGATGGTCTTTCCCGTCTGCGGGTCGCGAACCGTCTTGAGCACGTCTTCGATCAACGGCGCGAGCGCGGGAACGGCCGCCGATGAAAAGTTCCCGCCCGACGCCGAGCTGTCGATGTTCAAGTAGGCGACCAGGTTCTTCCTGAGCATGTCGGCGTGCTGCTCGCCCCACTCGGTCGCGCCCGTCAACGTGTACTCTTCCGCGAGAAGAGGCTTGCGAACGTTGATGCGCGGAGTTGTGATGACGACATCGAGCCGTCCCATCTCGCGGACGGCGTCGGTTAAAACATACCGCACTTCGTCTTCGCGAGTGATGTCCACACTTCGCGCCGGCGGCGCTTCGTCTTGAGTGAGCGTGCGTGCGACTCGATCGGCGGCTTCGAGGTTCACGTCAGCGCAGACAACGCGCGCGCCAAATGCGTCGAGCGCCTGAGCCGCGACTTCGCCCAATCCGGATCCCGCGCTGATGACGACTGCAACTTGATCGTCCAGCCTGAATAGAGATTGATAAGTCATTCAGCCCCCTCGCGGTTTGTGAAAGATGTGACGGCGGCCAGTGAAATCGCGCCCGCGGCTATCGCAACCGCAAGCGACGGCACACCCCACCGGGCAACAGGCAGAGTGATCAGTAGCGCCACGGGTTCCAGCGCAGTCCAGAGACGGGCCGCGAGAGGACCCGCTTCGAGAATGAAAAAGACCCCTGCCGCCACCCAGATCGACGTTGCCGCAGCTCGCGCCGTGATGCGCCGCCAGTACAAGCCACCAACCAGCGGAAGGAAAAAAACTACGGTGATGATGCTATAGAAGATCGTCAGCGCGCCGATGACTGTTTCCAGCAGCAATGCGCAGATCGCCCCGCCGATTCCACACGCGACCGCGCACCACCGAGTGAATCGCAGGAGCTGCTGGTCGGTAGCATCCGGCCGCAGCAGTCCTTTGTAGAGGTCCTTACCGAGCGACGTCGTAAGCATGAACAACACCGCATCGGCCGTGCTGACTTCCGCGGAGAAGATCGCCGCCAGCAACAGCGTGCCAAGCCAAACCGGCAAGACTTGGGTGAGCACCATCGGCATTGCCAGTTCGCGATTATCAAGCGGCTGAAGCTCGGCCCGTCCGATCATCCCAAGCGCGACCGGCACGATGGCGAAGATCAACAGGACCACTGCGTTCGATGCGACACCGCGGCGGACCGCCTTTTGGTCGCGCGCGCCGAAGACTTTTTGCAGAAGCCCGGGCGAGATGATGAACGAGGGCACGAGCGTAATCAGATAGCGCGATACGCCCGACGCGCCAATCCCGACCAACCCAAAATAAGCGGCGAGTGAATCCGGGTCCAGCTTCAGACTGACCGACTGCTTCACGCCTCCGAGGGCGCCGCTGGTCTTAAGCGCGAAGCCGAGCGCGAGAATGAAGCCGATGAACTTAACCGTCAACTGAAGGAGATTCACTCGGACAGTCGAATGAAGCCCGCCGGCGGTGAAGTAGATCGTGCAGACAACGGCGGCCAGTACGCAGCCCACAGGTTTGCTGACCCCGGCGACGACGTTCAATATCCACGCGACCGCGATCAACTGGCCTGACAGAATCACGATAG
>DATDOV010000032.1:0-6259 GCA_035293105.1 Blastocatellia bacterium
CAGTACAAACCTGAGGCGTAAGAATCGCGCTGCGCCGCCACGCGGTCGAGCGCCGCCCTCAGCCGCTGCCATCGGCGGTTCGCGTCCGGTGATGCGTCGGCGGGCAAGCCTTCACGCGCGGCGCCCACTTCGGCAGCGTACGCATCGAGCAGTGCCTGTAAGCCGGCCGGCCCTCGGGATCGAAGCTCCTCGATCGCCGTTGCGGACTCCGGTGCACTTTCAGAGACGGCTTTGCGGGCGAGGGCTTCAAGCGAATTATTGCGGTGAGCCGGGGCTGCAACTACGACATTCGCAGCGGCCAGCATTGCGACGAGAGCGAAGACTTGAGCGCGCATGGGGAACCTCCCGGATAAACAACGATGGGAGCTGGAGAATCGTCGATTGGGCAAACGCCGAGCCTGAATCCGAGTTCACTTCTTTCTCGTTCGGCTCCGCCGTTCACCTCGTCGGGTCCGATGGCCAGCGTGGGAGCGCTCATCTATAATCCGAAGCGATCACGATCGGAGTTGGCCGGAAGGAGAACGCGTGCCGTTCAAGGCCCTGCTGATGGAGTTGGTTTCCGCCGTCGAGGGCGCCGAAGGCGCAATCTTCATGGATGCGGAGGGCGAGGCGGTGCAGTGGCACGCGCGAGGCGACGCGGAACGCCTTCGATTGAGAGCCGCTTACATAGCCGTGGTGCTTCAGACCGCTCGGGCCTCGGTGAGGAGACTCGAACTCGGGAGCATAGGGCACCTCGTCGTCGAATACGAGGGCGCGCGATTCGTGGTCAGTGAACTTGGAAGGGACTACCTGCTCCTGCTTGAGTTGAACAAGTCATCGAATGTGGCCGAAGCGCTCTTTCGAATCCAGCCCGCCGCCGCCCGCCTTCGCCAGGAGGTCGCAGCATAACGAGCATCGTGGCGATCAGTAGTGCACTGCAATACTGATCGGGACCCCGCGCACTGTTACGGGTTTGCCGTTGACGGTCGCGGGCCGGAACCTGGAACGCTTCAAGGACTCGATTGCTGATTCGGTCATGAACTCGACGGGCATTCTCACTTCGATGTCAGTGATCGTGCCGTCGGCGTTGAACGTCGCCTTCAGGAACACGACGCCGATCACTTTGTTTTCCTGCGCCTCCGGGGTGACGATCGCCCTCGCTCGGTAGATCCACGAGAAGGGCACATACCCGGCCGGCTTGCGGTTGAAATCGAAAGCGCCGATTTCTGAGCCGGTGCCGCCAGGTGATCCGGCGTTGCCGCCTCCGCCCCCGCCACCTCGACCGGGCCCGCCACCCGGGCCGGTTCCTGGTCCCGCGCCCGAGCCAGCACCCTCGCCAACGCCGCCGCCGCTTCCTCTTCCGGCCGACGCGTCGCCGGGCTTGCCGCTCGGGTCTCCGACGGGAACATCAGGCGGAGGAGGCGGGCTTTCGGGGCCTACGATGGTTTGCTGAACGGGAAGCAACGGAGTTGTCGGCGACGGTTGGTCGGTTATCTGAACGATCGGAGGTCTTGGCAGCATTAGCGGGCGCGCTCCCTTCGAGACGGGCGCGGGGCTTTCATGACCGCCGCCGCCGCCACCGCCGTCGCCGCGCGGGAGGTTCTTAGGTCCGGCCGCTGCGTCAGGCGCCTTAAGGTTCGGATCGATCATCGTGATCTTGAGTCTGTCGGAGTCGTCCACCTGGGCGAGGATGCGATGCCAGCCGAGAGCGACCGTGACGACGACCAGAGCACAGAGGGTCACGAACCCGCAGGCGAATCCGAAATAGAGCCGCCTGCGGCGTTCGAGGTCTTTCGTGTCGGCAAAGACGATCGCGCGAGTGAATCCTCGAGGGTCGCGCCGGAGTTCGCGCCAGGCGAGAGTAACTTCATCAGTAAGGCGGGCGAACAGGCCTCGGGATTCGATCAGGCAAAGAGGCGGCGCTTCAACGTAGCCAGGTGAGTCCAGCAGCTCTGTTGTAATCGCTGAGGCCATCGTGGAGAGAACTGCTCATGTGTGGAAGGCAACGGGTTCTTGCGAGGGCTGCCCATCAGGAACCCTCGCCGGGTCTTCGGGTATCACCTGAGATTGAACTCTATTTGTACTCTCATCCAATGCGCCACGGGCTGGCCGTTCTTCATCGCCGCCCTGAAGCGAAGCTGGTACGCAGCCCGTATCGCTTCTTCGTTTAATCCATCCGGCAAGCCGCGCTCGATTCTCACGGTCTTCACGGCGCCATCTGCGCCAATCAAAATGCGCGCTATCACCGCACCTTGAATCTTGTTCTTGCGGGCCTCTTCGGTGTAGAGCGGCCGCGGAGAGTTAAGCTGTATCGGCTTCGTGTCAACAACATCGACGGCTGCCCCGCTGCCGCCGCCGAGACCACCTGCACCTCCACCCGTATTCCACCCGGTGCCAGGCCCGACGCCGACGCCGCTCCCAGATCCCATTCCGCCGCCGCTGCCAGAACCCATGCCACCGCCCGAACCGGGACCCGGGGAGGGCGGTCCGGGAACACCTGTCGGCAAACCGGTCAACGCCAGATCATCGCGTTTCGGCTGAAGCCGCGGATCGACCTGCACCGTTTCGGGCACCGCCAACAAGGGCGGCTTCAGTTGTGGTTCGGGTCGCGGGGCGATAATGGGAGGCGTGAGCGCGAACTTCGGAAGCTGGCCCTTCGAAGGAGGAGTCGGGGTCTCGCGGCCGCCGCCGCCGCCGCCGCTTGCCTTGCGTTCCGCCTTCGGCAACTCGATCGCCTGGGGCCGGAAGTCATCAGGATTGACCATATGAACGACTTCCAGCGACGGCGCAGCTTCGACTCGCATTTGCTGCAACGCGTAAACAACCAGAATGGACAGAAAGAAGAGCGCAAAGACCAAAATCCCGGCCGCCAAGCCGAGCATCAACAGGTCTCTCCGCTCGCGGCCGCCCAGTCCGTCTCCCCTGATTGCACCTGATACGTATCCTTTGGGGTCTTCGCGGAACTCACGCGCGGCCTCAGCCACTTCGTCGCTGATTCGCTTGAATATCGATGGCTGATAAAGGAATGTGTTCGAAAACAATGCTTGCTGTTGCTGCATATCCCCTCCACAAGCCTGGCGCTCGCGATAGTCCGTCCGGCTAATGGGGCTCTGAGGTCTCTACCGTTCCTACCTATCGAGGCATCCCTTGCTGCGAACAGCAAAAGCATACCAATAATCGCCGGCCTCTGCAATTACACATTCTGGGTAACGTCCTGCCGGCTTGATCTGTTCCACCTTGGCCCCCGACTCCCGTAGAATGTCGCGACCGGTTCGGCTTGCAACATATCGCCCCGGCGCCGCTCCGTGAGATGTCCGTCACCCGTCGCCGGGTTCGAACCTCAACACCGCGCCGCCGAGCCCCACCGCCCATCCGCGCCCTTCGCGAAACAGGATGCGAGTCAGTTGGGCGGGCACCGGCGCGCTCACGTTGATCCAGCTCCGCCCGCCATCGGGCGTGTAGAGTAGCGCGCCGTCATCACCAGCAGCCCATCCACGCGCGCGATCAGTGAAGACGATGTCCTTCATCACGAACTGCGGTTTGATGTTTGTCAGCTTTGTCCACGTGCGCCCGCCGTCAGTTGTTTTTGCCAGCCGCCCGCTCCGGCCGACGACCCACCCATTTTTCTCATCCAGGAAGAAGATCGAGTTGAAGGCGTCTTCGGGCCGCTTCGTGGTGATCGCGTTCCAGTTCAACCCGCCATCCGCGGTCTCGTAGAAGCCTGCGCTGGTGCTCGCCCACGCGCGCGCGGCGTCGAGAAAGAAGATACCGGTGACGTTCTGCTCGAACGGATACGCGATCTCGTTCCAGTTCTTCCCGCCATCGATGGTGGCGAGAAAGATCCCAGGCTGGTCGGCATAGTCGGTCTTCTGGCCTCCTCCCCATGCCCAGCCGTGGTCTTTGTCGATGAAATACACGTGTTCAATCTGGTCCGGCTGATCCATTTCAGGCTGGCGCCGGTTGCCGATCAGCTTGAGCTTGATGGTTCCGGCTTTGCGCTGAAGCGCCCAACTCGCGCCGCCGTCCGTCGTGTGTAGAAGGTCGCGATTGATAGTGAGAGCCCACCCGATTGACGCGTCCACGAACCACACCGATCTAATCTTGTGCTTGAACTGGCCGGGAATCGGCCGCCACGTATCTCCGCCGTCGGTTGTTTGCAGCACCTCGAAGCCCTGGTTCGCCTTCGGAGAGACTTCGGTCTTCTTTGCCGGCTTCGCGGCGGCATTCTTATTAGCGTTCTGATTCTCTTCCTCCGACAGGTAGTCGCGGTCGGTGTGGCCGTTGAGCCAGCCGACGTTGCGGTCGACGAAGTTCACGCTGTAGAAAGCGTCTCCGGTGTCGGTGTTCAACGGAATCCACGCGCCGGGTGCGCGTGGCGTGCTCGGCGGCGCGCACGCGGCGAAGAACAGTACGACGGTCGTCAGCAGAGTTAATCCGGTCCTGTGCACTCAAGGCTCCTTTAACCTGATCGATGATCGCTGCATTAAGGGGAATGGTCGGGCTGGTCCGATCCGCAGAGATTCTAGCATCGAGGGCGCAAACGGATAAGTGGGAACAGCCTCGGTAGCCTCGGTAGCCTCGGTGAGAACAGCCTCGGACCGCGCGTGCCCGCCTATTCAACCACTCGGAGCGTCACTCGATTCGATCGGCCGCCGTCGGGGTTTCTCGCCTGAAGGGTGACCAGGCCGGGGCTTGCAGTAAGCTCAGCCGGAATGCGCGCGGAGAGGGCCGTGTCGCTCGCGAAGGTCGTCCCAACCGCGATGTCGTTGGCAAACACCACCACGCCGGGTTTGAACGCGAGGCCGCCGAGATTCAATTCAATCTCGCCTCTCCCGGCCTTGATTCGGGCGCGGCCGGTCCTGGTGATCAATGGGCCGTTCTCAATCGCCAGCATCACCGCGTTCGACCGGTTCTCATCGGCGTTTAGCACTCGCAAATCGAGCTCGCCGGCTCGCGTGAAGAACCGACCCGGCAGGATCGCCGTCAGCCGCGAAGGCTCAACCGCCGCAGGCTCGATGGCGTCGCCCGCCGCGATCAGCATCGCGCCTTGTTGGAATCGCTCGCCGGTCAAAACAACCTCGAAGTTTTCGGCGCCCGTGCCGGTCATCTTCGGATCGATCGCCGCGATTCGCGGGGGGCTGTCGACGACGAGAAGCTTGGTCGCTTGGGAAAGCTCGCCTTTCGGATTACGGACGCGAACGTCGCGGGACCCCCCGTGAGAGATGAGATCGGCGCGGATCGTCGCTTCAAGCCGCATGCCGGAGATCACCGTCGACTGAAGCGGCACGTCGTCCAACAACGCGACGGCCCCCGACAGGAAGCCCGTTCCGGTGATCTCCAGCAACGTTTCGGGCGATCCAACCGGGACCTTCGATGGCGACAGCGCGTGAATCTCCGGTTGGGTAGTGAAGGTCTCGCCGGTCGCCCTCGCTCCAGGTGAGAACAAACGATCGGGATCGCCCGCGACGGTTGTGTGCAGCGCAAAGCCCGCTCCGTCGATATCTGGATCGCGGTTGATCGACTGATCGGTGCCGCCTTCCGCTGCGCCAAACATGATCGCCTGAATAACGACCCCTGAGGAGTCTGCCAGCCTGATCGTGTCCCCACCGTTGTTAAGCGAAAGCCCGCCCGTCGAAGCGGTGAACAGAAGCTTGTTTCGCCTCGCGTTGCCGAAGTTCCCCGTGGGAGTGCCGCCTCCGAATACCACGGCCGCCTCAAACGGGGGCAGCTTCGTGCCGGGCGCGAAGACGTGACGAACGGCTTCGGAGTCCGACAACACGAAGCCTGATAGATCAAGGGGCCGGGCGGTGCGATTAACTATTTCGACGAACTCATCCTGCGAAGAACTGCGCACGCCGTCGCCGTTTGCGTCGCCCGCCGCTCCGTCCGGAGGGTCGGCGAGAAACTCGTTGATCACCAGCGGGTCTTTTATTAGGACGTTGAGGGTCGCAGTGTTGGAAAAGCCGAAGTCCGGGTTTTCGACTCTCAGACGAACTGCCCCGGCCGTGCGGAGAAGTTCCGCCGGTATCTTAGCTTCGACGCGCTCGTTCGAGACGAAGACCGTTTCAAGGAGGCGTGCCGGTTGCGCGTTCTCGATGATGCGAACCTTGCAGCCTGGCTTGAACTTCTCGCCGACGAGCGTGATCGTGAGGTCGCCGCTGCCTTCGATAACAGCGCGAGGATCAAGCGAATGAATGATCGGAGCAACCGCGGCTACGCGAAAGACGGCTTCGCCTGAGAAGCGGCCATCGCTGTTTTGGACCGCGACGCCCCGAAGCCC
>DATDOV010000033.1:0-17291 GCA_035293105.1 Blastocatellia bacterium
CTGCACGTTCCCCTGTCAACGCTTCGCCTGCGCCCTCACGAGCGCCGGTGCATGACTCGGGGCCGTCACGGTTGGCTAGACCTTTAACGTATGACTCTTTCATTCGCTACAACCTGCCGGTTTATCCCGGCGCTCAAGGAGATGACGATGAAACATCGGAGGTGCGCGACGGCCGCGATTGTGGTCGCGATCGGTCTTGGCGTAGGCCTAACGGATTCAGCAGTCGCACAACAACAGCAGGAGCCGACGTGGAAATGGCCCGAGGGTAGGGTCTTTGAAGTCGTCAACCGCGCGCGCGGGCCGCGACCTGACGCCCAAGCGCTGGCCCAAGGGCGCGCGCGTAGCGGTCGGGCTCTCGTTTGATTTCGACAACGAAACCCCGTCGTTGCGTGACGGCCAGACGTCAACTGAGTTAGGGGAATAGGTTATGAAGAAGAAAGTCGTGACCGCACGAAAGAAACCGGCAAAGCACTCCCGGACGAACGCCCAACACTATCTGTACACGGTAGGCTGGTCTGAAGACGACGAGGCGTATGTCGCGCGCGTGGCCGAATTCCCATCGCTTGCCGCCCACGGCGACTCGCAGGAGGCTGCGCTCGCTTCGCTTCAACTCGTAGTTAGGGCAGTCTTGAAAGAAATGGCGGTGTCGAGGGAGCCCGTACCCCAGCCGCTGGGAAAGCGCTCGTTCAGCGGCCGGCTCAACGTGCGAATGCCGAGCTACTTGCATCGCTATCTCGCCATTGAGGCAGCGCAACAGAGCGTGTCATTGAATCAACTGATCAACCTGAAGCTCGAAGCACCGCTCGAAGTGGCGGCAACTTCGGGACACCCCGCGGCTGACGGGTGATGAATGCATCAAGAGGTCGCGGAATTCGTAAGCTCGAAGGGAATCAGCGAACGTGAGCGCAGGCTGGGTTCTCAAGTCCTTGAATTCTGCTGTTGAAGGTGATTTGATGCATTGAGAATGGACTTCGAGATCATCGGAGAGATCGCCGATGTTGAAACCATCGCAACAGGTCGATCGATCTATGATCTCGCCCGTTTGCGAAAGCGATACGGCAAGGGTCGCTGGAGAAAGCGCAAGGGAGTCGCGACCGTGCGGCTCGACGATGGCACAATACACACGGCGGAACTACACTGGTACGAGGCACACGGTCTCGGCAAGAAGGAATTCAAGATTAAGTTCCCGCTGATTGACTGATCATGAAAAGAAGAGGCAAACAAGAAACCCACTTCGCGGTATGCGTCAACAATAAAGGCTATGAAGTTTCGCTAGAGGCTGGGAAATTGTATCGCGTGATTCGTGACGATGAAGCTGCCTCGCACGGCTACATCCGCGTCATAGATGAGAGCGGCGAGGACTACGGTTATTCTGCGAGTCGGTTCTTCCCGATAGAATTGCCGCAGGCGCTTGAAAAGGCCCTGTCGTCATCGCTGCAGCGCACACTCTAAACAAGTTGCCGGAAGAGAGTAGAAAAGCCAATTCGAACCAGCCGACCGACGAGCGTTTTCGCCGGACTCTTGAGATCATCGAGCGAATAATAGCTTCAACGGGCGAACATGGGGATTGTGAACTAAAGACGATCTGGCTACGCGACACACCGCACAACCGCGCTGAATTCATAAACGACATACAGTCCATCGCCAACTCCGACATCGCACCCGGTGGAGAAAAACACATAGTCGCCGGGGTCGACGAAGCGACCCGGACGTTCGTCCCCTGCAACCACGCCGATTTTGATGAGGCCAGTATTAGACAGTTGCTAGCTGCCCACCTCGACCGAGTCCCAGAGTTTGAGATCTTTACACCTATCGCCTTGAATGGATCCCCATACGTTGTCGTTCGAATCCCTCACCAGTCTAGGAGGCCCTTCATAGCGCGCACGACAATCACGGATGATAAAGGAAAAGTGTACCTTCGAGAAGGAGACATATGGTGGAAGCCCGGTGGTCCGACCACTGCCGGCACCGGGAAGCAGCTAGTGACGACTAGAGACGCCCTGCTCTCGATGCTCGACTTGGAAGAACTCGTTCACGGTGCCGCGACCGAGCGCATCAACCAGATGCTTCCCACAATCCGCCTCGAGGAACGAACCCGCCTCGGGGGCTCATCGATCATACCTGCGCTAACGGCCACCGACGATGAGTTCGAATCCTTTGTCGAGCAAGCACTAATCTCCGACAATGAAGTCAAGTTCAATATTCTCCTTGAAAAGATTAGAGAAAAGACCGTCGCGCTTTGGGAGGGCATCATCGCGCAAAGACGAGCGTTGACACCGCAGGAGGTGTTGAACATCAAGGACGCTGAGTTTCTCCCGGCAATGCGTGGGCTGACGCAACTGGGACTTCTCTTGATTAAGTTCTCCGCTCCGGTAGCACTCTTCTCAAAAGTTGCCGATCAACTCTTTGACATACTGAGCGCTGCATTGCCGCTGCGATCAGTCATGCCGAGCGAACCAAACGGCAAGCCGGATTCGCTCGCGGTCCACGCTAGCTACTCTGTCCCAGCAATTGAGTCTTTGCTTATCGCGTACCTGCTCGCCGGGTTTTCGCTCCGGAAAACCTCAAGCATTCGATACTTCTCGCAAATGTTCCCGCGCCTTACAAGGCATGAAGAACGAGTCTATCCGTACCTTTTCTGGCCTTATTACTGTAGGGACGCGCCGGATAGACGCATTGACCTCCTGGCGACAGAGAGGTTTGGCGCTGATGATTCATTGCGTAAGATACTGGACCACACCGCCGACGTTCGGGCGCTCGTCCTACAGGCGGACTGTCTTCTCGAGTGGCATTCCTTTCTCAGCTCCAAGGATCTGCATGGTCCGGCGGGCGACCCGTCGACGGTTGCCTACTTCGAGAACAACTACCCACCCGGTGCGATGACGTACTTTCCGAGCTTTATTGACGAGCGGCTCGAAGCAGTGGTTCCAACGCTAAGGCTGTTAGCGGAATCCCTCGGCAAGGGCGACAACGATCTCTGCTCGCTCGATAGCGGGCTCTCTGAAACGCTAAGAAGCATCGATCGCGAAGAACGCCTCGTGATGCTGGGGCACTTCATGCAGAATGCAGGGGTCGAACAAGCACGCAGGATGGCCGCCCAAGGGCGATTCTCGTTCGATCTCTGGTGGCCTGACGACCTCAGAGTCATCGTCGAAAAGGTCCGCGCTGATAATCGCCGCAAGTGACGCGGATTGATCAAAACATAGGAGGTCACGAGGTGATCAAACTTCGCAGCTCCATTCTGATTTTTGCATTCGCTGCAACCGTCTTGGGCTCGTTCGCGAGCTTGGGCTTCGCACAGCAACTCAACCCCAACCTTTACCAAAACCTCCGCTGGCGCTGCATAGGCCCGCATCGTGGAGGCCGAACCGTCGGCGCTACAGGCGTGCCGGGCCAGCCCAACGTCTTCTACATCGGCGTCAACAACGGCGGCGTCTGGAAGACTAACGACTACGGCCACACCTGGACGCCGATCTTCGATGATCAACCAACAGGCTCCATCGGGGCGTTGGCTGTTGCGCCATCTGACCCGAACATCGTCTACGTCGGCAGCGGCGAAGGCTTGCAGCGGCCCGATCTCTCGACCGGCGACGGCGTGTATAAATCGACTGACGCGGGCAAGACGTGGCGGCATCTCGGACTGCGCGATGGTCAGCAGATCGGCGCGATCATCGTCGATCCACGCGATCCCAATCGTCTCTTCGTAGCCGTGCTGGGCCATCCCTACGGCCCTAACGAAGAGCGCGGAGTCTTTCGATCGACCGACGGCGGCGACACTTTTCATAAGGTCCTCTACAAGGACGAGAACGCCGGAGCCATTGCGCTCGCCTTCGATCCGTCGAACCCGCAAACCGTCTACGCTGATCTCTGGTCGGCGCGGCAGGGGCCGTGGGAAAACGGCGCGTGGCAAGGCCCGGGCAGTGGGCTGTTCAAGTCAACCGACGGCGGCAACACGTGGCGGCAGCTCACGAAGGGGCTGCCGACTTTTGAGCAAGGACTCGGCCGCATCGGATTCTGCATTGCACCAAGCGACCCGCGACGAATGTACGCCACCGTTGATGCGTCGCCGCAACTCGGCGGAATCTACCGTTCCGACGACGCCGGCGAGAGTTGGCGGCGCGTAAGCAACGACCCACGGCCCTGGGGTCGAGGCAGCGACTTTGCCGAAATCAAAGTCGATCCGAAGAATCCGGATGTCGTCTACAGCGCGAACATCGTGACCTGGCGTTCGACGGACGGCGGCCAAAACTGGACAGGATTTCGCGGCGCGCCGGGCGGCGACGACTACCACGCGATCTGGATCAATCCGGACAACCCGCAGATCATCCTGCTCGCAAGTGACCAGGGCGCCATCATCACTGTCAACGGCGGCCAGACATGGTCATCGTGGTACAACCAGCCCACCGCGCAGTTCTATCACGTCATCACTGACAATCAGTTTCCGTATTGGGTCTACGGCGGACAGCAGGAGAGCGGCTCGGTCGGCATCGCAAGCCGAGGCAACGACGGGCAGGTCACATTTCGCGAATGGCACCCGGTCGGCGTAGAAGAGTACGGCTACGTCGCGCCCGACCCGCTGAACCCGAACATCATCTACGGCGGCAAGATCACGCGCTTTGACAAAACTACCGGCCAGGTCCAGAACGTCGCGCCCGAAGCGGTACGAACCGGCAAGTACCGCTTTCTCCGGACGGCGCCGGTGATCTTCTCGCCGGTCGATCCACACGTTCTCTACTTCGCCGGCAACGTGTTGTTCAAGACGACGAGCGGCGGCAGTAGCTGGGAGATCATCAGCCCGGACCTCTCGCGCGAACAGCCCGAAGTGCCCGAAAACATCGGCGTCTTTCGCACACCGGACCTTGCGAAGATGCCGCGGCGCGGAGTGATCTACACCGTCGCGCCTTCCTTCAAAGACGTTAACACGATTTGGGCGGGCACGGACGACGCGTTGATTCACGTCACTCGCGATGGCGGCAAGAATTGGACTAACGTAACGCCGGCGGGATTGACTGCGTGGAGCAAGGTGTCCTTGATGGACGCCGGTCACTTCGACGTTGATACGGCTTATGCGGCGGTGAATCGCATCCGACTCGACGATCAACGGCCGCACATCTACCGCACGCACGACGGCGGCAAAACGTGGAAGGAGATCGTGAACGGCCTGGGCGACAGCGGCCCCGTGAATGTTGTCCGCGAGGACCCGGTTCGCCGTGGGCTGCTCTTCTGCGGGACCGAGCGCGCGGTCTACGTGTCATTCAACGACGGAGATGACTGGCAACCGCTGCGATTGAACATGCCGGCGACCTCGATCCGCGATCTTGTGATTCACGACGACGACATTGTGGTCGGCACGCACGGCCGGTCATTCTGGATACTCGACGACATCACGCCGCTGCGGCAGATCACCGAGGAGGTTGCAGCATCCGATGCGTTCCTGTTCAAGCCTCAAGTTGCTTATCGCGTGCGCTGGAACATGAACACCGACACGCCGCTGCCACCCGAGGAGCCCGCGGGCAAGAACCCGCCCGACGGCGCGATCATCAACTACTACCTGAAGAGCAAAACTCCGGGTCCGGTCGTCATCGAGATCGTTGACGCGTCAGGCAACCTGGTGCGTCGGTATTCCAGCGAAGACCAGTTCGAGTCGATCGATGAAATCGGAAAGCGAGTGAACATCCCAACCTACTGGATCAGGCCCCCACAGCCTGTTTCGACCGACGCGGGCATGCAGCGCTTCGTTTGGGACCTGCACTATGCGCCGTGTGATTGGCTGCCGGCGCAGTATCCGATCTCGGCGATTAAGGGTGACACGTGGCGCGAGCCGCTGGGTCCGTGGGCGCTGCCGGGCAACTACACGGTTCGCCTGACGGTCGGGGGCCGCACGTTCAGTCAACCGCTCGTGTTGAAGATGGACCCGCGAGTGAAGACTCCGGCAGAAGGGCTCGCGCGACAGCACGAGATTGCTATGAAGTGCTATGAGGGGTTGATTCAAGTGCGTGACGCACTGGCCGAGTTGCGCAAGGTCCGGTCTCAACTGAAGGACCTCGCCGGCCGCGTGAGTCCCGGGCCGCTCGCAGACTCGATCGCGGCTCTCGACAAGAGCTGCGCGGCCCTTGAAGGCGCGGGGGGCGGGCGCTTCGGCGGCGCGGGCGGCGGCGAGCCGACGCTGAACCGAGTCCAGGGCGAGTTGCTGACTTTGATGGACATAGTCGAAGGCGCGGATGTGGCACCGACGACTCAAGCCGTGAACGCCTCCGAAGAGTTGCAGAGGCGGCTGGCAGCGGTGCTTTCTCGGTGGCGAGAGATGGAAGATCGCGAAGTCCCGTCGCTCAACGATCAGCTTCGACGAGCGAATCTTCAAACTATTGATAACCGGCTGTAATAGGCCTAACGCGTCTCCGATACGTTAGAACCTGCTGTGCGAGATGGGCGAGTTAAGACAAATGTCCGAGCGCACCGAGAGAATACTAGAATAGGCTTTGGCGCTACCGCCCTCTGAGCGTGCCGACCTGGCCGAACGACTCTTGACGAGTCTTGATCAGACGACCGATTCTCGAATCGACACACTTCGCCTGGGATGATGAATACACAAAGCTAACCGGCCTGATCCCTGTTGGGAGAGCCACAGTCGAGGCACTGCGCTTGAACCGGAACGGACTTGTGAACATGCGCCGCGTGCTCTACTGCGTTGGCGAACACCCTCCGCACGGATTTGAGTAATCAAGCAACCGCGGCAGATCGCGAATTAACTGAAGTACAAGTCGGCACCGCTGTGCCCCCGGGACGGAGGGCCTCAGCACCCTGTCAGAGGACGCCTACCGTCACATTGGGCTTTCCCAACACCCAATGCAATCTTCTACCCGGTGTCAGGCGCGGGCTATGGTAGAATTGCCGGCGGCAGGTACCGAAAACAACGCGTCGACTGACGCGTTGCCCGGCGGAGGACGACGATGGTCGCAGTTCCAAAAGAGCGGCTCACCCTGGAAGAGTACATCGAGCTCGACAAGAACTCCGAGGAACGCTGGGAGTACTTCGATGGGGTCGTCGTCTCGATGAGCGGCGGCACTCTCGCGCACAATCGCATCGCCGGAGACGCCTTCGCGGCGCTCCGCCGCAAAGCGCAGCCACAAGGATGCGAGGTCTTGCCAGCCGATATGCGGATCAAAGTCCCGAAGGCTCCGCCCTATCGCTATGCTGACATTGTTGTTGTCTGCGGGCAGCCGGTCATCGAGAACATTCAGGGACTCGATGTGCTGGTGAATCCGCGCTTGATCGTCGAGATACTCTCCGAATCAACCGAAGCCTACGACAGAGGAAAGAAGTTTCTTGCTTATCAATCGATCGAGAGCTTCGAGCAATACTTACTGGTGGCTCAAGATAAGCCCTACGTCACTCACTATGTCCGGCAGATGAATGGGAACTGGTTGCGGTCTGACATCGAAGGCCTCGATCGCGAGATTGAACCTGGCTCCCTCGCGTGCACGATTCCGCTGAGCGAGTTCTACGTCTCAGTAGTTTTCCCCGCCGAGTAAGACCAGCGGCTTTTGGCGGCGCGTCCATTTACCTCGCCGACGGCAGCCGCACCGGGACCGGAACGGGCACGACGGCCGACCAGAGGTTACGCCAAAGAGGAGTTCTCGACCACGAACTTACCGATTTCCCTTCGCTTCGGAGGTCTTCTCATAATCTTCCCTGCCCGCGCCACTCCCCTGGGCGCTTCGGAAGACCGCAAAGCGCATCCCCGTGACTCGTCGTTCGCCCAAGTATTGCCACGAGCGCGAGCCGTCTCGAGTCGACGCGTAGGTCTCACCCGCCACAACGTCACGCGGAAGATGATTCTTCCCGCGAGGAAACACCTGGCGGCTCTCGTCGGAATCATCATCAACCAACACGACGACGAGTTGCGGCATTTCATTCGTCTGATTGACGAATGACCATTCGCGAAGCACCTCGATCGTGACCTTGAGTCGAGCCGGTTCGCGCATGACGGTCCACTGAGCGAGTTTTCCGTCACGAAAAAGGCGGAACATCGCCCGGCCGTCGCGTTCGAGGCGCGTAATCTCCTGGGCGACTCGGGGGCCGGGTTTCCAGGCTTTGAGATCACCGAGTGACTTATCCGCGCTAGGCAATTGTGTGGGAATAGCGAGGAGGATCAGGATCGCGGGGGCGGTCAACATAGGTTAGTCAATAGGGTGAATGAACGATCCAAATTCCAGGCCGCAGCCCCGTCTCACCCCGTGACCCGTCAGCGCCATCGAGGATCGTTTTATCAAGAGTGATAATCGGAGTGGATTCCGGCTGTACTCTTAGAGAGTGACGCTGCCTCTGGGCGTCCGTAAGCGGACGACCATACGAGGTTCGGAGACATTCGCTCTATGTCGAGGCGGGATAGACACAACCGAGCTTACGCGCTACTTCACTCACATGCCTCGCCTTGCTCCGAAAGGTCTACCGGGATATCCTACGGCTTCCAAGACGGAGACTCGGGTCGCTGCCCGAGATGCGTCAGTGAGAAATGCCGGCGGCGGCAGTATGCCGATTGAAGTGCTAAGGACAAGGTCGGTAGTTGATTCATCGGCTCACTCTAAGCGAAGGAGGAACTCAGAATGAAAGAAGAAGGCGTGATGACGAGGCGGAACTTTGTCGCCAGCGCGACCCTGGGCGCTGCTGCGACGGGATTTCGATTGCCGTCGGAACTGCTCGCGGCCGAGCGCGGAGTTGGACTCGACGCCGCCGGTGAAACGCCGCTGCTTAGGCTTCATCGCAACGAGAGTCCGTACGGGTTGCCGCCCGCCGCCGCAGAAGCTATCCGGGGCGCAGTCGGAGGGATGTCGCCGCGCTACCCGATAGACGAACCCACCGCGCTTGCTGGAGCCCTCGCCAAAAGGTTCGGAGTCGACAGAGAACAAGTCGCGCTCGGATGCGGCTCGATCGAGGTCCTGAGGATGGCGACCGAGACCTTCTGCGGCCCGTCACGCGCCGCGATCGTCGCTGAACCGACCTATGAAGCCGTCGTCTCGTACTGCCCGTTCGTTCATTCGCGCGCGGTGAAGATTCCGCTAACCCGGCGAGATTACCGGCACGATCTTCCCAGAATGCTCGGCGCAGCGAGTCAAGGCGCCGGAATGATCTTCTTCTGCAACCCGTCGAATCCCGCCGGCACCGTGATCGGCAAGCGCGAGGTCGAACGATTTGTCCGCAAGCTGCCGCGCGGCGTGGTGCTGCTGGCCGACGAAGCATACTTCGATTACGTCGAAGGCTCGGAGCACGAGAGCTGTCTTCGTTACGTCAAGGAAGGTCTCCCGGTTGTGGTCTCGCGGACCTTTTCGAAGATTTATGGCATGGCCGGGCTCAGAGTCGGGTACGCGATCGGCCGCAAGGACTTGATCAAGCGGATGCTGAACCGGCGACTGGCTAACAACCCTAATCAACTCGCGGTCGCGGCGGCCCTGGCCGGGTTGAAGGACGATGAGTTCGTCGCTCGCGCGCGCAGGAGGAATGGCGAAGCGCGAGATTATCTGTGCGGCGAGCTTGGCGGTATGGGGCTCGCGTACATTCCGTCGGCGACCAACTTTGTGACGATCAGTCTCAACCGGCCGGCCAAGCCGCTGATTGAAGCGCTCAAGGGGCGCCGCGTACTGGTGGGCCGCGAGTTCCCATCGATTCCGCGGCACATGCGAGTCACGCTCGGGACGGTCGAAGAGATGAAGCTGTTTGTGAAGGTGTTCAAGGAAGTATTGAACCTCAACCACGCTTAGATCCGAGGCGCGCCAATACGAGCGAAGCGGCCGCACGCCGCCGGCGGCCTTTGTCTTTACAACGCTCCCGGCTTCTGCATACTATTCAACCAGGAGTAGATGAGCGAGCTTCGACGACCCCGGGATTGCGTTCTTCGCATCCGGGGCCGGCACTGATAACCGGGAGCTCACAGGGTGCGCATCAAACGCCCAGTCTTTCAGACCTCTCCCATCGACCAAGCGCTCAACAGCGCGGAGGAAAACAAGCATGTCAACAGCGAAACCACATGAGAATCTGAATCCGTTCGACATTGCCCGAGAGCAGTTCGCAATCGCCGCCAACCTGCTCGAGCTCGACGAAAGCATGCGAGCGGTGTTGGTAAACCCCAAGCGCCAATTGATAGTTTCGATCCCGGTCAAAATGGACGACGGGACTATCAAGGTCTTCGAAGGCTTCCGCGTGCAGCACAACATGGCGCGCGGACCCGCGAAGGGCGGCATCCGCTATCACCCCGACGTCACGCTCGACGAAGTGCGCGCGCTCGCGTCGTGGATGACCTGGAAATGCGCGACCGTCGGCATTCCATACGGCGGCGGCAAAGGCGGCGTGCGAGTCGACCCGCACAAGCTGTCAAACGGCGAGCTCGAGCGGCTCACACGACGTTACGCAGTCGAGATCGCGCCGATCATCGGCCCGCACGTCGACATCCCCGCGCCCGATGTGTACACCAACGAACAGACCATGGCGTGGATAATGGACACGCTCTCGATGATGAGCGGTGGGTCGCAGCTCTCGGTGGTGACCGGCAAGCCGATATCGCTTGGCGGCTCCCAGGGCCGCGCCGAAGCGACCGCCCGCGGGTGCTTGATCACGGTGCGCGAGGCGTGCAAGCTGCTCGGGCTCAAATTGGAAGGCGCTCGGGTAGCGGTCCAGGGCTACGGCAACGCCGGCTCGATCGCCGCCCGGCTGTTGCACCAGGATGGCGCAAAGGTCATCGCGGTGAGCGACACACGAGGAGGCATCTTCAATTCGAAAGGGATCGATCCGGTCGACGTGCTGCACCATAAGGAGAAGACGGGGTCGGTCGTCGGCTACAAGGGTTCGGAGCCGATCAGCAATCAAGACCTGCTCAAGCTCGATTGCGAAATCCTGGTTCCGGCCGCGCTCGAGAATCAAATCACGCTCGACAACGCTGCTGACATCAAGGCACGCATCGTAGCGGAAGCCGCGAACGGACCGGTGACGCCCGGGGCGGACCGCATCTTGTTCGAGAAGGGAATCTTCGACATCCCGGACATCCTCGCGAACGCGGGCGGCGTGACCGTTTCGTACTTCGAGTGGGTACAGGATCAGTATGGGTTCTTCTGGTCCGATGAGGAGGTCAATCGCTATCTGGAGAAGATAATGATCAAGGCCTTCAACGACGTGAGCCAGAAGGCGAAGCAGTACAAGGTGCACATGCGAACCGGCGCGTATTGTCTGGCGGTCGATCGGGTTGCGGAGGCAACGCGAGTCCGGGGGATATTCCCCTAGCGGGCTGCTGAAAAACCAGAAAGTGTGCTATCGACTGCGATCACCCGGCGCGCGACGACCAAACCAAGCTGGGCTTTGGGCGATTCATGTTCGCGCGCGCGGGTGACGTGGTTTTTTGGCGCGCAACGATCCAGTCATGACCCTGGGGATCACTACTGCGGATGAAAAAGTCGGCAACTCGTCGTTGGGCGGCCCTTGACCAAGCAAGATTCCCGCCAGGCCCAAGTAGCCCAGAACTGGAACGCAAAGCCGAGAAAGATTAGGGCTAATCCAATCTTCGACATTATTGAATGTTTGCGACGGCGCTTCTCAACGTCCCGATTATATTCGGCAACCGTTTTTCCAGAGGCGTCGATAGGTGTTGCGTCTTCAAGTCCCAAGCTCACGCCGGATTCGAGTGAAGGTTGGGGCGGCCCAAAGATGAAGATGATTATGACACCAACCATTCCAAGTCCGAGGCCAATTGAGTTGAGTATTTGTACGCACTTCATTTCGCTACCTCGGAGCGAACTGAGCCGCCCAACGTTCCGGTTGACCGTGCGCGCGTTGAGTCGGAGCGACTTCGGGAAACCCGCGCCATAGTAACCCGCGACCGCGCGCTCGGGTCGAATCGGGGGTTAGGCCCGCTGCGATTCAACGACCGAACTTCGACACAGAACTGCGATGCCCCGCGCTACTCTCGCTTCATCTCTGCGCCCCCGGAGCTTCAACGCGTATCCGCGCTCACTGAGAATGGACTCAATGATCGACAAGGAAAGCGCGCTAGAACGGCGGGGGCCAAACTTTGATCCCGTCCACTAGCTCCGGTCGCCCCTGGGGGGTGGGCACGCGCTGTTTGAGAATGGTCCGTACTACTGGTTCGTTCTCAGAACGCTCGCCCCATAACTTCGCGATTCTCCTGGCGTCATCAGCATTGTCGGCGGCGACGGTGAGCCAAGTGTTCTTGAGTTTGTTCTTGAAACACACCCGAATCTCTGTAGCCATGGAAATCACCACGTGCCCGCGAACAGCGACTCTACGCGAGAAGTGCTTCTCTGCCGCCTTGCTCAGCAGCTTGTTGGGACGCAGGCTATTTTCCTTTCTCGTTGTGGGGAGGCTTGGTGCGAGAGATGATTCGACGCTCCTTGGCCTCTGCATTCTTGATGCTATCCATCTGCTCGATCTGAACCTTGTCGCCGGGAACACGGTCCTTCGCGCCAGGGAGGTGCTCCCGTAATCGGTCCTGTACGCGGCCCCGCTGTGCGACGCCGGCATAATTCGTCTTTCCGCCGTCGTCTAGGATTTTGTAGACAACAGGCTTGTTGTCCGGGAGCTTTTCGATGCCCTTCTGATTAAACGCTACCGTCTTCTTTGCCATCTCCGAATCCTCCTTTAATTAAGCGGTCTAACAAAGAGCGTTTTTTGCGATGTGCGAGCCGCAGTCAAGCCGGAATCGCCGCTCAAACCGGTTACCCAGGGGTTGCTCTTGACCCCGGCGGCTCTGCGAATAGACGACTCCCAGAGGGAGTGCGTTTGTTGATGCGCAGTCACTCGCATAGCATTGTTCCAGTTGAGGGCTGACTTCCAGAGACCGTTTTTTCTTTCACGATGTGTCTGCTCGGGGGCCAACATCAAAATCGGCCTCAAGTCTTACGTTGCAAGCTTGTGAGCCCGCGCTGACGCTTGGGCTACAGACACGCGCCGACTGGTCTCAGCTCTTAGGTTGGAGCTTGTGAGCCCGGGCTGACGCTTGGGCTGCTGACACCGCCGGGCACGCGCGGACACACGACGGCGTCCACGTGTTAAGCCCTTCGGGAGTCGTCGAGAATCACAGATGGCCAGTTAACAACTTCAACCCCGTCAGGGAAGCCGCTCGGCGGCAGTAATTATTTTCAACCCGCTTGGCGCAAAAAACCCTATAAGTGCATCTTCCTACAACGCCTCTTCATGATCTACAGACGCACGCAATTCAGTGGCAGTTTATTTCAGGTTTAGCCGGCAGTCCAGGGGACTCGAAGCCGAATGACGAATGGCGAATGACGAATGACGAATGGCGAATGACGAACGAATGACGAGTGACGAATGGCGAATGGCGAATGAGTTGCAGCTAAAGAATGAATCCGTAGATACCCATAATCTCGAGCGCCGTTGTTAGACGACGCCCTCAGTTGGTAGTGCCCAGCAAGTAGTACATGATTAGAGATGCCACGATTGAAGATACGACCCCGACAAAGAACCCAAGCAGTTGGTTTCGGCGACGTCCGCGAGCTTCGGCCAGTTCGACTCCCCGCGCAATCTGCTCGTGTATGTGGCCGTCCATCGCCTCCGCCACGGCCTTTGCCTGGAGTGCGGTGCGTGTGGCCTGAGCGGTTGCTTCCTCCGCACGAAGTTGGGTCTCGAGGGCTGCCTTGATCCGCGCTTCAATCTCTTCCTGACGTCGCTCGTAGTCTTCCTCGGCCTCGGCGAGGGATTGCTGCGAACGAGCGACCTGTTGCGCGATATCGCGCTGCAGCCGATCGCGCTCGCTAGGAGTCATGCGCGTGAGCTTGTCGAGATCCCGCCTGAGCCGCCGTTCCTCATCGCGCGCTTCGAGGGCATCCGTCATCCAGCGTGACTTGTCACGCTGAAGGCGGCTAATCTCGCGTCTGTCTTTGAACCTCTGCACCAGATGATTGCGAACCATTGTCCAACTCCTTACTCACCCGCGGGGCACTTCCGAAGCGGTTTCGTTCAACGTTCGCGTGACCGAGCGCGCGCGTAACATTCAAAGTTCACGTCAACGCTCGGTCGCGCGCTTCGGTCGACGCGGGAGTTGGGCGACACTGAATGAAGCCGGGACACTCGCGACCGACGCATCCCGCAAGCGAACTTCTCAATGTCGCCGTAACGCCCCGCCGCCGCCTTCCTCTACAGAATGACTTCGAGGTGACGGCGCTTCAGTCAACCGTGAGCTACGATGCTACCACAGCAACGCAAGAGCGGCCTTCCGAATCAGGCGCGCTGCGATGTAGCCCGGACACTCGACTGTGTGCTGCGAGCAACCGCGCAGACCGCGAAGCCGAGTCTACGTGAGCAACCAGCGTCGGTAGCAACGAGCAAACTGCAAACCGAGTCTACGTACCAACAAAGATCAGCCGCAACGTATCGAACTTCGCGACCGGGCCCCTCGAGGAACCAGACTGACTTTTGCCACGGGGTTTACTTCGCATAGAACTCGCTACGTTGTCCCAACCGAGCCGCGCTTTTCCGCGTTGGAGTGCGTCGTCTTTCGTTTTGATCGGGCTCTCCGCAGCGGCGGCGAACGTTCGCGTGGCCGAGCGCGCCTGTGAAACTCAAGGTTCATGTCAACACTCGATCGCGCGCTTCGGTCGACGCGGGAGTTAGGCCCGTTTCGATGGCTACAGACTTGCCTCTGTTACTGTGAAATATGGGCGACTGGGATCGCTTCTGTCCGTTCAAAGGGCTTTATGCCTGTTGCGATATCGTGGACCGTATGAAGAATGTCGGCGCTGTAGTACCGACTTCCACATTCATCGCATACTCCGATGGTCACACCTTCCAAGATGACAAACCCATTCTTGTGCTTGAAGGCTTCGCGTTTCACCTTCTTGGGCCGAACGGTTCCTTCGCAATACTCACATCGATAGTTGTACATGATCTCTATTCCTCTAAATCGGTCATCTCATAGATCGTGATTATCAGATAACGCCCATTTCCCGTGAAGCGCCCTACGATCCCGACAGGAGTTTGTTCATCAAGGGCAAATCCCTCAACAACATATTTGGTTCCTCTCTGGTCACCCTTCTCGAACCTTGCGATCTGCCCATTCAAGATGCCGTGTTCAAGGTCAAGAATGTCGAGGTTATCTTCGGCCATCCTCTTCCATTGCATGGATGGTGATATCGTACTCTTGGAGCCGAATCTTGTCTCTTATTCGATCGATTGCGCTTCGCGGCACGCATCAAATCTACCGGCATACACGAGAAGAAAACAAGTCTGCAAAAACCAATGCGAATCGTGGCGCGTACAACGAGCAAGGGTCTAACGATCCGGGTGACCGAGCGTGCGCATAACATTCAAAGTTCACGTCAACACTCGTCGCGCGCTTCGGTCGACGCGGGAGTTAGATGCTGCTCAACCAGTCGAACTAAGAAACGCTACTAGAGCTGAGAGAGCTTCTTGGATCTTCCCCTTGCCTTGCGCAACGGAGTCCATTGCGGCCCCGTACACTGGGCTTTCGTGAATCGTTCCGGGGGCCGCCTCTAGGGCACGATCAATCAGCTGATTTGCACGGCCCATCGACCGATATGCTTCCAGGATTGCCATCTTCAGTACATCGTTCAGTGTTGAGATCGCTCCGTCACGTATCGCGCGCCGGAACTGATCGTCGATGAAAAGGCAGCCAATATTATCTTCCGCCTCGGCTTCGGCTACACATTTGTTGAACTCGAGTTCGTCTATCAGGGCTTGCAGCGGACCCACGTCGCTCGACCACGAGGACTGAATCAAGACTTCGGTATGCGTCCTGCAGATTTCAAGCCACTGTTGTTTATGTCCCTGGAGCTCTTCAGGGAGAAATTTGCGTCCACGAGGGTGCTGATCATTGTAGCTATGGATCTCCGCGTGGCATTCGAAACAGACCGGGATCGCGTTATCGATCGTGTCGGGTCCTCCTTCGGGGCTGGGAACGATGTGATCGGTTTCAATCTTTACACCACAGAACCGGTGGCAAATACAACAGCGCCGATGACAAGCGATGAGGAGCGCTGTTACTCCATTCCTTGGAAACGGCATCTTCTCTCTCCCAGGGAGGGCTACGTCGTAGGCAGCATCTAACGTCAGCGTCACCGGGCCGCGCGTTGATACAAAAACAACCCAAGCAGCAGGACTGCGTCATAAGAAATGGCCTCGCGCGGCTCCGGTGCACGCAGAGTTAGGCTGATATGTTCGTTCGCGTGTCCTGCCGGCCATCGTTTGTTGATAGCTTGGAAATGAAAGTGGGCGATCCGATAGAAGAGATTCGCCCCGCTACCCTCTAACGTCGTCAGCTTCCGTTGATGCGTCAGATGTGTCGCTCGACTCGACAATTCTCTCATTCTCAATCCCATTAAACTTTGAAATATCGGGTTTGGCCAAATCTGGAATTTCGATCAACCCGTTGAAGTCCTTCTCGTGGACGTACGCCTCATACCATTCGACCAGTGATTTCTCAATATAGATAGGACCGCCACCGTTCGAGTGTCTATTGGATCCGTTCTTCTTAACGCCGGATACCCAATAATCTTCCCCGGAGACTAGATCGCAGTGATTCGAATCATAGCCAGAAGACCGCTTGAGAGCCATATCGTTGAAATAGAGCGTGCGACCGCTCGACGACGGCCAGACACGAGCAATCCATGCCGTCGCACGATCCGTGTGCTCAGCGGGCTTATGTTCGATGTATTTGACGATCGGTTTCATTGAGTTCGTATCCGCCTCAACGTAATTTATACGCAAAAGCGCATATACCATCCGTTCGCATAACCCAATAGAAGTCGGTCGATTCTAGTCTCCATTTCTGCACTCATTCAGCCAGTTTAGCGCGTGTGAGCTCACGTTGAATCTCGGAGTGTTATGCGAATCATTCCTTTTCACTCGTGTACCCCAGCACGGGATGCTCCCTCGATCCGACGTGGCCGTTCACAACCTGTCAACTGGGCTGCGTACTCCTCGGCCTCCCTTGTTTAAGACATGCGTATAGATCAACTCATTTTCCACCTACCATTTTCTATTTGCCATTTTCGATTTCGCTTCCCTGTTTGAGCGGGCGGTCTTGAGTGATGATGTGAAAATCCGGCAGAGTTCCTTGTTCTCGTCCATGATCTCCGCAAGCAATTCAGCTTTTAGCAGCTCGCTGCCTTCGATCATCCGGAGCCATACGAATGTCTCGTTGAGTTCCTTCAACACAATACCGAGCTTGTGCAGCTTCCGCCAACTGGTGAATGCCACGGATCGGCACGGGTGAGACAGCGGTCTGCATGACAAGCTCCGTTTACGGGCGC